>NC_005027.1:3171875-3806250 GCF_000196115.1 Rhodopirellula baltica SH 1
GACTGATCGACGGATGTCCGAAAGTTGATAAACCGGTCATGGCACAAATATAAATTCTTTGGTGTTGACGATGGCATGAGCCACGTTGGCCCACAACGAGACATCATCCACGGTCGCTCCCGTAGTCTCACTCGATGCCTGTATGTATTCCCGAATGGAATCCAATTCGGCCGCCTCCGCAGGACGCCCGAGCGCGGTCCAGAACATCCAGTCGATTCGCTGCTCGACCATCTTCGTATCGACCGATCGCGAGGACTCGCCGGAACCAGATGAATGAGTCGGTGGCACTTCTCGCATCGCCCTCTCGGCAAACAATTGCGATTGTTTCTTCACCAATGGATCGTTCAGCATCACCAGTGCTTGGGCGGGAACGTTGGACGCATTGCGACGCCCCATCGTGCTGAACGGATTGGGTGTATCAAACACGCTCATCATCGGTGACAGAAAATTCCGCCGGACGGCCAAGTAGATCGATCGGCGCCGGTCACCATCTAGTGGACCACTCTTCGCCGGACGCCCTCGACCGTTCATGAACGATGTCAAACGAATCGGCACCGAATCGCCCTCCAACGATCGATCAAGTTGATCGGAGATCGCTAACAAACTATCCCGAATGACCTCTCCCTCCAGTCGGTGCAGATTGCTTTGATGCAGCAACTCGTTCTTGGGGTCAACTGATTTAGCGTGCAAAGCCATCTCTTCAGAGACACTTTGCATCGACATCTGATAGGTGCTTGTCAGAGCGATTCGCCGAATCATCCACTTTAGATGGCGCCCATGACGATCAAAGTCCGTGGCAAGATGATCTAGCAATTCCGGATGGGTCGGACGCATCCCCAACACACCGAAATCGTCCGTGGTCGGCACAATGCCTCGTCCCAAAAGATGATGCCATAAGCGATTGGTGATCACACGAGACGTCAGCGGATTGTTCGGATCGTTGATCTGATCGGCAAGTTCCAAACGACCACTCCCGGTTGCGTCGCCGATGCGTTCACCGCCCGTGATGGCGGTCAAAAAATGCCGAGGTTCAATGTCACCTTCACTGGAAGAGTTGCCGCGAATCAAGATTGCCGCGTCCTCACCGCTGCCGTCGATCATGCCAACCGCTAATCGCGATCGCTTTCGAATTTGTGAGGCCAATTTCTGACGCTGGGTCAACCACTCGGATTGCCACTGAACAACGTCCGATCGAATCGATTCATCCGAGGCGACACGCTCTCGAATCGTCTCTTCCAACGAAGCAACTCGTTCCGCTTCCGCGTCGATTCGACGTTGGATATCTTTCCGCGTCGCACTGAGATCCTCCTTGGAAGACTGAGCGACACAAAGGATTTCGATGCTTTGGTCTTCCGCGGGTGTGAACTCCAGGTGCAATCGATGGCCGATGTATCGACCAAGATTCATTTGAACCCAGCCATCGACTTCTTTGAACTTGACGATGGATTCGCCATGCAACGGACCATCCACCAAACGGTGCGAGTCAACACATGCGAAAACGTTACCGGTTCCACGAAGCCGAATCGAAACAACTGGCTCGGTCAATTCGAACGTCGGCAAACGCAGCGTTCGACCTGGACGCGGGTAAGCCTTTAACTTTCCTCTCGCGTTAGTTGCCTTAGATCGAATGGACTCCAATCCGTTCCAAGCCTTATCGTTCTTCGCAACTGAATTCCTTGTCAGCACGACCAAGTGCTGAGCGATTGATTCTGCATCAGCAGAACTCGCCTCGGACGGCAGGTGCAATTGCGGTTCGCCCGCGGCAAGAGGTCCGGAGCCAAAGATGAAACCGTTCTGCCGAAAGTCCTCCGATTTGAATTGATCAAACGAATTCACGACCGCTTCGGGCCAGTCGGCATCCAACTTCTCAAGCTCAGCAGTGTGATACAGATCCGCAAACGTGGTCGCAAACTTTTTGCGATAGGTTTCGTCCAGCTCCTGAAGGTCACTTGCCACGCGACGATTGTGTTCGATCGTGTCAAAACGAATTTCGGCGTAGTCGCTGCTTTGCAGGAATCCCGACAACGAGTAGTAATCGGCCGTCGAGATGGCATCGAACTTATGGTCGTGACATCGAGCACATGCGACTGTGACGCCTTGGAATGTCTTCGACATCACATCGATCATGTTGTCGATGCGATCGGATTCGTCTTTTCGAATATCAACGGGTGAGTGAACCCATTCGCCCAGATGCCAAAAACCCGTTCCCAAAATTGATTCATTGAACGGGGTTCCACCATCGGGTCCTTGATAACTCATTCGTGGCTGAGTCATCAGATCGCCGGCGATGTGCTCTCGTACCCATTGGTCGTACGGGACATCCGAATTGAGTCCTCGCACGACATAATCGCGGTACTGCGACGCGTTCGGAATGTCGGCGTCAAACTCGTGCCCGCGCGACTCAGCATAGCGAACCAAGTCCAACCAATGTCGGCCCCATCGGTTCCCAAACTCGGGCGAAGCGATCAGCCGGTCCAGCAAACGATGCATCGCGTCTGGACGTGAATCACTTTCGAATTTCGCAACCTCTCCCGGCGTCGGCGGCAAACCAGTCAAAGCAAACGTCAACCGACGCACCAACGTCTTGCGGTCGGCGGGATTTGGTGGCGAAAGTCCAGCGTCTTCTAGACTCGCCAAAATGAATCGATCGATTGAATCACGAGTCCAATCCGAATTGCTGACCGCCGGTGGTGCACTGTCACGGACTGGCTGCCACGCCCAATGGTTTTCGCGACGGTCGTCCAAGTCGAACGAACTAACCTCGCCATCGGCTCCTTCTGGCAACGGTTCCTCTGGCCAATAGGCTCCTTCAGCAATCCACTTTTCCAGTGCCCCGATATCGTCATCGGAAAGTTTGCCCGAAGGGGGCATCTCGTAGGATTCGAAACGAACCGCCTCGATCAACAAACTGTCATCGACCTCGCCCGCGATCACGGCCGGTCCCGAGTCGCCACCGCTCAACAAAAACGACCCGTGGTCGACTCGCAGGCTGCCCTGCCGCTCATCAACATCCGATCCGTGGCACTCGTAGCAATGTTCGCTCAACAACGGTCGAATGCGATTCTCAAAGAACTCACGCTGATCCGATTCATCGTCCGCCCAACAAGTCACTGCCAACAACATCAAAAAAGGTGTCAGGTACCTTTTTGGCAAACTAGGTATTTTGCCTATCGCACCAAAAAGGTACCTGACACCTTTTTCACAGACGCTTGCTTGCAGCGATCGCGCATGGTGGCATTTCGATTGGATTTGCGAGCGATACGACATGGCAGAAATTTGTCGGGTGGGCATCAGGCGGGAGTGACTCGGTTTGGGAACACAACTTGTTTGCCGCTTCGACCGTCACGCCGCAACGAACTCATGGCACCCACAAAACCTCGTCATTTAGAGCGTTCCATTTTAGCTGGTTCCGGAATTGGGATGTCACTTAATAGACGTTGAATCACAGAATCTGTATTCATCCCCTCGGCTTGCGCCTGGAAGTTGGTCGCAATCCGGTGACGCAACACCGGCAAAGCAATTTTCTGGATGTCGCCTGGCTCCACGCTAAACCGGCCATTCATCGCCGCGATGGCCTTCCCACCGGCGATCAAGTTTTGCCCGGCACGAGGTCCGGCCCCCCAATCGACGAGTTCTTGAACATACTTGGGAGCGGACTCATCCGAAGGCCGCGTCGCCCGAACGAGCTGGGCCGCGTATCGGATGACGAGTGGTCCGGCCGCGATGCTGCTGACCAATTTTTGACAGTTCAGAATCGCTCGTGCGGAAAGAATCTTGTTCACCGTCGCCGACTCGCCTCGCGTGGTCGCCATCAGAATCTTCTCTTCTTCCTCTGCCGAGGGATAATCGATCTTGATGTTGAACATGAATCGATCGAGTTGGGCTTCCGGCAGTGGGTAGGTGCCTTCTTGCTCCACCGGGTTCTGCGTCGCAATCGTGAAAAACGGCTCAGGAAGAGCGTGCGTTTCCCGCCCCACCGACACCTGACGTTCCTGCATCGCCTCCAACAAAGCCGCCTGGGTTTTCGGTGGCGTTCGGTTGATCTCGTCGGCCAGCAGAATGTTGGCGAAAATCGGTCCCTCAACGAATCGGAAACTTCGCCGTCCCGTTTCATCTTCTTCCATCACTTGAGTCCCGGTGATGTCAGACGGCATCAAGTCAGGCGTGAACTGAACCCGCTTAAACGACACATCCAAAATATTCGCGAGCGTGCTGACCATCAAAGTCTTGGCCAGCCCCGGTACACCCTCGAGTAAACAGTGCCCTCGAGTAAAGATGGCCGCTAGCAACTGTTCGATCGTGTCTGTTTGGCCCACAATGACCTTTGCCAACTCATCCCGCATCTTTTGTTGGTGTTCCGAGAACTCTCGCAACACGTCGGCCAAATTGCGTGGCTTGGACGCATCACCTGAACTCGCATTTGACGCTGCATTTCCTGCGGCGGGGTTCATCGGTGGAGGGGTCGGAACCGAAGGATCAGCCATGAATCACAGTCCAAATCACAATGTATCGAGTCACACGGGTTGTCACCGCACGGCTCAACTTGATGGCGTTGTGAATCCAAACCAATCCAGCCAAATGCTCGCATGCGGGAGTCTTCGCAGTTTACGCCTTGCGGCAAGCAAGCGATATCGGTGTGCAATCATCGTTGTGCTTTGCATCGTCACCACAATCTCGAATTCCGCTCAGCACTGCACCGCACAAAACAACCACGCTCGCATCGATGCTCCCACGGTACAGCGAGCGATTGATCGCGGAGTCGAATACCTTCGCAAGTCACAAACCGACCGGGGAGGATGGGACGAGTTTACGGGGCAATCTTGCGGCCTGTCCGCACTTTGCACCCTGGCGTGGCTCAACGCGGGTGTGTCCCGCAACGACCCGGATATGGTCCGAGCACTGAATTACCTTCGCCGCTATGAACCCACACAAACCTACGCCGTCAGCCTGCAAACATTGGTCTTCTGCCAAGTCGGTGCTCTCGGTGACCTGCCTCGAATTCGTCGCAATGTCGCTTGGTTGACCGCCAATCAAAAAGCCGCCAATTCGCGAAATCCGGGAGCGTGGGACTACGGCGATCGCAAAGGCGATGGCGACCCATCGAACAGTCAGTTTGCGCTGCTGGCTCTCGGGGAAGCCGTCAACCGAGGCGTGGAAGTTGAGCCAGCCGTGTTCCAACGAGCTCAAGCCTATTGGCGGAATTTGCAATTGCAACGCGGAGGGTGGCCATACCGATCCAATGATCCAACGGGAAGCATGACCTGCGCAGGAATCGGTTCGTTGCTGATCGCGCAAGATGCTTTGAGCACACTCCAAAGCGATCAAAAGACACTTCAGTGCTGCAACGAACAGACCGGTGATCCCGCGATTGAAAATGGCTTTCAGTTTCTCAGCAATATTTTCACGGTGGAAACCAACCCGGGCAGCACATTGTCGAGCGACTTCTATTACCTGTATGCCATCGAACGCGTCGGGCGATTGTCGGGTCGTCGCTTGATTGGCGGACACGATTGGTACCGCGAAGGCGCCGAACATTTGGTCAATCTCCAAGATGCGTTTCGCGGGTTCTGGATCGGATCGGGGCCCGCTGAAAGCAAACGGGAAGTTGCCACCTCGTTCGCGTTGCTGTTCCTTTCCAAAGGCAAACGACAAGTCGTGGTGGGCCAACTCGACCACCCATCGCTTCGAACCCTCGACGCGAACAACACCGCCTCGCTTCCGTTCTCGACTTCTCTCAAACAACTGGTGCGACATGTCGAACGCGATTGGTCGCAGGAGCTAACCTGGCAAACGATCCAAGCCGAAGGCGCAACGGTCGCCGATCTCTTGCGAGTTCCCGTGATCGTGATTCGTGGCTCGCAGAGAATGCAATTCAGCAATGAACTGGTCGACACACTGAAGCAATACATCGATCAAGGTGGAACGATTTTGTTCGATGCGATCGGCGGAGACGGATGTGGCGATGCTTCCGGTTTTCAAGCGAGCGTGATCGACCTCAGTCAACGATGGTTTCCCGGCAACCAACTCGAACGCTTGCCCCCGTCCCATCCGGTTTGGTTTGCCGAACGCCCCGTTGATCCGACGGAAATCGGCACGGACTACTGGGTTTACGGCATCGGTGCTTGTTGCCGAACACCGGTGTTCTATTCGCCGCGTAGTTTGTCGTGTCGATGGCAACACAGCGGACCACTTCTCCGCAACGGCGACATGCCAGCCGCCCTGCGACCTCAAATTGAAGCGGGCATTTCGATCGGCGAAAACATCATCGCTTATGCCACCGGACGAGAGCTCAAAAACAAGCTCGATGCAACATCGATCATCGATGGATCAACCGCACCTCCGCCCACACGCGGGGCTATCCCAATCGCTGTCGGTGCACTTGGTGCGGGCGAGAAACAAGCCCTGCGAGCCCTTCCGAATGCCGCCACGCTGATCCGCGAAAAATTGGCGATCGAAGTCATCGCCGTGAACGATCCGATTGAGCTGACCGAGGAATCATTGGCCCGCGTGGGAGTGCTGTATTTACACGGACAAACCGCGGTGAACCTCAAACCGTCAGAGAAAGATGCGTTGCGAGCGTTTGCATCCCGAGGTGGCATCATCATCGCCAGCCCCATCTGCGGCAACGAAGCGTTTGGGACATCCATCCGCACGCAACTCGCCGACCTGTTTTCGGGCGAATCATTCGAGCCGATGGAACAAGAACATCCCGCCTGGACAACACGATATGGCGGCTACGACCTGAGCGACGTCACCATCCGGCGAACCAACCAATCTGGCGAACGTCAGAAAAACCAGTCGCTCAAAATCAGTCGAGTGCGATCAACACCGATTGTCGATTTACTTCAAGTCGACGACCAAGCCGCGGTGTACTACTCACCGCTCGATCTCAGTTGTGCACTGGAGTCTCAAAACTCGGTCCAGTGCCCCGGCTACAACACCACCGACGCCGCCCGAATTCTGGCGGGCTTGGTCCTCTACTCGCTCAATCGCTGAGTTGAATCCACGTGTCTCACGAGTGCAGGCGGGCGAAGTCGCGGACGTCTTCTTCGATGGCACGCAAGCGATCGGACAGTTTGATGTCCGCCGCACTCGCGTCCTGCGACTCGGCGGCTTCCAAGCGGGTGAACACATAGAATTTCACTTTGGGCTCGGTGCCACTGGGGCGAACAGCGACGTAGTTGCCGTCCATCTCCAAATCCATGATCACCAAGTTTCCACTTGGACCTTCCAGCGGTGAAGTGGATCCTTCGGCCACATTCAGGATCGTTGCACTGCCGTAGTCTCGCACTTGAGAGACCGCGATTCCGCCCAGCGATTTTGGTGGCTCGGCTCGGAAAGCTTTCATCAAGCCTTGCATCGCAGCCATCCCTTCGCTGCCTTCCATGAACACGTTGATCAAATTCTCACGATGCAAACCGTGTTTGCTGTACAAGCCCGCCATGTACTCGTGCATCGACTTGCCTTCGGCTTTCAACTTCGCCGCCAGCTCACCCATCAACATGCAAGCGACCGCGCCATCTTTGTCGCGTGCGTACGTGCCGACGAGGTAGCCGTGTGATTCCTCACATCCATACACGAAATCTTCGGGACCTTCGCGGTCCATCGCCTCAGCGATGTATTTGTATCCGACCAACAGATCACCAACGCAGCGTGCACCGTGCGACTCGGCGATCCGGCGAACCAATTCGGTGGTGACCAAGGTCTTGATGACGTAGGAACGTTCGGTCAGTTTGCCTGACTTCACCGTTTGCTCCAGCACATAGGCGGCCAGCAATGCTGCGATCTGGTTTCCGGTGAACGTCCCCCATTCGCCGCTGGGATCGGTCGTCAGCGGAGCGGCCACGCCCAACCGATCGCAATCGGGATCGGTTGCCAAAACCAGGTCATATCCGCCTGCACGCGCCGTTTCGATGGGAGCTTCGAAAACAGCCGCGTTCTCGGGGTTGGAAACATGCCCGGGAACATTCGGGAAGTCTCCACTTTTTTCACGGTGCCCTTCGTAGACGTCCAGCTGCGTAAAACCGTCTCGCTTCATCAACGGAACAACGGCTTCTTCGCCGACACCGTGCAGTGGCGAGTAAAGAACTTTGACATCACGCGAACCTTCGAATGCACACTGTGACGCGGCGTCAATGAAAGCCGCATCGATTTGGTCAGTGACCACTTCGATACGTCCATCGGCCATTGCTTCCGCGAAAGGAGTCGCACGAATTTCTTGGCAGCTCATCACGCCGTCAATGATTGCTTTGTCGTGCGGAGGCAAAACTTGACCGCCCGTGGACCAATAGACCTTCACCGCATTGTCACTCGGCGGGTTGTGACTGGCCGTCACCATGATTCCGCAATCGCAGTTCAAATGACGCACGGCAAATGACAACTGTGGCGTCGCGCGGTAATCATCCAGCAGATAAACCTTGAAACCGGCGGCGACCATGATGCCGGCACACAGCTCGGTGAAGTGACGAGATTTGTGACGCGTGTCGTAGGCGATCGCACATGAGAGTTGCTTGGCACCGCCGTGATACTGAACCACGTAGTCCGCCAAACCTTGTGCACTTTCGCCGATCGTTCGGTCATTGATCGCGTTGGATCCGATTTCGTACATCCGGCCGCGACGTCCTCCGGTACCGAAGGGGATAATCGTCCAAAAAACGTCATCCAATTTTTGCCACATGCCATCGGCGATGTGTTGAATGGTTTGGTCGCGATAATCGCGGTAACGATCTTCGGTCAACCAAGATCGAATGTTTTCAACGGCTCCAGCGGTCAGTTTCTTTTCTTGGCAAGCTTGATCGATTGCGGCCAAGGCTTCGTCGACGGTCATGGATGGGGACGAAACAGGTTTGGAACCAGAAGTCATGATGAGATCGCACCGGGGAGAACGGGGAGACAGGTCGAATCAGTGGGCCCAGATTCTACGCCCCGAAGGGCTGTCTCACCACCTAACGTTCGCACGATCCGAAGGCCCTTTCACTGGGCGAATTCGCCCGCAATGAGCCTTAGAAGCGGGCCAATCGAAACCGGGGCGGCTACCACAACCATCCCTTGCGGTACAAGAAGTACAGCAGACTCAATGCCAAAACCATCATCACTGAAAGAGCGAACGGGTAACCAAAACTCCATTCCAGTTCGGGCATATTCAGGGGCGATGCTTTCTGGTCGAAGTTCATCCCATAGATCCCAGCGACAAAACTCATTGGGATGAAAAGCGTTGCGATGATCGTGAGCACTTTCATCACGTCATTATTTTTTTGCCCCAACAACGCAAAATACAGCTCTCGCAATTCGCCGCATGTCTCGCGGTCGGTGTCCGCTGCTTCCATCAATTGCCCGATATGGTCCTGGCAATCTCGGAGATACAAACGCGTGTCATTGGCCAAAATGCCGTCACCTTCCCGCAGCAACAACCGCAACGCGTCTCGGTGTTGCTGAACCGTCTTTCGAATCGACAACAAGTCCGCCCGTATGTGGTGCAAATGCATCGGAAGATTGTCGTTGTCCGCATCCTGAAGCAATTCCGCCATCTCAGACAAATGGCTTTCGTAACGATCAATGATCGGGAAATAGCCATCGATGATTGCATCGATAACGGCGTAGACCAGGTAGTCCGCCCCGCGATCTCGAATACGTCCCATTGCCCGCGAAATTCGATCGCGAACGGGATCGAGGCAATCCCCGACCTTCTCCTGAATGGTGATGACGGTGTTGCCGACCAAGAAAATGCTGACTTGTTCGGTCTGAAAACCATTGTCGCCAACCGGCATCCTGGCGATAAAAAACAACGTCTCGCCGTAGCGTTCCATTTTTGCATGTTGATCCATCTGCACCACGTCTTCCAACGCGAGTGGGTGCAAACCGAATCGTCGCCCAAGCGAACGCAGTGCCTCCATGTCACGGATGCCATGCAAATCGATCCAGGTCACGATGTCTGGATTGTCCGAGTCCTCGTTATCGATCGATTCGACGACTTCGTTGGTGTGCGTTCGTCCGTCGTACTGGATGACACGAATGTGGCTGGGAACGGTGTCTTTCTTTTTCGTCGAAACATCGCTCGACAGATCCCCGGGAACGTTTCCAATCTTGGATCGTGAACGAGCCCACCGCGGCCGGTGCACACGAAGACGCATTGGCAACTTCCCCGACATCGCCCCCATCGCGAGAAAGAAATCGCGTTTACGCGGCGTTGATTTGTCCGTCTTCGCTGACATCTTCGAACCGAATCGAGACTTGTTTGCTGACCCCGGACTCTTGCATCGTGACACCGTACAACGTTGTCGCCGCAGTCATGGTTTTTTTACTGTGCGTCACAACGATGAACTTGGATTGGTCCAAAAACTCCGTCAACACGGTCACGAATCGGCCAATATTGGCTTCATCGAACGGCGCGTCCACTTCGTCCAGCACACAGAACGGGCTGGGCCGATACTGGAAGATTGACATCAACAATGCCACGGCAGTCAGCGCTTTTTCGCCACCGGACAACAACGAATTGCTGAAACTTGGTTTCCCAGGAGGTGTGGCAACGATCTCGACGCCAGCTTCCAAAGGATCGTCCGACTCTTCCAAGATCAAATCAGCATGACCACCGCCAAACGATTTGCGATACAGCTTTTGGAAGTTAATTCGGATGGCTTCGAGCGTATCCAAAAACAACCGGCGAGAATCGGCGTTGATGCGAGCGATCACGCGTTGAAGCGAATCTTTTGCAGCGGTCAAATCTTGGTACTGGCCATGCAATTCGTCGTAGCGAACCTGCAACTCGTTGAGTTCTTCCAAGGCTTCCATGTTGACCGAGCCAACGTTTTGCACCTGGCCTCGAAGACGACTGATCTCTTCATCAACCGATGATCGATCCTCAATCTCAGCGAGTTCTTCGGGCGGTTCATCGTTCCGCAGATCGATCTGATAATCCTCGGCGATTCGATCCGCCAGCGTGGATTGTTTCAGCGCTGCGGCATCGCGAGCCGAACTGATCGTCGCGACAGCTTCGGTTGCCTTGGCGACGGCCTTGATGGCTGCTTGCGATTCGGTTTGGACTCGTCGAGTGGCTTCGCGTTCTTGATTGGCTTCCGCGGCCAAGACTTGCAACTTGGCGTCGGCTGATTCCATCGCAATCATCAATTCCGCCAAGCGATTGTCGGCTTCCAAGATTCGCGTTTCGATCTCGGTGATCCGCTCGCGCGTTCGAGTCATCGCATCGCGAACTTCCTGGTTCGCCGCTTCGCGCTGGCTTTGATCGCGACGGGCGACATCAGCGGCGATCGTCAACGACTCGACACGTTGTTCGCTGCGTGCGGCCTCGACCGAAATGCTCATCGCCTCGGATTGCACTTCGCGAAGTTGCTCCGACGCCGCCGTCAGTTGCACATCCACCTCGGTCCGCTGAGCTTCCAGCGTTTCGATCTCTTGTTTTCCCTTTTGAATCGAAACGGCCAGTTCGCCGTCTTGCTGCTTCGCCGTTGCGAGCAATTCGGTGTGAGAAGCCGACGATCGTTTGAGTTCGTCCACGGTCGCCTGGCGAGCCGACAATCGCTCGGTCACGTGATGCAGCTTGGCTTCTGCGGCCGCGTGTTCCGTGATCCATTTTCGCATCGCCTGCTCGTGACGACCAAGCTCTGCCGCTTCGCTATCGACAACTCCCGTCAAACGACCGACTTCTTTTTCCGCTTCGGCAATTTGATAGCTGTAGTGCTGCATCTCGGACTTCGCCGCCGCCAATTCACTGCGTCGGCTGACCAATCCGGTTTCGCCACCGGGAGGCCCCACGACACTGGATCCATCATTGTCCAACAAGTCACCCGACGCGGTCACGAAGCGTAACCCCGCCGATGACAGTTTTCGCAATCCAATTGCCGTGGCTAACGTGTCGACCAACCAAGTGTTGCCGAGAAGATGGCGAACCAATGGTTCCAGTTCGACTTCGCAATCGATCATCTTGTCGGCGCGACCGATCACGCCGGCCAACCCATCCAAACGAATCTTGTCACCGGGACGCCGGTTGGGAAGTTCATCCAGACGGATGATCCCGACTCGGGTACCAATCTTGATATCACCCCGGCTGATCGCATCGCTCACCGAACCACCACGAACAATGACGTACTGGCTACGTGGACCCAAAGCCGCATCGATCAACGGAGCGACTTGTCGATCGACGGAAAAACAATCCGCGACGATCCCGACCAAATCCTTTTTAAGCTCGGCATTGCTCATCCGCAGCACTTCGCGAACGCCGCCGCTGACGCCTTCCTGTTTCTGCTGCAGCTCGTCCAGCACGCGAGCTCGTTCGGTGATCCCTTGCAGGCGAATTTTCAGCGATCCAATTTCTTCCCGACGCCGTTCCAAGACTCGCCGCGTCTCGCAAACTTTCGCGTCAGCGATTTCGACTTCGCGTTGTGCGTCGGTGATTCGTTTCTCGAGTTCCGAAACGTTGCGAGCAACTTCGTCATGATCTCGCAGGGCGGTCTTCAGCCCTTCTTCGGCGGTCACCGAATTTCGAGCAATCTCCTCGAGAGCCCGCGCGGCTTCCCGCATTTGCTGAGCCACCCGGCCTCGATTCGCCTCGTGCTCGGCGACGCGGCGCACCGCTGCCAAGTGATCGCGTTGCAAATCATCGCGAGCGGATTCGATCCGATGAACGGTCGCTTGTTCCACATCACGTTTGGCGGCGATTGATTCTTTCTTTTGCTGGACATCGGCCAGCTCCGCTTCGGCAACTTCCAACGCCGCAATTGTCTTTCGCAAATCAGCGATCGCCGATCCCGCTTCGGTTCGCATCGCACGCAAACGACGGTAATGTCCGATCAATGTGCGTCGTTGCTCGACCAACGTTGTCTGATCCGATTCGCGACGACCACCAATGCGGGCAATTTCCCCCGACAATTCGCTGCGGCTTTGTTCTGCTTCGCGAGCGGCATCGGCAATCGTTTGCAGTTGCATTTCAGCAGCTTGCCGTTGCTCTTCCAACGACTCACGCAGAGTATCGGCTTTGCGATGCTGACGCTGGGCCGCTTCCAACTGCGTGGTTGCTTCGTTCAGTTCAGTCGACAATGTCAACCAATCATTCCAAGCGACAACCGTTCGAAGCTCCTTCAATCGGTCACTGGCTTGGCGATAGCGTTCTGCTTTGCCCGCTTGGCTCTTCAGCGTTTTCAGACGCGTCGCCACTTCGTCGACGATGTCGCCCAACCGGGTCAGGTTCGTCTGCACTCGTTCGAGCCGCCGCTCCGCTTCCACCTTCTTGGCTTTGAAACGACTGATCCCGGCGGCTTCTTCAAAGATGGCCCGCCGATCTTTCGCGTTGGCTTGCAGCATCCGATCGACTTTGCCCTGTTCGATCAGACTGTAGGCATCGATTCCGATACCAGTTCCGCGAATCAGAGCTTTGACGTCCTTCAGCCGGACGGCTTGTTGGTTGATCAGGTATTCGCCTTCGCCACTGCGATAGACTCGCCGAGTCACATGGACCTCGGGTGCGTCGACCGGCATCTGACCGCCGGTGTTGTCGAAGATGATCGTCGCTTCGGCGGCGCCGGCGGGTCCGCGAGTTTGTGATCCTTTGAAGATCACATCCGACATATCCTTTCCGCGCAGACTCTTGGCACTTTGACTGCCCAAGACCCATTTCATCGCATCGACAATGTTCGACTTTCCAGAACCGTTCGGTCCCACGACGACCGTGATGCCGTCGGGAAAATCAAATCGCGTTCGATCAGCGAAGCTCTTGAAACCGGCCAGCTCGAGTGCTTTGAGCATGAATGATTGTGTTGCCGGGAGCGAAAGAAGAAGTAGACGACGGACGGGTGAAACGTGGTTTCGATGGATCAAGACTAGCCAAAATGCTGGCAAAATCCTAGTTCGATCACGTGAAACGGCCCACAATCCTGCTGATCAAAAAAGCACCCCAAACGCGCAGACAACCAAAACCAACAGCCCTGCGACCATTTTCCCGACCGTTCCGGTCGTTCGGCCCCAAAACGCGGCTTGGCCGATCCGCCAACTGTCTCGCCAATTCTTTCCGTCATTCCATTCCGCGAACATGGCTCCCGCCGTTGCCCCCAATCCTCCGAACAAAATCGCCGCCAAAACCGGGCCAACGACGGGAATCGGCAGGCCCACGATCCCTCCGATGATGGCCCCAATGATTGAACCCACGATCGCCATCAACGTGGCTCGGCAACTGGCGCCGGCTCGGCTGGCCCCCATCGCACCCGCCAAAAACTCCACCAATTCGCCGACCAAACCCAGAACAAACGCGATCGCCAACGAAACCAGGCCGAGCTGCCAACGCCCCGTTTCCGGGCCCAGCCACGCGTACAAAGCCATCAGGGCGATCGCCAACCAATTGCCTGGCAGAGCGACCAGATTCAGCAACCACGCCATCGTGCATGCGAGAATCAACCCGATTCCCAGTGCAACGACACCGATCGGCATCATCACGTCTCGAACGGCATCCCGTGTCCAAACCAATGCGTCGCTGACTCCCGCCCAAAAACCGCCGCCGGCTTCTTCCGTCGTGATCGGATCCGCTTGAGCCAACCAGGGTTCTACGTCTCGGGTCGCACGCCCCATTGTTTCCTCGTCGACCAATGTCACCACGTGCTTGTCTGCGAGTGCGCCAGCGTTCGCCTCGGCCACGACTCCAAACGCCGTTGGCGAGAGAATTGCGAGGAGCAACCATCCAATTTGCGATGCGGTCATGCTGTGAATTCTGTCGGAAGAATTGAAGTGGAAAGGCAAAATGGACACACGGGGTGAACCAGACCCTGTAATTTCCCGTCTCATTGGCGCCTTGGGAACCAGCCCCGTCTCGTTGCAGGAACGACGGAGTGAAGGGTGAAGAGACGACGAAAACTGTGGTTTCTTCTTTTCCCAAACGCTACGATGGGGCAACTTCGAAGCCAACTTTCTGATCGAGGAAAGGACTGACGCAACAATGAGCGGACGGGTTTTAGAAACCAACGTATTGGTGCTGAATCGCTTTTACATGGCGATTCGCGTGGTCAATGTTCGTCGAGCGTTGACGCTTTTGTATCGCGATTGTGCGGAAGTCATTGACAACGACGATGGACAATTCATTGGGTACGACTTCGATAGCTGGTGTGAACTGAGCCAATTGGCATCAGACCAAAAGCAACCAGAGGATGAATACATTCAGGCCGTCGGGTTTGAAATGAAGGTCCCGCGGATCACTCGATTGACCCGGTTCGATCGCATGCCGGCCCAAACGGTTCGATTCAATCGAAAGAACCTGTTCGCTCGCGATGATCACACTTGCCAGTATTGCGGCAAAGCGGAACCGACGCACAAACTCAGCCTCGATCACGTCGTGCCCCGGTCTCACGGTGGCGGAACGACTTGGGAAAACATCGTGTGTTGCTGTTTGCGTTGCAACAGTCGCAAAGGCGGACGCACGCCGCAACAAGCGCACATGAAACTGCTTTCCCGCCCGATCAAGCCTCGGTTCAATCCATTGATGACTCATTCAATGGACGACCCACGGTACGCGTCGTGGAAGACGTTCCTGCAAACGGCCAAATAGGCAATTTGGGCAAGAGCAAAACCAGCGTTTTGAGAACGAATTTCGCTTGTCACCCCGGTGGGTCGTCAGACTCACCGGAACCGGCGTGATCGTGTTCAAACGTTGCCTTCCGCTGCCTCTGGATCCGAAAATAAGGATTTGCTCGACAAACAATTTTCGGCGTGGTTATACTCGGGTCATCATCGGACACGACCCCATCGGACCCGAATCGGAATCATTGCTTATGTCCTACGACGACAACCCCACATCGCCCGTTTTCCGCATCGATGTTTCAGCGGAATCAGATGCTGGCGTGCCAGTTTCGAACGAGGAACTGACGGTTGGGTTGCTGCGTCAATTGGTCGTCAGCCAGCAGCAACAGACCAAATTGTTGACCGAATTGGTTCAACAGAATGCCGCGATGCACAAGCAACGTGCGGGTGAATTGCAGCAATGGAAAGACGCTAACCCGCAATTGTCTCGCGCCTGCCGCCGCGCCGCCGAAACGCTCAGCGAAGTGCAGACCGAGTTTTTGCAAACGTTGACCGAAGAGATCGACGACTCGGGCGATCACTTGGTCGAAGGTGAATACATGCTGAACGAATTCATCGATCGGTTTGGTCCCCGAATGGCCCATCTGAACGGAATTTTGCAGGTACTTGCTCAACTCGGGACCGGCGAACCCATCGCGCAGCAACAACAACACTGAATGCGGGTGAGAGATTTCGGCCGCCGAAAAAATTCTGTGGCCCGGAACTCCCAAGTGGACTTTCGAGAAACGGAAACGTTCGCTAATCTCTCGCCTTCTCGGACGCGAACGTCTTCCACAGGCGTTCCAAGGTCGTCCGAAAACTGCCTTATCGGGGCGTAGCTCAGCCTGGCAGAGCGTCTGGTTTGGGACCAGAAGGTCGCACGTTCGAATCGTGTCGCCCCGATTTTCTTTTGCCGTGGGCAGTCCTTTCTTCAGGCTGCCCGCCCTCTTGGCAATCCATATCAGAGCCCCTCTGACGGCACGCTGAATCAAAGCCCTTGGCTGCGGTTCTGTTGTGCGCAATGTGACTCACGCCCTCTCGGGAAACTTGTTGGCACCAAGTGAACCGACCACTGCGTCTTTTCAATGGCCAGTTCGTCTCTGTTTAAGAGAAGCCGTTCTTGAAAAGGAAAACCATGATCCAATCGCTCCCCAATCCACGCAACTTCATCCAACCACAAGCCAACGTCTTTCAGCCTTCCAGCCCCACGTCGACGCCTCCACTGGCGGCGTCCAATGCCCCATGCTGTGGTGAACTCGCCGCCCCAGCGGACTCGTGCTGCGGCGCGACTGAACCGACATCGATCTCCGCAAAGCCAGAGGCAAAAACTTCTCACGCCGACAATCGCGAATCGTTGCCCATCGCCATCATCGGGGCGGGTCCGATCGGGCTGGCCGCCGCTGCGAATCTGATTCAACGCGACCAGGATTTCATCTTGCTCGAAGCGGGTCAGCGAATTGCCGCGAGCATCTGGGAATGGCGACACGTTCGCTTGTTCACTCCTTGGTTTTACCTGATCGACCCAGCTTCCAAGCGAATCCTTCAAGCCGATCATTCGTGGCAAGCTCCCGATGACAACGAGGTCCCATTCGCGAAGGAGTTGGTGGAACGCTACTTGGATCCGCTTGCCGCCAACGAACGCATCGCCTCCCGTTTGAAACTGAACCATCAAGTCACGACCATCTCTCGCGATGGACACGACCGAATGAAAGATGGCAACCGCAACGAGGCCCCCTTTTTGATCGTGGCCGATACCCCTGACGGCCCACGTCGGTTCTATGCCCGAGCGGTCATCGATGCGTCTGGCACCTGGAACACGCCCAACCCGATGGGAGCTGGCGGGATCGAGGCGGATGGCGAACAACAATTCCAAGACCACATTCGCTACGGCATGCCCGATGTGTTGGACCGCGAACGAGACCGCTACGCTGGCAAACGCGTGCTGGTCGTTGGCTCTGGGCACTCCGCCACCGGTGCGGTGCTGAGCCTGGTTGAACTCGCCAATGAGGCCCCCGAAACGATGATCGCTTGGGCCGTCCGCCGCACCAACCCCGCCAAGCTTTGGGGCGGTGGCCAGGCAGATGAAATCGAAGCCCGAGGCGCACTGGGGACTCGCGTCAAAGCGGCTGTCGACGACGGCAGAGCCACCCTGCTGACGGGCCTTTCAATCGGCGCCATCAGCGAGCATCCAGATGGCTTGGAAGTCTTCGACGTCCATGGCGTTTCGCAGGTGATCGTCGATGAGATCATCGTGGCGACCGGAGCTCGCCCCAACTTGAATATGCTTCGCGAACTTCGTTTGGAACTGGATGCCGCCACGCAAGCGACCAAAGCACTCGGGCCTTTGATCGATCCGAATCAACACAGCTGCGGAACTGTTCCACCGCACGGTGCGAAAGAACTGACACACCCCGAACGTGGGTTCTACTTGGCTGGCATGAAAAGCTATGGTCGAGCACCGACGTTTTTGATGCGGACCGGTTATGAACAAGTTCGATCCATCGCAGCCGAACTCTCCGGCGATCACGAGGCCGCGAGAAAGGTCGAACTCACACTGCCATCCACCGGTGTTTGCTCCACTGATCTGGTGAACCAAGAACGGGGTGACTCCTGCGAAATCACTTCTTCCTGCGAAACAAATGTCTCGATCGAAACCAGCAACCGCTGCGAAGCAAACGGTTGATTCGATCGAAGCGTAATCACCGCAGTCATATTCTTGTCAGCTCCTTGAACCGCATTCGTTTCGAGTCAGCAATTGAAACCCACATCAAGTATTTCGCGCGCAGTCGACATCGAGTGATCACCGGATGAACACAGATAGCGAATCGCACAAAAGGCTTGTACAAAGGGGACACACACCGTCGCCAGACAGTGCATCAACCGCTGAGATCTGGAATTTGTTCGGGGAAGAACTTCGGACATTCTTGCTCCGTCGCGTTTCCGCCGCTCAGGTAGCCGAAGACTTGCTGCAGGAAACATTCGTTCGCATTCACACCAAGCTGAACGAAGTCGATGACCAACAACGCATCCGATCCTGGGTGTTCCAGATCGCTCGCAACTTGGTCGTCGATCACTACCGTTCGAAGTCGCGTGAGGCCGCCGCATTGGCCGATGAAATCGCAGCCAACGGTGAGCGTGAAGAAAGCTTGGAAGACGTCGTCATCGGTTGGCTCCCCAAAATGCTGGCACAACTTCCTGAGGAGCAACGCGAAGCGGTCGAACTGTATGAAATCCAGGGACTGTCCCAACAAGAGATCGCGAACAAACTGGGGCTATCGTTGTCCGGTGCTAAATCTCGCGTCCAACGAGGCAGGTCCAAACTCAAGCAAGTGCTCTTTGACTGCTGCAGTTTCGAGCACGATCGTCGCGGCAACCTGATCGGCTATGAAAGGAACCACTCGAACGAGTCACACCGGTTGGACGCTTGATTCATCGCGACAACTTCGGCTTCACTGGGTGAACGTGCTAAACTTCTTTGAGGCACACGAATTGTGTTTCGAACTGCCGCGGCGAGGGTGGACCCTTTGGCAAATCGCGGTTTCCCGAGCACGCTTATCCTTCCACGACAAACCAGCCAGGCGGCCATCCAGTCCGCTGGACTGAAACAACGCCCATGGTCAAATCCTGCCGAAGTTGCAAACGCCCGATTGATCCCGACCGAGACTGGATTGAAAGATTCTTGGTCGAAGGTGCACCGGCACCGCCTGAGTCTCGAGCGACCAAAGCCGATTTGCGACAAGCTGTCGCAGAACGCGACCATTTGCTGGGTCAACTGCACGCGATGGCCCTGCGAATGCTGGCCAAGGAGCTATCAATCGCCTCGTCGCCGTCACTGAGCGACAATCGCACGCCTTCGCAGATCCATGCGGATATGCAACGTTGGATCCAAAATCACGAACTATCTCAGTGAAGCCTGTTTTGAGGGGCCCGATTCCCAGTGTCCCGCGTCCATCAGGCCAATTTCCAGTCGAAGTGGCGCGATCGTTGCTCTCAGCAGTTACGACTCTTGCACCTTGTTGATTCATGCCGGCGCGGTTACACCAGAATGTTTCGGTTCGATCGTTCCCAGGCAACTTCCTGGAACCCCCTCGACGGAGAAGTTTCATCCGATGGCGAAAACCCTAGTCGACTGCGGCAATTGTGGTCCTGATTTCAATGCCATTCGTCAAATGGTGACCTCACACTTTGACGCTGCGGTGTTGCAGACCCACGGTGCCGAGGACACGATCGAATTGTTGAAGAAGCGCAATGTGGACCTCGTGACGGTCAATCGAAAACTCGATCGCGACTACACGGATGGTTTGGATGTGATCAAACAAATCAAATCCGATCCTGATCTGGCCAAAGTGCCCGTGATGCTGGTCACCAATTACGACGAACATCAAGAAGCGGCCATGAGCGAAGGGGCCGAGCGAGGGTTTGGAAAATTGGAAATCGGTTCGGACAAAACAATCGAACAACTGAAGCCCTACCTGGTGGACTGAGTTGGTGGACACACCTTATCGAAAAATGCTGGCGGCCAAGATTCACCGCGCGACGGTGACTGGTGCAGACGTGAACTACGAAGGCAGCTTGACCGTTCCCCCGGAACTGTTGGTTGCTGCAAAGATTCACCCTTACGAATCTTTGCATGTTTGGAATGTGACTCGAGGCACGCGTTTGGAAACCTACGCGATCGAAGGACTTCCAAATTCCAATGACGTGTGTGCCAACGGTGCCGCCGCTCACTTGATTCGTCCTGGCGACCATGTGATTTTGGCGGCGTACGCCATGGTTCCCGAAGCCGATGCGGCGACACACAAACCTCGTTTGATCTTTGTTGATGACAACAATCAGTTGTCCCACGTCGGCCCTGAGATCGCGGGTCCCAACCTGCGATCCGATTCCGATGACACGCACCTGGTTCGCTCCACTGAGATGACGCCTGACGGACAACCGCTCGCTGAAGGTTGCTAGAGCATGTCCGGTTCGGGCGTTTCGCTCGTCGCTGCGGTTCGGGCGAAGGAATCCCAGCCCAACGATTGGCAACGCCAAACTTTCGTCTTGTTGGGCTCACTCGCATTATTCGTTGCGGTTGGCCTGCTGTGGTGGGACATCCGGTTGGTATTGATGCTGGTTGGCATCCTGCTGCTGCACGAAGGTGGACACTTCGTTGCCATGCGTGCGTTCGGGTACCGAAACATTCGAATGGTGTTCGTCCCCATGCTCGGTGCCGCTGTCAGTGGCCAACCGATCCGGATCCAGCGTTGGAAAAAAGCCATCGTCTACTTTGCTGGTCCGTTACCGGGAATCGCGATTTCGATGGTGTTGCTCTTGATCGCGTCAGCAGGCAACGCCGACGCGAACGCATCCGTCTCGGCGGTACCAATCCTGTTGATGAACAGCAGTCACCCTTGGCTTTTCGAACTGGGTGGTTTGGGTCTGTTGCTCAATTGGATGAACTTGCTTCCTTTGCTACCGCTGGACGGTGGCAGGATCGTGCAATCCACATTCGCCCGGCCGTCACCCTGGCGAGAAGCCTTGGGTCGTGTGCTGACGATGCTGGTCATCGTGGGGCTTGGGATTCTCATTGGCGAACCGATGTTGCTGCTATTGATCCTTCCTTTGCTGTTCACCATGCCATTGACCTACCGCACCTGCTGGCTAAGTCGGCGACTGTGCGAAAATGAGATTCCACCGCCCACCGAGAGCGGGATTCCCGAAACAGCGATTGACACGATCGCATCGGCCATCGACGAAACCGCTCTCCGTGCTCTCGCGCCAACGCAAAAGGCATCGCTGGTGCTGCAGCTCTACGAGTCGCTGATCACGCCACCTCCCACCGCGTTTGCATCGCGAATCGTTGGGCTGGCTTATCTTGGCTCCTTCATGGTGAGTACGCTTTTTGGATGGTGGATCTGGTCACTCCATCGCTGGCACGATCCCGCCGTCGGAAGACTCGATCTTTCCAAAAGCTTTGCAAATGCGACCGGTTTCGACAAAGGATCTCAGATCATCCTGGCCGTAATCACCGAGCTGCTGGAATCGACTTCACTCGTGTTTTGAGTGGCAACGATTCTGCGAAGGAATTTTGCTGGATCCCGTCCGAGGTTGTTACATACCACGGTCGATCCTTGGGGCATCAGTGAGTATCCTGGTGCGATTGAATTTCGCCACTCATGAATGCCGCCACCATGTCAGACTCGTCCAGCGTTGCCAACGGACCAAAATCCGAAATTTACGAAGCGTTGACGTCGATTCGGTTGATTGATCCGCACTCGCACATCAACCCGCATTCGCCGGCATCGACCACGCTGGCCGATGTGCTCGGTTACCACTACTACACGGAACTGGCACACTCGGCGGGAATGCCGAAATCACAGATCGAAGACAAGGCGATCGGCCCAAAAGAGTTGGTCGAACGTTTGGTGGGTGGTTTGCAACCGCTCGAGAACACAGCCCAGTACAGTTGGCTGATCGAAATTTGCCGCACGTTCTTTGGCTTTGAAGAAGATCGACTGCACCTGAACAATTGGGAAGCACTCTATGACCGCAGCGAGTCGATCATGGCGTCGGCCCAGTGGTCCGAAACGGTGCTCGACCAAAGCAACGTTCAAGCGGTCTTTTTGACCAATGATTTTGACGATGCACTGGAAGGCTTTGACACCGAAACCTACATCCCATGCCTTCGCACGGACGACTTGGTTTTTCACCTTGCAAAACCAGAAGTCCGCGGCCGATTGGCAGCATGCACCGGAATCGAACTGGACGGCAGCCTCGAAAGCTTGCGATCCAGCCTGAAGCAACGCTTTGAGCATTTTGTCAGCCGTGGCGCCCGGGCTTGTGCGATTTCGATCCCACCCACTTTCACGCCGACTCCGGTTGGTGACGGTCGAGCATCAACGGCTCTCAACGCTGTTTTACAACAAGGTATCTCCGCAGATGCGTCGCATCGAGACGCGTTGGCTCGCCGAGTTTTCTGGACACTCGCTGAACTTTGCGATGAGTTTGGTCTGCCGTTCGACTTGATGATCGGTGTCAATCGGCAAGTCTATCCCGAGGGCGTTTTCCAAGGGCAAGACCTTTACGACTCTCGAGTCTCGCTGATTCAGTATCGCGAATTGTTCAATTCTTTCCCGAACGTGAAGTTCCCCGTTTCGGTTTTGGCGAGCGTTACCAATCAAGAATTGGTCAGCTACGCATGGATCTTCCCCAACGTGATTACCAACGGCCACTGGTGGTACAGCAACACGCCTTCGTTCATCGCTCGCGATGCGGCAGCGAGACTCGAAGCCGTTCCACAAACCAAACAGATCGGCTACTACAGCGACGCGTACAAACTGGAATTCATCTGGCCGAAATTCGACATGTACCGCAAAGTGCTCAGTGGTGTGTTGGCCGATCAGTTTGTCTGCGATCGAGGATGGTCCGTCGAGCGAGCCGTCGAACTTGGACGCAAAGTGCTTCGCGACAACGTTGAAGAGATTTTCCCGTTGCCGAAGGGAGCAACCAACTCCACATCCGAAGAAGACTCCAGCGACAATGCCGATGCTCCCAACGCTGGCGTCGAATCGCTCGGCGCACTCGGTGTTGCAACCGCGGTCGCCGGAGTCACCGAAGTGTTGGACTACGGATCCACCCCGTCCGTTGAGGAGACTCAGCAGGTCGAAATTGAATCCGACGAACTGGAATCATTGGACGTCGATGCTCTTCCCGCTGACGAAGAAGTCCAGGAACTCGGCGTCGATGACGTTGAACTGCTTGATGACAGTGTCTCGAGCGAAACATCGGCCGAACAACTGGAGAGTTTGGTCGATGACGAACCGCTTGATGTCGGCAATCTGCTGGATGACGAAACGCCGAGTGAGCCAATCACCCAGCTTCGCGGCGAGTCCTCTTTCAGTCCCGACGACGATTCTCTGCAGTTGGAAGCGGATCCAAACACGGGCGAGTTCACGCTACCGGTCGGTGACGACGACGATGATGATGACCATGTCATCATCACGGAAAGCGATGACTCTCACTCCAGCAGCGACGAGTCGCCTGTTGAACGAACCGACCCGACCGCTGAGACCGTCGAGGAATTGGAAGAGTTTGATTTGGACTTCTTGAGCGACGACGACGAAGAACCTGCCAAGGAATCCTGAACGGGTTCGGTTCGTGCATGCCGCTAGCGGCAAGCTGAACCTGCATCGGGTCGCTCGGTCGATTCCGTGGGCGGAACGAACTTTCGCGATCTTTGCGGATGCATTTCGTCGTGGCGGCGTAGCCGGACTGCTGGCTTCACCAGCCGCGCAGCTCGCCCAATGTTCCTCAAGGCACCGCAAAACCACTCGACCGCTCAATTCGCACCCGCTAAGAAGCGTGAATCTCAGGTTTCTTACCCCATTTGCGTTATCCCGGACGGTACTTTGGAGGTCGACGCGCGTTCAATGCTGTGAATGGCGATGTTGTTCGCGATGAAGCGACAACGCTGATGTCCTGAGGGAGAAACCGTGGTGCGACGTACACGAAGCTTGAATTTGCCAGCCCACGTTGGGCTGATTTGTGGAGCTGTTTTGGTTCTCACAATCTCGGCCAGTGTTTCTCGGGCTGAATCTCCCGCCCCGTCGACGGCCTCGGCCACAAATGGTGAGCTGCAAGACGTTACTCAGCCACTTTCGATTCGCATGTCCGATGGGACGTCCGAAGAAACCCCAAACTTCCAACGTCACATCACCCCGCTGCTTGGCCGCCTAGGATGCAACGGGCGGGCATGCCATGGATCCTTCCAAGGTCGTGGTGACTTTCAACTCTCGTTGTTTGGCTACGACTTCCGCGCCGACCACGCGGCACTGCTCGATCCGGACACCGGCCGAGTTGATACCGACGATGTCGCCGAGAGTCTGATCCTGGCCAAGCCAACGGATGCGGACATGCATGAGGGAGGCAAGCGTTTGGAAGAAGGTAGCTGGCAATACAACACGCTTCGCAATTGGATCGCCGCAGGAGCCAAGTTCGACAATCAGAACGTCGACGAACTCGATCGCCTCGAGATTCAACCATCCGAGATTCAATTCCAAAACGAGTCTCAATCGGTGGCTCTGACAGCCATTGCACACTGGGCGGACGGTACCCGGGAAGACGTCACTGACCTATGCCGGTTCACGACCAATGATGATGCGATTGCCGTCATCGACGAAAACGGGTTGGTCTCCGCCGGCGAAACTGGCGACACCCATGTCGTGATCGCGTACGACCGGGCCGTCGTTCCGGTTCCGGTCATTCGTCGTGTCGTCGCAACGGATCCCAATCCTTCACCGACTCCCTCCGAACATCGAATTGATCAGCTGATTGAAGTCAAACTCGATAAACTGGGCATTACCCCGTCAGGACTCTGCGATGATTCCGACTTCATCCGCAGAGCCAGCCTGGACATCACCGGCACACTTCCCGCCGCCGCAGACGTGCGTGCGTTCTTGGCCGACACTCGCTCGGACAAACGGGAACGTTTGATTGACGAACTGCTTGATTCGCCGGGCTACGCAGCTTGGTGGGCAACCCGCCTTGCAGATTGGACCGGCAACAGTGATGAGCAGCTCAACAATGCCTTGCCGATTCGCGGTTCAGCATCACGGCTTTGGTACGAATGGTTGCGGGTTCGCCTGGAAGACAATTTGCCTTACGACCAAATCGTCGAAGGCATCGTCATGGCTGACAATCGCGAAGAAGACGAGTCTTACCTGCAGTACTGCGAATCGATGACACAAGCCTGCCGCCCGGGCAACGAATCGCAATTCGCGGAGCGTTCCGGCATGCCGCTGTATTGGGCTCGTCGCAACTTTCAAAAGCCCGAAGAACGAGCGATTGGATTTGCCTACTCGTTCCTTGGGATTCGAATTGAATGTGCTCAGTGCCACAAACATCCGTTTGATCAATGGTCCAAAGATGACTTCGATCAGTTCGCCATGCTCTTCAAAAGCATCGAAGCTCGTCCAAACACTGTCGCACGAGACTCGAAAGCCGACCGCGATGAGCTGATCTCGAAAATCACCGGCGAAGAAAAACTTCGCAACGGCGACCTACGCCGCAAAATCTACAAGGCCGCCGCGCAAGGCGAAACGGTTCCATTCCCTGAACTGGTCTACAACGACTCAGCAATTCAATCGCTGAAGCGACGTGCAAAAGCCAAAGCAAAAAAGAATCCCAAGGCTGCTCCGCTCAGCATTCCTGAAGGCTTCATCTTAGGACAATCAGAACCGGTTGCATTGGACCGTGATCCACGAGGTGAGCTGATGAACTGGCTTCGCCAAAAGGATAATCCATACTTCGCAAAAGCAATCGTCAATCGCGTTTGGGCAAACTACTTTGGCATTGGCATCATCGACCCAACCGATGATATGAACCTCGCCAATGCTCCTAGCAATGCCGAACTACTCGACGAGCTTGCAAGCGGATTCATTCACAGCGGCTATGACTTGAAGTGGCTCTCTCGCGAAATCGCGACGAGCGATGCGTATCAGCGAAGCATGGACACCAACGCCAGCAACGAACATGACGACCACAACTTTGCCCGTCACGTTCCACGACGACTGCCGGCGGAAGTGATTCACGATGCCGTGTTGCTTGCGACCCAGTCCAGCGAAGAAGCAGATCGCATGCGAGACGAAATGGAGCAAATGGCGATTGCCAACGGAGTCACTCAGAATCGCAACAATCGAAACTTTGCTCTCCAAGTATTCGGCCAATCAGAACGGGAAAGCAATTGCGATTGCGACCGCAGTGATTCGCCCAGCTTGCTTCAGTCGATCTATTTGCGAAACGACTTCGAAATGTATCGCCAACTCGGATCGAAAGATGGCTGGGTCACGCAAACGATGAAATCGCTTGGGATCGAGTCAGGCGACGCCGGAGTTGATGCGCAAGTCTTACGTCGAGCCGAGCAATTTCAAAATCAGACCATTGCAAAGATCAAGCGGTACAAAAAGATGGCTCCGAAACAACGTCGTGCCAACCAAGATCGGATCCGCGATGAATACAAACGAGTTCGAGAGAAGCTAAGCCAGTACGGATTCGATTCGCCAAAGCTATCCGACTTGCTTGATGATCCAAGCGCATGGGAATTGACTCGAGTCGAATCTGATCAACAACCAGAACCAGGCACCTCAATGGAACAGGTCGTCAATGACGCCTACCTGCGAACCCTGTCTCGTTTCCCCGACGCGGATGAACGCGAAACTTCGCTTCAGTTCATCGCTGAATCTGACTCTCCCAAAGTCGGCATCGAGTCGCTGATGTGGGCATTGGTTAATACCAAAGAATTCATCATCACTCACTGACATTTCCTGCCGCGTGATGCGCGGCCAGTTCCAACCTCAATCACGCACTCACCGTTTTTCCCAGGAACTTCCAAATGAAACTTCATCGAACATGTGATGGAATCGTTCGCCGCGATTTTCTTCGTGCGGGAACACTGGGTTTGGGTGCGGTTGCATTGAATGGAATATCGCTGCCTTCGTTGCTCCGAGCTGAAGAAACCGGGCGCGTATTGCCGGGCGGCGCTAAACGAGCCATTTTCATCGAGCTCAACGGTGGCCCCTCGCACATCGACACGTTCGATCCAAAACCCGATGCGAGTGATGAGGTTCGCGGACCGTTCAATCCCATCTCAACGAACGTTCCTGGCGTTCAAATCAGTGAGCACCTGCCGAAACTGGCACAAGTCGCGGATAAATTTGCGATCCTACGGGGCGTCAGCCACACACTCGCGGCACACCAACTAGGTCGCGAATACATCAACTGCGGCACACGCCCCATCCCATCGCTGGAATACCCCAGCTACGGTGCAGTGATGACACGTGAATGTCCTGGCGATCATGACATTCCCAACCACGTCGCGATTCCGAAAGCGTCACACGGTGCAGGGTTCCTAGGCATTCAACATGCCGCATTGGAAACCAAGTCAACTCCAGCTCCGAACAAACCCTTCTCGGTACGTGGAATTGCACTACCGGGAAACGTTTCCATCGACGAAGTCACACGCCGTCAGAGCCTCCTCAAGAAACTCGATCGTCGATTCGCATCCATCGAGAAAAACGAATCGTTGCTCCAAGGATTGGACCGCTTTGGCGAGCAAGCTTACGCGATGATCACGTCGTCACGAGCCCGCGAAGCCTTTGACATCTCACGTGAACCCGAGAGCATGCGAAAGCAGTTTGCGGACGATGCCTTCAGTCAAAGCTGTCTCCTCGCATTGCGTTTGATTGAATCCGATGTTCGTTTTGTGTCGCTGCAATTAGGTGGTTGGGATACGCACCAAGACAACTTCACAAAGCTGAAAGAACAACAGCTACCCAAGTTGGACTCGGGACTCAGCGGCCTGCTGACCGGGTTGGAACAGCGTGGGCTGCTCGATTCCACCGCGGTTTTCGTCACGGGCGAATTTGGCCGCACGCCGAAGATCAATGATCGCAGTGCAGAAGGTGGTCGAGACCATTATCCTCGTTGCATGTTCATGCTGATGGCAGGCGGCAACGTACGCGGTGGGCAGGTGATCGGAGAGAGCGATGACACCGCATCTGGTCCGCGGCACGAAGCGATCACCCCCGATGACGTCGCTGCGAGTTTCTATCGCAATTTGGGGATCGATCCCACGATGGAATTCGCAAGCGAAACCGGACGTCCCATTACTTTGGTTCGCGACGGTCGACCGATCGACGCATTATTCAGCTAACGCGTTTTCCACACGCGAGTTGGCAATCGATTTGAAAGGTTTTGCGGGTGCCGTTGTGCGAAGCTCGCGCCGGTTCGCCGCGTCGAAAGGCGGCAACCCTTGCTTCGACGACCGTTGCTTATTGAACGAACGGATTGACCTGGACGGCGTTTGGGTTTGCCTTCCGTGGAGCGTGCGGACCTTGCGATCCGGTATCAATTCGCTCATCAAGATACGGCTGCGTTGATGGACTTTCGTCATCCATCAACTGTGCTTCACTCGACGCACTGACCTCGCTGACCGCTTCCTCACTCTCGAAGAATGCATTGTCAAATTGCGATGGCATGTTGGCCCAGATGTCTTCCTCGTCGCTAGTCGTTTCAGCGTCCTGCATCACACCGGGCTCCATCGATTGAGCCACTTTTGCGAACTCATCCATATCAATGAATGAAGTGGATACGACCGCGAGCAGGACAACACTGAGTACCATTCCAAAACCGCCGATGACCACGAAGGCGAAGTAGGCGACGCTCGCTGAGATGGGACCACTCTGCGTCATGACGGAAATCGTCAGAATGGAAGCGATTAACATCAGGATGAAGGGCAAGTACGGAGGGATCGAATCGGCGGCAAAGACGCAGACGATCGACACCACCCCACTCGCCATGCCCGCTGCGACGGAGACGAAGAAGGACCACGCAAAGCTGTGCTCACCACAACCCGCTAGGGAAAGACTCCACTTCATCGAAAAGCCATAGACAGCGACGGTGATCAAACAAAGCGCAGCCATCATCACGAAAATCGGGACGACTGGTAATGAACTGAGGTCCATAGCGGGATCGATGGAGTTCATACCCATGGGAACAACCAAGCTGATTGGAGAGGATCGGTTTAGAAATGACTTTCAAACCTAGGTCATCCCTCACAACTCTTTCGCTCCAGCCCGGTGCAGTCGCACCAAAATCCGCACCGGTTGCTAAAAGCCGAATTCAACAATCGATCCAATCGGCACAATCGCCACCTCGGCGCAGCCAGACGGGCGTAACCGAACAGATGGGCGTATTCGAAGAACTGCTTCGCTGGAAATCAGCGTCGCGGTAACCAACCCGCAACGGATGCTTTGGACCGCAAATCCATCTCGACGTCACAGCGAACATCTCGTTCACCCTGCTTCAGACGCACGAACACGACCACTTTCTCACCGGTCGGTTGTTTGTCTTTCCATCGAATGGGAATTCGTAGTGACTCTCGTGGCAAATCGACCGCCGACATTTGCTGCAAACGAACCAATTGATCTGGACCAAAGTCCCATCGTCCGAGCTTCGCGTCATCACCGGTCTTGGAGGCGTCCAATACAACAACGCTCAAAAAGGTTTGTTCAAGCGATGCGGGCATCGCCTTCGGTTGAGGCTTTTCCGACGACGCCAACTTGGTCAGCGGATCATGAGACTCGCCGATCAATGCTATTCCATGTCCATATTGATCCATCGAATCAACAACGACATCGATTCCTTCCGTGGGTGGGTAATCTGGATTGGTGGCTGATTGCTGCGTTGATGAGGTGTCGCTTACGAAACGAGGCAACGAATTTTTCTCGTTGACTAAAAGCTTCGCGGCATAAAGTTCGATTTTCTCCGGTGCTCCGTTGACCTTCCCAAGTCCACCGAGCATCCCCAGACCGGCTGGCAATTCAATCTGTCCCGGCGGATTGTCAGGACGTCCCGAAGGAGAGCTGGGCGGCACTGGATCGCCAGGCACGACTGGGTCGAACTTCAAATCATTTAGTCCAGGAGGAACGGGTTGGGTTGGAGCAGGCAACAACGATCCGGGATCGGTATCCGGAATGAATGGTTCCCCCGGATCGATCATCGAATCGAGATCCATTCCGTTTCCGAAGTCAAATGGCGTGTCCAATTGCTTCTTCGTACCTGGCGGGATGTCTTCCGTTCCTGGTGTCGCACCCGAGTCACTCGACGGCGAGTCATCAGGATCCACCAGCGGTTGATCTCGCGGTGAGAACTTGTCTGGAACGCCCGGATCGATGAACTCAGGGTCCTCCAAACCATTCCCCATATCGAAGTTGTCGGATTCGCCAGCATCGCCTTTAGACGAGTTCGGCTCGGGGTCCACGACGGGATCTGGTGGTCGCTTCGTATCAGTGACGCTCGGTTTCGACAAACCTTGGCTGAGATTTGGAGTTCGACGTTGGGTAGGCGGAGGATTGGTTGCAGCAGCTGCCGCGGCCGCCTTCGCTCGTCGCAATTTTTCGATCAGAACGCGATTCTCGTAGTCGGCTTCGTAGAGTTGATCTTCGAGTAGCCGAATTTCACGAGCCATTTTTTGACTGTAAACTTCTTGCTTGGCACGTCCTCGACACCCGGTCATTGCGAAAACAACCGAACATGCCACCGCGATCAACAGCACGCGGACCAGTTTGGCGTTTTGGTTTGAGCGGGAGTTTGCTTCGACATTTACGCATCTCAAACGGCAAACTTGCTCGTTTTCACTGGCAAAGTGCACGCGCAAACGCCCCGAACCACTTGGGTTGGGTGAAGCGTTCGCAGAGACGGCAGACCGTTGAAACAACGGGATTTTCCTGAAACCAGAGATGAATGATTTTTTAGCTCAAGTTTCAGTTATCAAATGCCGACCCCGGGTGTCAACGGAAACTCCGGACCGACGGCGCATCATCTTCAGATTGAGAATGGTGCATATCAGCTAACACTCAACGAAAATCGCCGCGACTCGAGAGCATCGAATCGCGGCGAAGAAGATTTTCGTTCACAAACCAGCGGAACCAATCCCGGCTGACTCGCAGGGAGCGTTGGACCTAAAGAGCAACGCCGGGCATCGCGATTCCATCTGGTCGCTCGACTTCCGCGTCGTGAGACAGAATTCGGGATTTGCCAACGAAGTAACTGTGGGTCTGTTCCACAACCAGGTTGTAAGTCTTGTCGGTATTCGCAGGAGAGAGCGAATCGATCACTGCCACCCCATCAGCACCGTGCAGTGCATCGCCTGGAACAAGCTGTTCCGTCGTCGTCCAACCACGCCCGACCACCCAGAACGGGTGACCTTTGGAAGCGACAATCTCATCACTACCGAGCTGGATTTTGGTTAGCGGCTCGGGTTCGCGAACCGTTTGCCGTAGAACGCTTTGGTAGCTCAGCGACCCTGTTTGCACATCACAGCTCAAGACTTGATCGCCCAATCGCAAACTTTCAACAGGTCGCATACCGCGATCGGTCCAGACAAGCGTTCCGGCCACCAAACAATCCGCAGCTGGACGAACGTAGACGCCGATCGTGGCCTGTGGAACCGAAGCGGCTTTTTTTTGTGCCCATGTCTGCTTTTCCTGGGGTCCCTGCGGCTCCGAGGAATCCCCTTTCTGACTCCCTGAGCGATTAGACAATGCTCGAACTCGAATCGGCGACGATCCAATCGGAGCGGAATTGCCCACCGCACGATAGGCGACATTTCGTACCAGCCGGCGTTCGACCGGGGGAATTCCCGTGTCACCATATCCGCGATAGGCGAACCACCAATCACAAATGCTTTCCGCGGACTGTTCACCACTGAAGCTTGAATCGAGCTGTCCGATCACCGCAGCGGTGCGACTTTGCAGGAAACGACTGCGTTCATTGAATCGCTCCGCTTCGGACCGAACCACACTGGCATCGCGAGCACTTTCCGTATGAAGACTCTCCACCGCGTCGCGGCTAGCGATCACACCGCCACCTACAGCCTGCCCACCTTGCACTGCAAACACTTGCGTCACGGAATCTAAAACCTTCACACCTTCCGCATCTTCTCGACGATATTGCCGAACGACTTGGTAGGATCGGTCCCCTTCGTTGAAGACCAAACTGTGAGTTGACTCGATAGTCCCCTGGCACCAATCCAACATGGTTGGAACGAACAAAGCTGGATCGACTTTCTTCAACGACTGCGTCGCCAAGTCGCGAAGTCCTCTCCGTTGATCAAACACAGCCAACCGGGCAAGTGCGACTGCGGCGTCAGCTTCCTCTCGATCTTGCAACCACTCAACGGCTGCGACGGCGAATTCATCCGTTCCATTGGATGCCTCTAACAAAACCGCATCAATGGCGTCTGGCGTGTCGATCCGCGTCAGTTGTTTGCGAGCCTTTTTCAACACGCCGGAGTCGTTCAACTTGAACGACTCTGCAATCGCGTGAATTTTAGGCGAATAAGCCTTTAGGTTCCGTTCCGTCTCGCGAAGCTGTTTTTCTTGCTGAACAGCCTCTTCTGCCAGGACCCAAGCATCCCTCACTTGAACATTGCCGAGATAGCGATGTGCCGCGACGTGGTCACGTTGCAGTTCGACAACACGCAATGCATGTGCACGAGCGCGGCCGGGCATGTGCTGGCCACGGCACCAACGCGAAAGTTGCCAGTGATCGGCGGCCGTGTCATCCATCGAGTCACGACGGCTCTCGTATTCAGTCACGCGATTGGCGTGACTGACGTCCTTGATCGTTTCATCAATCGATACCCACTGACCATGGGCGTCTTTCATTTGCCCTTTCAAAGCATTTGCTAATGACTGAACTTCGGAGTCGTCGGGAGGATTGGCAAGCAGTTGCTCGCGAAGAGCGACGTCACCCGTCGATGAAGCGTCAACCAACTTGGCAGACCAATCCGCATCTGCACCGACTGCCTGGGACTCAACCCCGGTTGCCGCCCAACAAGTCGCACCGACGAGAAATAGTCCCATCGAATATCGAACACCAAACCAAGCATCGAATCGCGTCGCCTTCATTTTCAACTCCAGTGACTTCAGAGGCCAGAAAAGGGGAGATGGATGTAGGGAGTCTGCACAAGTGGGTGATTGCCGGACAATCCTCCCGCATCTTCGTTCAAGGGTACAAGATTCACCCCCTCTGGGAAAGTAAAATCCGACACTCGCAAGATTTCCGTTGAGCGATTCCATGCCTCCGCGAAAGGAACGTGTCCAAGTTCCATCGAAAGCTCCTCCATCAGTAGCTCGCTGGATTCAGGCAAAATAGGCAACCGAGCCATCACCAAGTCATCCAGCCCTGCCGCATGACCGCGACTCGCTTGAACGAACAAATGATTCTGAATTTCCGTTTGAAACACCGTAGACACTTTTCTCAGTTCCGGGAAACGTGAACTGAGGTCGACCCAGCTTCTCAATTTTTCATTCCCGATCTGCACAAGCCGTCGATCCCATGGCTCATCTCCTCGGGTGAATGGACCGGCAGAAAAGGAAGAGAGCGGAGTGACAGTGTCGTGGGCGGCCAAAACGTTTCGACCGGTATTGCCCCACCAGACCGCATCACCCCAAGTCGCTCTCGGTCCTGGGAATAGCTGTTCCGGTGGAGCCTGATTCAGGGAAGGAAAGTCGTCTGGCTTATCAGTCGCCCACTTCACCACCGGATCGAATTCCTCCGGAGCAAAGGGACGCCGACTCGATGTCCCAATTTGCATCGCTGTTCCGACGGTGTGAGCGTACACGACCGAGTATCGATCCTTCCAACGGAGCGTTTGATTGTTCTCTTCGATTTGGACCACCAGTTCCTCAAAAGGGAACTGCCACAAGAATCCGCTGGGAACCACCACCACGTTTTTGATTTCCGGATGATCGATTCCGCATAAAGGAGGAAACAATCGTTTTGTCAGATCCAGTTCCAGTTGTTGCATCCTCCGGCGGACCGCCTCCTTCCCGATCGCATCGACCAATGTTGGCGAACTCAGAATTTGCGTCACCCAACGTCCACTTTGCTGACGCAGCTCGCTGACATCTTCAACTTGCCAATGACTCGCCTGCCCCCGATGCACCAACGACCCAACCAGTTCGTCATCGGTCATGTGAAAAGAAACGATTGCGACACCATCAGGCAATTCACGCCAATTTGGCCGGCCATTGCGAAGGGGAATTGGTGGTGGTTCGACTTGAGGCAACATGATCTGCTCAAGCGCCAAGGCGGCCAGTTGAGCTTGCAAGCGTTCGTGCAAAATCGCTGCCTCCATTCCCAACACCTTTGGATTGAGCGACATCGAAGGGATCAGCGGTTGCAACGCTTCGACCAACTCATCGTGGTTCTGAAAGAAATCGTTCAACGACAATTCGTCATTGAGAGAGACCTGCCGGAGCGCTGTTCGCAAATCAGTGACGGTAGGATATTCACCGAACGAACTTCGAGCCAATGAAGATTGATGCTCATCCATGCGAGCCGCGACCCGCTCATCGTCATCCGCTGCGGCGGCAAGTTCGATCCCCAATCCCGTCCATGTATCGCGATCCAGCGTGAAACAGAAATGATCAAACGACGTTAGATCTCGCCCCGCTTGCGATTCATTCCAATGCGTTTGATAACGCTGACTTCGTGTTGCGATCGGAATTTGATTTCTTCGCCCGTCGCGAAGTCGTGAGAAACGGTATCCCATCGGATGGGTGATGGAGCGTTCAAGATTCGGTTGGGCGTTTTCTTGAATCCCACGAGCAAACATCCGACTCTGATTGAGCGTCTCGTCCCAAACGTGACGCTGGCGTTTTAACTCATCCAACGTTTGGAGATTGATCTCGTTGGCTTTTTGCGGGTCCAGTTGAGCGGAATCAACCAGTCCATGAACGCCAGCTTGAAGTTGCAACCAACGCGCCATGGCAGTCGACCGCGGAAGATTCAAGCGGCGTGAGCGACGATAGCGTTCCGCCAAAGCCAGATGGCTTTGGGCCGCGGCGGGACGTCCGGCCAACAAAGCAGCCCTCGCCGCCAAAATACGCAACTGAAATGCGATCGAGGGGGCTTCCGTCCTCAGGAATTCGGATCGAGCGGTCAACTCGTTCTCGAGTTGACCCGCCAATCTGGATGTCTCATCCCAACGATCAATTTCTTCCAACGCCAGTTCATAACTTTCGATCGCAAGTTGAAACTGAAAGAGCGCGAAGGCGATCTCGGATGTTGATACGGCGGTTGCGACATATTCTTCCATATCTTGTGGGGATGGCAGCACGACAGCTGCCTGCCCAGCCGGCAACGGGAGCTGCCCGTCAGCAATTTGTCGATTCAACCACCAGCGATTTCCAAGTGAACGCATGCGAGTCAGCCGGGCGATCGGCGTCAGCACATGGAACCCTCCCGAGATTTGGTCCAACGGTTCGGACAGCTGAATGTCAGAGTCATCACCGGCGTAGTAACGCAACGCCGTTCGAGAGGATGTGACCAACGTTCCCGCTGCATGAAATCGTCGATCCGTCCCCAGCACACCTGGTGGCACTGTCGCAGCAAGCACGCGCGGTGCATTAGCGTCTTGCAACAAAGCTTCGCGGCCTCGTAACCAACGCAATCGATAAGCGGCCACCGACAATTGCCGCAGCGTTTCGGCGATGTCCAACCCACGAAGCTGATCGATTTCTTCTGGCAGCTCAGCATCGATCGTCCATGTGCCGGAAGGGACGCCGGCCAACAGATACCGCCGCAATAACACCAATGGAACGTTGCGAGCCGATGGCCATAGGTCTAGTTCGGTTCGAGTGAGCACATTTGGAAGCTCTTCCCATGGTCGGCGTCGGGTTCCCCGGGGATCTCTATGCCTAACAGAATCCCGTTCAGGATCACTTTCACTCGTGGGCGCAGTCAAAACTCTCCACTGAATCCCCGACAGAAACGTTGGACGATCGACCACGACTTGTAAGGCCGCTTCGTAGTGTTCCGCTGCCGTCGCTAAATCGCCGGCTTGAAGATGGCACTCACCCAACAACGTCCGAATTGGTATTTGCCCTAACTGGTGTCGCGTAAAATCGCGAGGCGTGATTTGTTGCTGAAGCCGATTCAGGATGGCAATCGCTCGAGTGACATCGCCCTGAAAAAAAGCCTGCTGTGCCACCCGGTAACTCAGCGGCGGGGCGACATCGAGAAACGCTGCGCTATCCGGCGTTTGCGCCCGCGGGACGTTTTCAAAACGATTTGTGATGCCCGCCGCATTCAATGCTTCACGAGCGGCATCCTCTGCTTCTTGTTGCGCTGGCGCAGATGACGAGAACAGCAGAGTGAGTGCGATCGCCAGACCGGAAGCACTTCGAAGGAGCCAAACTCGAATCAACATGCCTGTCCCTCATCAAAGGGTATAAATTCGGTGCAACGTCACTCGACCGTCAACCGCCGCTCAGTCGCCAACGCCCAAGTCTTCGTCCAACGCATCGAGAATCAACTTCAGCTCCGCTTCCTCGTGCTCGTGAAACTGTTTCACGAATGAGTCGTACCGAACCAAAACCTTTTCTTGCGCGGTGGTGACTTCGGGAGTGACACCTTCGATCGGCGCGTCTCCGGTGCATGCGTGCGCAGCCGCTTCGGCCAAGTGTCTTGAATCTTCGAACAAAACGGCATGCTGACTACGCAGTGTCTCGGCCGCGATCGACATTTCGGGGTCGGCATCCAAGGCTTGATCAAAGTACCCGTAGGCCTCTTCCAAACCAAAGTGCAGAGCCAATTGGTCATTCAAATCACTGAAAAGCTGAATCAATTCAGGCCAGTGATTCGCAGCCGCCTCCCGCGGGTGCGTCAGAACAGCCAAACGATCCATCAATATTTTCAGATCGCGATTGTCATTCTTAATGTCCTGCATAAACGCCGCGTTGACGCTTAAACGGCGTGAATTGTTCGCTTGTGAGGCCATGTTGCTACCTTCCATTGCAGTGAATTGACTCTTTTCATTGTAGCCTTCCCGCGAATCGGGCTGGGAAGCCTCCCACCGGGAATCTGTCAGGATCAACAAAATGATTTTCGACCTTGACTGATTTTCAAGGATGGGAACAATTTGACTGCGTGGACGAGACGGAATGTTTCGGCCACGAAAATCTTGGGAAAGGATTTCCCAAGAAGTGTGCTTTCCAGGAATTGGGTTCGCGTGAAACTGGATTCGCGTGAACAAAGAAGCACCGAGACGATCCATTCACGTCAGCAAGGAGGCGACGAGATGCGTCACGCAATCGATCAATGGTTGAGCCAAACAAAACCGGGCGGAACTTTCCGGTCATCTTTCGGCTCATCTTCTCTTCCGCCTCACGAAGCGGTGAAGTGGACCGATCCCTCGGGCACAAGCGTCCAAACGGTTCGCCGAGTAGAACAATCTTCTGCCACCGAGCAGATTCAATCTCGAACGGCGAAGTTGGCCGCGGCGACGGAACAAGAATCGGCGACCTCCCATTCATCCGCAACCAAACGTGATGACGCCACCGCTCGCCTGTCTGGATTGCTGAAGAAAGTCCGTTTCTTCTCCGGTTCTGACATCGAGTTCACCTCGATCGCTCAATCGGCGGAAACCTGCCAACCCGGTCAATTGGTGGTCTATCGCTTGGGCGACGACTGCCCGGTTGAGTTGATTTCGCAAGCGCTCGCTCGAGGTGCCGCTGGCATTCTGACCGAGCAAATTCTTCCCGCTCCGATTCCACAAGCGATCGTTGCCGATACGGATCGTGCTCTCGCGGAAATTCGATCCAATCAAACCGATCGCCCCGACCAAAAACTCATCACCATTGGAATCGTTGGATCGGCAGGGAAAACGATCACTTCGTTTCTAACCGCATCGGTTCTTCGTGACATCCCCTGCCGTGTTGCTTACCAAACGGACCTTGGCTCGAGTGACTCCGTTGTCACGGAAGCAGGCACCGCCAAAGTCACCAACGGCGCGTCGCTGATTGATGCATTGTCTGATGCGGTCGATGCGGGTGCCGCGGTCAGCATCACCGAGATGGACTCAGCTCAATTGCGACTGGGAGCCTACGATCAAATCGAACTCGACATCGTGGTCGTGACCGGACTTGACATGGGCGGGAACGACTTTGGCCCTTCGCCCATCGAGTGTGCTTTTGAATTGGCAGGGCAGGGCGGTGTGTTGATCGTTCCTGAATCCGATCAACGCGCCGTTTCAGCTGCTCACACGGCGGCCCAATCACAGAACATCGAAGTGGTCACCTACGGTGTGGACAACGGAGCTGACGTTTCGATCCGAACGATCTCGCTAGAGGACGGAACACTGACCGCCATGTTACGGCACGAATCACGAGCTGCCGTGATGGAATCATTCCTCGGTCGCGGACACTTCGCTGAGTGTTTGGCTGCCGCGGCAGCCGTTGGCGTCGTGACCGAAAACCCATTGCCACAGATCGCAGAATCGCTCTGCAAACTTCGCGAATTGCCTGGACGTTTCGAAGCGATCACCAGCGGTGACTGGGAAACCGACCAGAACAATCCGGTCGTCCGTCTGGATATTGGCGGATCGCCCGAACGAGTGAAGTTCGCCCTGCAAGCCGCTCGCAAAGAGCTGCTGCAAACTCCCGCCAGCACCGCCCCGATGACATTGCCGATGCATGGATCATCGAGCGTGAACAACACAAAGCGACCCAAACTTTGGTGCGTTTTGTCGGTGAGCGAAAACGACGATGCGGAAACGCTAATGCAATACGGGCGACTTTTGGAATCCATGCCCGACCACTGTGTTTTGACCTGTGCCGACAAGGACAAAGCAAACTTTTTGTCGATGAGCCACGGTGTTTTGGATGGGATTCAAGACGTTGCCGCCATGCGGTTGGTCGCGGATTCAAGCCGCGCCATTCAATGGGCTCACGCCGAAGCAAGCAACAACGACATGATCTTGGTAGTTGGCGGAATCGACCGCAGCCATCCCGACTCGGAACGCCGGTCACTGGACGCGGTCACGCAGGTCATCGCGGCGTGTGCGGAAGAAAGCCAGAGAGCTCGCCAAGCGAACTCACACCCATCGATCTTGAAAGGGTCGCATGCCGATGCAACACCCGGCAAAGACTTGACGGGTCCAAACAGTTCCACGAAATCCGACAAACCCGACCTCAAGTTGTTTGACGGAAACTGATTCTTTCTACCTCTGAGACACTCATGACCTCTTGGTGGCAACGACTTCAATCCAAGTGGGATGGGTGGTGTGGCGATCGCGAAATGGAGCAATCCATTCGTCGACACCTCAGTCAAAATGGGTACTTCGGCGCGACCGCAAAACTCAGCGGCGTGCGTTTGGTTGCGGTTCAGCGGCCCGGTTGGCAACAACTGTTCCGATTTGATGTTTGCGCCCGTGTTGATTTCCGAACCCCCGACGATCAACCGGATCCCGAACCGGTCTACCACAACCTGTACGGACTGGTTCACGAAGACATTCGTCACAACCGCAGCCAAGTCCGCGTGTTCGACACGCCCGAACAGCGCGTCGAACTGTTTCGTGATTGGAGTGAGGGGTTGATCTGTTTGCGGGGTGCGAAAGGACTGCTAAGTTGATTCAGAAGCGACGTCGTTCGCTTTCCTTCCTTTGCCGTCCCCGCACCATTTTCACTGCAAGCTCGATCGCCGCCATGTTTGATTCTCGCGATTCTTCGGTTTCGAAAACGCTTCTGGCGACGCCGTCGCCACTCCGGCTTCTCGCAGCATTCGCATTGCTATTGAGCGGAAGCGCGTTCGCGGTCGCTCAAGACGAATCTGACTTGCTATCCAACGTCCGTAAGCTGACGTTCGAAGGTCGACGAGCCGGCGAAGGCTACTTCAGTGCGGATGGAACCCGGATGGTGTTCCAAAGCGAACGAGATCCATCCAATCCGTTTTACCAAATCTATGTGTCCGATCTCGAAACAGGCGATATCCAACGTGTCTCGCCTGGCTTCGGAAAAACCACTTGCGGTTGGATTCATCCCAACGGCGAAAAAGTTTTGTTCGCCAGCACCCATGCTGACGCGAACTCAGAACGGTTGCAAAAGGAAGAACTCGACTTTCGTGCATCCGGCGAATCCCGACGCTATTCGTGGGACTATGACCCAAACTATGAACTGTACGCCGCTGAACTGGACCAAATCGAACCTGGCTCAACAAAGGGTTTGACGGCACTGACCAGTGCAATGGGCTACGACGCCGAAGGCAGCTACAGCCCGGATGGAAAACAAATTGTCTTCGCATCCAATCGTGCTGCCTATTCACGCGAATTGACCGAGAGAGAGCGAGAACAGTTCGAACGCGATCCCGCCTTCATGATTGATCTCTACATCATGAACGCGGATGGTTCGAACGTGAAACGATTGACCAACGAACCGGGCTACGACGGTGGTCCATTCTTCTCGCCCGATGGCCAACGGATTTGCTGGCGACGGTTCGCTCCCAACGGTGCCACCGCAGAAATCTTTACGATGAAAACGGATGGTTCCGATGTCCAACGATTGACCGAAATCAACGCGATGAGCTGGGCACCATTTTATCACCCCAGCGGAGAGTTCCTGGTCTTCACGACCAACAAACACGGATTCGCGAACTTTGAACTGTATCTCGTCCGTGCCGATGGCGAAGGTGAACCAGTACGATTGACCACCACAGAAGGCTTTGATGGTTTGCCCGTCTTCCTTCCCAATGGCAACCAACTGTCTTGGACAACAACTCGCGTTGTCGACAGCGACGGCAAGATCGTGATGGAAGATGGCGAACCAAAGAAAAGCACTTCGCAAATCTACTTGGCGGACTTTGATGTTGAGACCGCCCGCCGACGCTTGGGTTTGACCGAGTCGAGCGACAATAACTCGACAGATGAAGATGCTTCGCTGGCAAGATCGAACTTAACCGCCACCGCACCAGGGTTTCGTCCAGGCGATGTCATGCGACACGTCGACTATCTGACTCGTCCCGAACTTGGTGGTCGATTAACAGGAACCCCGGGTGAGAAGCGAGCGACCGCCTATGTTGCCGCTTACTTAGAAAGCCTCGGCTTTGTTCCCGCGGGGCAAAACGGAACGTTCTTTCATGACTTCGAATTCCCGGCAGGCTCAACGCTGGGCCCAGCCAACGAATTGACGATCACCACCTCATCGCCCGGTGGAGATTCCGCGACGACTGATGCGAAATTGACCGAGTCCTGGACGCCGCTTTCTTTTTCGCAAACCGGAGACATCGAATCGGGCGAAGTGGTTTTCGCCGGATATGGATTGCAAGTCCCCGGCGACGAAGAGAACGATGAATATGACAGCTACGTTCACCTGAACGTCGCTGACCGCTGGGTTCTCGTGCTGCGAGACTTGCCTCAAGACATCTCAGCCGAGCAACGTCAACGGATGGCACGCTATGGCGACCCTCGGCGAAAAGCCACCATCGCCCGTGATTTGGGCGCCCGCGGAATCATCTTCGTTGCTGGCCCGACTAGCCAAGTGAAACGCGATGTGATTCGCTTCGACGCCAACGCATCCCAGGCACAAGTCAGCTTGGCAGCCATTTCAATCAGCAACGAAGTCGCATCCAAGCTGGTTCGCGCCGGCGGGCACGATTTGAAAGAACTGCAATCGCATCTTGACGATGGGAAGATGGCGATGGGAATTCCCATGTCGGGCATCACCGTCGAAGCGTCAATCGAAATCAATCGCCGTACCGGCACTGGCCGAAACGTCATCGCCCGTTTGCCTGTTGATTCAGAAGCGAACTCCACCGACGACGTGCAATTCCCGGTCGTGATGGTGGGTGCCCACATCGATCACCTCGGTCGCGGCGGAGGCAGCAACTCACTGGCGCGATCGGACGAGGAAAACCAGGTTCACGTTGGTGCTGATGATAACGCCAGCGGAGTCGCGGCCATGCTGGAAATCGCTCAGTATCTTGTCGATCAAAGGAATTCCGGTCGCTTGAAAATGAAACGAGACCTGATGGTTGCGGCGTGGAGCGGTGAGGAACTTGGGCTGTTTGGATCACAAGCGTTTGTCGACGACTTCAGCAAGCTGTACCCGGCCGCTCCGATTCAAGAACCTAGCGAAGATGACATCGCGATTGCTCACGCTCACGGGATGACACCCGATGCGGCATCACTCGGAGATGCTGTCGCAGTCTATTTGAACCTCGACATGGTCGGCCGACTGCGCGACAAGCTGATCGTGCAAGGGATTGGGTCCTCACCCGGTTTTGAAGGCGAAGTCCAACGCCGCAATGTGCCGGTTGGTGTCGCCTTGCAACTTGATCGAACCAGCACACGATTGCCAACCGATGCGTCGGCGTTTGTAGCTCGCAAGGTGCCGATTCTTTCTGGCTTCACAGGTGCCCACGAGGACTACCATACCCCTCGCGATACCCCCGACAAACTGAACTACGACGGCAACGCGGACATCGCGAATTTGTTTGGTCTGCTAACTCGCGGATTCTTGATGTCCAGCGATGTGCCAGAATTCAAACTCGACGAGGGTCAATCCACCGAGGAGGTTCCGCGAGCCCGTTTGACCGCTTACTTGGGCACCATTCCTGATTACGCGGCAGGTGAAGTCAAAGGTTTGAAGTTGAGTGGAGTCGCTTCGGGGGGGCCGGCCGAAACCGCCGGCGTTCGCGGCGGAGACGTGATTGTGAAGTTGGCCTCACAAAAGATCGAAGACATCTACGACTATACTTATGCAATCGAAGCGTTGAAGATCGGCGAAACGGTTGAGATCGTTGTCAATCGAGAAGGCCAAGACGTCACGTTGTCTATCACCCCCGGGTCACGAGATTGATCGCACTGAATCAGACCGCTTGGCGAAGGCTTTGCAAACTTTGCATTGCCGGTCTGATTCTGCATCTCGTTTGCAACCATCAAACGGTCATCGCCCAGGACGCTCCGCGATTTGACATCGTGGAGGGAATGATCGACGAAGACAAATTGATCGCGGAGCCGATCGCCATATCTTCGTTGCCCGCACCGAGCGAAGAAATTGCTGGGTTGCTTGAGGCGGGGCAGGTTCAATTCATTTCCGGCGGCCCGCGTCCATCGGAAACGTACGGTCTACGATCAACCGGTTTCATCAATCGAGAGTTCGATGCTGAAACGCGTTTCAATCTTTCTTATCACTTCGTCAGTCGTTGTCGGTGGTGGTGGAACGAGGAGGGCATCGTGGTTCGAGTTCGCTACCCCGAATTGAAACTCAAAGTCGACCACACGGTTTGGTTTCGCCGGCGACCCGATGATCTCAGCCAGTTCTGGAATCTGAAATTGGTTCAGCACGAGATGGACCACATCCGGCTATCGACCGACCCTCGCGTGCTCAACCGATTCGAGACCGCGGTTCGCAAGGACGAGAGCCTGCGGTTCAGTCGGTCCGAGATGCGATCGGTGCTCGGCGACGATGCCGTTCCCGAACGGAACAATGGCCCTAGTTCAAACCGTGGCCCTGATTCAAACAATCGAACGAGCCGAAACGACCGGTCACGAGGCTTATCAGCCGACCAAGTTCGAATGCTGATCAACCAGCGCGTTCGAGATCACTTTGACCGAACCGTTCAGCTGGTCGAGATTCGGTATCGAGAACTCGATCGCCAGACCGCCCACGGATCATTCCCCATTCCCGAGGATGGTCCGCTTCGCGGTTGGCTCGACCGGTCGGCGACCGACCCGACCGACGAACCCGCAGAGGATCCGCCCTCGCGATAGCGAGCGACGATCCACTTGCGTATGCATTGCGTCTGCCGTGGGAATTCGGTGATGCGCTGAAACGCTCGAAATTCGTTTGCCTGACAATCCGACGGCAGATCGCATCTTGGGACACATCGTTCCGCGTGGTAAGTTGCCAGCTTCACTCGCTCACTCGGCAGCCAAGCTGTCCGCACGCCTCCATTTATTGCGACTGTTTATGTCCATCGACACCTACTCGATATGCCCTTGCGGTAGCGGCAAGAAGATCAAGTTTTGCAAATGCAAGGATTCCGTACACGAATTGGATCGTGTGCTGAAGATGATCGATGGGGGCCAACTCGTCCCCGCTTTGGACCGATTGAGCACGATCCTGGAAGAACACCCCGACGCCGCTTGGGCTCTCGCCATTCGCGGCCGCTTGTTCATGGATTTGCGTGAATACACGTCCTTGGAAGAAAACGCGGACAGATTCCGTCGTCTCCAACCATCCAACCCGTTGGCACTCACGCAGAGTGCCGCCGCAGCCCTTTTCCGCCAGGATTTGTCAGCTGCGACCGAGCTGATGCTGGAAGCGTTGACCGAAAGCGGTCAAACCGTCGATTCCTTCGTCTTGGACGTCGCTTCGCTCCTTGCATACGCATTGGCTGGCAACGGAATCCTGCTGACTTCCCGCGTTTATGCCACGTTGGCATTGGTTTCCACCGGCTATGAAGACAGCCGGATGGCGGCCAACGTCCTCCAACAAATCAATGGCGACCCGTCGGTCAACCAACTTGCCAAAGCCGTTCCGAACCTCATTCCACCACCGGAAAACGCGGACTGGGTTGAACGCTACGACGAAGCTGCTTTGTTGCTATCCAATAACAAGGTTGCCCTCGCACAAACCAAATTTGAATCGCTCCAGCGCTCCGCTCCGCTTCAGCCAGCCATCCTGTCCGGACTGCTCAACTGTGCCATCTGGAGAGGCGACCACGCAACTCAGACCGAAACGCTGGTCAAGCTTTCGCAATGCGAAGAACTGAGCTTCGACGAGCGTGCTCGTTTCCTCGCGATGTCGCAAATGGCCAGCCCCGATGCCGATGGCCTGGCCGTCGATCACCTGGAACTCAGTGCTGACGTCGAATCGATCGACGAGTTCCAAATGGCGATGATCGCTAACCCTCGTTTTGAGGAATTGCCCGCTGACGCCTTGGAATCAGTCAAACGCGAAGGCGATGTCGCACCTCGCTCCGCTTTCCAAATCTTGGACAGCGACGTCCTTGGCGAAGGCGAAAAGCTGACTGCTGACAACATTCCAGTTGCCCTCGCCGCAGTGTTCCTGTTCGGCCGTGAAACCGACCGTTCCGCTCGCCTTCAAATCATCGGCTTGCCCGCGACCAAGCGAGCCCAGGTCGAAGAACTGATGCAGCAAGTCGCTCCCAACGTGGAGTGGGTCGAAGCGGAAGAGATCGGCAAACTGCCTCTGACGATGATCGCAACGCCTCAGATTGGTGGGATCCGTCCAGAAAACCAGTCCGAATTGGATGCAGTGGTCAAAGAGCTGATCAGCCAACGCGTTCCGGAAACACTGTCCACGACTCCGGTCAAAATGCTGGGTGGTGTGTCCTTGAAGGAAGCCGCCAGCGACGAAAGCAAGACTCTGCTTCGAGCTGCGATGATTCGCTACATCGAAGGCGAAGACAACTTGGTCGCTCGGGACGAAAATCTGATCAATCGCCTTTGCGAAATCGGCAACGTGCCGAAGATTGAACGCAAAAAAATCACCGGCGACGAACTTGAAGAGATCCCCGGCAGCGATTTGGATCGTATCGATCCATCGGAATTGGATCCTGAGAACCTGATTTACCTGATCCAGCGTGCTCAGCAAATATCCGCCACTTCAATCGGCCGCCGGGCATCACTCGCTCTGTTAGAAGCCGACACCGAATCGGTCGACGAAGGTCGCTTCATTGGCGCGAAGATCATCGCCTACTCGTTCCTGATGCAGCGTGCAACGGAATCCGACGTGGCGGTCGACTACTTGGACAAAGCCAAAGCTTACGCCGAGGAACACAAGCTCTCCGACGCGTCACTGTTGCTGGCGGAACTCGGACTGCGTTTGCGTCGTCAAGAGATCGACCTGTTCCAAAACACCGTTCAGGCGATTGTTCAGAAACACAGCGACAATCCCGAAGTCATGGGCCGGTTGCAACAAATCCTCGCTCAGCTCGGACTGATCAACCCCGACGGGTCGCCACGCCAAGCCCCCGGTATGGGGCCAGCCGCACAGGAACCCGCCGGCGGCGGACTTTGGACACCGGATGGCGACGGTGGTGGAGCGGCCCCCGCCGGACCAGCGGGTGGCGAGGCTTCTGGTGGAAGCAAGCTCTGGGTCCCCGGAATGGACTGATGCCAAGCGAGACCAACGCGGCCCCGAATGGTCATTCGGCGGTTGATGTCCGCTGGATGACCGAAGCCATCGAATTGGCATATCAGGGCCGAGGCAAGGTTGAACCGAACCCTCCGGTCGGCTGCGCGTTGGTCCGAGATTCGGTCTGCATCGGCAAAGGATACCACCAACGATTTGGGGGACCTCATGCTGAAGTCGAGGCCCTGTCGAGTTGCGATGACGCCACCGGAGCGACCGCGTACGTTTCGCTCGAGCCATGCTGTCACCATGGCAAAACGCCGCCCTGTGCGGATGCACTGATCCGAGCGAAAGTCGCTCGAGTCGTGGTATCGGTGGTTGATCCATTTGACCAAGTTGACGGTGGCGGAATTGAGAAACTTCGTGCCGCAGGCATTGAAGTCGTCACCGGCATCGCAAAGGAAGCCGGCGAGGAACTGCTCGCCGCGTATCTCAAACGCGTCCGCACTGGCATGCCCTGGGTCATCGCAAAATGGGCGATGAGTTTGGATGGGCGCATTGCAACGCAAACGGGCGAGAGCAAGTGGATCACCGGTCCAGCATCTCGCGGTGCCGTGCATGAACTACGTGCCAGCGTCGATGCCATCGCGGTGGGAATGGGGACAGTCATTGCGGACAATCCTTTGCTGACCGTTCGGCTGTCCGAGCTTGCAAAAGTTTCCGCGGCCAAGAGTACTCACACCGAGGATCGATCCAACCAATTGGTTCGGTTGGTTTATTCCCGCTCGCGATTGCCGGATCTGCAAAGCCAGCTTGTTCAGACCGCTTCGCAGACGCCCACCTGGCTTATCGCGGGACCACAGATTGCCAACGCGGATCTCGCACGACTGGCGGATCACGACGTCGAGACTTGGCAATGCGAATCCGCTGATCCAATCGAAATGGTTCAGCAGTCTCTGCTTTGGCTGGGCAGCAAAGACAACCCACGCGGTCTCGCAATGACCCACCTGATGGTTGAAGGCGGCAGCCAATTGCTCGGCAGCTTTGCCGCCGCGGATCAGATCGATGAGGTACACGCCTTCATCGCTGGCAAATGCATCGGCGGACGATCAGCCCCTGGGCCACTGGGTGACCCTGGGATCAAAGCCTTATCCGATGCGACGTCGCTGCGAATGAGCCGCGTGGACTCATTCGACAACGACGTGCGATTGATCTATCGCCGATAGGTTGGGCCGATTGCAACTCAGTTGCCAAATCCGCCGCCGCCTCCGCCGATTCCACCGCCAGCACCACCGCCGCCGCCGATTCCACCAGCTCCGCCTCCAGCAGCTCCACCACCGGCACCACCGCCAGCTCCGGTATCGCCAGAAACGAAGTTGAACGTCGTGACATCACTGATCTGAGAGAAGATCGGGGCCGGACTGATTCGAACATAACGTCGATCAGCAGAGATGATTGCCAACGTGGTCAACGAAGCACCTTCAGGCAAAGTAGTAATAACCGGCATATAACCAACTCCACCCTGCGGGTTGAATCCATTGATGCCATTCACTCCGCCGGTTCCGATCGCTCCGCCGGTTGCCCCTGGGATCAACGATGGATAATCGCTGAAGAATTCTTGCAGCAATTGGCGATTGTCACCCAGTGCATTGGCGGGTTGATTGTTCAAGCCACCACCGGCTGCCGGGCCGATGAATTGCCCCAACATTTCATGACCCACGTTGCGTCCGAAATCAGCCAGATGCTCCACTTGGGCATCGGCGAGCTTCTCTTTGCGTTGACCTTCTTTGACCTCAAAGATCACCAACGCGTTTTGTTCCATCAATGGAATGTCCTGACGAATGAACTTTTGCTCAGGACGTCCCACATCGGTCAAAATCTCAACGGTTACTTTGCCAGTCGAAACGTTGCCCCAGATACGACGCAGCAAGACGCGGTACTCACCTGAGAAACCTTTGGGGCACAAGTAAGTTTCCGAGACCTGTCCGGTGGCATCGTCGTTGGCACCTGGGTAAGCGTCGCCGAGCAAGGTACCGCCACTGGTGCTGTTAGGCGAATCCAATGAGCAAACCGTTCCCGATGGTTCTTCAACGGCCAAGTCAATATCAGCATCACCAGTCCAACTCACTCGTACGATCGCGTCATGAGATGCGGCACGACGCAGAGCTTCACTGAACTGCTTCGCTGACTCGTTGTCACCTTCGGCCAACAACTCTTGATGAGTTGCACGGGCCACCAAACGAGCTTCTTCGACCAAAGGTTGGAACTTATCGCTCCAAGCCAATCCCAGAACACCCTCGCAAGCCCAAGCCAGATCGGCAGGTTGATCCAAACGTTTTGCCAGCCGAAGCCCCATCACGTAAGGTTCGCGGCGGTCCACGTCGGCTGCCGAGATTTGACGGCATAGCTTCATCGCGGCGGAGAGCTGCCCCATGTCTTCCAATCGAGCAGCAACGTTCAGCAGATCTTCTGGCGTTTCAGCAAAGTCAGCAGCGGAAAGCAAAGCTCGTTCGACATCGGCATCGGGTGCATCAGTGGCGGCCAACGACAACGCATAGGCCTGGTACATCCAAGGCTGAATGTGTCCGGCCGAGATAGCACCTGCGATGACCGCACGAATCTCATTGAAATGATCCTTCGCGGCGGCTTTGTCGCCAGCTTCTTCTGCTGCCGATGCCTTCACGTTCAGATGCGACACGGTGGCACGAACTCGACGATCCAAGATCGTTAGGTCCCGAGCCGATTCAACTTTCCAGTTGGCGAAATGCTCGGACCAAACCTGATCCAACGACTTTCCTTCTGGAACTTCGAGACGAATCGCACGGTCGATGTTTTCGATCACTTCGCCATCGGAAGACTTCGGAGTGGTCGCAGCAGCAGACGAACTGGTTTTGGATCGGAGCGAGGCGTCATCAGGTACGACAAACATACCACCGCCGCCTCCCATTCCGCCCATACCGCCGCCGCCCATGCCACCGCCGCCCATGCCGCCACCCATGCCGCCGCCCATGCCGCCACCCATGCCGCCGCCCATGCCGCCGCCCATGCCGCCGCCGCCACCGAGGCTAACGATAGGCACGACCAAGTCACCGACGGGATAAACCTTCGTGACCAAGTTGTCTTCGGCTGCGGTCACGGTGGTGATGTTCAGAACTTCGTCCTTGATCATGTAAGTCAAGTTCTGATCACGGAGCATCAATCGCAGGAATGATCGAAGCGAAACGTTTTCCAGCGAGATGTTCACCGGAATGTCTTCGGACAAACCTTCACCTTCCAGACTGAAGACGTCGATTCGAATCGGGATCTGACGATCTTCACTGATGATTCGAATTGCATCATTCAACGGAGTGTCGGGAAATGAATAGGTGACTTCATCGGACAAACTCGCTTCGATGCGTTGTTCCGTTTCGCTGTCGCCAACCAACTCGATTGAACCGTATCGTTCGATACGACGACGGCTCAGGCGTTGCCAGGTCTCAGCTTCGGGGTAAACGATCGGTGGATCATCGACGAATGGAACCGCCGACTTCAGCACCAACGAGAATGCGTCCACGAAGTTACGTTGACGCAGTTCGCGATAACGACGGTCACGAGCATAGGTTTGCAACGCAAGTGTTTCGTCAGTCACGTGACGTCCGAGAACACTGTCATCGGTGATTGTGTCGCCAGCCAAGGCTGCCATTTCCAAAGAAACGCCACCATCGGCTTCGGTGTAGCGACCCTCGTCGATCAAAGCGTTCATCTGCGAAGACAATCGTTTCAAACGATCTTCACGTCGATAGGTTTCTTGCAGCAAACGAGCCGATGCGGTGGCACCTGCTGCGAGCTGTTCGAGGTTGGCTTCCTGTTCAAGGAAATCGGCTTCACGAGCGCTGGCAATCTGAATCGCCGAGCGAACTTGGCCGAGCAATTCACGACGCAGTTGCGGATCGATATCAGGCGTCGTCTCGACACGCGAAAGCAGGCTTTTCAGACTGCCGGCGACACCAACAGGGTCTTGGCGAATCAATCGACGTGCTTCACGCAACTGAGCGCGGACTTCGCCTCGCAAACGACCTTCTTCTCGTGAACGAAGTTGCTCGAAACGCCCCAACAAATCGCCACCGTCTTCTCGCAATTCATTGTCACCAACGACAGGCCCGAAGCCGCCATCGAACTGACCTCCGCCTCCCATGGCTGCGCCCGGATTTGCTGGAGCAGGATTCGCTGGTGCGACATCCGCGGGAGCACCGAAGACATCGTCGTTAGCACCAAAACCGGCGTCAGCAGCAGGAGCGGCATCGACTGCTGGTGCTGCGGGAGCCGGAGTTTCTGCAGCAGGTGCTTCTGCGGCAGGAGCGTCCATCGCTGGTGTATCATCAGCCGCCGCACCAAAGACATCGTCTCCATCGGTGGGCTCTGCGCCGAATGGGCTATCCGCAGCGGCATCACCACCGCCACCAAAGATGTCATCGAATGGGTTGTCATCACCGTTTTGCAAGATCAATCGCTTGCCTTCCGGGGTCGCCATCTTCAGGACCGCTTTTGCCTCCGCGTTATTCGGGTCGGCTTGCAATGCTTCTAGAGCAACCGCACGAGCACCTCGCATGTTGCCTTGTTGCATCGCCATCGTGGCAGCGTTAGCCAACGACTCTGCGCGGGCCGTCATCGCTTGAGCCGTTTGTCGCAGCATCGGCGAACCAGCGGTTGCCAACAACAATCCGCGAGCGGTTTTGTGCTCTTCGATCAGACCGGTTAGGAAAGCGAAGTCAAGGTTGTCCGACTCGACGCTCGAGTTGGCCTTGATTTGAATATCGCTGTTCAGCGTGCCACCGACCAAATTGATCGACACTTCTTCAACGGACGAATTCAGTTGTCCCAAATAGATCGAATCGCGATCCAATCGCAGAGGCGGCAAACGTTTGCCGTGAACCCAGTCGATGCTCGCGTCCGATTTGATTTCAGAAATCCAGATGGGCGACATCACGGCCGCGTCAGCGACCAAATCAGCGATCTCGGCTGGCGTTGCGTCGGTCCCCACGACCCCCAGAACACCACCGGTTTGATTTGCCAAGACGCCCATCATTTCCACGTTCTTCGTCGGCCCGATTGCGACCGAGTGAACGGCGATATGATCGTTTCGCAAAGCATCAATCAGATTCTCAAAACGCGAAAGGTTCTGAGCCGCATCAATCGAAGAGGCATCGCCGATATAAACGATCGAGCGAGTTCGTGATTCAGGACGACCGGTCAACGATGCCCGGACGGTATCCAAAACCGACACCAAGTTCGTGTTGCCCAGCGGCAAACGCGATGTCAGTTTCGCAGTCGCGGATGTCAAATCGCTGCCGCCGGGAGCAGCAAAACCACTGGTCAGCTCGTTCGCCTGCACGTCCGCGGCAAACAAAGCCACACGTACGTCACGCTCGCTGACCGAATCCAATGCGGCACGAACAGCTTTCAAAGCGTCTTCACGATACGCTCCCACTTGGCTGGCCGACGTATCGACGACGATGACAATGTCACCGGCGGACTGTCGTACCGCTCGAAGCATGGCATCCTCAGCACCCGGCTGGATCGAAGCTGCGATCGATTGACCGCCCTCGTCCGTGGTGTGAGCAACGACGCGAATGGTCGCTTCAGAGGAAACAGATTGGGATTCGGTCGCCGGCGGTGCTGCCGCCGATACCGCGGTCGCCATGACCGCCGACGTCAACAAGGCCGACAATTTGCAGCCAAAAGTGGAAAAGATCTTCATCGACAACTCAGAGAAGGAGTGGGGACCAGAGGAGAGATGCTGGGATGCGTCGGGTGGCAGGTTCATCGTAATTCTCGGCGAAAAGACGCGGGACGAGACAGCGAAAAGCCATGCGCGGACCACTCAGTCTATTTCTGGAAACTGCAATTTCCACGAAAAAACCGCTTCAAACGGCTGGTGACCCGCCAAGAATTCCGATTGTAGGGTGTAGCATTCTGCAACACTTGTTGCGAAACGCCGCAGCAGTCCGCCGCAATCGGGTTCTCAATGGCTTCGCAGGAATAGAAACGCGATTTCCGGGCCAAAATCAGGGGCGAAACAACCCGAGCAAGCGCGGTGAACAAGCCGGCTCTCTCACAACCGCAAGCTCTGCCCAGTCGCCTCAGCTCAACCCACTCTCCCCAACTCAGCCCAGCCCAGCTCGCTCAGCCCAAGCCACCGAGCAATCGCTCGCGAGCCAGACGCAAACGCTCGGAAACCTCTGGCAGATCGTTTCCGACTGCGGTGAGGTGCCCCATCTTGCGTCCCGCTGGCGCCGCGTGCTTGCCATACAAATGCAATGCAACGCCAGGCGTCTCCAGACACGATTCCCAATTGGGCGACGCCCCATGGGACTCAGCTGCCACCCAGATGTCACCCAATAAATTCAACATGCTGGCCGCCGGAACGACCATCGATGTATCACCAAGCGGCAAACCACAGATCGCTCGGACATGCTGTTCAAACTGGCTGGTCGCACACGCTTCGATCGTCACGTGCCCCGAATTGTGAGGCCGCGGCGCCACCTCGTTGACGATCAACTCGTCCTTCGTCACGAACAATTCCACGCACAAAAGCCCCACCAATCCCAAGTGCTCCGCCACCCGCCTTGCGATTTCGCGAGCTTGGGTTTCCATCTCAGGCGAAACATCGGCGGGAAGTTTGGTTTCGTCCAAGATGTGATTTTGGTGATCGTTTTCGAAGACCGGAAACGTCTCGACTCGCTGATCCAGCGTCCGGGCCACAATCACCGACGCTTCTCGTTCAAATGGAACCAACGCTTCGGCAACCCATGGCGGTTGGCCATCGCCGCCACTCTCGGCCCCTGCCCATTCGACACTTGCTGCGTCGTCAGGTGAGTTCAGACGATGCTGCCCCTTCCCGTCATAGCCACTTCGACAAGTCTTGACGATGATCGGCCACCCCAACTTTTCGCCCGCAGCAACTACCGTTTCGCGATCATGCACCGGCTCAAAACCAGCCACCGGAATCCCCGCTTCGCGAAGCGTCGTCTTCTCAATCCAGCGATCTTGGGCCATCGCCAAGACAGATGCATCGGGATAGGTCGGGGCGTGTTTGCTGCAGGCCGCGATCGTGTCCGCGGGAATGTTCTCAAATTCCAACGTGATTACGTCGCAACGCTTTGCAAACGCTTCGATCGCGGAATGATCTGTCAGAGGGCCGCAAACCGTGAACGCAGCCACCTCGGCGGCCGGCTCATCGCTGCTGCCACAGAACACACCGACGCGATAACCCATGCGAGCCGCCGCCATGGCAAACATCCGTCCCAACTGTCCGCCACCGACCATACCGATCGTGGCACCTGGGAGGATGACTTGTGTTGAGGCAGAAGTTTGTTCGGTTTTGGGTATCTGGTTGTCACTCATGGAAGCTCTGCCGATGCGATCACGTCGTCACGTTGTTTTGCAACGAATGCCTCGAGACGACCGCGGAGTGCCTCGTCGTGGGTCGCCAAAATACGAGCTGCCATCACCCCTGCGTTCTTCGCTCCCGCCACACCGATCGACATCGTCGCTACCGGAATTCCACCTGGCATCTGGACGATGGAAAGCAACGAATCCAATCCCTGCAAAGCCCGGCTTTGAATGGGCACGCCGATCACTGGCAAAACCGTTTCCGAAGCGACCATTCCCGGCAGATGGGCGGCGCCACCGGCTCCCGCAATGATGACTTTCAATCCTCGGGACGCGGCCGATCGAGCGTATTCGAACATGCGTTCGGGTGTACGGTGAGCGGAAACGACGGATCGCTCATGCTCTACGCCGAGAAGATCCAGCATCTCGCAGGCCGCTGACATGGTGTCCCAGTCATTGCGGCTGCCCATGATCACACCAACACGAGGCAAAAGCGAATCGGTCGCGGAATCGTCTTGGTCAGTCATCAGCTACTCTGAATACGAATCATCTGGAACAATGCGGGTACGACAGTGCCAACCAGCTGGAAAGCGTTCAATCTTCGACGAAAAAGCCAGCACAGGCCACGCCAACAATCTGCCACGGGTTATACCGCAACGACTCCCCGCGATGAATTGCCCCTCTTCGATCCACTTGAGCACGTTCGATCGACTCAAGCACATTGGCCCTGGCACAGACCACTGGCCCATTGACCGCTTGCGATCGTCTTCCATCGCCCGCTTTCCACAACCACTCGCTTTCCACAACCACCCATTCGCCTGAGTCGTCCATGACATCGCCGCCATTCGACCTGACGCCTTGGGATGGATTGGATCCCGAGGGCCCCGCACCCATCCGGCTGATGCATCACGACGCCCGTTGGAAACAAGAATTCGAACAAACCCGCAGCAGCCTACTGCAATCCTGCCAGGGTCACGTCACACAAATCGACCACGTGGGCAGCACTTCGATTTCCGGCCTGATCGCGCAACCGATCATTGATGTCGTTGCTCTCGTTTCCGATCTTTCCAGCCTCGACGCCGCTTCTCTGCACATCGAGGGTCTCAACTATCGAGTCGTGGCCACGCCAAAGTGGTTGGATCAATCGCTGATGTTGCAGAAACCTCGACACGGCGAAACCACCCACCAAGTCCTCTTGATGGTTCTGGGCAATCCCGCTCACCAGCGAGTGATTCAAATGCGAGACTATTTGCGAGCCAACCCCGAAGAAGCACTGCGATTCGAAAGCATCAAAGTGGACCGCTGGAAGCAAAGCGGCGGCGATCCAAACCGATACGAACAAGACAAAGCGATTGTCTTTTCGAGACTCGAGGATCAAATCTCAGGTCTCTAGACAGGTGGCACTATATAGAATGCCCCTATCCAAATTACCCTGGCTCCCCTCGCCCTGAAGCAAGTTTGCCGAGTTGTAGGCCAGGTTCCACCCGGCAACCACGGCAATGCTTTCGAACAAAGCGAGGCGTCTGCACCGTTCCAGGTGTCATCGACGCACGAAATTCAATCGACCAGTCACCCGCGCCAGCTGGAACCTGGCCTACGAGCAGCATCGCGTCTGTGACCAGAGAACTCCGAATGATGAATGGCACCATATGGAATGCCCCTATCCAAATTGCCCTGGCTCCCCTCGCCCCGAAGCGGGTTTGCCGAGTTGTAGGCCAGGTCCCACCTGGCAACCAAGGCAATGCTTTGGAACAAAGCGAGGCGTCTGCACCGTTCCAGGTGTCATCGATGCAGAAAACTCAATCGACCAGTCACCCGCGCCAGGTGGAACCTGGCCTACGAGCAACATCGCGTTTGTGACCAGAGAAACTCCCTACAGACGCCGCAATCCATCTTCCGTCATCGCGTTCGGAATCTCGACCTCGACAGCATCGATTCGTGCCATCGTCTCATCATCCAAAATCATATCGTCGGAGACCAAAATTTCTTTCAACTGCTCGATCGACGTGGCACCGACAATCGTCGATGCGACGAAGTCATGTTGCTTGCTCCATGCGACTGACAACGCCGTTCCCGTCGTTCCGATCGATTCAGCGATCTCGTGCATTCGAACCGCGGTTTCAATGGTGCGATCGTTGACGAAACGCTGCGCCATTGCCTTTTGCCGATCATTCCCCGTTTGCAGGTACTCCGAAAAACGACCTCCCGGTGGCGGTCCATTTTCGTATTTACCTGTCAAAACTCCGCCGCCCAAAGGGGAGTACGGCAACAGACTCACGTTCTCTCGACGGCAAACCTGAGCCAACTCGTTTTCACAGCGACGGTTGATCAAGCTGAAATTGTTTTGCACGGTTTGGTAACGATCAACGCCGTGAATGTCGGCCGCCCACAAACTTTTCATCAACCCCCACGATGTCTCGTTACTGCATCCGATCACGCGAACCTTTCCGGTGCGGCGAAGATGAGTCAATGATTCCAACACCTCCTCGTAGGGCATCCCATGATCGGGCCAATGGATCTGATACAGATCGATGGTTTCCACACCCAACCGACGCAGCGAATCTTCACATGCTCGAATAATTTGATGACGATCCAGCGTCGTCCGACCATGCCGAACCGGCGGCGTGAACCATCCATGCCCGGGCCCCGTCACTTTGGTAGCGACCGTTACTAAATCTCGAGGTTTGGTTCGCAACCACCGTCCAAAAATTTCTTCCGTGACACCAAAGGTTTCGTCTTTGGGCGGGACCGGATAAATCTCTGCCGCGTCAAAGAAGTTGATCCCGGCATCAAACGCATGATCGCAAATCGCGTGGCTGGTCGATTCGTCGCAGGAACTCCCAAACGTCATCGTTCCCATACAAATGTCAGAAACGACAATTCCGCTGCTTCCTAAACGACGCTGTTGCACGACTGATCCACCAAGAGAAAATTGGGTTACACTGTTCGGTCTTTGACGGCGGAGGTTTTAGCTCAAACCGCATTGGAATCCCACCACATGCCCGTTCGTCGTCAAAACCCGCCTGTATGAGCTGCCGCTGATCGCTTCCCGCCTTTCCCTCGTCGTTTCCCGCCAAAATCCCACCTCGCAAGAACCAAACCCGCATGATTCCTACCCCAGAGCGTTCTCGCCCTTCTGCCGCACAACGGACCTTTCCCACCTCCCGTCGACTCACCTCAACTAGCATCCTCCTGACCGCACTCGTGGTACTGCTGACACCCCAATTGGCGACCAACCTCGCCGCGGAAGAAGCCTACACATGGTCGGCCGACTCTGACCCCAAAGAGGGTGTTCCCCAAGGCAAGGTCACACAGCACGAGTTTTCAGACAGCAAAATCTTCCCAGGCACCCGGCGGCGATACAGCGTCTACGTGCCGGCTCAATACGATGGCTCACAACCCGCCGCGCTGATGGTCTTTCAAGATGGGCACACATTCCAAGGCCCTGGCGGTGACTTTCGTCTTCCGACTGTGTTCGACAACCTGATCGCGGCAGGCGACATGCCCGTCACAATCGCCGTGATGGTTGATCCAGGCCACAAAGGCGAACTGCCACCCAAACGAGGCTGGAAACCCACGCCATCCAACCGAGCCTTTGAATACGACACCGTCTCGGGTGACTACGCCGAGTTCTTGCTGACCGAACTACTGCCGGTGATCCAAGAGCAATACAAAATCACCGACAATCCTGAACTGCGAGCCATCTGCGGAAACAGCTCCGGTGGCATCTGTGCATTCTCGGTCGCTTGGTTCCGTCCCGACTCGTTTCGAAAGGTCATGTCGCACATCGGCAGCTTCGTCAACATCCGTGGCGGACATAACTACCCCGCCATGATTCGCAAAACCGACCCGAAGCCAATCCGAGTCTTCCTGCAAGACGGCAGCGGAGACCTGGACAACAGCCACGGCAACTGGCCCTTGGCCAACCAACAAATGGCCGCCGCACTGGCCTTTCAAGAATACGACTACAAGTTTGTCTACGGCGAAGGCGGCCACAACGGAAAACACGGGGGCTCGATCTTCCCCGACTCGTTGCGTTGGCTGTGGCGTGGATGGAAAGAGTTGACGCCGTGACCGAACATGACATTTCATTCGAAGTCAAATTTGTTCATCGCCTGAGACAAACCGACGACGTCTCTCAAGCCGACTTCCCCGTGCTGGAATCTGTCCTGCACGGCGAACAAAGTGACACCGCCGCGCCGAAGGTTCTGTTCTGCTTGGACAGCAACCTGGAGGGCGGCGAATTCGCCACCGCATTGATCGCACAAATGCGAACCAGCAACGCAATGCGGTTGGTTCGCGAACCGATGATCGTGCCCGGTGGTGAATCATGCAAAAACTCCGAGCACACCCTTCGCGATCTGCTCGCCGCGATCAACTCACACGACCTGGATCGACGCAGCTACATCATCGTTGCCGGCGGCGGTGCCGTCCTGGACGCGGTTGGCTTCGCTGCCGCCATCGCTCACCGAGGCGTCCGTCTGATTCGGCTGCCGTCGACCACGCTCGCCCAAGCCGACTCGGGCGTCGGCGTGAAAAACGCGATCAACTACTTTGAAAAGAAGAACTGGATCGGCAGCTTCGCGGTGCCCTGGGCCGTCTTCAATGACACCGCCATCCTGAAAACGCTTCCCGATCGCGACTTCCGATCAGGTTTAACCGAAGCCGTCAAAGTCGCCCTGCTGAAAGACGCCGCCTTCTTCGACTTCCTGCGAAGATCCGCCGGCAAACTTCGCCGACGCGTGGCCGATGTTTCCAAGGAAGCGATCGCGCGTTCATGCCAATTGCACCTGGATCACATCACGGCGGGAGGCGACCCCTTCGAAGCCCTCGAAGCTCGCCCGCTCGATTTTGGACACTGGTCCGCCCACCGCATGGAACCGATGTCCAACTACGCCCTTCGTCACGGCGAAGCAGTTGGCATCGGCGTGGCTCTCGACACATTGTATTCAGCCCGAAAGTTTGGCTTCCCAACGCCGCTGGCTCACGCGGTCTGCCAAACCCTTGCTAACCTGGGCTCGCCGCTCTGGTGCGACCAACTTGATACACCCGACGAGGTCCTGCGAGGACTCGAAGAGTTCCGGCAACACCTTGGCGGTCGCCTGACCGTGACCATGCTGAAGAACCCCGGCGAAGCCATCAACGTGCATGAAATCGACCTTCCGGTCATGAAATCCTGCATCGACGAACTGCGTAAAATTGCCAAACAACAAACCGCGTGACCAACTGCGACGAGACGACCGATGAAAGCCCTGACGATTGTCTTCCTGGCTCTGCTGGTCAACCTTGCTCACGCTCAACAGCCAGCCAATGACAAAGTCCATGGCGGCGTTTCAACGCAAACCCCTGCGATCCTCTGCGCCGACCAAGCCGACAACCGCATCCGATTGGTCGATCCCTTCACGCAAGATGCTGACGCTGCTGACCTGTGGTCCTACCCAGCGGCCGAGGCCCCGCCAAGCAAATACATCCCGACGGATGCCAAACGAGTCGTAATGGATGGGGAGGTTTTCGTCCTCGCTGCGTACCATGGACGCGTCCGCCTGGTGCGATTCCGAGATTCGAAACTCATCAAAGACTACCCAAGCTACAGCAGTTGCCACTCCGCTGAACTCCTGCCAGACGGCTCGATCGCAACCGTCAACAGCAACCATGGCATGCTCCGCCTGCATCACTCAGCCGACGATTATGTCGACACTGAATTGCCCTACGCCCACGGAGTGACCTGGGACAAGAAACGCCAATGCCTGTGGGTTCTCGGCGACCGACTCTATCGGTTCTTATACCGAGACCGGAGACTTTCACTCGACCAATCATTTGACTTGCCAACGTCGCCAACCGGGCATGACCTGTTCCCGTTGCGAACCGAACCCAAGCTCTTGGTCAGCAACAACGACGCTTTGTATTCGTTTGACATCGAAACCGAAGCCTTCAAACCGTTGTCAGACCTCCATTGGATCAAAAGCGCCAGCCAACACGCGGATGGATCGATCTGGGTCAGTGACCCGCAACGGCCCGAAATCGGCACTTCCTGGCAAAGCGACTCCGTCATCCCCGTGCAGCCAACCGGCGCCAACCAACGACACACCATCGCTGGCTCAAAGTTCTACAAAGCCCGCTGGTGGCAAGACGTCAACTTCAGCTACTAAGCAGGTCGGCAGGAATGATCGAGCAAAACCATGTGAGCCGTTTGGGCGTTAGCCCCGGTTGCACGTGGGAGCAACGACGCTACCCAAAACATTCAAAATGCTGAAAGACTCCTGCCGAACTGATCAACACAAGTGGCATACGCTTCCAGCCTGTGATTGCACGAAAGATCAACAACGCTCCCCAAAAACAGTGCAAATGCCGAAAGGCTTCTGCCAAACCGCTTGAGCGTCGTCCATCAATCCGGGTCGTTTGAAAGCACGTGATTGCAAAGCGATTCTCGGTGATGCCATTCATGGTCCACCCCACGCATCAGTAGCGCATTGTCAAACGAAACGGACCCCTCAGGGAAGACGTCGCGGTCATCGAAGAACGACGACCGAACGCTCGTGACGGCGAGCGGCTGCACATGCCAATTGGCCGTCCGAAGCTCCAAACCGTCGAACTGCGTGGCCTCACTAGCGGGCGAGTACCCAAGGGAACCAGCCTCGAAGAACTGCGAACACTTCGCGACGTTGGCAAAGACAGAACTCGCTGGCAATTCGTCCGCCGTCCGACCTTCCACAGCGACGTGGGCAGTCCCGTCAACACTGTCCATTGCGATGCGATATTCCTCATCCGTTTCCCGGACCATGAAACGTGCCCGATGGTGGACACCAGGGAAAACACGACCACCTGCAACCGCGTTTAACATCGAAGAGGTATCCCGCCGGGGAATGTACACGCCAGTCCGCCTGACCCCGTCGATCTCCCATTCAACGGCGATGCGGTGAGCAGCGTTCTCAGAGGAGATCCCGAGAAACGAAGGCCAACGTTTCGGTCGGATATGCTTGAGACGAATCAGGCAGAGCCCCGCCATGCCAAACCCATTGACAGTCTGAGGCCGGAACGGAGCCGGACAGACGCGCGACAACACGTCCGGGTCAACGCGATAATTGACCAACACACGTCGATCAATCAGTCCTCGAATAGTTGGAATTCGCATTCAAAGTGCCTCCGGATTGATGGATACGCTACGGCACGAACCGCAACGCCCTCCCAACATTCACATCAAGCGAACCACAAAGAACACAGATCAAAAGCGAACACCAACTGCTGGCCCGCAAAACGCAAACTCTTACGGACGCCAGTCGCAACCGAAAGCGAGCGATGCTTGACCGATAGCAAGTTGCACCACGACGGACGCACGCAGCCAAGTGTGGCGGTCATGCTGCAGGCCTAACGGAAACACCATGTTATCGGACACTTGCATCGTCACCAGCCCTTGAACGCCCGATGGATCGCGACCCAAACCGTGCCAACGACGCCAATCAGCCCTCCGAAACATGGTGGTTGGGCCGCAAACATGTACGACCCAGCCCCCATGTCACCAGTGTACGCCATCCCCAGCCAAATACCGAAGATGGGAAATACCACCATGCCGAACAAATACGGACGGGGCGGCATCAAGGCAAAAAGCGGCCAAAGGAAGTAGAGCAGAGCGAAGCCGAGAAATGCAGCCGGCCGTGCGTCGCGGCCCATGAGGGCAACGCCACGGTGCATCAGGAACACCAGGGCGAAGGCAGTGAGCAACGACGCAATGGCAGTGCCGGCGGCCTTGGCGTGACGCTCAGCGTCCGGCTCGCGTTCCGGTGGAGAGTTCGGGATTTCGTTAGCCAATGGGAAGGCCTGCCTCGGCCAACGGAAGGTTCTTACGACACCGCCCTAAACGAAGCGAAGGTGGTTTGACTTAGATTTCATTGTACAATGAGATCGAGTCCTGAATCACTTCGAAGGTGTGACCGAAGGGCCTCAGCGTAAAACCCATGTGATGCGCCCCGGCCCATTGGAGTGAAGCCATGAATCTCAACCTGCCGAGCGAAGTCGACGATCTTGTGAAAGGTCTTGTCGCCCAAGGAAGATTCACCTCTGAGGAGGATGCCATTGTCGAGGGCGTAAAGCTGTTGATGGGACGCGAACAATTGCGAGGTGAGATTCAAAGGGGTGTCAGGCAATTGGATGCCGGTGAATTCTACGATGAAGAAACCGTGTTCAATGAGGTCGAAGCCGAGATTGATAAGGCAGAAGCCGAACAGCAAGGAAGCTGAAAACATGCCGAGACTTCGGTATTCTGCGGAATCGAAAGAAGACCTCAAGCAAATCGCTCGAGACATCGCACGCGACAAACCGTTCGCCGCTCGATAATGGGTGCAGAAGCTCCGGGAGAAATGTCGCTTGGTGGCCAAGCATCCTGATGTGGGCGACACGCGTCCGGAATTCGGCGATGGCATTCGCTCCACGTACATTGGCAGCTACGTGATATTCTTTCGGCAAGTCGAAGGATTCTTGGAGATCGTCCGCGTCATTCGAGGCGAAGTTGACGCCCCGCAAATCTAGGTGCACATAACGGAAAGTTTTTACGACACCGCCCTGAACGAAGCGAACGATGTTTGAACTACGGAAATTGTACCAAGGCCAAGGCCCGTTGCCAAAGAGCCAAGGTGTGCCCGAAGGGCCTCTGCGTAAAAACCATGTTATGTGCCACCAAGCGCTGGAGGCAGATCGTCAACGGTGACAAATCCGTCCCACCATGGGATCGCCTCAGATTCGAGGTCGTCAAGCGCGCGGCCGATGGAGCCGTCAACATGATCGACGTATTTGCAGCGATAGGATTCTTGGTCGCGCAACCAACGAGCATTGGGCACGCAGGGCGTCCAGTCGTCATCGGGAACGGGCATCGCGCCGTAACAAATGGTGATCGTGTTGGATCGCATTTTCTGGAAGAAGAAAACGTCGCGAATCGGTCCGCGATCACGGACGAAGTATGTAGTTGTGCGAAGTTGCGAGAAACCATGTGGGCCGACACCATCGAGGAGCCTGCGAATGATCGCACGCTTCACTTTGGGGAACGGGTCAGCATCAGGCATGATCGGTGGCACATAACGGAAGGTTTTTACGACACCGCCCTTAACGAAGCGAGCGATGCCTGAACTACGAGAAATTGTACCTAGCCCATGGCCCGTTGCCAAAGAGCCAAGGTGCCAAGGTGTGCCCGAAGGGCCTCAGCGTAAAAATCCTGTTATACGCCCCGGCCCACTACGATTGCGAACGAGTCCAATCCCGCAATGCATCAACCAAGACGGCGAAAAACGGATAGTCGGCATGCGACGAGACGTCAGAGCAGCACCGCAACAAACGGGTCAGTTCGTTGCGATCGGCAATTTTTACCGTGTCCGAAGCGGCGTCGAACACAAACAGGGAATTGGTGTCAAACGGCGCAGTGTCGCGTGGCAGGAGATTGGAGAAATGGGACAGTTCGGAGAGAAAGTCTGCGAGCTGTGGGAGCAGAATCATCGCATGCGACCAATAGCCAGCCGTGCAGCTGCCATCACCCAGAGGTGTGCCATCGGTGTCACAGAAATCTATGCCCATTGGAAATCTAGGGGCGTATAACGGAAGGTTTTTACGACACCGCCCTAAACGAAGCGAGCGATGTCCGAAGTACAAGAGATCATACCAATGCCATGGCCCGTTGCCAAAGAGCCAAGGTGTGCCGAAGGCCTCAGCGTAAAAACCATGTTCAAGTGAGCCGCTTTGCGGCGGGGTTGGGGTGGAGACTGCTTCGGTGACTATGGTGTCTCCTGTCTTTCACTTCACTCCCTCGTCAGGAACTCGACGATGACTTCAAAAAAAGGCCACGCTCGCTCGCTTTCACTCTGACCTCGCCAAGCGGTTTCGAGAAGACTTGCTGCTCAGCGGAAAGCAACCCAGCACCATCGCCTGCTACCGCAATGCCATCGCCCACTTGGCTGAGCACTTCGCTTGCTCCCCGGAAAAACTCTCCGAAGCACAGGTCCGGCAGTATGTCTTGCTGCGAAGACAGCAACTGCAGCTCGGTTCGATGCGGCCGATCGTCGGAGCATTGAAATTCTTCTTTCGCGTGACCGTTCCTCGCGACTGGCCCACTCTGCAAGCAATCCGTTTCCCCAAGTCCAACACGCTCCCAATGGTCTTGGTACCCGAGCGATGCTGGCAACTCATTGACGCCACCGTGGCGTCCCATCTGCAAGTCATCTTTCGAGCCATGTACTCCTGCGGACTCCGTGGCGTCGACGTTCGCCACTTGCGACCCCAAGACGTGGACGCCGATCGAATGATGCTCCGCGTTTGCACCACCAAAGGACACCGGCAACGCGAAGTCCCACTGCCTCAAGCTACCCTCGATGCGTTTCGTGCCCACTGGGCAACCCATCGCAATCCAAACTGGTTGTTTCCGGCGACGCAGAGAAACACTCCGGCGTCGAAGGCTGACCAACCCATCAGTGCCAGGACGATCCAGCGTGGGTTCACGAAAGTCACCGAGTCGCTGGGCTGGCAAGACTCCGGATTGACTCCGCACACACTGAGGCATTCCTACGCCACCGCGATGCTGGACGCCGGAGTCAACCTCAAGGTTCTGCAAGGCTACCTCGGACACAAGAACTTGCAAGCAACCGAGGTTTACCTCCACCTGACACGCCTGGGTGACGAAAGAGCCAGGCAGATCGTCGCTCAGATCATGAACGGGGACGTCGCCGAGCAAGGCCTTTCATGAAAGGCGTTTCAATGGTCTTGAAACGCTATGGCGACCAGTACATCGCGAAGCATGGAACACGAATGACCGCCCAACAGAAGAAGGTCCTCCGCGCCGTGATGGCGTGCCGGGAAGATTCTCTGGGCACGATCCAGTATGCCTGCTCCGGTTGCGGTGAGGTCACTCATGTGCCTCGCTCGTGCTGCAATCGGCACTGCCCAGCGTGCCAGCACCAGCGTCAGCAACAGTGGCTCGCCAGTGTTCAAGAAAACCTGTTGCCGTGCCAGTACTTTCTAATCACGTTCACGTTGCCAGCCGGATTACGCGAGTTTGCGATGGCTCACCCCAAGGTCCTCTACGTCGCCATGATGAGTGCGGCAGCTCAGGCACTTCAGCAAGCAGCGACCAACCCGCGACATGTCGGCGTGAGCGAAACGGGATTCACCAGCGTGCTGCACACGTGGGGACGTGACCTGGGTTACCACCCGCACGTTCACGTCGTGGTGCCCGCCGGCGGCATCGACGCTGGCGGAGTCTGGCAAAGCAGTCGCGCCAGTGTGTTCGTGCCCGAGCAGATTCTGGAGAGGTTGTTTCGCGGAAAGCTGAAAGACAAACTGCGATCCGAATCGTACTTTGATTCGATCCCCGATGATGTCTGGAAGGGACGCTTCGTCGTCGACAGCGAAGCGGTCGGCAGCGGCGAATTCGCGGTCGCGTACTTGGCCCCGTACGTGATGCGAGGTGCGGTGGCCAATCGACGCGTCACGCAGTGCGACGAATCGACTTCGCTCGAAGAAGCCAGCTTGACGCTGCAAGTCAAACGCAGCGGAACGCGTCAATACAAGCCGATGCAGATGCGTGTGGAAGAGTTCATTCGCCGTTGGCTCCAGCACGTGTTGCCGGCTGGCTTTCATCGTGTGCGTCACTACGGATTCGCCAACGCGCGCAGCAAGCGATCCCTCGAGGAGGTTCGCTGGTTGGTCGCTGTCTCACTGGAGCGTCAATACGAACTGGCTTGCAGCCAGCAGATCGTGATGGCGGAACCGGTCGCGATGCAGTGCCCCAACTGCGGCGGCCCGATGATCAACCTGGGCTACACCCCTGCCACGACAACTTTGCCGCAACCAGCCAGAGCGCCGCCATGATCCAGATCGTCGCTCCAATAACACGTCGCTTTCAAAGTCATCTGATCGGTGACGCCGCTGCCCCTGCGCGCCCATCGCATAAACCTGCCACGAAACGCATCCCGGCACACGATTCCAACAGCCGATCAACGCCCTTGCCCGATTCAAAACACCGTTCTGCGTTTCCAGAGCGGCTGCCCAAACCACCGCGCCGAACCGAACCTCGCACAAAGCCCTTCGCCAGGGCACGCCGCAGCGGACAAAACCACTAGGGAACCATCGCCGGAGTGTCCCCACCGCAAAGCGACTCGCCTTGAACAAGGATTTGGGTTCAGGCTCGTACCTCGCTGACCCCAAATCCTAAATAGTTGGCCGACACTACGCGCTGGGCGAGTCTGGGGCAACAGGAACGATATCGCCACCTTCCGAAAGGCGTTCAAATGCCGCACCGATTGGAGCACCCAGCCAGTCAATGATATCAGGGTCGTAGTTGGCAATCGTGTTGATGTCATAGAACGCGGAATTGGTTGCGTCATCCACGTATTCCTGCGTTTCGGTGCCGGAGAAGAATCGCCAGCCGCTGTCCACGTCGTTAATCGCGTCCTCGCGGTACATGTAGCCAACTTTGAGCCCATCGACGGTGATCATGTCCGTAGCGATACACGCGCCACGATTCACGGCGAGTGGACGAATCGCATCGGCAGGCAGGTGAAATGACTTTTCCATGATCTGTGTCTGCCAACGGGGTTCTGGACGACAGGGTGTCGTGCATGCTTGGAAATGGGGGAGAACGGGGGTTGATTTTAGCGGAAGGGGGCTCGGTCTGCAGCACTTGGGCGACCGGGCGAGTGTGCGGGGACGCGGTGTTGCGTTCGCTGCTACAGAGGCACGAGTGTTAAAAGCGTTGTTTTTCACACTAAAATCAGGTGGCAATCACACCTTCCCCGCTGGCAGACAAGACGAACGTCCTGCGGGGCTGAATTCAACTCGCAGTTGCGAATGAGCTAGGTCTTGATCGCCTGAGAAGGTTCTGCGTCTCTGATTCGCAGGATTTGCTTGGCAACCTCTCGCTGCACCTGCGAGAAGAACTCGGGCGACTCCAATCGCTCTCGTTGTGCCGTGGGTAGACAACGCAGCGTCGGTTCCCAGCTGTCTTGCAGTGGGATTTGCAAGGAAACCCAATCTTGGCGCGGCATCGTCGCTCGCATTCCCGGCAGGGGAAGCAATTGACCATCCTTCCAAACGCCCAACGTCACCGCATACGCGCCGTTTGAATCGGGATTCGGATCCACCTCAAGCCGCATCCGGCCCACGGAGGGCCGAGGCTTCGGTTGCCGACCGGAAGACTCCGACGATGAACCTGGTTCGTCCCTCAACTGATCCAGTGGGCTGGCAACCGCAGTCGCTTTCATTCGTGCGACTTTGGTGTACAGCGAGGTGGTTTCCAAATTGGTGTGCCCAAGCAGCTTTTGAATGAACCGAATGTCGGTACCGGATTCGATCAGATGCGTCGCAAAGCTGTGGCGGAAACTGTGCGGCGTGACCGCCTTGCCAATTCCCGACAGAATCCGAGCCTGCTTGACCGCACGTTGGATCGTCCGCGGAGAAAGATGCCGGTCGACACGCCTGCCTTCGGAAGGAAACAGATAGCCAACTCCTTTGGTGTGCCGCCACAACTGCCTCATCAGCGGCAACAGATCGTCGGCCAACATGACGTAGCGATCTTTTTTGCCTTTGCCAAGTTGAACTCGGATTTGTTGGCGATCGAAATCAAAATCCGACCACTGCAAACGGGCGACCTCCGCGACTCGCAAACCGGTTGCATACAACACGGTGAGAAGCAGTTTGTCACGCAACGTGCGAGCGGCCTCCATCATTCGCTGGACCTCTTTCTTGGACATCACGACAGGCAATTGTTTTGACTTTCGCGGGGACACCAGTCCAACCGTGCAACGCAACAAACAGAATTTGTCTAGACCGGTTCGCAGTGCCGACAACGTGACGCTGACCTCCGACGCCGACGCGCCGCCATTGACCAGCAGTTCCAAGTACTCCCGAATGTCTTCTTGGTCGATCTGGTCCAGCGGTCCTCGGTACCAGCGAAAGAAGCAGACCCAAGCGGAGCGATAGTTTTTGATGGTGCTGACGGCGTAAAAGCGGATCCGCAGGTGGCATCGGGTATGTGAGCCGCATGGCGTTGGCCGAATGGCACTTACTTCACCCTCCCTGAGGGAGGGTCGGCCCGCTTCGGGCCGGGGAGGGCGAACCTAAAACCCGGTGTGTAGCCCTCCCCTCGCTTCGCTCGACCCTCCCAGGGGGAGGGTGAATTTGTAAAAAGTAAGTGCCATTGGGCTAACGCCCAAACGGCTCATAGGATTCAGCTCAATCATTCCTGCGTCCTTGCTGAAAAGCGGATCCGAAACTTGCGGACGAGACATGAGCTGCTCCAGCAGATAAGGCGAAGACACGTTTCGCAAACGTTCAGCGAGTCGAGCGTGACAAACAATGCGAATTCATCTCGATCCGGCCCTGTTTTCGGAACAACGAATGGCCGGACAGTCTCCAAAGGCCAGATCTGTTGCTGAATCGACAACAGATTCCAGGCGAATAGTACGTGAGTGAGGGTGAGTGTTTTTCATACGCATCATTTGGTGGTGCGAGACTGAGCTTGGGATGTGGCGTGGGTTGCAACTGCCGTTTTACTTCACCCTCCCTTTGGGATGTCGGCTCGCTTCGTGCCGGTGAGGGTTACGCGCTGGCCCCAATGCTGAACCCTCCCCTCGCTTCGCTCGACCCTCCCAGGGGGGAGGGTGATATATCGTTGCTCCCTTCGCTTCGCTCGACCATCCCAGGGGGAGGGTGATGATCGTCGCTTCTGAACACAGCATTTAGAAGCTGCACGATCGGCTTGGTTGCAGAGCTGAATTGGGTGCACAGCGACGCACCTATCCGGCTTTGACATTCGGACACCGGTGGCTAGAATATTGCGACGGACTTGGAAACGACGTCCGTTGCTTCGGTCCGGAGGTATTCGAACGGGCTCAGCGAAAAAATGCGTGCACCACGCGAATTTTGCTGACACACCCGCGAATGACCTACCCGCTTTCGCCGACGCCGAATGATCGTTTCATCACATTCGACGGCTGTTACCCCCAATTCGTTTGGCGGTGAAGTCGCATTCGCTGGGCCAAATACGAGACGAGTATTTGGTTTCACAGTGGGGCGTCAGCGACGAATGTCATGAGATGGTCGGCCCGATGCGTGTCACGTTGGCATGGATCGCACACCACTTTGTTTAGCGGGATAGATGGAATGTTGATGACTGTGAGTTCGATGGCGACCGGATTGTTCTTGGCGTTTGGTTTCCCCGGCCTGCCTGAAATGTTGATCGTTTTAGTGATCTGCTTGGTCCTCTTTGGTGGTGCCAAGCTGCCATCGCTGATGCGAAACCTGGGACGCAGTGCCAACGAATTCAAACGTGGCATGGCCGAATCAGGCGACGATGAGGACGAAGCAACGGATCGCACCGACGAGAAGGCCTGAGATGTTTGGTCTCAGCCCATTTGAACTGGCCGTGATTGGAGTGATCGCGGTCGTCCTCTTTGGTGGCAACCTGCCGGAAGTGGCAAGGAAATTTGGCTCGACTTACAGCCAATTTCGGCGCAGCCTGCAGGATGTCCAGCAGCAGTTCCGTCAGGTTCAAGACGAAGCAAGCCGGGCGATGTCGATGGACACACCGCCCGCGAAGTCGACGTCGTATGACGACGATGAGGATGAACCGAACGAACCCTCGGCACCCAAGTTCACTCCGCCCGAGTGACAAATTCAGTTGGCGTCGATTGAATCCGACGTCAATGGAATCTGCATCGGTTGCTGCAAGTACGCCAGCAAGTCACGAACATCCTCGGTCGACAAAGCATCGAGGATGTTCTCTGGCATCAGCGAAACCGGCGACGCCTGCAGGGATTCAATGTCATCGCGGTCAACTCGCACCGCGTTGCCTTCCGCCGTACGCATGGTGACCGTTTCAGGCGTTTGATTCTCCAGCAACCCGCTCAGCACTTGACCATCCGCGGTGAGCAATCGGTAGTTGGTGAACTCTTCACGAATCGCCGCTGATGGGTCGATGATCGCCAGTGACAAGAAGTCCAAGTTGGATCTTTCGTAACCCGTCAAATCGGGGCCCACCTTGCCTCCTTCGCCGAACAGCCGGTGACAGGTTCCGCAATGTTTGGTGAACATCGTTTTGCCGTTTTCCAAATTCGACTGCGAGCTCGAACGAACAACGGATTGCAACTCCGCGATCCGAATTTGCTTTTCCGCCGGAGTCGCACGAACCGTTCCCCAACGGCTCGCTACTCGTTCGCGCAACCCCGCGTTTTCAAAGGCCTGCATCTGCAAAACCACATCCGCAGGCACCCGTTCCACATTGATCTTGGCGGCATCAATCTCATCCATCAGCACCGACGCCCATTGCTCGCGGCTGGACAGGACTCGGATCGCGGTCTCTCTCAAGTTGCTCGCGTCATCCATCGACGACTGATACGCCGATGCGATCCATGAACCAATTCGTTCATCCGAGAATCGCGACAGGGCTTGCAAGGCCGCCGCTTTGACCGCATCGGATCGATCTGCCTGAAGTCGTCGTCGCAAGACCGCAACGGTGTCACCGGTTTGAATCTCCCCCAGTGTTTCGATCAACTCAACCTTGGTGCGGATCGGTGTCTCGGCTTGCTCGATGAGCTGCAGAGCCTGCTTGATCGCATCGACATCACCTTGTCGCAACCGCAGCGGTAGATCCGAACCTGGACGAGCCTTTCGAAAGATTGCAAGTTGTTCCTGCAGAGCGTCTGGCAACAGTTCGACCTTGCGTCCCACAAAGGCCTCTTCAAAACCTCGAATTAGAATCGCCTTGGCATCATCATCAGGTGCCATCGCCAGCAAATTCGCAGCGACTAAATAGCTTTTGTTGGATCCTTCGGCAGCCAGCCTCTGCATCAAACGAGCCAGGATCGTCTGCCGAACCAATCGGCTCCGCCAAAGCCGTTCGTCCGCGAAAAGATCGGCGACGGCGTCAGCGTGCTGTTTGCAATGAGCTTCCAAGCCCCACCAAATCAACAACGGCAGATGCAAGTCACCCTGATCCGATTCACGCAGCATCATCTCGCGAAGGATCGGCAAAGCTGGTTCAGCATGCAAGCGAGCCGCGGTGGACGCCAACTGCGACCGAACGTGAACGTCAGCTTCACGCTTGGCAAGCTCAACGAGTGCTTGCTGTTGATCGTTGGTCATCGATGCGTTGTCGCCAAGCAGACGAATCGCCCAGCGACGCAAATCGGGGTCCGGTTCGGAGGCCGTCAAGTGTTTTGTCAAAGCATCATCGCTCAGAACGTTTCCGCGGTGGAGCGCCCACAACGCCAGCAATCGCCGTTCATCCTTTGAGTCACGGAGAATCTCCCCCAGAGAGGCCTGAAGATCGCCGGAAGCTTCGATTCGCGGCACGATCACCTCCAACGCGAGAAAGCGAATGGTGCGACTGGGATGAGCCAACAGCCGAAGCAACTGATTGTCGGACATGGCCGTCATGTCAAATCGCGTTCGTGATGGAAGCAGCTCCTCCGCGTTAGATGATCGTGAAGGATTCTTGGCAGTGAGCCGATAGACCCGCCCGCTGGTTTTGTGCCAATTGTCGCGTGGGTCGACGTGAGTCAAACGGGTGTCGTACCAATCCGCGAAATAGACCGCTCCGTCTGGCCCGACCGCGATCGCCACGGGTCGAAACCATCGATCATCGGTCTGGATGGTGGTTTCGAAATCGCGTGTTCGGAACGTCGACGTGTCCTCGATCAACTCGCTGCTGATCACACATCGCTGCAAGGGGTTGATCGCGATCGATTGATCGCGATACCGCTGCGGCAACACGTTGTCTTGGTAAACCACCAACGCCTGCGTGAACCGGCGACGATCGCCTTCGGATCGCATGTGATTGAAAAAGCCATAGGCGTGGGGATTGGTCAGTGGACCGTGTTTGCCCCATGATTTCGTGCCATAGCTGCCTTGCGGATAGAACATGCCACGGGTGTTGCCGTGGTTGGTTCCAGAAAACGTGAGCCCGCTCTCCTCGATCTCCAATCCGAACGTGTTGCCGCCCCCTTCGGCGAAGATTTCAAACTGATGCGTTTCAGGGTGATACCGCCAAATGCATTGCCCCTGGAATGACGTTGCATCATCGGGATGGTCGGACAAAGGAGCGTGGATGGAAGCGGTCGTTGTGCTTCCGTTGGCACCGTACAGCCAACCATCGGGGCCCAGACGCAAACTGTTGGCGACCGCGTGCGTGTCTTCCAACCCGAATCCCGACAGGTGAACCGTGGGATCCCCATCGACCTTCGCGTCGTGATCGGCATCGGGATAGAACAACAAATACGGCGGGTTCATCACCCAGATCCCCGACGTGCTGACCGCGACGCTGGTCGCAATGTTGAGGCCTTCGATGAAATCTTGATGCGTGTCATAAGAACCGTCGCCATTGGTATCCTCCCAAACCGTCACGCAGTCCGCCCCGGCAACATGATTGGGTGGAGCGATCGGCGCGCTATCAAAGACAGCTCGCAAGTGTTGGTCGTAGCGAACCACTTTCAGTCCCGCCGGAAACGGGTACTGACGATACTGCACCACCCACATTCGGCCTTTGAAATCGAAACTAATATGAATGGGCTGAGTCACATCGGGTTCCCCCGCGACCAACTCCACTTGCAGGTCGTCCGGCACCTTCAAGCGAGCAATCGTTTCGGGGGGAGAGGCGGGGTCGGAATCATCTCCGAGATCGCCGCGGCCTTCAAACTCCCGCATCACCCGGGCAACTTCCTCATTGCCCGCCGGGGAGTCCTGGGGCACAGCGACGTTCGCCCATCCCCAACCGAGAGCACTCCAAAGAGCAACGACTAACAACCACTGGTTTCTCATTGGGTTCGCTCTCATTTGTTGGCTGACCGGCATGGATCGACTCGTCGGGGTATCAAAGTGTCGGATTCTTACTCTTCCAAACAACAGAACCATCACCGAAGAAGGCAAGCAAAGATCCAGTAACATGCAAGGTGTTGAACGAGCGTCTGGGCTGTGACATGTTTTAGCTTATGGCAGCCATACGTTTGCGAGAGTTTGCATCCCGGTAGGGATGTCAGATGGTAGCCACCGGTAAGCGATAGCGCCACCGATGGACATGCCACCCACGCCGCTACTCTCCATCCCGCCGTGGCCAAAGGCCACGACGGGATGGAGAGTTTTATGGGAGCTCGTTTTCCGGGGGTACGCTGCGACGCAGCAACCCCCGGCTACCATCTGAAAATCCCTACCGGGATGAAGAAAGACATAAGCCGGAAGAAACGATTAGAACACCAACACCAAACGTGTCGCAGTCCAGGTTAACGCCCAAACGACTCACATCGTTCGGCCCGATCATTGCTGCCGACCTAATTCGTACCACTTCTATTTCGTCGGCGTGATCACAACCGTGTGAGTCACCGGAACGATTGCGTCTTGAATCGCCTGCACCAACTCGGCCCGTTTGGCTTCCGTGCTTTTCACTGCCGCCTCCAGATCCTTCTTGCCTTCTTCGCCATGGAAGATTTTCTTGATCTGAACTGTTTCAAAAGCCTGTTTGGCGGCCACCGCTTGATCGATCGCTTGAAACGCTTTGCTGAACGGATTGACTTCGAAGTGCTCGGCCAAGTTCACTCCTTCGGCCAGCTCCTCCTTCGTGAACTCTTCGCTGTGGTCTCCCCAACGGACACTTGTCTTGTCGGTTTCCAAACCACTGACCGTCAGCAAGAACTGATTCAGATCAGCGTTGAACGGAACCAACGTCATCCCGGAACGAATGCTGTTTTCGTCGTTGTCTTTTCCGGTCGCGCAAAACGGATAGCGATGACTTTCGAAAGTGATTTTGTGAGAAGAATCATCGGACGCGAATTCGACGAGCAAATGATGATCACCGCCCGCTGCGGAAGTCGCCGCTAAGTCCACCTCTAGATTCGCGATGGGTTCACGAATCCCCATCGATTTCAGGAAACCGTATGCCATGATGACTTGGCCGGCCCAGGGCGGATGGATCCCGTCGTTGCCGGTCACCTGGTAAGGTTTTTCATCCGTCCCGTACTTCTTGGCCGCCGTGATCTGAGCCACATACATGGGCCAGAAAAGATCCGCGAACGCGACGTTTTCTTCTTTCGCGATTTCGATTCCCAAGTCTCGCAGCGTGCATAGGTTCAGGTTGTGTTCATCCAACGTGCACGCAGGAGCCTTCACCCAGGTGGCGATTTTTCCGGCGCAGCCTGGCGACCCCAGAACAACCTTGACACCGGCTTCTTTCAAACGTCGAACGATGTGTTGGTAGTTGTCCTTGTACCAATGTCCGTTGTTGACGTCGTAGGCGCGATAGCGAGCGTCGTTCATCCCATAGCAAAGCGTCGCGATGGTAGGTTCGAATCGCAAGCAATCCGAATCCATTCGGCGCAAGAAGCCGGCCGCGGTTTCGCCGCTCCATCCAAGTTGCCGCGTTTCAATTTCCAGATGCGGCATGCACGCGGTCAGGTAGGTTTCGATCATCCGCGAATACATTTTCTGCTCGGTGATCGAATCTCCGATGATCACCAGACGATCGCCTTTGGTCAGCAACAACGGGCCGATCTCAGGAGCCTTGGCCGGGAAGAACTTGCCGAACTCAGGGTCATCCGGTTTGGGCTCGTACTGATACGGTCCGGACTCGGGGAACTTCGGCAGTGAATTGTCTTGGGCGAATGCGTTTGCGGTGCAGAAGACAGAAAACGCGACAAGCAATCCGATGCTTCGCAAAATCATGGGTGTCATGGTGGGGTCTCTCGGTGTCGATGATGAGATTGAAATGGGGGAGGTGAGGTGGGAGGTTGATGGCCAACGACCTTTTTCAACGTAGCCTGGGACAACGTCCCAGGAACCGGAAAAACCATTGACTCATTTGGCCAACGGCCAAATTCAACGCGTTTCGACTGGGGTTGATGTTGGCCGTTGGCCAACTCGATTTGGGACTTTCTTCCATGGGCGGTGCCCATGGCTATGATGACAATGGCCTTTGGCCAAAGAGTTTGTGTCTTGGACAATCAACGGAATGGATCGCCCTCTCTTGTCTCAGGGACTCAAATCGGACGGTTGGTTGGGAGCGATGCTCATGGGTGGGTTGTTGGGATCGATCTTTTTGTGTTCCCAATACCAACCATCGGCCTTCTTCTCGAGCACGCGGTGCTGGCTGTTCTTCGCCAATGGTGCGGGATCCGATCGCACGAACTGTCTCAGTCGCTGCGCGGCGTCAGCGTGCTCGTCGCGGCCGATCAGGTTGTCGAATTCGTTCGGATCGTGGATGACGTCGTAGAGCTCTTCGCTGCCATCGGCGTAGCGAATCAAGCGATACCGCTCGCCCTTGATTCCTTGGTTACCTGGATTGTGATCGGTGATCGCAGGTGTTTCGCGAATTTGTTCAGGTGACCGAATCTGCGGGACCAAACTCAGGCCTTCGACATCCTTCGGAGCGGGCAATCCGACCAGATCCGAAAGTGTGGGATAGATATCCAACAGCTCCGCCGGTGACTGGGTTCTTCCGTGAACGATTCCGGGTCCCGCAAAAATCAACGGCACGTGGGTGGAACGTTCCCACAACGTGTTCTTTCCGGTGACATTCTTTTCACCCAAGTGCCATCCGTGATCGCTCCATAAACAAATGATCGTGTTGTCTCGATGAGGCGTCCCTTCAAGTGCGGCCAGAACGCGACCGACTTGGCTGTCAACAAAACTGATGCAGGCCAAATACGAGTGCACCAGATTCCTTTGTTGGTTGTGAGCTTCCAACCAACTCATCCTTGGCTCGGGCAACTCCCAGTGCAGGTACCAACTGAACGGAGAACAATCGAGTCGATCGTCGCTTCGGTAGGGTGGCAACTGCAATGTCTCATCGTCATACAGTTCCCACCACTTCGGCGTGACATGGCAAGGGACGTGAGGCAAGAAGAAACCGCAACTCATGAAGAACGGTTCGTCCTCGGGCATGGCCTCCAGTTTCTCGGTCACCCAGTCAGCGACCTTGTAATCGCCTTTGTCTTCATCGCGGTGATCGAACACTCCCCAGTCCATCAGCGGGTGATCACCGACCGGTGTCGACGGGATCAACTTCTGGGGCGGCTTCACACCGGCGACGCCCGGCGGTCCGATCTCATCAAATTCCGTTTTGTCTCGGCCATAGCGACCGTGATAAACTTTGCCTGCCGAATACGTTCGATAACCATGAGCTTTGAAGTGCTGTGGCAGCGCGACGCGGTCCTTCAGTTCCGGCAAATCGCGAAACCATGGTGCCAAGCCGTAAATGCCCGTCGTCGAAGGACGCAGCGAGAGCATCAAACTGGTTCGCGAAGAATTGCACAGCGGCGATTGGCAATGTGCGTTGGCAAACGTCATGCCACGTTCAGCCAACGCCTTCATCGCTGGCGTTTGAACTTGAGGATGCCCACCAAGCGGTTCGACCCAATCGTTCAAATCGTCGATGCAAATCATCAAGACGTTCGGACGACTGGATGAATCCTGTGCAAAGGACTCGGAAACGAATAGCGTCGCCGCAAGGACGACGCTCCAAACAAGAAACTTGTTCATTTGGCTGGGGTGGGGCAGGGTGGGATGTGGGTGGGGAGAAGCGGAACGTGTTCCAGTGCATCATTCTGCCATCGACCTTGGGTATGACGGCTTGGGTACGACGGACTTCCAAGTCCGTCGAAAGTCATTGGCACCGACGGACTCGGAAGTCCGTCGTACGGTCCCCTACCGTTATAGCTGCACTGTCTTGCCCGTGCGTGCACTTTCGTAAATCACGTTGATCAACGCCACACTGCGTCGGCCCTCGGTGCCATTGATCTGTGGGCTGGTTCCCTCCGTGATCGCATCGAGAAAATCGTTGAAGACGGCGGTGTGGCCGTGGTGCCCGATCGCGGACGGGTCGCTCGCTCCACCGCCCGTTTCGGTCATGCCAGCCATGCGTTTGCGGATGGCTTCGTCCTCATCGGTTTCGTTTGCGAATTCCCACTGCGTGAGGTCTTCTTCTTCCAAGATCGCGCTGCCTTCGCTGCCGCCGATCTCGATTCGCTTGAGTGCCCCTGGATAGGTTGTCGTGGTGGCTTCAATGACTCCCAGAGCACCGTTTTTGAATTTCAGCGTCGCGACCACGATGTCTTCGACTTCGATGCGTTCGTGTGTCATGGTCGACGCCATCGCGGAGACTTCGCTGACGTCACCCATCAACCACAGCAGCAGATCGACCGAGTGGATGGCTTGGTTCATCAAGGCTCCACCGCCATCGAGTTTCCAAGTTCCTCGCCACGCGCCGCTGTCGTAATACTCTTGGCTGCGATACCACTTCACGTAGGCATCGCCCATCGTGATTTTGCCGAACCGGCCTTCCTCGACGGCTTTCTTCATCAGCCGGGAAGATTCGTGGAAACGGCTTTGAAAGGTCACGCCCAATTGCACACCGGCTTTTTCACAGGCAGCGATGATTTGGTCACAACGTTCTTGGGTGACTTCGAGCGGTTTTTCGATCATCACGTGTTTGCCGGCTTCCGCGGCCTGGATCGCTGGTTCGGCGTGAGCACCACTGGGTGTGCAAACGGAAACGGCACCGATTTCGGGATCGGCGAGCATTTCCTCGAGTGTTTTGAACACGCGACCACCATGCTTTGCCACGAACTCTTCGGCTCGTTCGGTGTTGCGGTTGTAACACCCCACCAAGTGCCCGTTGGTGGAATCCGCGATGGCTTTGGCATGAAAATTGGAGATCATTCCGGCGCCGACGATGCCAATACCGATGCTCATGTTGTTTGTCTTTTTTGTGCGAGGAAACAGGGTGGGGATCGCTGAGGTAGGCGAAAAACTACGATCAAGATACGTTTTCATGGCAGCTTTCGTCACCGGAGGCTGTTTTGCACCCCGATTTCATCCAGGTTCCATCGCCGTGCCCACCGCTTCGAAAAACGCCGCCCCGATGAAGCTGCGCTCCCTTCGCGACGTCCCGGCCATCCTGGACGAAAAGGTTGGGCTGGGCGAGGTATTGAGCCGCAAGCCAAAGGGCAGTGCAAAACGGAAGACGAAAAAGTCCGACGATTCGGTTTCGCTCGCGTTTTCTGGTGTTTGGGGCGGGATCCGCGGTTTGCTGGCGGCCGCCTTGACCCGCCATCACCCGCATGTGTTGGTGTTGCTCCCGCAAGCCGTCGATGCGGACATCGTGGCGGGCGATGTTTCCTCGTTCGGGATCGAAGACGTGGTCGCGTTGCCGTTGTCGGCTGGCGACGGAACCGGCAGCTCCATTCGCGACGCCGATTACGCGGCTCGGCTGCAAGTGTTGCAGCGACTTCGGGCCCGCGATCAGCACTCGCCCAAACCGCTGGTCGTGACCTCTTACATCGGAGCCGCCATCCAGCGGGTGCCGTCGGTCACGAGTCTCGAAAAGGCCACCCGCGAATTGGCGGTTGGTGACATCGTTGATCCGGAAGTGATCCGGCGCTGGCTCGCCGAGGCCGGTTTCGCGGCGGTGACAGCGGTCCAGGTGCCGGGCGAATTTGCCAGTCGCGGTGGATTGCTCGACGTCTATTCGCCGGACCAACCTCAACCGATTCGAATCGAATGGTTCGATGACGAAATCGAATCCATCCGCCGATTCGACGCCGCCACGCAGCGGAGCAGCGAAACGCTCAGCAAGGTTGAGCTCGCCGCAATCGGAACCCAGCCGGTCAAAAGTCCGTTTGCGGAAGAGGAAAACAACGACGAACCCTTGGACCTCGTCGTCGATGACACCGTGGGTGCCGAAGCCACGATTGTCGACTACTTGCCCGAAGACACCGTGGTGTTGGTGATCGATCCATCGGATTGCCATCAATCGTCCAACGCTCTGCTCGCGCGAGTTGCCAAGACCGAACGCTTCGTTTCGATGAGGGAACTGCTTTCGGAACTGAAAAGTCACAAAGTCGTCACGGGCACGTCATTGGCCGAAGGAGCCCCAAGCGATGTCGTCGACTTGCACACCGCGAGTGCAGACAGCTTTGCAACATCACTCGACGAAACCAAATCGAAGGTCGATTCCGTGGCGGCCGGGCACGAAGTCATCGTGGTCGGTGACACTCCCGCCGATGGACAGCGGCTGACCGAGTTGCTCGAGGACACCGACGCGGCCAAACAAGGTCGCTTGCACATGACGGTCGCTGACCTCAGTGGCGGTTTCCGTTTGACCGACGCTGAGATTTTGGTGCTCACCGGCGCGGAGCTATTCCACCGCAGCCCGGTACGTCGAGCGAAGACACGGACTCGCGGCAAACCGATCGATTCGTTCACGCAGCTCACTCCCGGCGACTTGGTGATTCACCTGTCGCATGGCATCGGGTTGTACCGAGGTTTGAACTCGATCGAAAAAAATGGCCAACACCAAGAACACTTGACCATCGAGTTCGACGGCGGAACCAAGATTCACGTTCCGGCCTCGCGAATTCAGTTGGTTCAGCGTTACGTCGGTGGAACCAAGAATCGCCCTAAATTGGCCAAGATCGGAGGCATTAGTTGGACGAACCAGAAGAAGGCAGCCGAAGCCGCGGTCACCGACATGGCCGACGAGTTGCTGGAACTGCAAGCCAAACGTGCCACACGGCTTGGCATCCCGATGTCACCGGACAACGAGTGGCAACGTCAGTTCGATGCCAGTTTCCCGTACCTCGAAACACCCGATCAGCTTTCAGCAATTGAAGCATTGAAGATCGACATGGAAGCGCCGCGTCCGATGGACCGGTTGATTTGCGGCGACGTTGGGTTCGGTAAAACGGAAGTCGCCATGCGAGCTGCTTTCAAAGCGGTCTCGTCGGGCTACCAAGTCGCGGTGCTGGTCCCGACGACCGTGCTGGCCGAACAACATTACCAATCCTTCCGGGAGCGGATGGCGGAATTCCCCGTCGAAATCCGCAAGCTCAGCCGATTCTGCACCCCGGCGGAACAACGTGAAACGGTGAAGGAAATCCGGCGTGGCAAAGCGGACATCGTGATTGGAACGCACCGCGTTGCCAGCAAAGACGTCGAATTCAACAACCTCGGATTGGTGGTCATCGACGAAGAACAACGGTTCGGCGTGGCGGTGAAAGAACGCCTGAAGACCCAGCACAGCAACGTCGATGTCCTGACACTTTCTGCGACGCCCATTCCGCGAACGCTGCACATGGCATTGGTCGGCGTTCGCGACATCAGCAATCTAGAAACACCGCCGGCGGAACGGATGGCGGTCGAGACCAAGGTGACGCGTTGGGACGACAAGATGTTGCGATCCGCCATCGTGCGTGAACTCAACCGCGGCGGCCAGATGTACTTTGTCCACAACCGCATCGGAGACATGGACGACTTGGCCGCTCGGATCAAAGCCATCGTCCCTGAGTTACGGATTGGCATCGGCCATGGGCAAATGGAGGAAGGGGCACTCGAACAAGTCATGGTCGACTTCATCGATCACAAGTTCGACATGTTGCTGGCCACGACCATCATTGAAAGCGGACTGGACATTCCAAACGCCAATACCATGTTCATCGACGATGGCAATCGCTACGGCTTGAGCGACCTGCACCAATTGCGTGGTCGCGTTGGCCGGTACAAGCACCAAGCGTACTGCTACCTGCTCGTATCACCGAACAAGCGACTCACGCCAGAAGCCAGCAAACGCTTGCGTGCGATCGAAGAGTATTCCCAGATGGGTGCGGGCTTTGCAATTTCGATGCGAGATTTGGAAATTCGCGGGGCAGGCAATTTGCTGGGCAGCCAACAATCCGGCCACATCGCCGCGGTGGGCTACGAAATGTATTGCCAACTGCTGGAAGACGCGGTCCGACAAGCTCAGAAGTTGCCGCCGAAGTTGTCGGCCGATGTGGACATCGATTTGCCGATCGAAGCTTACCTGCCGGAGGACTACGTGCCCAATTTGCGGCACAAGATCGATCTGTATCGCCGGATGACTCGGATCGAGAAAGCGGCTGATGTGAAGGCCATTCGCGAAGAGTTGGAAGACCGATTCGGTTCGCCGCCGCCACCCGCGATTCGCATGCTCGAGCTCTGCGAACTGCGGCTCGACGCCGCCTCATGGGGATTGGTTTCTCTGACCACCAACGATCGCTTCATCGTGCTCCAGTACTCCAATCGTTCGCGGATGAATCAACTGGCGAAAAATTCTTCGATCCCAATTCGCATCGTCGATCACGAAAAGGCTTACATTCCGATCAAGGACTACGACATGTCCGATCCAGCCGGCAAAGCGTGGCTGCAACTTGCCCGCGCTGCATTATGGATTGGTTGACCCCTTCGCTTTCCTGATTGGACTCTCTCATGCGTCTTCGAGCTTCTCGGCTGTTGCTGGCCGTTTTTTGTTTCAGTTTTGCTCCTACTGGGACGCTGACGCCAGCTCACTCTGCCGAACCGGATCGCTTGGATTCGGATAGCTGGAATCAATGGCGCGGCCCCAATCGAGACGGCACGCTTGCTCAATCCGCGCCGTGGCCAGATCGTCTTTCCGGAAACCTTGAGAAGACCTGGTCGGTTCCTCTGGGCCCCAGTTACAGCGGCCCCGTGATGGTGGACGGGATGGTGTTCACCACCGAAACGGTGAACAAACAATTTGAACGCGTGACTGCCTACGACATTGCAACCGGCGAGATGCGTTGGGAGCGTCAGTGGGAAGGATCGATGTCGGTGCCGTTCTTTGCGGCTGCCAACGGCGATTGGATTCGGGCCACACCCGCGTGCGTGCCGGGGTACTTGGTTGTGCTGGGAATGCGTGACGTTTTGGTTTGTCTGGACACGGAAACCGGCGAGGAACGCTGGAAGATCGATTTCCCCGCTCAAACCGGATCGTCCTTGCAGCCATTTGGCGCGGCCTGCTCGCCGCTGATTCACAATGGAGCGATCTACGTTCAAGTCGGCGCGGGACTGACGAAGCTGTCGTTGGAATCCGGCGAAGTGCTGTGGACGGTTCTCTCGGGCGGCGAAGACATGATGTCCCGCGGCGCGTTCAGCAGCCCTTCGATTGCAACGCTCGCCGGCCAAGAACAACTGCTGGTTCAAACTCGCGAAGAACTGTGCGGCGTTTCTCTCGACACGGGCGATGTTTTCTGGCGAGAAAAGATCGAGGCCTTTCGCGGCATGAACATTTTGACACCGCTCGCGATTGGCGACTCGGTATTCACGGCGGCCCACAGCGGAAAGAGTCAACTGTTTGAAATCCAGCGTGATGATTCGACAAAAGCGTGGATGGTCAACGAACGTTGGAACCAAAAGACACAAGGTTACATGTCATCTCCCGTCGTGGTCGAAGATCATGTTTACCTGCACCTCAAGAACGAACGCTTCACGTGTTTGTCGGTCGCGGACGGTTCGATTCAGTGGACCTCACCGCCGGTTGGCAAGTACTGGTCGATGGTCCGCAACGGAAACCGTATCCTGTCGCTCAGTGCTGATGGCAAACTGCGGTTGATCGATGCAAACCCGGGTGAGTTCACCGTGCTGGATACCCAAGAGGTCGCCGACGACAGTTGGGCTCATTTGGCCGTTTCTGGTGCCGACGATCAGCCGCTGATTTTGATCCGCGCTTTGAAATCTCTGACCTCCTACCGATGGAAGAATCCTTGACGACGAACCCGACTTCATTGGCACCAGCCCCGTCCTCCAGTTTTGTGCTGGGCGTCGATGTCGGCGGTGCCAACTTGAAGTCGGTTTTGATCAATCAACAAACGCAAGAAGCGACCGCTTGGGAATCGTTTTTCCCGATGTGGAAGCGTCCGGAATCGCTCGCCGAACAACTGCGTTCGGACTGGGCATCGTTGCTGGCCGATTCGCGAACCGATGCGGATTCGACTGACGGCATTGCAGTCACCATGACCGGCGAGTTAGCCGATTGCTTCACCGACCGACAGCACGGTGTGACGCACATTGCCCAACACGTTCAGTCGGCTGCGAAGCAGTTGAGTCGCCGTGCCGAGATCGCTTTCTACTCCACTGCTGGAAAATTCATCGGCATGCACTCAGTGCCCACCGAAGTCGATGCGTTGGCGGCTTCCAACTGGCACGCGTTGGCATCGTGGGCAGCAACCCACGTGACCAACGATGGGATTTTGATCGACGTGGGATCAACGACAACCGATATCATTCCGCTTCAGAATGGACGCGTTGCAACCAATGCCAAGACTGATCACCAAAGACTTCGCGATGGTTCTCTGGTCTACATTGGGTGCCGAAGAACGCCGGTGTGTTCTCTGGTCGATCGACTCCTGATCGATGGCATGGAGGTTCCGATCATGAACGAATTTTTCGCAACGATCGATGACGCTCGTTTGATTCTGCAACAGCAACCTGAGTTGCCTGAAGACCTGGACTCCGCCGACGGGAGACCTCGCGACAGAGCATCGGCTCACCGACGAATAGCAAAAATGGTTGGCTGGGACGCGAACGAGCTTTCCAGTGCGCAAGCCGATTCGGTTTCTCAGCAAATCATCGGCTCAGCCCAGACACAAATCGATCAGAGCCTGCAACGTTGGATGAAACGACTCGGTGAGCAGGCGAACGAAGGCATGACGTTGTTGCTCAGCGGGCACGGGCAGGATTTGATCACACGAACAAGCACCTGCAAAACAATCGATCTACGTGATCGTTTGACGCCTGAAGTTTCCCGATCAGCGCCCGCATTTGCCGTCGCTCGTTTGTGGCTGGACACCGCCCGAGAGGTCCGATGAAACGCCGTGTGATCAAGCTGGGCGGCAGTTTGCTGACTCGTCCCCATCTGCTGGATGACTTTTATCATTGGCACAGTCGCCAACCTTCCGCTGATGATTGCTTGATCGTTGGCGGCGGACAAATGATCGATGCAGTCCGCCAGTGGGATCGATTGCGTCCCGGCGATCCGCGAACCGTGCATTGGCAATGCGTCGCGATGCTGGAACATTCGATGCGACATCTCGCGGCAGCCTTTCACGCGGACGACAGGCTCTCTCCCGTTGAAACCCTTGATTCAGAAGCCGCCTGGCTGCGTTACTCTGCGTCGCTAACGGACTCAAACGCGTCAGCCCCCACATCGATCAAATTTTTGAATCCCGAAGTGGTTTACCATTCAGCGTCGATTGCCCCACTGCCCGAAAATTGGTCCACCACAACAGACTCGATTGCCATGTGGATTGGGTTGTTGTGCGATGCAGATGAAGTGGTGTTGCTAAAATCCTGCACCGTTTCACCCAACGATGATCTGCGAGCATGGATCGCGAATGGGGTCGTGGATCCAGCTTGTGAGGTCTTGGCTTCGCTGGAAAGAAAGCTGCGTGTGGAGCAGTTACCGGTTCAAGCAACGTCGTGAATGTCCCAACGCTTGTCCTCGCTACGGCTTGCCACTTTCGTCGCTCGCACGCCCTTGTTGCACCAACCGCAAACGTTGTGACAGTTGCATGTAATTCGATGCCGTTCGCGGATCAATGGTTTGGTACAGACGGGCCAGCGAAGCGTAGGGCAGGGGATAGGTGGGTTGAATGCGAATGGATTCTATGAATGCCTGCTCGGCTTCTCCAAACCGCCGCAACTTCCCGCACGCGAGCCCCAAATTGTAATGGTCCGCTGGATTGCGGCGCAGCTTCACCAAACGCTGGTAAAGCTGATATGCCTTGAGATGCTGTCCCTCAGCGGCCGCCGCGTTTGCCAAACTATCCAATGCCACCTGATGTTCCGGCGTGGGCCGTTTGTCCGCTTCGAGAACCCATTGCATCAGCGATTGGCTTTCTTTGCGTAGCCGTGTTGCATCGGATTCGGAACGAGTCTTCACTGGATACAACAAGATTTGATCCAGCAAACCTGCCAGCCGAGTCTTCGCTTCAACCAGAGACACGTGCGCGACACTGACATCCGAGCTGGACTCTTCTGCAACCTGAATCGCCGAACGCAATCGTTGGGCAGCCAAATCAAAGACGGTCTCGTTGTCATAATTTGGATCGGATCCCATCCAAAGCCACTGGGCAATCGCGGTCGCTTCATTCAGTTCTCGTTGCCAACTGCCAACGGGGGCTCGGTCGAGCAACGCGATCGCGTCCGGCAACTGAGTGATCTGTGCTTCGGTCACCTTCTCAGTCGCCGCTTCGGTATCCGTGAGTTCGCTCGGTATTGCGATCCGGTGATCGGTGATTGATACATGAGGCACTTCGGTCTCAGATCGAGGCATGTGACATTGGTGACACGAGTTCTCGTTCGTGTCCATTCGAATGCCCAAATCCTCACCGCAATCTTCGTTTGCATGGCAAGACAAACAATGCTCGCGGTGCACCGATTCGCGGTTTGCATCATCGACTCGCTGGTGCGGGTCATGGCAGGTGACACAGGTGAGACGATCGGATCCCAGGTAGCACTCGCTGGCGTGCATTTGGCCAAAGTGGCCCACAAACTTGGTCGCCCCCGTTTCCTTTTCAGGCGGCCCCACGTTGTAAACCAATCGCGTTGCCGCCAAATCCTGTCCTGGTTGGAACGACCATGAGTCGGCATCGCGAACAAACATCTGAATGTCGCCCTGCAAGTGACATTGAGCACAGAGCGACTCCATCGCGTCACGCCCCAGTTCATCTGGATGAACGATCGCCCAATCATGGGCCACATCCAAATCAGTCGCGTCGGTTGAATTGGCTGACAAATGGTTGGCAAGATCAACATGTTGTTGGCCGCCTCCATGACAACGCTCGCAGCCAATCGCCAATTCATGCAGAACGGTGACGTTTCGATTGCCGTCCACCCGCGACAACGAACCGGCATGGCAGAACAGGCAATCGTCAGTGACTTGACGCGAGAACCCGAAGTGCGTGGGAGTGTCATAGCCCGGTGACATGTCGTATTCACCCTGCTCGGTGTAGTGAGACAGTGGAGCCTGCAAGAGAGCATCGCCATCATGAATCAGATAGGACTTTGCAAACGTGCCGCTTCCCATCACCAGTTCGACTGGATAATCACCCAGTGGCATTGCATAGTCGGTTTGCGGCAATTCTTGCCACGATTGATGACGAATCAGTTCTCCCTCACGAACAATCTTCATCCGCTGGGAACTTGGCTGATGAAAAAATGACTCCAACTCAAGCTCGTCCTTCGCGTCGACCAACCGCAAGGAATCCGCGTGAGTGGTTTCGAAAAATGATTCGGCGCGATTGGGATGACAAGCGACACAGGACTGCGACCCGACCGCATCCTGCAACATCGGGGTGCCGCGATCATCCATCGGTGCCATCGCCGACAGAGACTTCTCAACAGTCTCCGTTTCTTCTTCTGCGGATCCAGCTTCCGCCGCTGAAACCACCGAATCGGAATTTTGCTGGATCGTTTCCGATGGATCAGACGCTTGTTCCGCGGGAGCAGCGATTTCGGCCGGGGGCGATTTTCCCGTGCATCCGGCCGACGCAAGGCCGAGCATCAGCCCGCAAAGCAGGGTCGTCCGATAAGCCGGCATTGATTGCAAGATAGTCCTAGTACGAATCGATTTGCGTTGAAACACGAAAGTGAGCTGACGGGGGCATACGACTGGACAGCAGACCTTTGCGTGGTGAATCACCGATGACGATTGTAAATCATCGGACTGCAGGGGATTGTTTCGCGATCTGACGCCGAGATGCGAAAACCGGTCAATTCACCGCGTCCGGTGACTTTTTTCAGTCATTGACGGTTTTTTAATCGGAATCGACAATGCTTCGACGAGCCCTCTTCCCCATACGCTTCGAATTGACCTGCCATGAGCTTCATTCAGTCACAAGACCCCGCCATTTGGGACGCGATCCAAGCCGAAACGACTCGTCAGCAAGACGGTTTGGAAATGATCGCCAGCGAAAACTACACCAGCCCAGCGATCATGGAAGCCGTTGGGAGCATCCTGACCAACAAATACGCGGAGGGTTATCCCGGCCGTCGTTACTACGGCGGTTGCGAGCACGTCGACGTCGTGGAGACGATTGCGATTGATCGAGCCAAGGAGTTGTTCGGTGCCGAAGCCGCCAACGTCCAGCCTCACAGTGGTTCGCAAGCCAACGCGGCGGTGTATCTGAGCTGCCTCGAAGTCGGTGACACCGTGCTGGGATTGGATTTGGCCCAAGGCGGCCACCTGACTCACGGCATGAAGCTGAACATGAGCGGCCGACTCTACAACTTCGTCAACTACGGCGTGGACAAAGTCAATCATCGCTTGGACTTCGACCAAATCGTCAAATTGGCTCGTGAGCACAAACCCAAGCTGATCGTCGCTGGTGCAAGTGCTTACCCTCGCGAAATTCCTCACGATCGATTCAAAGAAATCGCGGATGAGGTCGGCGCGAAGCTGATGGTCGACATGGCCCACTACGCCGGTTTGGTCGCCGCAAAAATTCACAACAGCCCAGTGCCGTATGCGGACTACGTAACCACGACGACCCACAAAACGCTTCGTGGGCCTCGCAGTGGCCTGATCATGTGCAAAGAAGAGCACCTGAAACTCGTCAACCGCAACGTGTTCCCCGGCACTCAGGGTGGCCCGTTGATGCACGTCGTTGCGGGCAAGGCGATCTGCTTCGCCGAGGCGATGACCGAGGAATACGCCCATTACGGGCAAGCTGTGGTCGACAACGCGAAAACGTTGGCCGACACCTTGCTGAGCTGTGGACTGCGACTGGTCAGCGGCGGAACCGACAACCACCTGATGCTGGTCGATGTCACCGCTGTGGATCTGGGTGGCAAGAAAGCCGAAGCGGTCCTCGATGCTTGCGGCATCACGGTGAACATGAATATGATCCCATTTGACCAACGTAAACCGATGGATCCATCTGGTATCCGAATCGGGACGCCGGCACTGACCACCCGTGGAATGGGTGGCGACGAGATGAAACGAATCGGCCAATGGATTTACAATGCGTTGTCCGATTCCGACAACGCGGCGCTTCACGAATCCATCCGCACCGAAATTCGCGAAATGGTGCAGGCATTCCCTGTCCCTGCCGCCGCTGAATCTCCCGCCACCGTTGCCTGATCCGGCTCCGCTGGTCTGGTCTCCTTCGAAAACTTCCTGTCCTTCTTCCTTGAAAGCCGCCTCGGATGCATCGGATCCTGATTGCTGACGACAACACTGCCAACCGCGAACTGCTGGAGGCCTATTTGGTCAACATCGATTGCGAATTGGAAACCGCGGTGGACGGGGAAGACACGCTTGCCAAAGTCGAATCGTTCCAACCGGATTTGATCCTGTTGGATGTGATGATGCCGAAGCTAAGCGGATTCGAAGTTTGCGAAAAACTGAAAGCGGACTCCGCAACCAGCAACATCATGATTCTGATGGTCACCGCTCTGAGTGAACTGGGTGACATCGAGCGTGGTGTGCAAGCTGGAACGGATGATTTCTTGAGCAAACCCGTCAACCGAATTGAGTTGACCAAGCGGGTTGAAAACATGCTGAAGCTCAAAGGCACGACCGATGAGCTTTCGCGTCTGCGGCTCTACATCCAAGAGATGGAAGAACGCTGATCAAATTGAGGAGCCCCCGCTCTCGTGGGCTCCAGCGGATACAATCGGTCACGAAGTATGCGCGTCACGTCGATTCAATGCGTCAGTCGTTCGCTTTTCTCTTGCCCCGAATCCATTGCGATTCAGCCGAGCGAAACTACCGACGCCCTAGAATTCGCGTGATCGTGACTCGGTTCCCGATCCATCGTCCCCTAGGCCGACATGTTTGACAGTTCGCTTGATGCGTTGTGCTTGTTGCCACCTCGATTTGGTTCTGGACGGCGAGGTGTCCCACCGACGCCGCCTTCATTTCAGGTCCAGCGATCCGGCGGAACCACGGTCGAACTTCCCACGCGGCTGTTCCTCGACGATGCGCCTTGGCATCGCTGGTCGCCAAAGGTTGCACAAGCTCTCGCGGAACAACTACAGAAGCACGGAATTCTGACGTCGTACTTGCATAGCGAACTTGGAGTCCGAGACGACTCTGATGGGGAACAGGAACAAACCGAATCGAACGCCGCCAACCATCCGCTCCAGATGCTCCCTTACCGGAGTGAGCGATATGGTTTGAATGCGGACGACTTTGATACCGCCACCGCGATTGACATTCGTTTGTCACCGCTCCGAGATGCATCGGGACGTTTCGCTTACAGCGCCGAGCAAATTCGTCGCTGGGAAGCCACGCCGAAAGAACAACCATTATCGGGCGGTGGTTGGGTGTCCGCATTCACGCTCCCGCCGGACATCGCGGATCTAGAATACCTGCCAAACAAGATTCACCAGCTGAGACGCCTATCACCTCAAGCAGTGGTTTTGGTGAGCGTCACCCCAGAATGGCTCTGGGAAAATCGGGAGACACTCGCTGCGACTCCGGCGGATGCGTTGCTGATCCGGTCCGGTCAAATTTCCGTGTCGGGACTTCAGTTCGCCGAACTGCTGAACCAGTTGATCCGCCAGCCGGATGTTCCACCACTCTGGCTTTCTCCACCTCGATGGGCCCAGCAACGCGTGGCAACCGTTGATGACTGCATCAAACTTGTGTCGCTGGGGGTTTCAGCGATCGCGATTGATGCCTGGATGGAAGAAGTCTTCGCCGAAATTGACCATATCCCGGAGCCGTCAATTTATTCCGGCAGTCCCGCTAGCCAACTGAACCAGTCCATTTCTCCTATCTTGAAAGAGCATCTGCTGCCGATTGTCGAACGTTTCACGGCTCTGATGACCACCATCACCCATTCACCAAGTCTGGGTTCATTCGATCGAGAAATCGCTGCTCGATTGGATGTGCATTATCTCGGGAAGTGAGCAACGGAGAAACCGTCGCTATCCAACGAAAACAGCCTTCTCACAATAGCGAGAAGGCTGTTTGATTTTTTGATAGCTGAAGAAGATCAGTCTTCGTTCGAAGGCGATTTGGCTTCGTTACCCATCAGCATCATCAACATAGGAGCACCAGGGTTTCCACCTCCGTAGGTGTAACCAGCTTCCAATGCACGTTCGACGCGTTCTTTACACTCGGTTAGGTGTGCCAGGCTGTAGGCGTCCATCTTGTTGCCACATTTCTCGATGGTCGACCCCATGCGACTGGACAAGGTACGCAATTGCATGCGAGCCAAGTTGCTGATCGGATGGTATGCGGCAGTGTCCTGACCTTCTTCCAGGACCAAATCCACCAAACGCTGGATGTGTTCGCGTTGCAAATTTCGACGCAGAGAAGTGATCATTGGCTTGCGGTCGTTTCGGTCGTCCGGACAAGGTTGATCCAACTCTTCCCAAACTGCATCGCTAACCGTGTTCAACAACTCGGGCAGAGTTAGAGCATCCGTTTCGGCAGGAAGACGAAGTTCGTTGTCATAAACCCGACGCAATGTGGTTGGGTTCATGATCAGCGTCAACGTGCTGGCTTGCATCCCCAACACTCGATCGTGAATCGGCCAGGTCGCTTCGTTTGACATTCCGCCACGGCCGTTGTCGAGCCATTTGTCGATGCCGAGTCGTTCTAAGATTTCGGTGGTCAAACCGTAGGACTTGTCTCGGAAACTGGTATCGATCACAAACTGCAACGCAGCACGCTGGTCTTTAGCAGGAACCACTTCGACCGGAACACGATTTCCTGGATCGCCTTTCTTGTCTCGATTGACGAACGCGCCGCCAATCCAATTGGACATCATGCTGACCGCTTTGGTTTGAATCGCCAAAGTCAATTCGTATCCGCGTCGGGCTTTTGCCCAGCTGTCACCGTCTTTGACAAACTTCTCAAGCAAACGATCTCGATAAAGCTGAGCCAAACGCATTTGCTCTTCGGCGTAGGTCAGAGGATCTTTGCCAAAGTCGTAACGACGAGCGTATGGGTCTGGACCACTCGTGTCTTCATCAGTGGCAAACTGCAGTTCAGGCTCGGAGCATCGTTTCAGGATTTCCTTCAACTTCGAGTCTTCGAACGTGTAACCATATTCGATAGCCCAAAAATCATAAGGACCGATGTCGATCATTCCGTAGTCGCCTTGGACATCGCCGGCTTCGTAGCGGTAGTTGATTGGGCAGTAGTCCATCACCGATGCGGTGAAGGTTTTCTTGCCTTTCAATTCATCGCTATTGATCTCGTCGATTGTGTAAAGCGCCGAAGCTTTGAAGTTGTGACGCAACCCAAGAGTGTGGCCGACTTCGTGTGCGACCAAATCTGCCAGCAATGGACCGACGAACCATTCTGGAATTCCGTCCAGCAATTCATCCTTCTCTTTTTCATCGTCCTTCTTGGCGACTTCTTTCTTGTCATCGTCAGACTTCTCGTCGTCTTTGGCCTCTTCATCCTTCTCTTCTTTGTCCCCGTCCTTGGACTCCGAGTCGTCCTTCTTCTCATCTTTGTCAGCCTTGTCGGCTTCCGCCTTCTCTTTGGCGTCTTCATCTTTCTTCTTTTCAGCTTCTTCGTCGGCCATCAGAGCCAGACCCCAGTTCATACGAGCGAACGCCAGATCCATGCTGCGTCCAGAAGCAGCCATGCACAGACCGTTCTTCTGACTGACTTGTCCCATCAGTCCGTCGTATTCATCGTCGCCCAACAACGCCGGATCAGCCTGTGCCATCGCGAAACCTGCCATCGGTTGCTGTGCTTCCATGGCATACTTTGCTCGCAGCGAGTTGGCTGATTCCTTGGCTCCCATGCGGACGCGAGGGTCCCAGTTGGGATGACTTCCGAGCCATGCCAAAGTCTCGGCACTGACGCCTTCCATTGCCAACTGAGGCATCAAATCGTTGTAGTTGAAATTGAAGTGACGAATCCAACCATCGGTCAGAATGATGTCAGCATCCAGAATTTGCCCGGTTTCGGGGTGCACTCGACTTGGACCGATCGCGGTTCCAACGTCGTTGTTCAACCATCGGATGAAGTTGTATCGAACGTCTTCAGGATCTTTTTCCATGTGGATCTTGCTGACCGCGTCTTGATACTCGATCACGATTGCGTCAACGATTCCAACTTTCTCGAACGCTTTGTTCCAATAGTCGACGCCCTGTTTGATCCAACGACGGTAACGAACGGGAGCGGTGTGCTCCACATAAAAGCGAATTGGCTCTTTGGGTGGGCTCAACTTCAGCTTTGGATCACGTTTCTCCAGCTGCCATCGATTGATGTAGCGAACCTTCGTTTCATCGTCTTGGTATTGGCTCAAATCCGAGAACGAGGTCACAAAGAACCCCACTCGTTCATCCGCTTCCCGCGGTTTGAATCCACTCGAACTGCTCGGCACCTCACTGAATGAATAGTGGAGCGTTTGCAAGCGACCGCCACGGCCGACGACTTCAAATGCAAGCTCGACATTTTCGGGAAATACCTTGGCTGCTTCGACGGTGAACAATCGGCTGTTGGCCAATCGAACCGACGAACCGAAAAAGGTGGTTGCATTGCCAATCAACAAGCTATCCATGTCAACGACAGGACCACCGTTGGGGCCCATCGCCAAAATTGGCACGTCAAGCAAAACACGGTCGGTGAACAATCGTTTGACCGAGGCCTTGGATTCTGCATCACCGGTGGCGCGGATATCCAAGTTTGGAGCGATCAACGCAAGGCGATCGTTGTAGCGACGCCACTGAACGACCCAGTCACCGGATTGCAATCCGGCATAGCGGTCACCGCTGCTGAGCGTCAAAGCAACAAAGAACTTTTTGCCCGCGAAATTCTTGGGCAACTCGGCAATCACCGAGGCTTCTTTTTCGTGTTGCCAAACGTTGAACAAGCCTTTTTTGGCTTGCTGATCAGAAACTGGAAGCTGCTTGTAGCCTTCAGAAATTTTCGAGAATGGTGGCAAGTCGGCGGCGGAACTGGTCAACGCGCTTCCAACAGTTGTCACCGCTACGGCGGCAATCGTGGCCACGACACGGCAGATTCGATTCATACCCAATGCTTCCAATGGTTCGTTCGAAAAAGGGAGGGAGAGTCAAGACTACGTTAAAATAAGCAGTCTCGGCGGGTTTCGTTCATTGTCTCTTCACTGTTTTATCCGATAAAGTCGGCTCAAACCAAACAATTCGCCGGACCAATTGATACAAACGCTCGCTGAGCTGAGTTCGCGACCACACAGCGACCAATAAGTGAAATTGCGACGCCATTAGAAACAGCCACCCGATAGCGGCCCCTCGCAGGAATTATCCTGGGAATTCAGCCAAAACGATCGGGTCATTTTCCGATTGTCGGTATCCCCGCAGCCGATCCAACGACTCAGAATCTTGCATCTGACAAATCGCCCAAACCGCAATGGCTCGCAATTCGGGATCGGGATCATTCAAGGTTGTGAACAAAAGTTCGATCGCGTCGCGACGCTTTTGGTTCCCCAAAACAATGATCGCATTTCGCAACATGCCACGCCGCTTCGTTCTCCAATACGGCGTCCGACGGAACTGACTTCGAAACTGATCTTCCGTCATCGAGAAAAGCGAAGTCAGCTCCAACCAACCATCATGGCCTTGAGAGTCGTCCGCCGGCTCGCGATGTCCTCGCAAACCATTTGCCGCGTTTTGCTGCCGCGAAGGGCGCCGGTTCCAAGGACAGACTTCTTGGCAAACATCGCAACCAAACGCCCACTCATCAATGCCGCTGCGGAGCGATAATTCGGGCAAACCAGGGTTTTCGATTGTCAGATAGCTAATGCACTTGGACGCATCCAGCACCCCGGCACTGGGAAACGCATCCGTCGGACAGGCATCCAAACAAGCGGAACAGGTCCCGCAGTGGCTAGAATCATGTGGTTGATCGATCGGCAAATCGATGTCGACCAAAACGCAAGCGAGGAAAAAGTAGCTGCCCAATTGCTTGTTCAGCAGCAAAGTATTTTTCCCTCTCCATCCCAAGCCTGCGAGCACCGCAACTTCGCGTTCCATCAGAGGCGCGGTGTCGACGATCCCACGAGCGTTCGCTTCCGGAACTTGCTCACGAATCAGTCGAACGATCCGTTTCAGCTTGGGATGAATCACATCGTGATAGTCGACACCCGACCATGTGTAGCGAGCGGTTTTTCCGTAGGCCGAGCCTTCAACTGACGGTGCCGGCCCGCGGTTCGATGCGTCGTAGTTCATCGCCAAGACGATGATCGACTTGGTGCCTTCGAGCACTCCGGTGGGATGACGGTAAGCATCCAGTCGACGTTCCAAGTAGTCCATTGAACCGGCGTAACCAGCTTCAATCCAATCGACCAGTTGATGGAACCCTTCGCTGGTGACCGCTGGCGCGATTCCCATTGCTGCGAAACCTTCTGACAGAGCAGTCTCGCGGATCTGCTCAACCAAATCGTTCACGACAAACCGGCTTTTCGATCACGAATAAGAAGCGACGTCAGATCGCTTCGACGAACGGTAGCAACCAAACGATGTGGTGGCTCATCGGTCACAACTGGCACGCAGTCATCCGTCGTATGCCGGAACAACTCCACCGCATCTCGTACGGGCTGAGCCGGATGCAACAAAACCTCGGGAGGAGTCGCGAGATCACCTGCGCGAACCAAGTGATCTGAATGCGGATCAAAAAAAGCTTGATTGAGCAAATCAAATCGAATCAAGCCCACAACGCATCGGTCTTCATCCAGAACTGGGAAAGTGTTGTCGTGCGAATGCTCGACGAAGTGAACGACTTCGTTGAAGTCCGCGCTCTCGGCAATGCCCACGACACTGCGACGCATCACTTGTTCAACTCGCATCCGTTCTGACAACGCTTGTTTCTTGCTCAGCAAACCGGCCGAACCGGCTAAACGAGTGAACACGTTCCGCAGTGCACCAAGAGGCGTCCCGAATGTGTGGTGAATGGAGTTCGCAATCGGCATCTCACCGCTTTTCAGTACGGCCGCCCGAGTCAGCAATGGCCCCAAAATCTCGAAGACAACCACGGTTCCGAGGATGATTGTCTGCACTTCGCCAGCCATCTCAGGATTTCGCGAGGTTGCAGTCGCTGCCAACGAGATGGCGACGCCCGCCTGGGCCAACATCGCGGGACCCAACCAGGTTCGAACTTCCACCGGTGCACCTGTTCGCGAAGCCATGAACCAAATGCCCGCGACTTTGCCGACACTTCGCAGCACCACATAGCCAGCCCCGATCATGCCGACATCCATCAGCAGATTCAGATCCAACTCGCTTCCGTGGACCGAAAAGAAAACGACCGTGAGAAGACCACCGATCGAGTCCATTTGGGCGGTGATCTTTTGCGTTCCACTGGAAGAGTTCACCACGACCAAACCGACGACCAGGAATACCAACATGTACGGCAGCTCCCACGATTCGCTGAGGCCGAGCATCAATGCCGAAGCACCAACCAGCAGCACCAGCCACCGCCGCGTGTGCATGATTTCGCAGGCGTAACTAATTACCAACCCGCCGACCAACCCAAGCAGGAAAGCTCCGCCGAGTGACCGCACCAACAACAACACCGTTTGGCTGATTGAGCCCGACGCGTCGCCACCAGCTACCTCAATCGCCAACCAAACCAACTCAAAGGCGATCACCGCGACCAGATTGTTCAATGTCACCAAAGTCCCAGTGAGACTGGTGACGGGACCTTCCGCATTGGTTTCCCGCAGCACAAACATCGTCGTGGCCGGAGCGGTCGCAATGGCCAAAGTTCCAAGCAATGCAGCTTGTGCCGCCGACATGCCCAACACATAGGTACCAACTGTCACCAGGATGACAGTGAATACCAATTCGCCAAACGACAGCGGAATTGCTCGACGCGAAATTCGCCGGATCTGATCAAATGGAAACAAGGTGCCGAGGTAAAACAACACCAAGGCCATCGCGAGTTTTGTTAGCGGTTCCAGTACCAAATGATGCTCGTGCGGAATCACATCGCCAAAGCTGGGACCAAGCAGCAGGCCCGCGATCAGGTACGCGGTAACCTTTGGCAATCGCAAGAATTCGCTGGCGAGCCCCGCCAACAAACTGGCGGTCAAAAGCATCCCCAAGGTGGTCGCGATGTGCACCATCTCGACGGAACTTGAGTGCGATTCACTCGCGACGGCGCCTGCGTCAGCAGCACCTAACAAAAGGGTTCCGATGGTGTCGATCATGGCAACTAGCGAGCGAAGGGCCGAGACGTGAGTCTGCCAAAACCGGCAAGCAGGCCCGCAGTTTAGCTAGATTTGCATTTCACCGACATAGAACCTTTCGCTCAAATTGAGAAGCCCGCCGCGTCCATTCAGACACGACGGGCTTCGTCAAATTTCGTTTCTGTGAAGCCGCTGTGATCAGTCTTCCGTTTCAGGGGAAGCTTCTTCCACGACATCATCGGCTGGTGTCTCTTCCTCGACCGTAGTCTCTGCGTCGGATGCTTCACTTTCACCGTCGCCTGTCGAATCGGCCTCGGTGGAGTCCGCTTCGCCGGATTCTTTCATCTCCGCATCATCGACATTTTCTGCGTCAGCTTCTTCGGCTTCTGTTTCAGTCGGCTCTGTCTCGGCAACTTCTTCCTCGTCCGCCTGATCAGCTTTCATTTCGCCTTCTGACTCCGCTGGGGTCTCTTCGCCTGTTTCGGCTTCTTCCTCAGCGGCGGCCTTCTTCTCCGCTTCCTCTTTGGCGGCTTCTTCTTCCAAACGACGCTCTTCAGCTTCCAATTCAGCCTGCCGTTTCTCTGCCAAGTCCTTCTGAGTTTGGCGAACTTGTTCGTACATGTCTTGATCGACCTGTCCGTACTCACCCATCAATTCAACGAATGCTTTCAACGGGAAGTCGTCCGGCATTTCATCGGAATCGATCGCGATACGATAACGACGCAACGACTCATACAAATCCTGGGCCGTGTCGTCGATCACGAGGATCGGATAATCGTCGAAGATTTTAGCCCAAACCTCGAAGGCTTCCTCATACAGACCGATTGCTTTTTCGAGCTCAGCGTCCGCGTTCGCCTTTTCGGCTTCGTAAATCAATCGACGAGCTCGAACGGTTCGCTCCTCTTGTTCCGCCAGTGCCAACGTATCCCAATAAGGATAGTTGATCTGTTTACGATAGCCTTCGGTCTTCAGAATCCGTTCATCGAGATCCTTGATGTCTTCGACCAACTGAAGAGCCTGAAGCTGTTTGGACTGCTGAGTTGCGCGAGCAACGGCATCGTAGTCAACTTTGACGGATTCCTGAGCGGCGTTTGCAATCGACTGTTGAGACTTCGTTCGCTCCTCTTCGGGAGTCGACAAGGCATCTTGTTGAATCGGGGGAAGCTTCTCAATCGCCTTTGCTCGGGCGTCGAGGTAAGCATCACCAGCGACTTCTTCCAACAGATTGATCTTGTCTTCTCTTTGCCGGATCAATTCATCCAACTGGCCAAGCTTGATTGTGAAAGCGGCGGTAGTTGGAACCGATCGATTGCCGAAGGCTTTCCAATCAGTTGAGGCCAACTGCCACGCGTTCTGAGCACGCTCGTCCAAGATGCCTTCTGACTCGATCGCTTCGGCGTGTTTCAGACGCCACTTCGGCCCGGTTTCATAGAAGTTCAATGGTGTCTGACGACGAATTTGAACACCGGATTCGACCAAGTCATAACCTCGGTTCAGCCACAAACGACCGACCAACCAGTTGTCAGGTTTGTTTGTTGGACCACGAGCTTCCGGGCTGTCGACGGCGATGTCTTCTTCAAGAAGATCCTCGTGAAGCTTGTCGTCTTCGGAGAAGAGCCGGCGAAACTGTTCCTTCTCATCTGACATGCCCATCTTTTGGCCATAGAACCAACCGGTGTACCAAACCAATCGTGGTGCCTTGCGGTTTTGGTTCACGCCTTTGGTAAGAAACTCGGTTCCTTCGCGGACCATTTCGTATCGTTGACGATAATCGTCGAACTCAGTCGAAACGTTGTACGCCAAGTTGTGAGCCTGGAATTCCCAGACCTTGTCAAAGTGAGGCTGCAACAATGCGATGTTGTTGAGCGTTGCTTTCAAGCGGTCCCATTCATGCAAAACACGATAATCGTGCGACTTCTTCCAGAGCAGCGATGCCGCCACCCCACGAAGTCCCAATGAAGCGAGCTTCATCGTTTCACTAGCAGGACTGATTTCACCGAGATCGCTCTCGGCAATGTCATACTTGCCTCGCAACTGAGCCAAGCGGCCGCCGCCTTCCCCGCCACCTCCGCTGGGTTGCCCCAACAGGTACAAGGGAATCAGCATGACCACGAGGATCATCAGATAGACCAATTTACGTCGCAGAACAGTAGTGCGATTCATGCCGCGATCTCACGCGATTTCAGGATAAAATAACTGACAATGAAGGCAAGCAGGACGTACCCGAACGTTGCCGTGGCGTGCCGCGCGAGCAACGCACCGAAAATATCGAAGCCCGATGCGGCGTACTCCGCCGTCTCGACCATTTTGGGAAGGTTGGGCAGTGCCGTGGCGATCGCATCAAGGCCGTAAACAATGGCCGCGTCGACCGTTTTGATCACCTTTGCCGCGACCGTGTCGACATCCAACTGAGTCGTCATGGCGTCTTGGCGAAGCAAACGAACCATCGATTCGATTGGCCCGCCTCCACGCTCGATACCGCTGTCGATGTAGTGACGCGTATCGAACACTTGTTCCGCAGAGAAACCGAGGAGCACGCAGACGAAAGTCGAAATCATCGCGACGGGTCCAGTCAAAAACGTACTGAACATCACGCCGAAGGCGATCACCATCGTCATCTGCAACCAAATCGACCCGTAGGCTTTGGTGAGGTTCCAACCAAACGAGTTGTCGGCGGGGTGCAGATACACGCCGCTCTTCGTCACACCCAAATACTGAGCGCGGTCGAGGCAGCGAACGATGATCATGATTTGGCCTTCTTCGTTAACCAAATCTTCAAACACGCTGAGCATGCGAGTTTCGCTGCCGTCAGTGCCCTCAATCTCGAGCGGCAAAATCTTTTCGTCGACTTCATACTCATCCACGATGAAAGCAACCGGATTGCTTTCGATCGCTTTGTCGGGGTGCTTCATGGTGACCGAACCGCGAATGCCGGTTTCGATGTCACCCTTGTATGAACGGTAGGCTCGCAACGAGAGATCAACCGGAATGCCATCGGGATAGCGTTCTTGCGTCACGTTATCAAACGTGAACTCGGCGGTACCGAGCGACCCGCCTTCGACGTAGCCGTGCTCGATCTTGCGGTTACCCTTGGCGACACCAATCAGACGAGCGATGCCCGTGCTGCTGTAGCCACCGGCCAAACGTTCGTTTCCAACGTCGATGCCTTCCTCTTGCAAATTGCCCGATCGGTCACGGAAACGGATCGAACCATAGGATGGGATCCGAGCTCGCAAAGCACCCTGGGGTGGCCCGATCTGAAACGTTCCATCTTCGCTGCGACGGACGACGTGACGGTGACCACGAACAATATTCGTGAGCCCTTCGCCGGTTTCGTCCAACTTGAACGTGTGGGAGTGGAACTGGACGTAGTCGGTCTCACCTTCGTATCCGCCACCAGGCAATTCACGAACTTCGACGACTTCTTGATGGGTGTGATCCAAACCGCGAACCACAAATACCCAACTGAGCAAACCCATTGGGACGAGGATCATCGTGCCGACGCCAACAAACCCAAGCATTCGACCGGCGATGATTTCAGTCGCTCGAACGGGTTTGGTGACGATCGTGTAGATCGTTTTGTTCTTGATGTCTTCAGGCAGCGAGAATGCACTGATGAACAATGCCAATGCCAAGACCAAGTAGTTGGTCATCGTCAGCACAAAGCTGACATAAAGTCGGGCCGGGTCGTCGCTTTGCGGGTTGAGATACCAACCTGCAAGTAACAACAACACAACAAACAATCCGACGATGTAGAGCACCTTTCGTCGAAGTGCTTCTTTAAACGAGAGCCTCGCGAGAGCAAAGATGCGTCGCAGGCTGGTGCCGGGCAGGTCGAATCGAAAGAAGTCTCGAACAGCACGGGCGACGGCAAAGAAGCCTTCTCCAGAACCGTATCGGGACGACGAGATCACGTATCCCGCGATCAATCCCAGCACGATGGCCAGGACCAACAACACGATCCCCTTCAACGCGGCACTTTCTAGAAACGCACCGTCTCGAAAGAACCATTCTGAATACGACCAGAAATCTTCCGGTTGTAGGTTCATGCCTGTCCTCCGTCGCTGTCGCTGCTGCCATCATTGGCGGAAGCCGCGTCGGAACCTTGGGAAACTCGGCGAGCCCCTGGTCGAGCCTCGCTCTCACGAACGATGTTGAGGAACAAGTCTTCCATCGTCGCCGTTGGGTTGTCGATCGATTGAACCGTTCCACCGTGTCGTGCGATAACGTCTGCGATTTCGGTCTTGGCCGCGTCGGACAATCCCGTCGCATGGACTTCGGTCACATCTTGAACCTTCAACAGGTCACTGACTCGGCCGAGCTCTTTCAGCTCACCCTGGTGCAGAATCGCGACGCGATCGCAAACGTCTTGAACGTCGGCAAGCTGGTGGCTGCACAGCAGGACGGTTTTGCCTTGGTCTCGAAGGCCAAGGATCAAGTCCTTCATTTCGCGAGTACCGATTGGGTCCAAACCGGTGGTCGGTTCGTCCAACAGGATGAGGTCGGGGTCGTTGATCAATGCCTGAGCCAAACCGACTCGGCGGGTCATCCCCTTACTGTATTCCTTCAACTGGCGGTGCTTGGCACCCTGAAGCCCCACCATTTCGATCAACTGCGACACGCGGTCACGTCGCTCGGAGGCGGACAGGTCAAACAGTCGGCCATAGAAGTCGAGTGTTTCGTCCGCGGTCAGAAATTTGTACAGGTACGATTCTTCGGGCAAATACCCGATCCGCTCGTTCTTGCTGGTTTCGCTGGCGTCTTGGTCGAACACCAAAACACGTCCACTGGTTGGAAACAACAGCCCGAGGATCAGTTTGATGGTGGTGGATTTGCCGCTTCCGTTGGGCCCCAGCAAGCCGAAGATTTCTCCAGGGCGGACTTCGATGTCCAAGGACTTCAACGCGTGAACCTTTTTCCGGCCCCAAAAGTCACGGTAAATCTTGCTCAGGTTGCGGGTCTCGATGACGACCGAGCTGGAGGCGTCGGCAGAATCCGGTGTCGCGGTTTGCGGCGCGTCAGCCACAGCCGCATTGGGTTCGGTACTCACGGATGAAGGATCCCGACTCAAAGAGAAAAGACGAATAAAATGGATGAAGGAGACTCATCAAAAATCCGAGCCTACGGAGAAGTCCCCTACGCTACGAGGCATTCTCCCAGACGGTTCGGGGTTGTCAGCCATGGTTTCTATTTTTATCACTGCGACTGTTCGATTCCCGCATGCTAACGCCGCGCGGGCGATCCATGTCCCGGCGTCACCGACCATTTCACCCCGATCACGATGATTCAGAGATCGAAAGCAGATCGACCGTGATCTCGCGAAAAAGTGATGCCTATCAAGCCGCACTGGGTTGGTTGGTCGACCGAATTGACTACGAAAAGCTGGCATCCTCCGGTTCGCGTTACCGTTTTACACTGGATCGAATGCGGGATTTGATCCAGCGTCTGGGCCATGGTCAGCATCTCACGGTCGATTCAACTGAACTCGGCCAAAGCCCCCCATCCAGCGAGAATCAATCCTCCGTGGTTGAATTGGCGAGGCCGGATTCGATCGTTCAGCCAAGCAAATCAACCGGCGTTCAAATCGTCCACCTGGCGGGCACCAAAGGAAAAGGCAGCGCCGCCACCATGGTCGCCGCACTGCTCCACTCCGCCGGATACCGTGTTGGTCTTTACACTTCGCCGCACCTAGTGAATCTGGAAGAACGCTTCCGAGTCGATGGTGAGATCGCGACTCCGGAGGAGATGATCGGACTGATCGACTCCATGAGACCGATCGTCGAAGCGATGACGGCCGCTCCCATCGGTGGCCCGTCGTTCTTTGAACTGACCACAGCGATGGCGATTGAACACTTTCACCGACGACAGTGCGACATCTGGGTTTTGGAAACCGGTTTGGGCGGACGGCTCGACAGCACCAATGTTTTTCAAAGTCACGCCACCGCGATCACCAGCATTGGGCTGGATCACCAACACGTTTTGGGTGATACGGCAGAGCTGATCGCAGCCGAAAAAGCGGGAATTTTCAAACGAGACACGCCAGCCATCAACGGCGTCCCCGCAGGTCCAGTGCGTGACGTAATCGTGCGAATCGCCAACCAAATCGGCGCTCCGCTGATGCACCTTGGTGACGAGATCCAGATCACTCCGAACACAGAGTCCCAGAAATGCTGGGGCAGCAGCTTCCAAATCAGCGGACTTGGCGATTGGATGCCCGGGGACACGGTCGTCGATCTAAAGCTCGAAGGAGCACACCAGATTCGCAACGCCGCGATCGCGCTGGCGTTGGTCGATGCCTTGCCCGACGTCACGCGAAAACTTCGTCCCGAACAATGCATCCATCAGTGTCTATCGTCACTGCAAATGGAAGCTCGACTGGAACGTTTCGATTTATCGGACGACCGGGTGGTGTTGCTAGACACGGCTCACAATGCCGACTCGATCGAAGCGATGCTAAACGTATTGAATCAGCGTATGGCGGGGCGGCGGCGATTGTGCTTGTTCGGCACCAGCGCCGACAAGAATGTGCTGGCGATGCTGCAAAGAATGCAGCCGCACTTCGACCAATGGACGCTCACTCGATACGAAGGCAACCCGCGATTCGTACCGGTCGACGATTTGAACCGAACGGCACTGCAAGCAGGCCTGTCTCCCGATCGCATCACCTCATTCGAACACCCCATTGCGGCAGTTCAAAACGCCGTCAACTCTCTTAACACCGGAGACGTCCTGGTCATCTGCGGCTCGTTCTTTCTCGCCGCCGAGATTCGACCTTGGTTGGTTCAGTGTTGCGGTTCGTCGTCGGTTTCAACGACTTCTTCGTCTTCAACCGACGGCTCGTCGAGCGGTTGAATGCCAATTCGAGCCGCTCGTTCTTCCCAACGTTTTCGAGCGTACTGTTGCAAATCGACTTGCTTGTCCGATTCGTCGACAATCTCCAGGCCGAGCAATGTTTCAACCAAGTCTTCCAGCGTTACCAATCCGACGATGCTGCCATAGGCGTCGCTGACCATCGCCAAATGGTGCCGTCCCTCGAGAAGGATTTCCAACAACTTGGGCAGCGGGCGATTGTGCCGAACCACGGCGACGGGACGCAGGAATTCTTTTAGCTGACGGTCCGATTGGCCGCGAGTGTGAGCGAGCAGCAAGTCGACTTTCAGCACAAATCCGGTGATACGATCGAGTTGCTGATCGTAAATCGGAATCCGAGAAACCGGCAGATCCACCACCTCGCCGCTGAGCGTCGACGACTCTGCATCGGTCGAGCCATCGCGATTGGAATCGCTGTCGCCGGACTGGTCAGGCGATGCTTTTTCAAGCAATTCTCCCACGGTCATCGTTTCGGGATAGGCGATGATGACGACCCGCGGAGTCATGATGTCCTGCGCGGTCAAATCGGGCAGCCGCATCAACGATTGAAACACGCGCGATTCGTGATCATCCAACACACCCTGCTGAGCTCCGATTTCGGCCATCGCGGAAAGCTCATCTCGGGTCAGCGTGTGGTGACTTTTTCCGCCTGACAAAACTTTGGTCAGCTGCTCGCTCATCCAAACCAACGGATACAACAAGACAATCAAATAGCCCACCGAAGCTGCCACCATTGGACCAAGCGTTCGCCAGTGCAACGCACCAATGGTCTTCGGAATGATCTCACTGAAGACCAATACCAAAAGCGTCATCAACGCACTGGCAATCCCCACCGCATGACCACCGTAGGCCGTGTCGCCATACAACTTGGATGCCTCGGCCCCCACTCCCGCCGCACCAATCGTGTGGGCAATCGTGTTCAAACTCAAAATCGCTGCCAACGGACGATCGATGTTGGCCTTCAACCGGCTCAAACGTTTCGCCGCGATCGGCTTGGTCTTTTCCAGCGTTGCAACGAACGAGGGTGTGATCGACAGCAACACCGCTTCGGCAACACTGCAGTAAAAAGAGAAGCCGATGGCCGCGACGAGATAAACTAGCAGAAGCATGTAAGTCGAATTCAGTGAGAAGGAACCGGAGCTCGGGCGTCGCCATCATACAGCACACGCAAGTCGTGTAACCGCCCACTAATTTTATCGAAATCACACCGGGCGGACGCTGGCGTCCATCGATTTGGCCGCGACCGGTTCCTCCCTCCGCCGGGATCGCTAAGCTTCACAAGGTCGTCCCCAACGTTCAATCACCAATCGCATCCAGCCAACCGCTCCTCGCCGCTCGAGCTTTGTCATGTCTGTCCAACCGATCCCATCCGGCATCGTCGTCACGGGCGCCTCCAGCGGCATCGGCCAGGCGATCGCGATTCGACTGGCGGAATCTGAACGTTCCGCAGGCAGGCGTTCTCGATTCCTGATCCACTACCGTCAAAATCAGGACGGTGCTGAATCGACCGCCGCCGCGATCCGAGAACAAAACCAAGAGGCCGAAATCATCGCCGCTGATCTAGCTGATTCAAACGATGTGCGGCGGTTGGCTGAAGACGCATTCGAACTTCTCGGCGACATCCAAACCTGGGTCAACAATGCTGGCTTGGATGTGTTGACCGGTGCCGCGGCAGATTGGTCCTTCGACGAAAAACTTCAGAGACTGCTGGCCGTGGACGTCCAAGGCACCATCGCCCTTTCGCGATTGGTCGGCGAACAGTTGAAGCGACAAGTCTTCTCGCAGAAACGGAACGATTCGATCGTACCGTCGATGACCTTCATTGGCTGGGACCAAGCTCCGCTGGGAATGGAAGGCGATGCGGGGATGATGTTTGGCCCCGTCAAAGCCGCCGTGATGGCATTTTCGGCTTCGCTTGCTCAAACGCTAGCACCGCACGTGCGAGTCAACACGGTCTCACCGGGTTGGACGCAAACCGCCTGGGGTAAAACGACGTCAGGCTACTGGGACGACCGAGCAAAACACCAATCGCTGATGAACCGATGGGGGCGTCCCGAAGACATCGCCGAAGCGGTCGCGTACTTGGTCGCTCCAACAAACTGCTTTGTCACCGGGCAAAACATCAACATCAATGGTGGCTGGAATCGTCGCTTTGACGCTCCGCCAACATCTCGTCAATCAGAGTTGTGATCTGATCAGCTGAGTTGTCAGGCGTTCGATCGACAACTGATTGCCGCGCCTGCTGACGCATTTCCATTCGTTTCTGCACATCCAGTTTGGCGTAGGCATTGACAGCACACGCCAACGAGGCCGGTTGATCTATCTCGACGATCCAACCGTTGTATCCGTCGCGAATCAAGGTCGTCACGGCCTGAGCCCGATCATTCCCAATCACGACCAAGCCGCTGTGAAGAGCCTCGTCGACGACCAACCCCCATTCGTCACCACGGGTCGGGAAGAACATGATCTCATGTTCGTGATAAGCGTCACGAATTTGTTCGGCGTCACAATTGCCTCGCCAATCGATCTTCAAGTTCTCCGGCGTCGGCACCGTTTCTAGTTCAGCCAACAATGGGCCACCGCCGATCAGTGTCCAATCGATGAGCGATTCCGGGGATTGATGCGCCACATCAATCATGTTCGCCAGGCCTTCGCGAACACCTTTGCGATCGATCAATTGGCCGACGGTCAAGACGCGAACACGATCGGCTGATTGGGTTTTCAGTTCGCCCATGTAGATCTTGGTCGGGTCCGCCGAGTAATGAAACGGAGCCAGGCGTTTTTTCGGAACACCGAGCTCAAGCAACCATTGCTTGCACTCGGGACCGTGGTACGTCACCCGATCAGCTCGGGCGAGTAACAACGACCGCTGTTTTCTTCGCAACCATCCCGATCGACTGGCTTCGATCCAAGGCGAAGTGCTGACGGCGATGATCAATTGGCATCGACGCTGGCGAAGACCAAACCAGCCTGACCGAGCGCAATGCAACGCCGCCAGCATCGACCGAGCACCAAGTTCAGCCGAGACCACCACATCGGCGCGAGCCCGCCGGAGCTGTTTCAACGTATCGATGGGAAAGTGCACATAGTTCACATCGGTGTAGCCGCTCGGATGATGGTCGGTTCGCGTGCGAGTCCATGTTCTTTGCTGACGGACATCCAGACCACCATCCTCAGCCTTCCATGATCGATTGCCTTCCATTGCAACGGACAGCAAGACGATCAGTTTGTTAACACGCTGATTCCACGCTTGAGCAATCGCGATCACATCCGGTGCAAAGAAATTCAGCAGATAAACGACGGTGGCCGACGAAGCTCGTTTCACGTTGTGCCCGATATCCCTGGTCGACCGAAAAAGCCCGTCCCTGGCTCGGCGGCCTCTTCCTGATCGCGTTGTGAACGTTCCGCTTCGATCATGTCAATTTGCGTTGCATCAACCAAAACGGGATAGAAGATGCACATCAACCACACAATCGTGCATGGTCCGGGAAACGTTTCTAAAACAGTGTCTTCGGTCATGCACGACAGCACCGTGAATGCTGAAAGGGCGCGAAGCAACAGGTGCTCGCTACCAAAAATCAAAAACACGTTCCAAAGCAGCAAACATGCCATCAACGCACCTGCGATCACTCCACCAGCAAGCGTCGCGTGAAGAACCGCGTTATGAGTCGCTTGCGAAAACTCCAACATCAAAATCGGTGCCGCGTTGAAACCGTGACCAATGATGGGCCGGTTCGCGATCAAGCTGATTCCCTTGGCCCAAATTTCTGATCGCCCCGTTCCGCTGGTGATTTCTTCCGCGTCTCCCGACTTGGATACCTTCGCAAGAATTTTACCGACGAAATGATCTTCTTGACCGGTGACGTAAATCGACGTGACGCCAACCACACCCAGCAACGCCACCAACGCGATCGCGGAAACACCAAGCCGACTGGTCAATCGGTCCAGGAACAAAATGCACATTCCAAACGCACCCGCGACCAGAGCGGTACGACTCCAAGCGAGGTATGCCGACAGTGCAAAACACGCCGCCAGTGGAATCGCGACGTTCAGTTGCAATGTGCCTTTTCGAACCAAGTACAACGTTGCAAGCCCTCCCAAAACCATGGCGCGTCCGACCGCGTTGGGGTGAGCCGTTCCGGACATCCGGTTGACCACCAAACCATCGGCCAACAACTCTGGGAACAAACCGTATTTGGGCACGAACACGTAAAAGAACAATGCCAACGTCATCGTTGCGGTGACCCCCACCAAGATCGCGCTGACCATGCCCCGCAAACCCAACGTGAATAACGCAACGATGATGAAAGCAACATAGGCAACGTTGATCATTGCCACTGCCAGCGAGGCTCCGCTAATCGCAATCGGTGTGGCCAGCAACACCAGAAACAGGATCGTCAGCAACATGACCGGCGGAAGAGTCGTCATCGTCTGGCGAACGCTCGCAGATGTTAGTGCGCCGTATGCGCCGACGACGAAAGCCATCCCTGCAATCAGCAACTTGCACGCGACTTGCCCGTCCAGCCCAACCGTCATGGTTTCGGCATCCGACGAGATATCCAGCGGTCCAAAGAATGTCGATAGAGCGACCAAACACCAGGTCGTGGCCGCCAGCAACGAGGATTCCTTCCATGCCGTTCGAAATTGCTGGGCGAGATGCAGCATGGCGAAGTGGAATCGACTCAGAAAAAGCTAGCGGAGATCAGACAGCAATCGTCCCCCCAGCTTAATTGGCCCGCCACTTTTTCGAAGGCGTGTTTTGATTCCGAGCGATGGTGGGACTGTTTTCTCGCCAATTCCGCCCGATTTTCGGACCAGACCGCGCACGCGGCTACCGAACGGGGAAGACAAGGCGTGGTCCTTGGTGATTCCAAAACTTCCGTTCTCAATGGACTCTCGCCCTAAACCGTGCAATCGGTTCAGCAATCGACCTGCGTCAAATCGGCCTCCCGCCGGCGTTCGGGTTGCCTTCCGCATCTGGGCATGGACGTTTAGAATTCGCCAAAACTTGTTCCGGCATCAGGCCTTTCACCCCCGGAACCTCCTCCCCATCACCCCTATGCAACCGAGCCGCCTCGAATGACTGCATCAGCCCAAGGTGTGCAATCCACTTCCGCCCAATCTTCCGCGAGCCACCCCGAGCGGGTGTTCAATTTTTCGGCGGGACCAGCCACCATGCCCGAATCGGTGCTGCGGGAAGTCCAAGATGAGATGCTGTGTTACCCCGGCGCGGGCGCGTCGATCATGGAAATCAGCCACCGTGACAAGTTGTTCGTCGACGTGCTTCATGACGCTGAATCCACGATTCGCGAATTGCTGAATGTCAGCGACGATTACTCGGTGATGTTCATGCAAGGCGGAGCGACACTGCAATTCTCCGCGATTCCAGCCAACCTGCTTCGCGGCAGCGGTAAACGAGCCCAATACGTACTGACGGGATCATGGGGCAAAAAAGCGGTCAAGGAAGCCAAGAAAGAGGGTGACGTCGATGTCCTCTTCGACGCCGCAGAGTCGAACTATGACCACATTCCGTCAGCGTCCGATTTGGCTTGCCCCGACGACGCTGCCTACATGTACTACTGCAGCAACGAAACCATCCAAGGCGTTCAGTTCCCAACCGAACCAAACTGCCCGGACTCGGTACCGTTGGTCAGCGACGCGTCCAGCGATTTCCTCTGCCGTCCTTTGCCGATCGAGAAGTACGGCTTGCTCTACGCCTGTGCTCAAAAGAACGCGGGACCTGCCGGCGTGTCAGTGGTGATCATGCGAAAGGATTTGCTCGACAAAGCCGATCCGAACATCCCCGGCTACTTGCACTTCAAGAACCATCACGACAACGACTCGGAATGGAACACTCCACCGACGTTCGCCATCTACGTGCTCGGCAAAGTCGCTCGTTGGCTTCGCGATGACATGGGCGGACTGGAAAAGATGGAATCCATCAACCACGAAAAATCGCAGCAGTTGTATTCCGTGATCGATTCCAGCAACGGTTTCTATCGTGGCCACGCGCAAACGGATTGCCGAAGCCTGATGAACGTGACGTTCAATCTGCCCAGCGACGAACTGACCGCGAAATTCATTGCGGAAGCTGCTGAGCACAAACTTGCCGCACTCAAGGGTCACCGCAGCGTCGGCGGTATCCGAGCGAGCATCTACAACGCGATGCCTCGTGAAGGTGTCAACGCATTGGCGTCGTTCATGAACAACTTCGCCAGCAAGAACAGCTAGACGGCATCCCACAAACCATCCATCCCCCCTCCAATCTCAGTCCCCAACATGCATCGCATTCTCGTTCTGGATGACATCGCCCAAGAAGGCATCGACCTACTCGAAGCCTCCGAAGGAATCGAATACGAAGTTCGCACCAAACTCAAAGGCGAAGAACTTCGCCAATCACTCAACGAATTCGACGCGGCGATCCTTCGCAGTGGCGTGACCATCACCCCAGAATCGCTCGAAGGCAACACTCGTCTGCGAGCTTTGGTCCGCGCCGGTGTGGGAACCGACAACATCGACAAACCCGCCGCCACGCGTCGCGGGATCGTTGTGATGAACACGCCCGCCGGCAACACCGTCAGCACCGCGGAACACACTTTCGCAATGCTGCTCGCCATGAGCCGCAACATCGCTGCCGCCAACCAAAGTTTGGTCGAAGGCCGCTGGGACCGGAAGAAATTCATGGGCACCCAAGTCGCCGGCAAGACTCTGGGCATTGTCGGGATGGGCCGAATCGGTCGCGAAGTTGCCTCACGTGCTCAAGCCTTCGACATGGACGTGGTCGCGTTCGATCCGTTCCTGACCGATGACCAAGCCGAATCGCTGAAGGTCCGACGAGTCGCCACGGTCGACGACATGCTTCCGCAAATCGATTACTTGACCGTCCACACGCCGTTGACCCCCGAAACTCGCGGTCTGATCGGCATGGAGCAACTCGAGAAGGTCAAACCTGGCCTGCGAATCATCAACGTCGCTCGTGGTGGAATCTACGACTCCGAAGCGATGGTCGAAGGCCTGAAGTCAGGCAAACTCGGCGGCGTTGCTCTGGACGTCTACGAAAACGAACCTTGCACGGACAGCCCGCTGTTCGGCATGCCCGGCGTTGTCTGCACACCTCACCTGGGTGCCAGCACCGAAGAAGCCCAAACGCAAGTCGCCGTCGAAGGCATCCACCTACTGTTGAACTACTTGCGAACCGGCGAGATTCGTCACAGTGTCAACGTCGCGTCGCTTGACCCCAAAACGCTGGCCGAACTCCGTGGTCACCTCAACGTGGCTCACCGCTTGGGGTTGTTTCTCAGTCAATTGCACGGCGGTGGCATCGACCACGCTCGCTTGACCTTCCGCGGCGAAGTCTCCGGCAAAGACACCCGAGTTCTCAACAACGCGTTCTGCGCTGGCCTGCTGGAACGTGTGGTCGAAGACGCCAACGTGATCAACTCGGAAATGCTGCTTCGCGAACGCGGCATTGAACTGACCTGCGAACGCGTCGGCGACAAAGGTGCCTTCACCAGCAGCATCACCGCTGAGGTCAGCGGCAACGGCAAAACCGTTCAAGCCGGTGCCGCAATCCTCGGTCATGAAATGCCTCGCTTGATTTTGGTCAACGGCTATCGCCTGGAATCGTTCTTGGATGGCAAACTGTTGGTCTTTGTCCACAAGGACGTGCCTGGAATCATCGGTCGTGTCGGAACGACATTCGGCAGCCACGGCGTCAACATCGCTCAGATGGCGGTCGGACGAGAAGGCGACGCTCCCGGCGGTGCAGCCATAGGCGTTCTCAGCCTGGACGGCGAAGTGCCGACCGCGGCACTCGATGACTTGCTCGCCATTGATGCAATCACGGAATGCCAAGTCATCGACATGCCCGGTGCTGGCCAATTGCCAAGCTGGCTCAGCTAGGCGTTGCCTTTCGAAAGGTCAGATGCCTTTTCGGATGATGCCCGATCGCAGCAAACATGACAGCAAGAAATGAAAAAGGCTCGGTGAGATCACCGAGCCTTTTTTGTTGAACTGAGCCTTTTTAGTCGACATTGTATCGTCGCATCACTGCTTCTAAGCACGTGAGCTGAGTCATTGGGCTTGATCACGTCGCGGCGTCTCTCCGAGACGCTGTCATTTGCGAGTCTCAGAGAGACTCGCCTACGTGAGGTTCTACCCGATCATTCCTGCCGACCTGATTGAGCCAATTGTCTAATCAGCGAACAATTCGAGCCGCGGATGTCGCCATCACGTGCGGCGTATCGATACCTTTCAAATACCCGCTCTCGCCGGTCACCCGAATGGTGGCTCCCAGATGCGAGTGCACATCAACACCGGGCGCGGGAGTGATGTAGGCAAGCGTTCGTCCGCCGCGATCGGTGATCGCATAAGGTGGGCGTGTCGGATCGGCTGAATAAACCTCTACCAAAGTTCCTTCATGAACGGGCAAGGCCGCTGGTGCGGGTGCCGGAACTTCATGAGCAACCGTCGCGGTGTTTTGAACTGGCAGGGTCGCCGGAGCCTGATTCATAGAAGATGGTTGAGAGCCATAGTTGATCTGCGAGCCCGTTGTGGCAACCGACGAAATCGGCGCGACATTTGAGTGAATCGTCGGAACGGGCGTGATTGGCGTGGGCAATCCCAACGTCTGGACAACCGTTTCCCCATCTCTTCGTTGGGCAACGACCTGATACTCCCGGCAACGAGTCGCCAAGGCGTGCAGTTGCAAGCGTTCAGCGGCTTCCGCAACCAAACCGATTTCGGGTGCCGATGCTCCACGAGCCATCAGCTTTGAAAACAAAACTGGCAAGGTCGCCACATCGGATTGAGCAACATCGCGTTGCACTTGTTCCATTTGAGCCGCTGCGATGGTTCGCAACTTAGGCGTAGCGGGCGGAAAGACTGCCGAGACCTGCTGGATGCCCGAAGGCTGACTCGGATTGATCGAGCCACCCGCCGTCGTGACGATCCCGTTCCCGTCCACCATCCGTGGACGCGACGTGATCGTCATGGTCGAATCTTGCTGTGGCTGCACCGGCGAAAACGCAGCGGCGGAAGCAGTCGTCGATGCCACACTTGTACCGATTGGTAACACACCGCTGCCAACAACGGGTTCACTGGCAGGAACGGCAACGCTCGGTGAAGCAGACATCGTCTCTTCGTGCGCTACTGTGGCAACGTCGTTGGCGATCGTTTCAGTACGAGCGATTCGATGTTCTTCAATCGGCACCAAATCTGGAATGCGACGACTTGATCGTGTGACAGGTTCGAGATCAGCAGCCTCTTTGGAACCGCCACCGACCAACGACTCCAGCCCACGAGCAATTCGATCAGACAAACTTCGTGGGTGGTGGTCTTTCTTTTCTTCGATCTCCGCTCCGGGATGAGCTTGTTCTTCGTTGCGACTCAAACGAGCAACACGTTCGGCCAATTCGCGGCGTGGGTGCGATCGTTCGGCATCTGTCTCTCCAAGATGCGTGTCGGTGTCCAAGTCCCAATCTTCGTCCGCCACGTCAGCTTCGAACTGCGACATCGCCACGCGAGGTTGCGGGGCAGCAGGGGTGGGCTCAGTGTTTCCGTCCGGCAAGAACATATGCTGAGCCGGCTCGGGTCGCTTCAAACTCGCAACCAAAGCTTCCGCGGTTGCTGCGGTTTGATCGCGATGAATCCAGCGAAACTCGCCGGACGGTGGTACCACTCGGTACCAGGTTTGTGGCCCATCGGGCCCTTCCCGTTCGCTGCTTCCAACGATTGTGACTTCTTCACCTTTTGCCAGTTGAACTTGCCAGCGGTAGCGGCGAGCACGACCAAGATTGGTACCGATCCACGCAACGGTTTTGTCTTCCGTCACGGTCGCGGTTCCCAGAACATCACCACCGCTTTGTCGCTTTGGCTGGGCTTGCTGACCGAGCTTGACGGCGTCGGCAGCCACCCAGCAAAAACTTTGCTCGACCGGACGCACACCCAGCCATCCATCACCTGTTTCGACATAGACCTCAAGCTCTTGTCCGTGTCGCACCGATTCGGTCTTGTAATATTCGCCTGAAGGCCCACAACGCAGATGGGCTCCTTCATCGGATACAAACACCAGGTAGGGCTGGCTAACCGTGTTGGCGGCATTGTCCTGGCCATTCGCGGAACCAGTGACGGTCGCGACGAAGGCTAGACCGCCCAAAACGAATTTCAGAGCGAAGGATGAAAGCATCCCCGCATGCAGCGAAGGGGTGGCGGTGTGTTCGTTCATCAAAACACTGCGTATGGCGCGGAAAACCGGAAGGTGCCGCCTCCAGACCAGCCTGACGAGACGGCGATGCACATCAAAACAGGGCATCACACCGATCGATAGCTAGATTCCGCCGTCCGCGGCAAGATCAATCGCTCGCGGAACGCCGCCGAGCGGTCAATTTCAAACGCTCGTACCAATTCCCTAGGCTCGCCCTATCACTCAGTCCACTAACCAACGCGACTCACGCGTGACGGAAAGAATCGAGCTTCGGCGTGCGCGTCCTGGAAACCTCATCAGATCCGGTCTTCCGATCCGCTCGCCTGCAGGGCGGCAACAACTTCGCGAACCCGTTCCTCGGAAGTTTTCGGCGCCACCAAAGTCGCGTCCGCGGTTTGCACGACAATCAGATCGTGAACATCAATCGTCGCGATCGTGTGTCCAGGAGTCCCATGGATGATGCAACCCGTCGAATCAACGCTGACATGCGATCCAACAACAGCGTTTCCGAATTCATCAGCCGGGTGCAGACGAGAAACGGCCTGCCAGCTTCCGACATCATCCCAGTCGAATGGAGCCTCAATGACGACGACGGGTGAATGTCGTTCCATCACGGCGTAGTCGATCGACTTGCCTTCAATAGCGGCGAATTCTTTTTGCAGCACCTCGTCGTAATCGTCGGTGCCAATCGCATCCGAGATCGCCTGGATGTGCGAATACATTTCCGGCTCGTGTTGCTCAAGCGCGTCCAAAATCGTTTGAGCCTTCCAAAGGAAAATGCCGCTGTTCCACGAAAACGTTCCCTCGTCCAAATACTTCTTCGCGGTCGCCGAATCTGGTTTTTCGCGGAACGTTTTGACTTTGTACGCCTCGTGCCCTTCGATCACATCACCACGTTGGATGTAGCCAAACGATTCCGCGGGATAAGAAGGCTTGATCCCAAAGGTCACAATCGCATCAGGGTGTTCGGCCAAGATCGCTTCACCACGCCGAACGCCTTCGGCGAATTTGTCGTGCTGCAAAATCACGTGATCGGAAGGGCAAACCAACATCACCGCATCGGGATCTTCGTGAGCCACCAAGGCGGCTGCTAATCCCACGCAGGGAGCGGTGTCGCGACGGCATGGTTCGCCCACGATCGTTTCGCGGCGAAGTTCGGGCAGTTGTTCCGCAATTGGCTCCACCAACGCGACCGAAGTCAACACGTGTGTTCGCTCAGCCGGAATCACCGAACTAAGCCGATCTCGCGTGGCCTGAATCATCGTGCGATCGCCCGCCAGCGACAGCAATTGTTTGGGCTTGGCTTTCCGAGAAGCGGGCCAAAAGCGAGTTCCGCTGCCACCTGCCATGATGATTGCGTGAAGCATGAATCGAGTCCGTGTTGAAAGTCGAGTCGAATGGAGAAGATAATTCTGCGGCTACTTTTCCGATTGATTGATCCGCTCACGCAACAATTGCAATGCGGTGGAGAAGATCTCAACGTCGGGAGCGAGTTCTGCCGCCCGTTGTAATTGCTTTTCCGCTGCTGGCAAATCACCGGACAAATACAACGCCAATCCATACCGGTATTGAACGTCGGCGTTGTTGGATGCCAACTTTGCGTCGCGTCCCAACAGCGGCAGCTCATCACGTCGAAGCTGCACCGCTTTTTCGGAAGTTTGCTTCATCAATTCGTTCAGTGCCCCGCTGCCGCCGAACAACTGAACGATCGCTGACTGCGCCTCACGAGATTGAGCCGCGGCGGAGACCAATTGATCTAGCATCGCGGCGTAGTTGGTCCGCGGCCCGGACATGCTTGGCTGGACGCGAATGGCATTCTCGTAGGCTTTTGCAGCTTCCAAGTAATCGCCGCGTTGCTCGCTAAGCGATGCCCATGCCATGTGAGCGCCGGCTCGGTCCGACGCCAACATCAACTCATCTTCGATCGCATCGATCGCCAAGTCGGCTTGCTTTTGCCGCGTACCAGAAAGCGTCTGATAGCCACCTGACGACACCAACGCCTTCGTCGCTTCGCTGCGAACCAACTGAGAAGAATCCTTCAACAGTGGCATCAAAATTTTCACGGCGTCCGATGGACTGCTTGCTCCCATCACTCGCGCCGCCGTCGCCCGAAGAATCGGATGCTCACTCGGATCCTTCAAAACTGTTTTCGCGGCGGAGATCGCTTCTCGGCCTCGACCGTTCTGCAGAAGCTCATCCAGCGTTGTCGCACGTGCCAGCACAGGAGCGATCTCAGGAGGTTGTGTCACGTACCGCAGTGCTTTTGAAACGATGCCTGAATCGCCCGTTCGCAGTCCCGCCAGGATCTCGCCATAGTGTGCCGGAGTCTGGCGGTTGTCGCCATACCACTTCTCACAAGCTTCATCGCACCACTGATCGGTTTTCGAGATTGCGTCGGCGACTTCTTCATCGCCTTCCGAAGCAGCCAATAGCCAATCCTGGTACAGCGTCAGCGATTCTCGTTTGTCTGCGGAGATGCTTTCGAGCTGATCCTTTACATGGCAACTGCTGCATGCGTTCGGCGTCCCGATGGAAACGGATAGATCCGGCCGGGGAACTCGCAAGCTATGGTCGCGGCGTGGATCAACTTCCATGTACGTCGTGTGAGGCATGTGGCAATTGACGCACTTCGCACCCTCGGAACCAACCGCGTGATGATGATGAGATGGAACGTCATACTTTCCTGCGGCGTGCTGGTGGCAAGACGTACAAGTTTCATTGCCAGGATGCTTCAATTCCAACGAGTGCGGGTCATGACAGTCCGTGCATCGGATTCCCTTGTGAAACATCTTGCTCTGCACAAACGATCCATAGACATAAACTTCGTCTTTGATCTGCCCGTCATCGTGGTAAGTATCACCGCGAAGCAATTCCAAGTTGAAGTGACTGCAGAACGGATCGCCCGCCTGGTAGTCCGCATCCATCACACTCCTGCGACTGTGACACGGCGCGCACGCTTCCAATTGGCCGGTAGCGTCCTCGCCCTTTAATTGAGCAAGCCCGTAGCCATGGTGCCGATCCCAAAAAAGCGAGTTCCCACGAGCCATCTCGATGTGCAAACTTGCGGGACCGTGACAAGCTTCGCAACTAACGTCGATCTCTGAAAACGTTGTGTGGTAGGTCAGCGTTTCGACATCGTGGTTCGTCTTCAAGTTGGTCGAGTGACAATCCGCGCACATGGTTTGCCAACGCTGAGCCACACCGGTCCAGTGCAATGGGTCGTCGGGTTCAAGCTTCTCAGGCACATCCGGCGGACGCAAATAGAACCACTCTTCGCGCTGGGTATCCCAACTGATTCTCAAGACTTGCAAACGCCCGATCTCATCCTCGCTCGCCTCCGGATCGCGATCAAACTCGACCATGTATTGCTGCAGCGGGTCGACTCCGAACACATACTTCACCTCGAAATCCTGCATCTCACCATCGGGGCCTTCGGTATGGACCATGAACCGGCCGCCGTCTCGAAACAGTCGGTTCTGCAATCCGTCATGCTCGAAGACGACATCGTTGAAATTGCCGATGACGCTTTCGTCAGTCGCCACATCCATGGCCAAATCATGGTGAGAACCTTTGAAGGCCAATGATTCGGTTTGGTGGCACTCAACGCAGGCATCTCGCCCGACATAAGTCGCAACCGCAGTTTTAGGCAGACCGGTGAAATAGTCCGCGGCAACAACGCCCGTGATCAACACGACCAGAGAGACGAAGACCAGCGTCAACGGTCGCTTGAGTTGATTTCGAAGGGCGAGAAGCATGAAGAGAAAACGGGAAAGGAAGGGGAGGACGGGTCAGCAACCGACGGCGATCCGGTCCAAGTTGAGGCGGGACCTTCGAGTTTACTCGCTGGAAGCGTTCAGACCACTCTGCATCAGCTGAACCGCACGTAGCCGCATCTGATAAACAAGCGTCTCAACCGGAAGCATGTCTGCACGGGGCTTCACCAAATCGTCGCTACCAATGATTCGCGGGACGCGATTTGTTTTTGAAAACGGACTCGTCTTCTCCAGTCTTCGTGCCGTCGCCAACAATTGTTCAGCCAATCGGAAGGACTCTGCTGGTCCAGGCAATCGCTTGGAGGCAGTTTCGCCAGATTCTGAACCGGCGGCCCTCCCACTGACAGCATCGCCGAGAGGATCAATCTGAGAGTCCAAGACGGATCCATCCAGTACGCTGCCACGTTTTCGTATGACGCTCAGCACGTCGTCCAACATGCCATCGCCAGTTGGATTGAGCGGATCACCCTCAAGTGCTTTCTGAATCTTTTCCTCCGCTTCGTCCGCGGGTGTACCGTTGGGCGTCTCAACCGTCGGCAACTCCAATTCCTTCCAATCGTCCGTGGGCGGCTGAGCGATCACCGTCGTTGATATCGACATCAACATCACGGCGAGCGTCATTCTGCCGCCAAACCACCGATTTTTCTTCTCAAAGTGATCCATGGGTCCATCCGTTGGGAGTGTCATCGGGTTCCATCTTGTTCAGGACGCGGTGCTTTGCGGCCGGGCATTTGAGCCGGTGGCACAGCAACGATTCTTCCGCCGCCAGGCGTACTCGCCGAAACCAATCGAGATGTTGCGGCCGCTCTTCGGCGAAGCGGAGCCAAAGCTCGATCCGCGTGCATTGTGACATCAGACAACAATGCGTCCACTCGATTTCGCAAAACACCCGATGCGGCAAGAGCCGGAATTGCGACCAGCAATCCACCAACCGTCGTGACCAGCGCCTGGTAAATACCCTCCGCCAAGTCACCAGCACCGGCGACACCACGTGTCGCCGCGACTTGACGAAATGCGAAGATCATTCCCGTCACGGTTCCGAGCAACCCGACCATCGGTGCCAAATTCGCAATCATCGCCAAGTAGTCGATTCGCCGAAGCATCCGAGACGATTGGTCGACCAATGCGTCCTCGACTGACTTTTCGACTTCCGGCCATCCGTACTCTCGATGATTCAATCCAACCGCAATGATCCCCGCCAGAACGCTGGGTTTCTGACGCAGCAACGTCTCAGCTTCCGCGACGCGAGAAGACTGCAAGGCAGCTGCCACTTCTTCGCTCAGCTTATCAGGAACCACATCTTGACAACGAAGCGCCAACGATTGATCGACCACCAAGTAAACCGCCGCGATACTGAATGACAACAGTACAAACAGGATCATCAACCCAGGAATCCCACCGCTGGTCACGATCGACCATATCGACTCCGGTTTCCCGGCTGGGACTTCTCCTTGAGAGAGCATCTGCGCCCATAGCATGTTGTTAGCAAGATCCGGCAGCTTGTTTCCAATCATCGTTCTCCATCCACTGCTCGGCCAACCGACAACAAAAACTCCGCATCGGCGAGCAATGGATCACTCCACGCCAAACGCAGCACACCGTCACGCTGCAATCTCTGAATCAATTGCTCGTGTTCTTCTCGCAAACGAATTTCGATGCGATCAACTCGCGCCTTCGCTTGAACCCACGAAAGCACCAGCATCGAAAAGATCGCCACAGGCAAAACAGACAAGAGCAAGCTGGTCAGCATCATCGACACATCGGGACGCGGAAACTTGCCTAAATCTCCTGCGACGCCTTCGGCTTGCAACACGTCTCGCATCGTCGAATAACTTGCGTCGAAGTAGCCTCTGTACAGTGCCACGAGTGGCCCGGTCATCAACAGCCAAAACAGCAGTGTTCCAGCGAGCCCCGCCACATTGGCGAACCAAGTCGTCGCGGAACCTTGGCTGATCGCGGTATCAAACGACTTCTGCGATGACTCCTGCAAAGTTTCGATCCCCGCCAAGGATGCAACCGGTGCGTCGGGCGAAGACTCGATCTCCGTTTCGATCGTTCCATGGCGGAGTTTGTTCAGCTCAGCCCGAAAACGTCTTGCCATCGGCCCCAATCGATCCGCCACCGAGGCCGCTGTTCGTTGTCGCAATCCGGTCCGCAAATCCATGTCAGCGGCTCGTTGATCACTCACGTTTCGAGCCCCCGCGTAAACGGCACCGATCAACGAAGGCAACGACCCCGACAATGACAACAACACACGATCCCACGCACCGTGAGTCAAATTCAGCAATGACAACAGCGTTCGATAAGGAAACCAAATCGCGGCAGTGTCAGCCATCAGCGAAAGACGCAGCCGACTGCGAATCGCGGCTCGTAGTGGCGTCGTTCCACCGAGCAACGTTCCCGCCACTTCGGAAGGCAAACGCGTCGCTTCCGCATTCAGTCGATCAACGGCATTGGTTAATTCTGGCAACTGAGTTTGCAACACAGAGGCTACCGCTGCGGAGAAACGTGCATCCAAAGCGGACAGCCGAGTGCTCCGACGTTGGTCACCGCCGCCCGATTCGCAGATGGCTTCTTCAATTCGGCGTCCCAAGGTCTCAGCCAGTTGGATGCCGATTTCATCTTCACCACGAGCGTCGATTTCAAAATCGCTGACAATCACCGCGGGAGCAATCTGGCTCTGTGGTGCCGTCGATCGCAAACGTGCAACCAAAGCCTCGACGTCGGCATCCAACGAATCATCATTGACGTCGGCCATGTTCACGACGGGAATGACGACGGTGCCTTCGGAGGCGGCTGCCAACCCCGATACACGCTGGCTTCGCAATTGATCGCGTCGAATGACCATCACCAAGACAGACGCGGTCGACAACGCTCGCTCAGCCACTCCCGCGATCGCCCGTCGATCATCGGTTGCGCCCGGAGCGTCGACCAGCAAGTAAGGCGAACCGATCGATCGCATTTTGCCGGCGTCGCACGCCAGAAAACGTTCGTGGCGAGCATCCAAGTCAGCAGGCGGTTTCGGTCCGATCCAAGTCAGTTTTTCAGTCGCTTCGTCAAGCGAGTTGCCGCTTCGAATCGCATCGACCGGACCGCCTCGAATCATTTGGCGAACCAACCATGACTTGCCCTGTCCGGTTGCTCCCACGACGGCGACGACGACCGAATTGGATGCTCGGTCGGTCAAAATCATTTCGCGAGCTTCCGCATGATCGCGGCAGAGTTCGCCAATCTCACGCCCAGTTTGGCTGTTGCCCAGCACCCGGTCCGCGGCGTGGTGAACACGCTGCAAAAAACGATCACCCGAGTCATCCATCACAATTGCGTTCATCGCAGGACTCCTGATTCAGCAGGTGAGCCACCGGCCCGTTTGCTCGCTCCGGTTGGCCGAGGTAACAACCGTTTCAGTTCAGCAATGAACTCATCCCGAACCCGATACAGCGACACCATTCTTTCAGGAGGTTCGCCACTGGCAATTCGCGATGGCGGCAAGGTGACGTCCACATTGCCCACTCGTACGTCCATCGGTGGATCTGGCCGAGCCACACCGAGCTCATCACACAGCACCGCCAAAAAATCAGCGAGTTGTTGACGTGCGGCCTGTTGGCTGACGTCTTGCGTTCCCCGATTAGCTGCCCACATCGTCGACATGATCGTCAGCCCCGCAGCAGCCAGCATCTCTGGAATCGATGCGGCCAGAATTGCATTGGCACCTAGATCAACAGGAATCATCAGCACCGCACCAAAGGTTGCAAAGAGTGCCGCGAGTGGAGTCAGTCCCGTCGCGATCTTTCGATGCACAGGCACTTCGGACCACATTTGCCGAACAGCGGTATCCAAACGTCGCGGATCCAACGTCGTAAAATCATCTTGTTCGAATCGCAAGACCGCTCGCTCGACCGGTTCACGGAATGCCGAAACACCGTCCTCCGACGCTGACGTGTGATCCGAAGTCTCGGCAAGATGTGTCAAAACCGTCGTTCCACCATGGCGTTCAATCTCGTTGATCAAACCGGTTGGCTCAATCAGCCCACCATATTCACCACTTCGGAATCGCCCTTTGATATCATCGGCGGCGCGGCGTGACACGGCCGTCGGCGTTAGATTGCGAATGAAGTCACCCGCCCCTCCGACGACGCGTCGCAGCGTCGCGTTCAGGCGAACTCCCCAGCGAGCGTACCAAGGTGCGGTCGCCGCGAACGATTCACTGAGCTGGCGAATAATGCGTTCGCTCTGATGCAAGCGCAGCTCAATCACCTCGCCGCCAATTTTTCGATGAGCGAAATATTCCAACGCCGAATCCAGCAACACCTGTTGGCACTGACGCGTTTTCTCAAACGACTGATCCGCATCCCGCCGAATCGACTCCAGGCCCTGGTTCCAAACCGCATCTTCTAAGTTGATTCGAAGGGCTTGATGCAATTGCGAAAACAGAACTCCGCGGTCCAGCTTGGACGGCAACGCCTGCAACAATCGATCCTCATCAATCGCCGCGGGTGGATTGCTATCAGGATCTTCGCTAACGGAAAAGAACACCGGCAATGGATCGGGATCGTCTTCTCGCTGAAGGTCTGATTCCTGCGCAGAGATTGCATCGCGTTGCGGATGCTGACCACCAAACGCCGGGATGAAAGGGCGGCTCGAAGGAACATCAAAGTCGTAAGCGGCATAGAGCGTTCCGACACCATATTTTTGAACCAAAGGTGCAAACGTTTCGTGCACTTGGTCCGGTGTTTGCCGCGGACGCACCTTGTTGACCGCCAACATTCGAGGCACACCTGGCATTAAATCGGAAGCAATGCGAAGCAAATCCGCCAGTGTCGTGTCGCGAGATGATTCAGCGCCGGTCACGATCAAGAACGCGGAACACAACGTCGCCGCGCGGCCCAACAATTCGCGACGTTGTTCAGGTGATCCCAACCCAAACTCTTCATCCGAAACGATGTCAGGACAATCCAGCAAACCAACGCCAACTTCGTCGAGCCCGGGATCGGTGCCCAACAACGGCACGGACAACAACGATGCATCGCCGTCTCGATTGTTGTACTGCTCTGCCGCGATATCAGGATCGAGAGACAACTCCTCGGGCGCGTTGCCCAGCGAATCACCGATTCGCGTGATCAGAAGACTCCATAGCTCCACGTCCGAGCGCCAACTCTGTGGCAACCACAAGACAAATCGATGCGTCCCATGCCGGTTGCTCGTTCCTCGTAGCGTTCGGCGTTGGCCGGCTTCCGATAGAAACGAACTGACCAGGCTCGTCTTCCCGCTATTCAGCATTCCGGAAACAGCGATCGTGGGTCGATCGATCAATTTGGAAGCGGTGTGAAGTCGTCGCCCCGCCGCCAAGGTGGCCTGCGATTGTGCCGTTTCAATCCGCCGCAACGCAGTCAGATAGCTCTCGCGACCTTCACTGGGCGCAATTCGCGAAACCGCTGCCCGTCGATCATCGTCTTCCAACAAAGACAGCAACGCCGGCCAATCCACCGACGAGTCTTTTGTGGAACGTCGCAATGGAAACATGAACGATTCGACGCCAACGACTTAGCAATGAAACTGAACTTGGCGAACCGAACCCGCCGTGACCTCTATCATCATGATTCAATTCGACGACGACAACCAGTCGGAGGAGATCACAGGGCAAACTCGCCCCTCCGATTGGTACGTACTGCGACGGAATCGGGTTGCCGTGAAAACTCGATCCTGACCGCGGTTCGATGGCGAAAGCGGTCGCTCAAACGGTGTCGTAACCTGGGGGTGCGTTTGGTGCCAATTCCATGCTGTCTTCACGATGTCTTGGATGTCAGTGTAACGAGGCTTCCACCCTAGAACTTCTCCCGCCAACTTCGCATCGGCAATCAACTCCGCCGGATCGCCAGGACGTCGCTCGCCCATGACTTCAGGAATGGGGTGCCCAGTCACTGCACGACACGCATCCACAATCTCGCGGACGCTCGTTCCTCTGCCGGTGCCGAGATTGACTTGGATGCCTTCGCCCGGTTTCAGTCGATCGAGAGCTCGCAAGTGAGCATCGCCCAAATCATCGACGTGGATGTAATCGCGAATGCAAGTTCCGTCTGGCGTGGGGTAATCGTCGCCGAAGATCGAGATCGACTCACGCTGCCCCAAAGCAACCTGCAAGACAATGGGAATCAAATGCGACTCAGGGTCATGATGCTCGCCAATCGTTCCATCGGGTCGAGCACCGGCCGCGTTGAAGTATCGCAGTGCCGCATAGGCGAAACCGTATGCGTGGGCGTAGTCCGCCAACGCTTTCTCGATGACCAACTTGGAAAATCCGTAGGGGTTGATCGGATTTTGTGGAGTCGTCTCGGGAATCGGCACGGTATCCGGTTGCCCGTACGTTGCCGTGGTGCTGCTGAACACAATCTTCTTGACGTCCGCCGCACGCATCGCTTCCAGCAATGACAACGTAGCGACGACATTGTTTTGGTAGTAGATCGCAGGATCACGAACGGACTCACCAACTTCCGCGAAGGCGGCGAAGTGCATCACCGCATCGATCGAGTGCTCTTTTAACAGCGATGTCAGTTTCGCCTGATCGTTCAGGTCGCCCTCAACCAGCAAACCTTCCGGAACCGATTTGGCATGTCCGCGCGACAGATTGTCGAACACGACGACTTCGTGACCAGCGTCGAGCAACAATGCGACCGCGTGCGATCCGATGTACCCGGCACCGCCGACGACAAAAACTTTCATGGAAGAATCTTGAAAAGGAGATGGTTCGAGAAAAATTGACATTGGCGGCGACGAGCCATCAAGACGATAACTCATTGGAATCGATCCAATGAAGAGCACATATGTAGTGCGTCCTTGAACGCCGTCGAGCACACCAGAGTGGCTAAACGACTCACAAAACTGCAGCAATTGAAGTCCGGACAGACAGAATCCGTGGCTCCGTCGGCCGGTCAAGCGGTTTGTGATGAATTTTTGGTTTACCTGAAACGGGAATGTCATCTAGCCGACAACACAGTTGCCGCCTACGGACGAGACATGAAACGTTTCGTCACTTGGATGGACGGACGCCGCCCTGCGGACCTGACAATCACTGAATTGTCTGATTTTGTCGCATCGCTTCATGGCGAAGGCCTGGCTCCGGCATCCATCTCGCGGGCCATCGTCGCAATTCGGACCTTCTTCAAATACCTGCAGCTCGAAGGTATCACGGTCGACAATCCGGCCGAGCTGCTGGCAACACAGAAGGCTTGGCAGCGAATGCCGGGCGTCTTGTCGCCAAATGAGGTCGAGGCATTCCTTTCCGCGGTCAAGAAGTCCGATTCGTTTTGGCAACGGGATCGTGCCCTGCTGGAGGTACTCTACGCCACCGGCTGTCGAGCTTCTGAAGTTTGCACCCTTCGCGTTCGCGACCTGACCCTCGATGAGAAGACACTTCGTTGCCACGGCAAAGGCGACAAGCAGCGAATGGTTCCGATTGGCGGCCGCGCGATCCGAGCGATCCAGCTGTACCTCGAAGAAAGCCGCCATATCCTGGCCGATCGAAATCCGGGACAGATCGATGAACTCTTTCTATCCCGAGGCGGCAAAGCACTCGACCGAATTCAGTTGTGGCGGCTAGTGAAACGCTATGCCAAGCGTGCAGGGATCTCAGACGAGATCAGCCCGCACAGTTTGCGACATAGTTTCGCAACTCACTTGCTGGCCGGCGGAGCTGACCTTCGGCAGGTCCAAGAGATGCTTGGACACGCCAGCATTCAGACGACCCAGATCTACACACACGTCGAACACTCTCGCCTGCAACGCGTGCACCGGGACTTTCACCCGCGAGCGTGAGCGTCCTTGAGTTCGCTACCAACGAAACAGCGCGGTGCCCCAGGCCAAACCTGCACCGAAGCCGCACAGCAGCACTAGATCGCCTTCTTTCAAACGGCCGGCTCGAGCGGCTTCGTCCAGGGCGAGTGGAATGCTGGCTCCGGAGGTATTGCCATACTTGTCGAGATTGACGAACACTTTTTCAGGCGGAACGTTCAAGTCGGAAACCGCTGAATCAATGATTCGTTGATTGGCTTGGTGCAACACAACCAAGCTGAGTTGATCCGAAGAAACGTTGGCCGCTCGCAAGACGTCCTTGGCACTCTCGTCAAAGACTCGCACTGCCCACTTGAAGACACCACGACCATCCATCTGCAAATAACGGCTGGCTGAGTCTTCGCCATCGGTGGTAATTGGCGTTCGGGATCCGCCCGCAGGAATGCACAGCATTTCGCCACCGCATCCTTCACTGCCTAACTGATAGGCCAAAAGACCATCGGTTTGGATCGTGGAATCAGCTGCTGAACCGTTGCATTCTGTTGATTGGCATTCGTCTTGGGTCGATGGCACCAGCAGGGCTGCGCCAGCGGCATCACCAAACAACGGATAGGTTTTCTTGTCCTCAGGATCCACCGTGCGACTCATCAGGTCAGCACCGATGACCAAAACGTTGCGAGCATTGCCGTTGGAAACGAACTGGGCACCAGTGACCAACGCGTACATGAATCCAGCACACGCAGCACCGATGTCCATTGCGGGTGCAACCGCACCGAGACGACGTTGCAAGTGACAAGCCGTCGATGGAGTGGGATGGTCGGGTGTGATCGTGGCAACCAGGATCAAGTCAATCTCGTCGACCGAAACATTCGCGTTCTCAAGACAACGAAGCGCCGCCTCGTAACAAAGATCGCTGGTCGCTTGCCCAGGCTCCGCGTGTCGACGTTGCAAGATGCCGGTGCGGCGAACGATCCAATCGCTGTCGCAACCCAGAGCGGCCAAGTCTTCATTCGTGACAATGCGTTCGGGAACGTACGATCCCGTGCCGGCAATGCGAACGCCTTTCAAATTTCCCATCCGACCGCGAGTTGTCGCATTGCCCGGCATCACTGCCGAAACAGCTTCGGTTGGAACAGCAGTCGATTCAGCGGAGGATTCTTCGTTCACAGATTTCGCGGCCAAGTCATTGGCGGTGACGTTCGAGGAAGTTTCGATCATGTTGCCGCCGAGAAAAGATCATGGATGAAAAGCGGGTGAAGTATAGCGGGATTGCCTCTCGCTGGCATCCCGATTCAGCGATGGCTTCCTGGAACGGTGCTTCACGGCGCAAACGTTTCGCCCACAAACGAAAACTGCCCCGCAACGCAGAACGCGATGCGGGGCAGCCAATTCGAACTTCGAAGGAAGCTGATCAATTGATCAGATCATTTCCTTCAGGCCCTTCAGTGGGCGGATAGTCAGCTTCTTGCTGGCGGGCTTTGGAGCCAACCAGATTTCTTCGCCGTTGGCAGGGTTGCGGCCTTTGCGCTTTGGCTTGGCGGGAACGTCCTTCAACACGATCTTGCAAAGACCTGGGATTGCGAATTGTCCGGGGCCACCCTTTTGCAGCGACTTTTCAATCTCAGCGGCCAACGAGTCGAGGACTGCAGCAACGTCTTTCTTGGTCAGTTCGGTCTCTTCTGCAATGTTGGCGATGATTTGAGTCTTCGTCGGCGGTTTGGGCGGTACTTTGGCCATGAGCGGCACCTGCAAAAATGGGAGAACTAAATAGTGAGTAGGAGTTAGAACGTTGGGATTCCCCTCCGATGCGGCACAAGTGTTATGTCCCGCGTGGTCGCTCCGCAACCCTTCCAAAGGCCAAAAACCCCGTGTTTTTCAGCCTTTTCTGGAATTCGAGGGTCGAATTCGGGTCAGTTGGACCCAGAAACGCCTGTCAAGACCTCATCGACGGCTTCGCCGAGCAATTGAGGCTGGCCTGTCACACCGCTCGCGACCACGTCTTCGGCGTCCGAAATTCGGGTCAAACTGTCGGTGACATCGGGCATCGCGGCGTCGATTTGACTGGCGTCATCCGACTCGGCCACGACCTTCTCGGAGTCCCCTGAGAGGACCTCGATTGGCTCACCGGCTGGCTCCACGCTGCTCTGAATTCGAGAGGTTCCCAGTTCGCTGACCGGAACAGTTGCATCAGCCATCGTCACGGCGGAAGCAAGCGGTTCGCCGGCTGCTTGAGTCGTGGATGACTGAGTGCTGGCGGCAGCGGTGGAACTCGATGTTGGTGCTTCTAGCTCGATCCCGGTCTCATCGAAGTTCAGGATCAACAGACGGAATTCACCAACCTGCCCGCGGACTTCGAGTGCGTTTCCATCATTCAGGTTGGCGGTACCACTGACTTGAGCCGTGGTGGTCGCACCGTTGGCCGTGGTCGATTCCGTCGCATTGACAGTGATGCTGGTGCCGGCTGCGTTGAGCGACAATTCCACGTCACTCAATCGCGAGTCCGCAGCGCCACTGGACTGCATGTAGAAAGCATTGCTGCCCGGCAAAACCGCAGCGACCACTCGACGAGCAGGCGCGGAACCAAACCAGTCATTGACCCGGATGTACTGAGGCAACAATCGCCCAAAGCTCAACGAAAGGTTTTCGTCAGATTCATCGGCGCCGCTTTCAATGTCGATTTCGCGAGCTTCCTCACCACCTTCAAAGAACGGAACCGCGGGGATGCTCAACTTGTACGAACCAGGCAACATGTCCGGAACACTGATGGTGCCGCCAGAAACCACGACGGAGGAATCCGACAAAGGAATCGAAACAGATTCGCCACGTGCGTTGGTGCCGGACAAGATCGCCGCTTCGTAAAAACTGCTTGACAAAGCACCGATCGAATCGAACTGAAAATTGAATGCCCGAGCGAGATAATCCGCGATGTTCACCGTGATGGTGGCAGTCGAACTCGACAATCCACCAGCGTCTTGCACTTGATAAGTGAATGTGTCGGTGCCCGTGAACGTGCTGCTCGGCGGCGTGTACAGGATGCTCGAACCATCTGAGCTAACTGTCACGGTCCCGCCTGCCGATGGCGTGCTGAGATTGACGAACTGCAACACCTCGCCGACGTCGACATTCGCAGGAAGATCGCCACGCGTCAGAACCGCTTCGTTGCTCGTCCCGCGAACGGTGTCGACGGTCACGTTTTCGCTGAGGGGAGCGTCGTTTACCGCAGTCACAGTGAAGGTCACCGTCGCTGTCGACAATCCACCGCCGGTGTCGCGGATGGTGTAGGTCACTGTTTCAGTGCCATTGAAGTTGGCGGCCGGCTTGTAAGAGAGCCCAGACCCACTGTTGACGATCGAAACCTGACCTCCATTGGACGCCGATCCAACACCCGTGATCGTGAACGATTCGTTGTCCGCGTCCGTCGTGTCGTTCGCCAGGACATCGTAGTTCACCGCATTGGAGTCTTCCAAAATCGTTCCGGTTGCAGGGAACGAATCATTTACCGCCGTCGGTGCGTTGTCATCGCTTTGGATATTGACGGTCACTTGCACTGTGTCGGTGCTGGTTCCATCACTGACCGTGTACTGGAAGGTATCTGTTCCAATGAAGTTGGCCGGTGGCGTGTAGTTGATCGACAATCCATTGGACGCAATGCTCAACGTGCCTCCGTTGCTGGCCGTACCAACAGCGGTAATCGTCAGCGTTTCGCCAGGATCAGCAGTGGACGCTTCATTGGCCAATACATCCAACGTGTTCTGGCCCGAACCCGAAATCACCGTGAACGTGTCGTCGACACCAACCGGTGGGTTGTTAGTGGTGACATCGCCAACGGTAAGTGTGGTGCTGCCATAGTTGATCGAACCGGCGGGCAAGCGATCGTTGTTGAAGAACAACAACGTTTCGTTTGCACTCACGTCGGCGGGATTGGTGGTGAACGTCAACGAACCATCGGAGATCGCACGCATGCGAACCGTTGCCATCACCGACTCTTGCAAGTTGGTTGGTGAGAACCGGCTACTCGCCGCTCCAATTTCATTGAACAGCCCGCTGGACAAGGTTCCGCGAGGCAGGAAGTCGAAATCGTTGTCGTACTCGATGGATGTTCCAGGGACAAAATCAGCGATCGATGAATCAAATTCGATGTCGGCGTACGCGGAGTAGATCCCTCCACGCTCGCTAAGGTCTCGAGCGTCGACACCAATCAATTGCAAGAAGAACTCCTGGCCGACGTCCACCGAGTCAATTGTGTTGCCGTCCAAGTCAGTCAGACGCACTTCAAGTCGTGCCAAAGCTTCTTCTGCAATCGTCACGGAGAACGATTCCGTGTAGGTGTTGCCCGCCAAGTCGCGGATCTCGACCGTGAAATCGTTCGATCCCAACTGAGCCGCAGTGGGCGTCCAATTGATGATCCCTGTTGATGAACCAATCGTGGCTCCGGTCGGGAAAACAGTCAGGCTGTAAGTTGCACCACTGCCTTCTTCGCTACTAGAAAGATTGGCTTGGTAAGCAGCACCAACGTTGCCTGTGCTCGAGTTGGCAGGCAACGTGAATGAAGGATCAGTTCGATCCAATGTGACAGACAAAGCTGTCGAAGTTCCACTGGTGACACCACCAACGATTTGGCGGGCCGCCAAGCTGTAGGTGCCATCGCCAATTGCAGCCAAGTTGCTGGTTGTGATCGCGATCGATCCGCCCGTCGCCGTCCCAACACCGACAACGGTGTTGTCCGCGGTGTTGATGATTTGAACCGTTGCTCCCGTCGTCACTCCGGAAACATCAAACGTCAACGATGCTGCATTGGTCAGGTTGTCCCCGCTGCTGTTGCCCGTATCAGACGAGGAACGCAGATCCAAAGACGATGGCGCGGCCGGTGCTTGCGTGTTGCTATCGGTGAATGTGAAGACCAGGCTTTGCAAGTCCGAATTCGACCCAGCATTGGACGCAGCAGCGACTCCAACGGTCAGCGAAACGGTTTGCGTCCCCGAAACATTCGCGGCCGGCGTCACTTGCAACAAACCGGTTGATGCATTGACCGTGGCGGTACCACCGGTCACGCCACCGCTGACGAAGTACTGAACCGCGTCGCCTTCCAGGTCGAAGCTTTCCAACTGCAGCTCAACCGGTGTCGTCTTTGGTGACGAAGCTGGGACGTTGATGTCCTCGAGGTAGGGCTGAGCGTTGCGGCGGTCAGTTGGCGGGTCCGTGATTGTCACCGGAACAATTTGATCGAACGAATTACCGTCCGAATCGGTAATCGTCACCGTCACCGTCGTGCTGCCGGTGCCGCCCAATCCCTTCAGCATGATCACCGAGTTCTCGGTGTCGTTGAACACCGTCGCGTTGTTGATCACGATGTCCGTGGTCGGCTTGTTCGACGTGCTGTTGTTGACCTGCATATTGCTGATCGCTTCGCGTACGTCTTCTCCTTCAACCAACTGGCCAAACACCGAGTGGTTGAAGTCGAGGAAATCGGTTTCGACTTCCGTAATGAAGAACTGCGAATCGTTCGTGTCATCCGACGACTTCGCGAAAGACAGCACACCCGTTCGGTTGTGTTGCAAATCGGGATGGAATTCGTCGTCGAAGTCACCCAGATTTGATCCGCCGGTCCCGGTACCGGTGGGGTCACCACCTTGAATGACGAAACCGTTGACGACGCGGTGAAAAATCAGACCGTCGTAAAAGCCGCTGTTCGCCAAATCGATGACTCGCTCGGTCGGACGAGCAGCACGCTGCTCGAACAATTCGAACACCATGTCGCCAAAGCCATCCATGTCCAAACGCAGCGAACGATTTCCGCTCAGAACAGTGGCTTCGACCAAGTTCGGGTTGGCGACCGAGACGGTCACGGTCAGCGGACCGCCTTCAGCATCGTATCCGTCGATCGGAATGTGCAGCGGCGAACCAAGTTCGACAGTTTGGGCATCGATCGTTTCAAACGAAGGATTTTCGTTGTCCGAAGTTGGAATCGCAACGCCGCTTCGCGTGCTCAGAGTTTGCAGCGATTGAACCCCAGTCAATCGCGTCCCATCCGGAAAGACCCAGGTCGGATACTCGCTGATGTTCAACGACGAAAACTGAGGATCCTGTGTTCGATCCGGCAACGTGACTTCGACGAATGGAAGGTCATCGCCACCATCCTCGAACAATTGTTTTTGTTGGGTACAGGCCGGGCACCAATGGGCACCATAGAACGTCACGCCAGCCGCGTCCAAATCTTTCGCGAACTGCACCAAGTCCTGCCCAGGCTCGCCTTCTGCAGCACGATCCGACGTTCCGCGATCGGTCGACGAACTTTCCACCGCCGCCGAGGATTCACCAGCAGAACCGAAGAACCCTTCGGTTGCGAAAAGCTCGACGTCGCCAGCCATCATCTGGCGTTTTTCCAACGACTCCAACTGCAAACGCCCTCGCTGGACTGGTTCACCAGAGGGTGCAGCGGACGTTCCTTGGATCCAAGACATCAAACGTCGTCGAACCTGGCTTTGGAACGAGTGTTTGGAAGCAGATGGACGGCGGGAAGAATTGTCGAAGTTCATCGGCGGAATTTTCTTCAGCTGAAGGAGTTCCAGTTTTGGTCGCTGCCCCTGAAAGCTCAGGGCCCAAAATCCGGGGGATATCGGTGGTTATTCGACGACGCGGAGTCGTTGTGACAAGCTTTTTCGGCACAGCCGCGCCGGTCAAGCTAATCGGTACGGTTTAACGCACCGTTTCAGGTTAAAGCCGGCACGCAGGAGGATCCAAACCCAACCAGCACTTCAACCAAATTCTCAGCCAAACCCGTGTGGAATGTTTCGATTTTGAGGCTTGCCGAGCGCACGTCTGCCACAGCAATGACGACACGCTCCGTTGAAAAGGGGGACTTTCACGTCCTCAATACGACGTTTTCCGTCGCAAATTGGTTCCAATCGATCTGGACGCTCTGGGAATTCTTGCCGATCAGGCAGGCTGCCCGACGGGAAATCCCTCGAATCACCCTCGCGATGCTTCCCCAGGGATGCCCAGTTCCACGGAGGGGCACGACTGACCGATGCGGGTCGACTCCACCGCCCTTCGCAGTCATGATGAAACAGTGGCGAAGCCGTCCTGGCCGCGAACCATCAACGGAAAATCGACGTCGAAAGATTGGGCCAGGCTAATCTCGCCCGTTCATTGCCAGAACCACATCCACCGAGGAGCCGCCGGGATGTCTGCCCAAGTCGACCAGTTTTCTGCTTATTTGGACCGTGGAGAGATCAAATACGAGCAAGACAGCGAAAACAGCTTCTTCCGGATGATGTTCGACGGAAAACACGGTGACATTCGCGTTTTGATTGTGGTTGAAGACTCTCTCATCCAAGTCTTCTCTCATCCAGCTAACAAAATCCCCGAAAACAGCCGGCGAGCGATCGCAGAAGCGGTTTGTCGTGCCAACTACGGGCTGAAGGTGGGAAGCTTCGAACTTGACATGGAAGACGGCGAACTGCGTTACCAAACATCCATCCCGTTGGGCGATGACTTCCCCGACGACGATGTCCTGGACCACATCCTTTATGTCGGTGGAGCGATGGTTGATCGATACGTCCCCGCATTTCTTTCCATCATCTATGGCAACGAAGACGTGAAATTGGCAATCGAAGCAGCGGAGATGTAAACCTCTTCACAACATCAGTCGCCAGCCAACCAAAAACAGCCGACCGGGATTTTCCCAGCCGGCTGATTTTAAATTGTTAACGCCACAAATTTCCGTGGCGTTGAGCATGCCTTTAGTGCCGTCGGCATCGCCTTCCCGCGATGCCCTGGCTCTGCAAACGCGGCTTTGTTTCGAAGAGCCTACGCCTTTCAAAACACCGGCTTAATAGCGGTAGTGGTTTGGCTTGTAGGGTCCTTCGACTGGCACACCGATGTAATCGGCTTGCTCTTGAGTCAACTTGGTCAGCTTCACACCGATTGCTTCCAAGTGCAAACGAGCAACTTCTTCGTCCAATTCTTTTGGCAACAAGTAAACCTGAACGCCGTACTTGTCGTTGTCACGATTCTGGTACAGCTCCATTTGAGCGAGCACCTGGTTGGTGAACGAACTGCTCATGACAAAGCTTGGGTGCCCGGTTGCACAACCAAGATTCACCAATCGGCCCTTGGCCAAAATGATGATGCTTCGGCCGGTGTCATTGAACGTAAACCGATCAACTGCACCGATGTCCGATGGCTTGATTTCGCTGACGGTCGCTTTGCCATCAGCAACTTGTTGCTCAGCCCATGCGATGTCAATTTCGGTGTCGAAGTGCCCGATGTTGCAAAGAATCGCATCGTTGGGCATTTGCTTCATGTGCTCGCCCAAGATGATGTCTTTGTTACCCGTCGTGGTGACGTACAAACGACCTTCTTTGCAAGCTTCTTCCATCGTGGTGACTTCGAAGCCTTCCATCGCAGCTTGAAGCGCGTTGATAGGGTCAATCTCAGTGACCAAAACGCGGCAGCCATAGCTTTTCAGACTGTGAGCACAGCCCTTGCCAACGTCACCGTATCCACAAACCACGGCGACTTTACCGGCCAACATGACGTCCGTCGCGCGCTTGACACCGTCCGCCAAAGATTCGCGGCAACCGTAGAGGTTGTCGAACTTGCTCTTGGTGGCCGAGTCGTTGACGTTGATCGAAGGAACACGCAACTTGCCCGATTTGTTCAACACCTCCAGGCGATGAACGCCAGCGGTGGTTTCTTCACTGATGCCGTAGATGTTGTCCAGCAATTCAGGGAATCGATCGTGAACCATGGCGGTCAAGTCACCACCGTCATCCAAGATCATGTTGAGTTTTTCGCCCGACGGGAAATCCAGCGTTTGCTCGATGCACCAATCAAATTCTTCCTCGGTCATACCCTTCCAGGCATAGACGGGAATCCCAGCCGCTGCGATCGCGGCCGCTGCGTGATCTTGAGTGCTGAAGATATTGCAGCTACTCCAAGTCACTTCGGCACCAAGCTCAACCAACGTTTCGATCAGAACGGCGGTTTGGATGGTCATGTGCAAGCAACCAGCGATTCGAGCCCCCTTCAAAGGCTTTTCCGCGCCGTATTTGCTGCGAAGTGCCATCAAACCTGGCATCTCGTTTTCAGCCAACTCGATTTCTTTGCGACCGTAATCGGCCAACGAAATGTCTTTGACCTTGTAAGGCAATTTTGTCGTTTCTGCTTGGGACACTACTTCTGTCTCTCAAATGTCGTGGAAAAGCCAACGCATTGAAAACAGCCCTCAAACGACGGGCGTCAGAGGGGTTGAGGACCGATCACAGGGACTCCTGCTGGTCCACAATCCGCCGCACGCAGCGTCGTCTTGGTGGGCTGATCGGGAAAACGCCCGATCGGCTGGCTTTGAAAGCGCGCAAAGTATAGACGAACCAGTTTTTTTGCCATCCCCATTTGAGAGTTCCGATTCAGATCTTTCGTTTCGCAAACGGGAGTCGATAGGCTATACTGGCTCCCAGGAGACGACTAAAACTCTAAGAAATAGCGTCACCGCCAGTTTTCCCACCTATCTCGCCCTCACGAGTCACGCATGAACGCGATCTGCGGCCCCACCCTCATGCTCACCAAACCGATGCCAGCCCAACCGCGAATCCTGGACAAGGCCGGTTCGGCAAAACCGTTTCTGCGATTTGCTTTCGCAGCAGCGTGCTGCTTTTCGTTCAGCCCTGAAGCCCGAGCGGAAGTTGATTACGCAACGGAAATCAAACCATTGCTGGCGAAGCGTTGCTATTCCTGCCACGGCCCCGATCAGGCCGAAAGTGGGCTGGGACTCCACAATGCTGAAACATCCATCATCGAAGGTGACTCAGGCGAGCGACTGATCGTACCGGGCGACCCAAACGCCAGCCACTTGCTGGAACGTATTGTCGCTAATGAAGACTACGAATTGATGCCACCAGAAGGAGAACCACTCGGTGAAGCAGAAGTCGAACTCATTCGACGTTGGATTGAAGAAGGTGCCACGTTCACCAAGCACTGGGCGTATGAACCAGTGCAGAATGTGACGCCGCCAGACATGTCTGTTGCAATCCAAAAGCACATCGTGGCCCAGGCCAAATCAAATGACGAACCGCCAAAAATTTCCCCCGTGGTTCAGGATTGGGAAAAGTCGGGACATCCCGTCGATGCATTTCTGCTGGACTCACTGCTCGCCTCGGGACTGACACCGAACGCCCCCGCAGATCGCCGAACATTGATTCGCCGGGTGACACTCGATCTGACCGGTTTGCCGCCAACACCGGAAGAAGTTGCCGATTTCCTTCGCGATACCGCCCCCGACGCTTTCGAGAACCTGATCGAACGCTTGCTGCAGTCGCCTCACTATGGTGAACGCTGGGGGCGCCACTGGTTGGACCTGGTCCGTTATGCCGAAACGAATTCGTTCGAACGCGATAACCCCAAACCCAACGCCTGGAAGTATCGCGACTACGTCATTCGCTCGTTCAATGAAGACAAACCGTACGATCAATTCGTTCGAGAGCAACTTGCAGGTGACCTCCTTGATGATGTCACCACCGAATCACTCACCGCGACCGGCTACTATCGATTGGGTATTTGGGACGATGAGCCTGCTGACCCATTGCAAGCTCGCTACGACGAACTGGACGACTTGGTCGCGGTGACAGGTCAGACCTTCCTCGGTTTGACGATCAATTGCGCGCGTTGCCACGATCACAAGATCGATCCGATTCCGCAAACAGACTACTACGGCATGTTGGCTTTTTTCGCCGACGTCAGTCGTTACGGAACCCGAGGTGACCAAACATCCAACAACCAAATCGACGTTTCCGATCCAGCGCTGAACGAAGCGTACGCGAAACTGGATGCCGAACAACGCAAGCTGGAAGAAGAAGCAACCCAAATCGAACAAGACGGCATCACTAAAATGTCGGCTCCCGATCAACGTGCAACAGAAGGCCCCAAGCGACAACGCGAACGCATTTTGAAAAAGAAACTGCGTCCGCTGCTCTCAAAGGAACAACGCAAGCGATACGACGAAATCAAAGCGGCACTGAAGCTTGTCACGGAAAAACGCAATGACCTTCCAGATCGCGAGCAAGTCCTCGGGCTCGGCAAACTGCGTCCTATCGAGGAAACGTTTCTGCTATTCCGCGGCAACCCTCACTCACCAACCGATCCCGTCACGCCGCGTTTCCCAGAGATTTTCAAAGAGACTGCACCAGAAATGACGCCGGACGAACGCCGTCGTGTTTTCGCGGATTGGGTGACCAGTTCCGACAACCGGTTGTCCTCTCGGGTGATGGCGAACCGAGTTTGGCAGCACCACTTCGGGCGAGGCATTGTCCGCTCGCCAAACAACTTCGGCGGTCTCGGCGTTCCTCCGACCCATCCTGAACTGCTCGACTACCTTGCAAATCGCTTGGTGGATGGTGGCTGGAAATTGAAGGATCTGCATCGTTTGATTTGCACTAGCAAGGCATACCAAATGTCATCCGAGATCAACGAATCATCAAGTTCGATCGATCCGGGCAACGATCTGTTCTGGAGATTCGATTCCAGGAGATTGAGTGCGGAAGAAGTTCGCGATTCAATCCTGGCGGTCAACGAATCGCTCAATCGTGAGAGTTATGGCCCAAGTTTCTACCCGAGTCTTTCGGCCGAAGTGTTAGCCGGACAATCCAAACCGGGCCAAGGCTGGGGCGACTCAAGTGAAGCGGAACGCAACCGACGAAGCGTTTACATCCACGTCAAACGATCGTTGCTCACTCCGCTATTGTCCGCATTCGACTTCCCCGAACCTGACACGACCTGCGAGGCACGCTTCGCAACGCTTCAGCCAGGTCAAGCCATGTCGCTTTTGAACAGTGATTTCATCCATGAAGAGGCTGACAAGCTGGCCAAATCAGTCCGCTCCCGATTGGCTGCTGACTCGGATTCCAAGGCATTTGTTGCAGCAGTGATCGAACAAGTCCTGATGCGTCCGGCTCTCGAAATCGAAATCAAAGAAGGCGTCGATCTTATCGATGAACTGATCGCCAAGTATGAAGTCGGTCCAGAACGAGCCAACGCGTTGTACGCACTCAGCGTATTGAACTGGAACGAATTCGTCTTCGTTTTCTAGCGATGACGGTTTAGAAAAGCCGCCGCGGTATCGGCAACCAAGATCGCATCCCCGGGGTGCCGGATCAAAAGATGATCTGCCCCGGAAAGAGTGATCACGCTGCATCCGGGTTGATCGTTTTCGCTGCTGATCAAACTTGAGATTCTTAAAGCATGGTCGTATCCAACGGTCTCATCCGTGGGCGAATGGAATGCGATGACCTGGGCACGTACCTTCGGCAATTGGTCGGCGAGTTGATGCGTTCGAAAATCGTCTAGCATCTCGCGACGTATCATCCAGCGACGACCGCCGATCTCAACCTCACCCGTTCCTTCTTCTTGGATCTTGGGATTCATTCGATCCAGCAAGTTGGCCAGATGGACCGTATCACTGGGTGCGGCGATGGCAACAACGGCTTTCAAGGTTTTCGGTCGAGCCACTTCATCAGAAGCAACCGCAAGCGAAGCGGCGCCACCGAAGCTGTGCCCAATAAGACCAGTCACCGACCCCAACTCGGATTCGGCAAACTGAATCGCGGACCTCAAATCAGCTTGATTTGAAGTGAAATGCGTGCGAGAAAAATCGCCGTCGCTTCCGCCCAAACCGGTCATGTCGAATCGCAGAACGTTAACGCCCAATTCCGCCAAGCGTCGCGAAATTCTTGCGATGGCCTTCAAATCCTTGCTGCAGGTGAAGCAATGACTGAAAACGGCCACGGGGGAATCGGCAAGCAATTCGCCCGTCAATCGTTCCCGAGGTCGATCGACGATCCCCGCCAACTCGAAGCCGTTGCCGCCACTAAAACGCACCCGATAGGAATGGCGTTCAAAAGGTCCCTCAACCGGCTCACCGGTCAAAGATCGAATGCCCGAACTCACGCCGAGCCTTCCGCCGCTGCAACACTGGATACGTTTCCGATACGACCGGCTTTAAACGCCTCGGCGAGTGCACGAGGAACATCGGCTTCCGCCAGAACCAAACGCGAACGGTTTTCGGATACGCGGGCGTTCATCTGTTGCTCAGCAGCAATGGCCTCCGCCCGGCGACGTTCGGCTTGAGCACGGGCGACCCGAGTGTCCGCTTCCGCCTGATCGTTCTGCAAACGAGCACCAATATTTTCACCGACATCAATGTCAGCGATATCGATCGAAACGATCTCAAACGCGGTTTGTGCATCGAGTCCACGCGAAAGAACGACGCGGGTAATCATGTCTGGGTTTTCCAAGACCTTGAAATGCGTCTCAGCGGATCCGATAGAACTGATGATGGCTTCGCCCACGCGAGCAATCACCGTGTCTTCGGTCGCACCACCGATCAATTGCTCAATGTTTGTCCGAACCGTGACGCGAGTGCGAACACGCAGCTCGACACCATTTTTCGTGATTGCGCTCAACGTTGTTTTGCCACTACGTTTCGGGTCAGGGCAATCGATGACCTTTGGATAGACGCTGGTTTGAACGGCGTCCAACACATCACGACCAGCCAAATCAATCGCCGCCGCCTGATCGAACTCCAAGGGAATCTGGGCTCGGTGAGCAGCAATGATCGCATGGATGACATTCATCACGTTGCCACCAGCCAGATAGTGAGCCTCCAACCGATGCGTGCTGATTCCATCGCGACGACCGATGTTCAATCCGGCTTGCGCGACCATCACCTTCGCCTGCACGATCACGTTTGGATTGACTTTGGTGAAATGCATGCGAATCAAGTTCAGCAATTGCACATCCGCATCAGACATGAATGCCTGAAACCAGAGCTTCCCGTAGCGAAGGAAAAAGAATCCCAACACCGCAGCAAAGAACAGTGCCAGAAAAACGCCGACGAGCAACAACAACGAACTGGAATTCAATCCGCCCGCAGGATTTTGTGCAAGCAACTGCCAATCGTGAGTCAGATCAATCATCGCCATGTTGTTTTCACTTGGTGAGTCAATTCAAAAACCTGACGCTCCATCCAAAGTTTGATGACGGCAGGCGTCCTAATGATAGCAGTTTGCCTATGGGCAAGCGAAGCCGCAGCAAAACCCGATTTCGCCTTGGTCCTACGAGTTTTCCGGGGTGCGACCCGTCCCCAATGCCGGCAGCATCGCGGAAGCGACCAGAAACGCCGAATAGCCTTCTGAAACGAGCCCACGAACGTCCTTCACATTGCGAATCCCACCACCGGTGATCCAACTCATGTCGCCAAATCGCGAAACGCAATCGGAAAACATTTCGCCACTAGCTGGGCCGGATTCGCTGCCAACCGAGGCGACGTCCAAAAGAATTCCTTCGCGAATATTTCGTTTGAGAGCGGCCAAGACCCAATTCGATGCGGTCTCCGGACCAACAAACTGCCCGGCTCGAAAATCCAAACTGAGTGTCAGGTTCGATGAATTGACGAACTCCAACATTCGGTCCTGCACGTCAAGCGAGTCTGCCGTTTCCGTGGCAATAATCCATCGCAAATTCGATTCATTTGCAATCGATCGATTCATGCGACTCAACCATTCCTGGTCCATTCGCGAAATCGAACCGGTCCATCCACTGTCGATCCACAGTGTTTCCTCTTGGCGAATTTCGGTCACCAAGGCGAGCAAGGCATCTCGCTGGCGTCCCGTCCCCATCAAGCCATTGAGATCCGCGACATAGAAACGTCGAATTCCAATCGACCGATACCAGTGCAGCAACGAACATTCGTCGGCGGACAGTCCAGCGATTGGTTGGTACTGCGAACGATTTCCCGCGATGCCATGCACCGCGACGCCATCTTTGAGATCGATGACTCCGATCAAGCGATCGAGCACCGGCTTCCATTGCTCGTGCAGTTGCTGAGAAAGCGAAGTCAGTCGCTGAGAAAGCGGAGTCCGCGGCGTGCTCAAGCCGAAGTTGCGTCGGCTTCTGGCAGAGTGAACAACGATTCCACTTTGACGATGGCGTAGTCATCAGGAAATGTGTGGATCGCTTGAATCAGCATGGAACGTCGACGCGTTTCAATGTTGACGTAGCTGATGGCCCCGAGTGCCATCCGACCGCTCGAATCAAAACGGTGCAGCAAACCTTCGGTGGGTCCAGTTCCCAATTGCTGGCCCACCATCCAGAACATCTTCGGATCGACCGTTTCGAGCTGGAAATGAGACCGATAAGACAATCCCGAACGACAAGTCGCTTCTTCCGTTCGGCTTCCCTTGAGCGATTGTCGAATCAAACAACGACGCGATGGCAAGGGTTGATGAGCACTGGTGGCAACCTCGCAAAGCGTGGTCGCAGGCGAATCAGCACTGGATGCTGAATTGAACGTGACCACGTGACCGCAATTGGTTACCTCGATCTTGGCATCGTAGCCGTCTCGTTCGATCCTCCGCGTTTGATGCACAACGAGAAGTTCCGGGTGCAGCGATCGACTGAACAAGTGAAACGCAAGTTCAGCAACTTTTGGGCGAACCGAAAGCACGATGAAGAGTCCAAAGAAGAGTTCGTATCTATCTCGTCGCGAAGATGGCTTCGCGTCGCGGTCAGTCACTCATTATACGCTGTCCGGCTGAACCTTCTAAAGAGCGTTTACGTCTTGACTCGGCAAGAATATCCTTTCCTTTTGAATGTCACGAATTCATCTTGACATCGCCGTTCCGCCTGATTTGTCGCTCCGACAGAATCCGCCTTGCCACCACTTCCGCAACCCAATGGGTTGCCACCCGGATTTGCCGCCATGATTTTGGTTATCGATAACTACGACTCATTCACCTACAACCTGGTTCAGCGAATGGGTGAAATCGATCCGTCGGCGGAAATCCGAGTCCATCGCAATGACGATCTGTCGCCGGACGAGATTGAATCTCTCTCCCCTGAACGGTTACTCATCTCTCCAGGACCGTGCACTCCCACCGAAGCCGGGGTCAGCGTCGAATGCGTGCGACGGTTCGCGGGCAAGTTTCCGATTTTGGGAGTTTGCCTGGGGCATCAATCAATCGGCGAAGCATTCGGTGCGACAATCATTCGTGCCCCCGAGCTGATGCACGGCAAGACGGATGGAATTCATCACGACGATGGCGGCTTGTTTGCGGGACTGACCAATCCATTCACCGCCACACGATACCATTCGCTTGTGATTGATCCCGACACCGTCCCAAAAGACTTGGTCGTCGGAGCGTGGACGGACACGGGAGGAAATCGACAAATCATGGGAGTCCGGCACCGCCAACACAAATTGGAAGGCTGGCAATTTCACCCGGAAAGTTTTTTGACCGAGCCGGGCGTCGAATTGATCAAACGTTTTCTGGCGTGGTGAACCAACGTGCGGCTGACTCGAAACGCGGTTTCGACCGCCTGAAGATTTGGGCGAATCCCGTCAACCGGCCGCCTTTCGTCGCAATTTAAATTTTCTGGAACAAGAACGCCTGCAATCCTATCAGCGTTTTCGCATCGCGAATTTGACACGTCTGCACAAGCTTCAATAGCTGATCTCGGTGCATCAATTTGGTCTCGATTCGCTCAGTCGTCTCAAGCCGTTGCTCCCCAGCGGTGAGGTCTTTGGCGACGACCAAATGCATCAACTCGTTGCCCAACCCGGGTGCCGAATAGAACTCGCAGGCGACGCTCAAATCACCAGCTTGATAGCCGGTTTCTTCCGCTAATTCGCGAGCCGCTGTCACCAGCACCTCTTCACCGGGATCGCGTGTTCCCGCGGGCAATTCCAGCAAAGTTTCGCCCACTGCCGGGCGTTCATTTTCGATCATCACCACGGTGTCTTCGTCTACCAATGGCAACAACACCACCGCACCGGGATGCTGAATGAATTCCCGTCGGTGAGACTGACCATCTCGACCCGGTAGGTCCAAAGCGATGACATCAAAACGACTACCTCGCAACAGGATTTCAGGTTCGGACATGGCAACAGCCTTCAGTACGGAATTGATTCATCGTGATCGAAACAAACTTAGAATGTCATCGCCGAGAAAGACGATCTTGGTGACATCGATCGAAACAATAGGCAGCCAACCAACAATTCGCAACGAAGCGAAATGCCGGATTGAAACTCCAGAAAACGAAGATCAATCCCCCCAGAGGTGGCGAGGGGCTTCAACCTGAGTATTATACGCGAATGAACACTTCATCCTCTCCGATCTCGTCGCCGCTGGGCTCGCCAGCGCCGGTCACGTCAGGTTTGTCGGCTGGACTTCAGACCCCTGAACCGCAACCGAGCCGGCCGGCACCCGGTCAAAATCGCCTCGAAGAAATTTCGGTGGTGATTCCAGCGATGAACGAAGAGGCGTCGTTATCCGAGCTTCACGGACGCATTCTCGAAGTTTGTGCAGAACAAAATGTTCGCGTTCAAATCGTCTTCGTGGATGACGGATCGACTGACAAAACTTGGCAGAAAATGGTCTCGCTATGCGGTACCGCATCGGACCAGTCCCATTCAACGAGTGCATTGCGTTTGCGTCGCAACTTTGGCAAGGCGGCCGCATTGAGTGCTGGCTTTTCCGTCGCTCGCGGGTCGATTGTCTTCACGATGGATGCGGATCTGCAAGACGACCCGACGGAGATTCCTCGCTTCTTGGAAAAGATCCAAGGCGGACTCGATGTGGTCAGTGGCTGGAAGCAAACTCGCCACGACCCGTGGCACAAAGTGTTACCCAGCCGAGTCTTCAACGCGTTGGTCAGCTCACTGACTGGCGTTCGGTTGCACGATCACAATTGCGGCTTCAAAGCCTATCGCCGAGAAGTCTTGGCCGAAGTCGACCTGTATGGCGAACGTCATCGGTTCATCCCAGTGCTCGCATCCGCCCGCGGTTTTCGAGTGGGCGAGATTGTTGTCCAGCATCACGCTCGACAACACGGCGTTTCAAAATACGGAGTTTCGCGACTGGTCAAAGGATTTTTGGATCTACTCAGCATCCACCTCGTGACCGGATACGGTCGCCGACCGCTTCACCTGATCGGAACCGCTGGTTTGCTGTGCTTCGCGGTGGGCTCGGTTGGCATCACCTACCTCAGCATCAAATGGGTTTGGTCTCGAATGGGCGACGGCGAAGTCCTGCACCTCCATTCAACCGCAATTTTCTATTACTGCATCCTGGCTGTCCTGCTTGGTGCCCAGTGTGTCTTGGCTGGCTTGCTCGCAGAGCTGGTGATTTCCGTCGCGGCAGCACGCGATCGCAGAGAAATAATGAACATGAGCGACGCTCAAACAAATTCCGTATCGAACACTGCCGATAGTTCTCGTCTGCTTCCCAATGCATCGGGATACAGCGTTTCTGATTGGGCTGGCTTAGGCGAACCCAACCATCAATCGACTTCGTCGCGTGATGTGGATTCGACGGGGCCGATTCACGATGCGTAAACACGAGATACCGCGACAACATCGTCGCAATACCTACGCGATCATGATCGTCGCGACGCTTGCCATTGTTGCTGGACGAATCGCAGTCGTCTCCAGCAAAGAGGGCGACACGGCATTCCTCAGTGCGAACGATCGAAGCCGCTGGTGCACAGTCGCTTCGCTGGTGGAGGAACACACATTCGCGATCGACGGCCCCATTTCAATTCGTTCGGAAGACGGCAAACGTCGGCCCTGGAACACGATCGACAAGGTTCGTCATGTCGGCTCGGACGGCCAACTGCATTACTACAGCAGCAAGCCAACACTACTCGTCACAATGGTTGCGGGTGTCTACGGCGTGGTGCACCACACGGCCGGTCTGACGATGACCGAACAACCGATCTATGTGCCTCGGTTGCTTCTAATGCTGATCAACTTGCCGGTGCTCGCGGTGTTTTTGGTGACGATGGCGTTGATCGTCGAACTGATTGGCGCATCGGACTACGCGAGACGAATGGGAGTCGCTGCCGCCTGCTTTGGCACGATGATGGTTCCCTTTGCAATCTCGTTGAACAATCATCTGTTCGCCGCAGCGGCGACTTCGTTGACGCTTTGGTTGTACCTTCGAGCAGCCGATAAGATGAGCGATTCGTTCTCTGGCATTACATATCACCCCAAGCTCGCCCCTTGGGTTGTCGCGGGAGCTTCAGCCGCCTTCGCGGTCGCTTGCGAACTGCCCGCCCTTTCCATGTTGGCTCTTTGGGCGGTGTTGTTTGGCTGGATGAACCCTCGATCGATTCCGGGATTCGCTTTGGGTGCCAGCGTTGTCTTGATCGGAATTTTTGCGACAAACGTGTGGGCTCATGGCAGCTTGCGAACACCCTACGCGCACCGCAGCGCAGGCGAACAGCTTGAGGTGATCGAACTTCCCTCGACACCTTCGGCCAATCAAATAGACGTGTCGTTGTCGCACAGTGAAACACTTCGGACCGCGACTGAAATCGACCTCCGCGAACTCAACGAAGGCGGATATGAGGTCATTGCCGAGCAGAAAGACGCGAAAGGAAATTCCGTCCAAACCCAGTACAAACTGGCTCGATCTGGTGCCGGTTGGTCCTTGTTCGTTTGGGACGACTGGTACGACTACCCGGGAAGTTACTGGCGGACAGACAAACGCCGTGGCGTCGATCTGGGTGAACCCAGCCGAATCGCGTACCTGTTTCACGCGACTCTAGGCTACTACGGCATCTTCTCCATCACACCGCTTTGGTTCCTCGTTCCTGTTGGCATGGTCGCGGGATGCCGTCACGGCCCTGGCTACATGCGGCGACTATCCGCTGCGATCGCATTGGCGAGCGTCGTTTGCCTGCTGTTTTACGTTGCGCGTCCGGAAATAGACCGAAACTACGGCGGGGTCAGTGTTTGCTTCCGTTGGATGCTCTGGTTTGCTCCGCTATGGCTCTACAGCCTGGTTCCTGAGCTGAGTTCGTTGAGTGAAAAAATCCAAGGCCGATATTTCACACTCGCGCTTCTCGCCGCCAGTGCATTTTCAGTTTCGACCAGCCTGTCCTCCCCCTGGCAGAGTCCCTGGATCTACCGTTTTGCGAGCTTTTTGGGGTGGTTGGGCGATGAAATGACCCGGTAGGATCGAGCCAATCGCTCATCCATGTCTCAAGGAGGAGACAGGCCTTTGACCGAACCGGGTCAGGAAAATCCGCCTCGCCGCAAAGCCGGCCGTTTAAAAACGGCAGTGGTCCTGGTGATCACGTGCATTCTGACTGGCTTCCTGGTTCAATCGTTGCTGCCTCAAACCGTCGGCGAACAAGCCCGGCGTTACTTTGAGAAAACACTCGACGAACACTACGCCGACTGGGATGTGACGATCCAACGTGGCACGTTCCAAGCCGGAACTGGACTGATCTTTGAATCCATCGAGATCAGCCCCAAAACCAGTCGAGCCAATCTGGTTTCGAAATGGTGGTCGCAACAGCCCGCCGTCAAAATCGAACGCCTCACGGTCTTCGCTGACCTGGACCCGCAAAAGTGGATGTCAGGAGACAGCCCTCTTTCCACGCGTCGTGTCGCGATCGAGGGTGTCGTTGCGAACGTGCAAGTTGCCCAAGACAACGGCATCTCGCTGGAGACGCTCTACCCGTTGCCACAAATGGGACCGGCCTGCCCGCAGATCGATCTGTATGGGGTGGTAACGAATGTAACCTTCGAGGCAGCTGCATCTCGAGAAGCCTTGAACGGCAATAGTGAACCGCGAAGCACTTCGGCGGCAACGCAGCCGATCCAACTTCGATGGTCGGACATCGCCATCTCAACCGAGACATCAAGCGACGAATCGGCACTGATCGCAGGATCATCTAGTGAACGCAAATTGGTGTTCGCGCGAGGCGACAGCAACTTCAGCGGTCCGATCGAGTTGGCGTATGACAAGTTGCAGGAAGGCTCCGATGAACAACTGCGACTGAAGACAACGATTAAAGACTGCCACATCGATGACGCGATCATCGCACGAGTCCGTTCGCGAATTTCCAAGTGGCTGCCGGCGAAAGCCCGTGTCAGTTTGCATGGTGACCTCTCCGCCGAGTACATCCAACAGAACGAAACGGACCAATTCGAACTCGACCTGGTGGTGCACGATGGCAACTTGGACGACCCTCGCTTGCCATCGAAGATTCGCCAAGCTCGCGGCCGAATTCAAATCACCCCGGAACAAATCAAACTCTTTCCAACGCAAGCCAATTTTGGTGACGCCCACTGCACGCTGCGTGGTACCGCGGCGCTGGTTCGTCAATCTCGCACAAGCTTTGACCTTGGACCGACGGACTTCCATTTCACCGGAGAAGGCCTGACACTTGATCGCCCTTTCGCGGAAGCGATGCCCGAAAAGCTGCATGACCTTTGGCAGAAATTCCAAGCTCAAGGACGATTGAACCTTCGTGCCCACGCGAGCAACCCAGCTCCACTTCGATCCAAAGCGTGGACATTGCAATCGGAAGTCGACATCCGTGGAATCGATGTGCAGTTCGACAAGTTTCCCTACCCGGTCGAACAACTCGTTGGCACGATCCGAATCGACAACGGATTCGCGATTGCCGAACAACTCACCGGACGGGCCGGCGGACAACGAGTCAATTGCGGATTTCGCGTTCCGGTGCGACTTGATCCAGATGCACCCAAAGTCCATACCAAACAAGTCACGATTCAAACGGAAGGATCGGTCCTGATCGACGATGCCCTGATCACATCGCTGACACCGCGCGAAGCCCAAGCAAGCGATCAAGGCAGCGTTTCGACGACGACGGGTGCATTGATCGAGACCAGCTCCTCCCGTTCGGTATCGAAGGTCGAACAGTTTGTTCGATCATTGCGTCCACGCGGCGTGATCGAGTGGGCCACGGCAACACTGGAAACCGACGCATACGGAAACTCATCCCGTCAGTTTGATTTCCGTGTCTCGGGTGGAACGCTTCGATACGACAAGTTCCCCTATCCTCTGTACAACGTCGAAGGCCGTGTTCAGATCAAAGACGATCTGGTGCGAATGATTGGTTTCACCGCCAACAACGCTGGCTCGGCAAAGGTCGATTGCAATGGTCTGTATCGGATTCCAAATCCAGCCGCAGCGATGAAAGCCGATTCGGAACTGAACCTTCGTTTCCAGATCGCTGATTTGTCGATGGACCAATCGCTCCGCGTGTCGCTACCCGAATCGACTCGTCACATTTGGGATTCACTCTCACCGGGTGGAACTCTGGACCAATTGGATGTGCACGTCCATCAGTCGGGCACCAATCCACTGGATTTGACTCTGGTTGCCGATCAAAACGAATCCGGTCAAGTCACCCCCGACTCGCTCAGTCTTCGTCCCGTGGCAGTCCCCTACCGAATTGACATCGTTGGTGGTCATGTTGAATACCGGGACAACGAGGTCCGGATCAGCAACCTTCGTGGTCGACACGACGGTTCGAGAATGGTTGCCGACGGCACGTGCATTCAACATCCATCGGGACGTTGGTTATTGGCGATGGATCTGCACAGTGGTTGTCGCTTGGTTCCCGACGAGGAGTTGATGGCGGCTATGCCGGAACAAGTCGGCCGCGCGATGCGTGCTCTTGACCTGCGCGGTCCAATCAGCCTCCGTGGCAAGACCAATTTGTTGATGGCGAATGATGACACATCGACCCCCGTGATCGATTGGGACCTCCTGTTGCAATTGGAAGGCAACCGAATCGCGGACGTGGGCCCAGTCCATTCGCTACGCGGTGAAATCCAGGTGCAAGGCGTTCGCGACGCCGAAGTGCTGCAGGCGGTCGGAAACATCGCTTTGGATTCCATGCACGCGTATGGGTTGCAGATCACATCGTTGCGCGGCCCGTTCTCGATCACCAACGAACAACTTCGCCTGGGTGAAAACGCACGACTGCCTTCCCCCAATCCCGATCCGAACGGCGGTGGCGTGCCAATCGTGGGTGCTTTGTTCGGAGGCAAGATCAGCCTCAGCGGTGGCGTCCTGCTCTCTTCAGGCGACTTTGAAATCGATGCCGCATTGGCCAACGCACAAATCGCGACTTGTCTTGCTGAAATTGGTCAGCATCGTACGGGCATCACAGGACGCTTCGATGGCGACTCTCATTTAGAAGGTCGTTTAGGTGATTTGGATCTGCTGAAAGGAAACGGGCGTGGAAGCGTCAGCGGTGCCAACCTGTACCAGTTGCCATACCTTGTTCAGGTGCTGAACTTGCTTCGCATCAAAGCCACCGAAGACGTTGCCTTCACGAATGGAGAGACCGAGTTTTCAATTTTCGGCGAAGACCTGAACTTCAACCGCTTGGTGCTCTGGGGTGATCTTGTGGCACTCGAAGGTGGTGGCACACTCAGTCGTCGCGAACACCTGGACATGTCTTTCAACACACGTGTTAGTCCGCAGAACTTGTTCAGCAAAGTCATCAACCCGCTGAGAGACAACCGCTACACGCTGTGGACGATTGAGGTGGACGGCCCGATCGAAGCTCCCACGATTCGCAGAAAATCACTCAGTGGGATCACGCAGACAATGGAAGACTGGTTCCCAGGAATGGTCCGATCCACCACCGCGGATGGCGGAAACGTCAACCGATAACTTCGGCTGACAGTTTGCCCTTTAGCACGAGACGGAAGTGCACCGTTCGTTCCATTGTTTCATGAGCCGTGCGTCATTTTGCACGCGCACAAAGAATCCTTCCAAGACTCGACCAAACTGTCCGATCGTCGAGAAATCCTCTTCGATCTGCCCCGGAAAATTCTGATCGAGTATTGGAAGGATACTGGGTTACTCGTCAACTTGAACAGTTGATCTTGATACGGAGCCGCGCAACGCCATCGGGCGTTGAAAGGAACGCCCGACTTCCGCAGAGTCAAATCGGTGATAGCGATCCAACAGCTTCTCAACAATGCGATGCTCGCCCACCACTGCGGTCAGCTCTGCGGTGCCGCCGACATTAAACGCCGAAAGCAAATGGCTTCGTTCAAATTCGATCAAACGTTTCGAAACGTTGTAATTGGCTGCAATCGCTTTGGTCGGCATACCTTCCATCACGCAGTTAAGCACTTTGCGTTGGCGTTCAGTCAAACCATCCAAGATTCGGTTGCGTTTGCGATGTGCCTTTTCCATGCCCACTTGGAAACGGTCCCAATCGATTGCTTGGCGAATATGATCCCGCAACGAACCGCTGAATTTCTGCGCGTTGTCCGCGGACTTCAACACGACCGTCCAGGCACCATTTTCAAAAGCGTGGACCACGGTTTCAATCGGCAATTCACCAGCAACCAGAATGAGCGGAGCACTGCAACTCGCTTCGGAAAGCGCCTTCTGCACCCGTTGAAAACCGTCGCCAATCAGCTCAACGTCCACGACCAAACAACCAGGGCGTTCCAACCGACCTTCCGAGATCCATTCCAACAATTGATCACTCGAAGAACACGGTATGACCGACCAATCGGAGCCCGTCTCGATCATCGACTTCAGGTCGATCGTCGCGGTCTCTCCGTTTGTTTGTCGAGCCAATAAGAAAACTGCTGCACTCTCGTTCGCAGAATCAATCACGGTCAGCCCCTTCCCGATAATGGGATATCAAAGCCTTGAAAAACATCAGAAGTCGAACCCTCCCCACTTTCAAGTCAGTGGTGATGGTGACCTGTCAAGGCTAGCACCTCGCTAGGGTCGCGTAACGGATGCTTATCCCGCAACAAAGTGCGCATTATCGCACTTCGAGAGCGACAACCGAAAGTTTTGGGCCCCCCGAAAGGTGCACGCCCATTCACTTCCCGGCCCAAAGAGACGATTCCGCTTGATAGCGATCCTCTAAATGTCTCCGGCAACCGCCCGTTCAAAACGATCCGTCGCGAACGCAAAGAGGCGACGTATCATTGCGAGACCGATGGCTGATCGGCTTTGGATGCCACCGCGATTGAGTCGCCTGCCATCAAGTCGCAATCTGAACCTTACCACAAATCTGCTGATGGCCTGCGCTGATCGCAACAGTCCACTTAGCAGTGAGCGGATAAAAACGACCGAGGTGAGGCCGACAGACCGGCATGAACAGGTGACGATTTCAGTCACCGCAGACGATTGCCCGCAGCTGTCGGAAGAATTGCTAGGCGTTTAGTGCGAAAGGCATACTCACGCCGAGAGCAAGCCAATCATTCTCTAATTCGCCGGCTTCGATGGTTCACCACCCACCACATCCGCTCATGGAGCGGAGTGCTGGAAAGCGACCATTTCAAATTGTCGATGCCGTCAAGATGATTCGCCGTCATTGGTATCGCGATCAACAACGCCTCACTGTTCTACACGGCGACACATGATGTGACACAGCGACACCTGATGCGAAACAGCGAGGCTCAATTCAGAACGGCGAAGGCCGATCGACAAACCGACGATCACCGTGCTTAGGAAACCAATTCGGCGGAGTCCGTGGACGCTTCGGCGGTCTTCTTTTCGCTCGCGCGACGGCGTCGTTTCTTCGGCTTCGTGATGCCCCACTCCTTCGTCAGCATTTCAAACACTTCAGGCGTTTCATAGCGAACGATGTTCTTGCCTTCAGGCATTGGTCCGATCAAGCCACGGAATACCGGCATCCCACGAAGAGCGAGGTCAGTGCTGCAGTCATCAATCCCGACTTGCTCGTGATGGTCCGTCAAAGGATCGAGCGACGTGTAATCGCGAATCTGAAGTGAACCGTCTCTGCCGCGAGCAACGACGCGAAAAGTATCTTTTTTGGTCATGGCGGAATCATTCCGTTGGAGAGGTGAAAGCAAATCAATCCGATGGCGGCGAAAATGGGGAGGTCACCGCCGCGAAACTGATTTCATCGGTGCCATGAAACTCTTATCGACCATCGATGATGCAAACCCAAAGAACTGACGATTGCCCGATGCACATGGAATCGCCGCTTTGACATGCGTGACCGGTCGAACACGCCCCCTCCGAACAATCGTCGCAGTTGATTCCATCAACCGATCGTCAATTGCCAAGGCTGCAAAGCTCACAACACCTTCTCCCAATCACAATTTGCCATCGTTCTACCGTTGACTGTCCTTATCAACCTCAACGACAGACGCAATCTCGTGCCATGCCCAACTCAAAATACTTCGTCGTCGGTGCCGGTGGCGGCATCGGCACCGAACTCTGCAAACAACTCGTCGCGACTGGTCATCAAGTGATGCTGGTCGGCAGAAACGAAGCTAAATTGCAGACACTCGCCAATGAACTTCAACAACCTTTTCAAGTCTGCGACGGAACTGATTGGGACGGATTGGCCGGAGTCGCAGACTACACGCTCGAACACTTCGGCGGACTTGACGGCGCAGTCAACTTGGCCGGATCAATCCTGTTGAAACCAGCTCACCTGACCAGCAAAGATGAGTTGCAATCAGTGATCGAAGCCAATCTGATCACCGCATTCGGATTGGTTCGTACGATGGCACCTCGATTGAAAAAGCAAGGCGGCGGCTCGATCGTTTTGATGTCCAGCGGTGGTGCCGCAATCGGGCTCACCAGTCACGAAGCGATCGCCGCGGCGAAGGCCGGCGTAGCCGCCATGGCTCGAGCCGCCGCGGCAACCTATGCAGCCAGCAACGTTCGCATCAACACCGTTGCACCGGGCTTGGTCGAAACCGAATTGACCGCTCGAATTTGGCAGAACGAACGTTCCGCTGATGCCAGTCGAGCCATGCATCCGATGGGTCGTCTTGGAAAACCGGAGGACATCGCCTCGATGATCGCATGGCTGCTGGCTCCTGAGAACTCGTGGATCACCGGTCAAGACATCGCGGTCGATGGCGGACTCAGTTCGATCAAATCAGCCACTCGTTGATTCGAGTTGCATCCGCAAATAGCTTCGCGACTCGGGTGATTTCAACCCGAGCTCCGAAGCCAAATTGAGGACTTCCTCGCGAGCCTTTTCGACAGCTTCATCGCTCGGTGAACCTTCGTGCAACACACGTTCAATCTCTGCAAATTCGCCCAACCCTTCGACACGGTCGATCGTAACCGTCATCGGATTTGACGATCCGAGATGAAACGTCTCACGCTGCTTCGTCACCGTCGCGACCTTTCGAAAACCGAGCCGATCAAACAGCGTCTCCATCGACTCGCCTGTCGGATCGCCTGGATCTAAACGCCACTCCAATTCTTCCCGTGCTTTGACCGCACCCGGCCGCTTGGAGCCTTTGTAGGTCACCAGGGGCGTTCCATCGATTCGTCGAACCCGCAGCGCTTCCCCGGACTCCGCGAAGTCACGCGACGGATGGTTGTAGTAGGTGTCCTGATTCTCGTTTTCCGAAACCAACACCGCGTCATTCTCCGCCAATCGTTCGCGCAGTTCGCTGCCATCGCCAACGCGAAACTTCAATTCGATTTCAAACATCCGTACTCTTTATGCTTTCCGTGACAGTTCAATTTAGAAACTTGCTTCCGGCGTTCCATGATCAGTGTCTAGCGAACGTTCAAACGGACCAAGGGAGCCGGGCTGCCCTCGCTGGTGACCCAGACGTTTGATTCCGAGTCAACCGCGATCGCTTCGATCTGTTTTAATTTCGGCAAGTCAAACGCCACAGGGGTTTGTGACATCTGAGTTTTCAGCGTGACGTGATCTGCCTTGGCAAATTTGATCGCTTGCCAATAAGTCGAGACCCAAACGTCGCCCGTCACCGGATCGCGATCCGCGGCGGTCGCCAACGCTAGCGGCAACCGCTGGATTAACTCAGCGACGAGATCGGTGCTCGATTCTTCGTTGCCTCCATCCTTCAATGCAACACGGTAAAGGCCCACCCAAGGCGTGAACCTCTTGCACAGCAGAATCAATCCTTGGGACGGCTCATCGAACCAGATTGCCTCGCAATCCTGAGCACCGTCGGGATATTTGATGCGAAGGACACGGACGTTTTCGCGAGTTACGACGCCAGACTTCCTGGGATCCATCTCATCGATCACCAGCAATTCGATGTGGTCGCGTCGCTTTTGATTGTCACCGGAATCAGCGATCACCAACCGCGCTGGGCCACCGGCATTGACAGGTGGAAGCATGGCGAGGTCTTCCCAGTCGACTGCGGTGACACCTTGCAGATCCCATTGCCCTGTCGCCTCGCCGGTCTTCGCATCGAACGCAAACAACCTTGCGCGATCACCCGAATCATTGTGTGACCAAATGCAGCTTGGATCAGTTGACGAAAAAACCATTCCGCTGCTTTCACTCAACTCCCGATCGGCCAACGTGATTGAAATGACCGCAGGTTCGTCCGCGCGTAAATTGGCCTGGGTAGCAATTGCAACCAACATCCACGCTAGCGTCGCTGCATCAAAGTGAAATCGACGAGTTGTCACAAACGTTTCCCTGACTCAATCATTCGGAAGGGGACAGACATCACTTGAGTCGGGCGTAATTCGTAGCGGGACTCGTTCCAGTATTTCTCGCATGCCCATTGCCGTCTGGTGCAGCCCGTCATGAGGTGCCAACGCTCCCGTGACCGCAACTCGTCCGATTCCCGACTGTGCGACCTGTTCGACGTTACCCAAACCGATGCCTCCGATCGCGAATGCGGGCAACGTCAATTCACCGGACCGTTCGGCATCGCTGACCTGCGTCAAGAACTCACAACCAGGATAGCGATCGAACGATTTGGTTTTGCCGGGGAACGTTGGTCCGCATCCGATGTAATTCGCCGTGGTGCGAGTTGCCAGGCGAACTTGTTCGATGCTGTGAGTCGACAATCCAATCAAACGCTCTGGTCCCACGACTTCTCGAACAGCATCCACCGGCAGTTCCTCTTGTCCGACATGAACACCATCGGCACCGGATGCCACCGCGATGTCGGCACGATCATTGATGATCCAAAGGACATCTCGCTCCGCCGCAATCGCCGCCCCGAGTTTGGCTTGTTCAAACAACGTACGGTCGTCGACGCTTGAATCGCGAAGCTGAATCACATCGACGCCTGCATCAACCAACTCCGCGATCCGAGCTTTCAGATAATCCGCATTGGGCTCGCAAGCGATCAAGGCATACAGGCGGGCTTCTACCAATTTTCGAGAACGTGCGTTCAGCCCAGCCATCTTCAGCTCCAATTCACGGAAGGTGGCATAGCACTGATAGCGGATCGACTCAATACAAGCGGCGAATTCGGAGTCCGCCGTCTTTCCGTACTCTTCCAGACACCGCAAAGCTTGCTGGGTCCGAGTCGTCGCGGCCGCGATCACGGAAGACAGATCAGCTCGCGATTGTTCGCTGGCGGTTTGGACGCCGGTACCAACGTCGCCAGGCGTGTCGCGAGAACCGATCAACTGAAACCGATTCCAACGTCGCATCGCGACCGCTAGATCGTGCCGGTGCGTCTTCAACCGCTCCGTCAGACTAAGATCGTTTAAGATGAAGCGAGCGGATTCTTCGAGCGTCCGAAGGCCTTCACCGGCGCGATTCGCGTTGGCATCCAAGATTCTCAATACGGTTCTGGATTCGGCATTCGTCATTCGTTTCGTTGCTCACTTTGTTTCTTGAACATGCATCTCAACTTCCAATCATCCCACTGACCGGCCAGCCATGTCCATTCGTCGCCTCAGCTTCTTCACTGCGTTCGTTTTGTCGATCGCTGGTGCCTTACCATCCGTTTTGCTCTCCACCGGACACGCCGATCAACCGACCCAAAAGTCATCTCCACGTCAAGCACGAGCGAACGACCCGTTCGCTCCCCCCAAAGTCGATCCATCACTCCCCAACGTTCTGTTGATTGGTGATTCCATTTCGATCGGTTACATGCTGGATGCCCGACGAGCATTGGAAGGCAAAGCCAACGTGTTCCGTCCAGGAACAAACTGTGGCCCAACGACTCGCGGTCTCGAACAACTGGATTCGTGGTTAGGTGACCGCAAGTGGGATGTGATCCACTTCAATTTTGGTTTGCACGATTTGAAATTCTTGGGCCCCAACGGGAAAAATCTCGCTGATCCGAAACTGCCAACCAGCAAACGGCAAGTCCCACTCGAAGAATACTCCGCCAACCTGGAAACGATCGCAAAAAAACTGAAAGCGACCGGCGCGACGGTGATCTGGCGAGAGACCACCCCCGTCCCCGAAGGAGCCAGTGGTCGATTGCCAGAGGATGGCCCGATTTACAACGAAGCGGCAGCCAAGGTGATGGAATCGGTCGGCGGCATTCAAACCGATCCATTTTACGACTTTGCTATGCATCACGCCTCAACGCAGCGCAAAGCCAACGTGCACTACACACCAGCGGGTTCCAAACTGCTCGGTCAACACGTCGCCGAAATCGTCGTCAAAGCGTTGAAGCAATGATACGCCCCAGTCGGCATACGTCTTCCAGCCTGTGGATAGACACGGTGGAAGACTTGGCGACTGGCATCGAATCTCCAAGCAATCGCGTTTTTAGTTGTCGTACCTAAACGCGAATTAGACTGGCCAGCTTGTTTCTAAGCAGAGACAGCACTGGCCAGGAAACCCATCCCCAGCCCAACGCCATTGAGAAAAGGATGACGGGATCGACGGTCCATGTCACGGACATTCCCAGCGAACAAAGTGTCATCAACGCCAGCAAGACGGTGACGGGAAGGCGCTCAACAACGAAGTCTTTCTTTGGTTCCTCCGCTTCGATGTCGCTCGTTTGCTGATACGGATTTGGTCGCAGCACATCACCATCTGGCATGAGTTGGAATGAATTGAAAAGGACACGAACGCTTCGTTCCAAAACGTCGCTCAAGTTTTTCGGCTTTGATCCACGCGACAGGGTCGGTCATGAACCCAATGGACATCGATCACGATTCGGACCAGAGACACAAAAAAGCGAACGTCCGCACCTGCTGACGTCCGCTTCGTCTTGGAATCGAATTCTTATTGTGGTCCTGCTTCTTGCTGACATGACACCGAGCGTTGTCAAACTCAAATCAGTCACTAACGCCGCGAGCGATCGGTGATCAGCGTTAACAAACCTATTGCTGATTCAAAGCTTCTTCCATCGCATCGTTGCGTCCATCGACAGCAACAGTCTCAAGAACTCGCGCTTCGGTAGCTGCTTAGTGCTCGGCGAAAAACCCAACGACTAAAGGTGACGCTCATCACGGTCGCGATCAACGCCCAACCGACCAGCAGCCACTCTTCGTTGGTCCGTGGGTCAATCGGTTTTGCCAGCAAGCGAGCCGGGACGTTCACAACCACCAAGACGGGCACCACGAAAGTAAAGAAACCGTACATGGGCGTGCCCCAACCACGGTTGTAGATCTCCATCGGATAGCGACTGAAGTTGGTGATGTAAAACCAAAAATTGTAAAGCGTTTGATTGCGTCCCAACCAGATGCTCGTCGCGGACAAGCAGATCATGAGGCTGTACATGATCACAATGCCGCACATGCAAAAGAGCACATAGAGCAGTAAAGAGGTGACCGACGGTATGTGCGGATCAACCTCGCGAGTTGCCAGTTTGGTCAGCGCCACCCCGGCGATCACCAAACCCGCCAAGAAGTTGGCTAGCGACGACCAACTGACGCGTCGAAACGAGATCAAAAACTGCGTGTCGATGGGTTTGAGCAAGGCAAAGTCCAACCCGCCCGTCCGAATCAACTCACTGAATTCTTCGGCGTTGGGCATGAAGAACGCTTGCACAATCGAGTTGATGAACCAGGTCGTGGCCAAAAACAAAAAGAATCGCTCGCGATCCCAACCGGTATCCGCTCCGATCGATCCGGTGAATTGAAAGATGATCAGGTAAAAGCCGACGTTCATCAGCGTCCAACCGATGCTGCTCAAGCACTCGATCACGAAGTTCGCCCGAAACGTCATGTCGCGAACCAAACTGTTGCGAGCGAATGTTCCGAAAACACGGACATAGCGCATCCACTCGGATCCGGCCTCTCGTTCCGAAACACTTGCTTCGTTCATCCAGTGGTCATCCATGGCAGGTCTGTCTTGATTCGAACCGTCAGTTGCTGGCTTGGATTGCATGGCATCAACCTCCATACCCGCTGTAACGGGCCACGCCGCGAGAGTACGACCAGCGGCAGACAACGATGAAGAACGTCAACCAAGCCGCCTCGATCGCCATCTCCATCGGCAGGTCTTCATCAGGAATTTTCCCCAGGAACACGGCCGCGGGGAAATAGGCGAGGTACTTCAGCGGCAACAAATTAACGAACCACTCGATGCTGTCGGGTAACAACGAAATCGGAAACATGTGCCCAGACAGAAAGAAGCTGAACAACATGTAAAGGAACAGCAGCGACGAGACCTCCAAAAACCAAAAGCCAATCATTCCAATCGCCGCTTCGAGAAAGAAGCCGATTAGAAACCCCATCACCAACGATCCGACAAAAGCGGCGAACAAATGCGGTGGCGGAAACCCACCGACAAAGTAGTCGCGGCAAAGAAAGAACACCAAACCAAACGGTGCGAACGCGATCGCGTAGTAAGCGACTTTGTGAGCAACTCGGTTGATCAACAAAAAGCTGATCAAGTCGATTGGCTGGATCAAATAGCGTTTGATTTCGCCTTCGCGAATCTGCAGAGCGATCCCAGATGCCAAACCCGGCATACTGGAGAATGCCCGTGCCAACATGGTGATCAAGTAGTACGCCACCATGTCGCGGAAACCGAAACCGCCAATTTGAACCGCCTCGGTCGCCGAACTGAGCTCTGAACCGTTCACCTCGGATCCGCCGACGGCCGACTCGACCATTTGCTCGGCCGCTTGGCTGGCGGCGATTGAATCATAGATCGCCCACCACAGAAAAATCTGGGTGACGATTGGCAGGAAACGCATCAACGTCCCGAGAGCGAAGTCGCCGCGATAAACCAATCGTTCCGATAGAGCGGTGGTGAAAATTTTTTTCCAAACTCGCACGCGGCTGCCCCACGTCGTAGCGGCGAGATGATGCGAATCCAGATCAGGGTCGTCAAACGACGAAGTTGCGGTCGCCATGAAGAATGACAGAAAGGTTTTCGAGGATGGCAAGCGGTCGACGTAGCATCGGGAACCGAACAACGGATCCGATCGCCGTCCCGAACCAAAGTAGCCGAGAGGCGAGGTTCTTCCGATGCCCCTCGGGCCGAGAGCCACCACGCTGACCGCTCAGTTGTGCTAGCAAATCCGCTGATTGCGATCGGCGACGAAGGCGTTTTTCGCTGAATCAAACGGCATTTGCGACCATCTGATTCAAAAGAGGTTCCGCCTCCATTTTTGCATCTGATTGGTATTGACGCGTCCGTGAAACCCCAGCAAACTTCTCGCATGCTTGTAACGAAGCGGGCAGCCTGCCATTTGGGGAATTCCACCCACCGCGGCTGACACACTACGCTACAGGGATGTAACCGGACCGAAATTTGCCTCGGCACCTCGCTTTCCCAGCCTTTCGCAGGGAACGTCGAAACGCCGGTCGCTCAGGAAGAGTGACGATCACTTCGCAGTCGCGAAGCCGGGTTGACCGTTCCACTGACCGCATCCAATTTGGATCGGCAGCCGTTGACAAGCCAGCGAGAGAAATCTTGCTCGACTTGCCCGCCGCATGTCGTTTCTGGAGTGGATGTCCCCCGCGTTCGTGCTGGTTGAATTTGTCGCCAACGACATTTTGATCCGGCCTTTTGACAGGAGCGTTCGTTTGTCCCCTTCGACGGACTTCGACGTCAAAGAGCGAGTTCGCGCCGCGACCGACATCGTTGATGTCATCGGGCATGATCTGGAATTGCGTCCGCAGGGCCGTCACTTCGTTGCCCGCTGCCCATTCCACAACGACACTCGTCCGTCGATGACGGTCAACCAAGAACGCCAATCTTGGAAGTGCTGGGTCTGCGACATCGGCGGAGATATTTTCAGCTTCGTCATGCAACGCGAAGGCGTGGACTTTCCCACCGCACTGCGAAGTCTGGCTGAACGAGCCGGGATCGAAATCCCTGAATTCAATCGCGGCCCCAAAACTCAACCGGGAAGCCCCGACGACAAAGCCACCTTGATGAAGGCGGTGGACCTGATCTGTCGAGCCTACTTCGACGAACTGGCCTGCGGAAAATCCGACGACGCCAAACTGGCACGCGACTACCTCGCCAGCCGTGGCATCGATGACAGCAATCGCGAACTGTTCAAAATCGGTTTTGCTCCAGACTCGTGGGACTTCGCCGTCAACCTGCTGAAACGAAACAAGTTCTCCGAAGCCGTCGCCCAAGCCGCTGGCGTCGCAATCGGCCGAGATGGCAAATCGGGTTGCTACGATCGCTTTCGTGGTCGACTGATGTTCCCGATCGACAACGCGCAGGGCCAAGCCATCTCACTGGGTGGACGAATCATTCCCGCGATCGCCAACCGCATCGCGGAAGCCAAAGGCGACGGGTCCAACGGAGGTGCGAAGTACATCAATGGTCCTGAGACCATGTTGTTCCGCAAATCCAACGAGCTTTATGGATTGCACCTCGCTCGCGACGCGATGCGAGCGGCCGATGAAGTCCTCGTCATGGAAGGCTACACCGACGTGGTAGCGACTCGCATGGCGGGCATCGACCACAGCGTTGCGGTGCTCGGAACTGCTCTGACCGCCTCGCACGTTCGCGTGCTGAAACGTTTCGTCAATCGAGTCGTTCTGGTTCTCGATGGCGATGACGCTGGCAAACGACGCGCAGAAGAAGTCCTCGAATTATTTGTTACCGCCGACGCGGACCTGCGAATCCTGACGCTGCCCGACGGGTTGGACCCGGCTGACTTCCTGGCCCAACAATCCGCCGCAAATTTGCTGGACATGGCCGGCAAAGCCCCCGATGCGATGGACCACAAGCTGAATCGCTTGACCGAGGGAGTTGACGTGACTCGCGACACACACCGAGTCACAACCGCGATCGAAACGATGTTGGGCGTGCTAACGAAAACACCCACCAAAAGCGACAAGACCGAACTCAAAATCGACCAACTGCTGGTTCGCATGAGCCAAACGTTTGGCCTACCAGTCGAACGTCTGCAACGCCGCCTCGAAACGGTTCGCGAAGAAACCGCGGAGCGAGAACGCAAGCAAGCCCGCTACCGCAAAGCTAACACGAGCGGTGGACATCAAGACTCGGCACAAACCAGTGCACCGGCATCGCAAAAACCAGCCTCACGCCCGCCTTCTTCCGCGTCGATGGACGACTTCGATCCGTTCGAGCAAGCGGCCATGGAAGACGCTGCCGCGTTTGGCATCGACGAAGGCTTTGATGACTACGCTCCTTCGACGCCCAGCGACTTTGGTGCCGCGAATCATCCACGGCGAAACTCTCCGAGTGGCCCGACACGACCTCAGCCGCCCGAACAAGGTGCCGCGATCACCGGTGTCGATCGCGAACTCTTTGAGATCCTGATCGAGTCACCCGAGGTCGCCGCGATGGCCGTGGAAGCGATCGATCCATCGTGGCTGCACTCCAACACCGCGAAGATGTTGCTGTCCGCTTATCAAGACCTGGATCTACAAGGCCGCGACCTGGACGTCGACTCCGTGCTTGTCCTGCTCGAGAATGATTTTTTGAAAAATCAAATCATCACTTTGCAAGAACGAATCGAGCAACGTGCTGGCCACGTTTTAGACGAGCCACACCTACGATACACCGCGATCTTGACTCGTTTTCGCGAACGCGAATTTGACGCCGAAAAGACTCGCCAAATCGAAAAATTACAATCAGCATCCTTGCCCGAAGACGAAGAGCTCGCGATGTTAGAACAACTGTTTGCTGCCGAACGAATTCGGCAAACGCCCCGCTAGGACAACCCTTCCAAGGCCACCACTTATAGGAGCCTCGACACCCGACCCAACTGAAGCGTTCGCGATTCATGATGAATCGCATTTGAAAAGATTTCAAACACGACATTCACAGTCATTGTTGAACTGAATCACGTGATTCAGGTTCCCGCAAACACCAACATGACTGACCGTTCCATGAAGGAACGTGACCCATAACAGGAGGTTTTTCCGATGCAATTGATGGACCAAGATCTTTCGCAACTCATCGCCCGCGGAACCAAGGACGGTTTCCTCACCTACGATGAAGTCAACGCATACCTGCCCGATGAAGATGTCAACCCAGAGAAGCTCAACTCGCTTTTGTTGGCCCTGGAAAATCGTGGCATCCAACTGATTGAAGCCTCGGAAAAGAAGGCTCGCGACGCCGCTGCACGTCGCCCGTCCCCAAACGTTCGCGGACTGCGTTCGGTCGACATGACTGCCGACGAAGAATCGCCCGAACAAATCTTGGCAAACGAAGCCGCGTCGCAAAGCTTCTCTTCGGCTGACATGCCAAAGGCCAGCGAAGATCCCATTCGCATGTACCTCAGCCAGATGGCCGAGATCCCATTGCTGTCTCGCGAAGAAGAGATCGCACTGGCAAAGAAGATCGAAATCACTCGCAAGCAATACCGTCGCTCGCTGTTGGAAACCGACTACGCTTTGCGAGCCACCGTCGACACTCTGCAAAAAGTCCACTCGGGCGAACTTCCCTTCGACCGCACAATCAAAGTCTCGCTTACCGAGCGATTGACCAAGGAACAAATTTCCCAGCGAATGCCGCACAACCTGCGAACGCTGAATGATTTGATCGCCAAGAACAAAGCCGACTTTGAAATCCTGGTTCGACGCAGTGCATCGCCACGCTTGAAAGCCGAAGTCCGCAAGCAATTTCTTCGTCGCCGTCGCAAATGCCTGGAACTCGTCGAAGAATTGTCGCTGCGAAGCCGCCGCGTCACACCATTGCTGCATCAACTCGAAAAAATCTCTGGCCGAATGACTTTCATTCGTGAGCGTTTGGCCGACCTCGGCAACGACGCGATGAGCCGCGACGAAGCTGCTGATCTGCGTCAAGAACTTCGCGAATTGATGTTGGTCACACAAGAAAGCCCAACCAGCTTGCACAACCGCATGGCCAAGGTTCGCCGCCACTTTGATCAATACGAAGCAACCAAACGCGAACTCAGTGCCGGCAACCTTCGCTTGGTGGTTTCGATCGCGAAAAAGTACCGCAACCGCGGTCTGTCGTTCTTGGATCTGATTCAAGAAGGCAACACCGGCTTGATGCGAGCGGTCGACAAATATGAATATCGTCGCGGTTTCAAGTTCAGCACTTACGCAACATGGTGGATTCGTCAGGCGATCACTCGTGCCATCGCTGACCAGGCTCGCACAATCCGAATCCCCGTGCACATGATCGACGTTCTCAGCAAACTTCGCCAAGCACAAAAGCGACTCACTCAAACACTCCGTCGCGAGCCAACCTACGAAGACATTGCCGAAGCGACCGATGTTCCGATCGAAGAAGTTCGCCGAGTGATGGACATCGGACGACACCCCGTCAGCCTGGACCGTCCCGTCGGCGAAGGCGAAGACAGCAGCTTTGGCGAATTTGTCCAAGATAGCGAAACGGACAACCCGGTCCGTATCGCCGCCAGTGGCATGTTGCGAAACAAGATTGACGAACTGCTGAAAACACTGACCTTCCGCGAACGCGAAATCATTCGCTTGCGTTACGGCTTGGTTGATGGATACAGCTACACGCTCGAAGAGTGCGGTCGAATCTTCAAGGTCACTCGCGAACGCGTTCGTCAAATCGAAGCCAAAGCGGTTGCGAAGATGCAGAGCCCATCACGTGCCGAGCGTTTGTCGTCTTACCTCAAACCCGCCGCTTAACACTTTCGGCGTGCTCACCCTGAACCGGGTGAATTGAAACACAGAGAGCCTTCGGGGAATCGTCTTACCCAGACGAATTCCCGAAGGCTTTTTTTGATTGAAACGGCCTGCTGACGTTTCAACCCAGACACCCACATTTCGCGAATTGTGATACAACTCTGCGACGACGCCCCCTCCCTGCAGCTCGGGACGATTGGACTGACCCCACGGCGAAATACGTGGCGTAATGTCGCGGAAACCGAAATCTGCAGGTGTTGGTATGGGTTTTTAGGACGACTAAGTTTTTAATATTGGCAGGTGATCTTCACTGATCACCGATGCCCGTGGCGATTGCCGCTTGGGTGTTGCCGCATTCGTGTTTGGATGCTGTTCAACTACGGAAATCTGAGGATAGAAATGGCGACTGGTACGCCGACGAACGGTCCGGATGACGCAGCCTTGTCATCGGACTCAGGCACAGAAGAGGTTCGGCTGGAACAGTTTCAATATGACGACGGCATTGTCCGTTTGTTTGCGACGGCCACGATTGTGTGGGGCATTGTCGCAACCCTGGTTGGTCTGATCGTCGCTGTGCTGCTGGTGCTTCCGTCGATCACGGGTGGATTGCCCTGGTTCTCGTTCGCGAGGCTGCGTCCTCTGCACACCAACGCCGCCATCTTCGCATTTGCCGGCAACGGAATTTTCGCCGCGGTCTACTACAGCACACAACGACTTTGCAAAGCCCGTATGTGGAGCGACGTCCTCAGTCGTCTGCACTTCTGGGGTTGGCAACTCATCATTGTCCTGGCAGCCATCACGCTTCCTCTGGGGATCACCCAAAGCCGCGAATATGCGGAACTGGAATGGCCGATCGATTTGTTGATCGCGGTCGTTTGGTTGTTCATTTTCGGTGGCAACTTTTTGATGACGTTGATCAAGCGACGCGAGCGACACATGTACGTCGCGTTGTGGTTCTACATTGCCACGATCGTGACCGTCGCGCTGTTGCACGTGTTCAACAACCTCGTCATTCCCGCTGGTTGGTTCAAAGGGTACAGCGTTTACGCGGGTGTCCAAGACGCATTCATGCAGTGGTGGTATGGCCACAACGCGGTTGCGTTTTTCTTGACGACGCCATTCCTGGGGCTGATGTACTACTTCCTGCCCAAGGCGGCTGAACGGCCGGTTTTCAGCTACAAACTCAGCATCATCCACTTCTGGTCGCTGGTCTTCATTTACATTTGGGCCGGTCCTCACCACCTGCACTACACCGCACTTCCCGAATGGGCCAGCACACTGGGCATGTTGTTCAGCCTGATGCTGTGGATGCCCAGCTGGGGTGGAATGATCAATGGTTTGCTGACCCTGCGTGGTGCATGGCACAAAGTCGCCGCTGATCCGGTGCTGAAGTTCTTTGTCGTCGGCGTAACATTCTACGGCATGAGCACCTTTGAAGGCCCCATGTTGTCGATCAAGTCGATCAACGCGTTCACTCACTACACCGATTGGACCATCGCACACGTTCACGCGGGTGCACTCGGTTGGAACGGATTCATGGTGTTCGGAATGCTGTACTGGCTGCTACCACGGTTGTTCCAAACCAAAATGTGGAGCGACAAACTGGTCAGCTTGCACTTCTGGACCGGGACCATCGGAATCCTGCTCTACATCATCCCGATCTACGCTGCTGGCCTGATGCAAGGCTGGATGTGGCGAGCGATGGATGACACCGGCCACTTGATGTACCCGGACTTCATTGAAACAACTCAATCCATCGTTCCACTGTGGTGGCTGCGAGTTGTAGGAGGCGTGCTGTACGTCAGCGGCATGCTGATGCTGGGTATCAACTCCATGATGACATGGATGGGACGCCCTGCTGAGTATGAAAACCCAGTTCATACCGCACCTCGCTTGACCAAAACCTACATCGATCACACACCGACTCCCACCAGTGCGATTGATGGTGCCCCAGTGCTGGAGCTCGGCAAAAAGGTCAGTATTTGGAGTCAAATGGGATGGCACCGTCGTTGGGAACGGTTGCCAGTTCGTTTCACTGTGTTCACCACAATCGCCGTCGTTGTCGCCACATTGTTTGAGGTGATTCCGACGTTCTTGATCCGGTCCAATGTGCCGACCATCGCGACCGTCAAACCATACACACCGTTGGAACTCGCCGGACGACACATCTTCGTCTCGGAAGGCTGTTACAACTGCCACTCACAAATGATTCGCCCAATCGTTTCGGAAACCAAACGCTACGGCGAGTACAGCAAGCCAGGCGAATTCATCTACGATCGTCCGTTCCAGTGGGGCAGCCGCCGCATCGGTCCTGACTTGGCTCGCGAAGGTGGCAAGCAAAGCAGCTTTTGGCATTGGACTCACTTCGAGAACCCAGAGAACGTTTCGCCGGGAAGTGTGATGCCCGCCTATGGGCATCTCCTGACCGAGGAAATGAACTACGACGCCATCGCCCCACACGTCAAAGTCGCGGCCTACTTGGGCGCGGAGTACACCGACGAAGAGCTGAACAACACGGCCGAAGTCGCTTACAAACAAGCTGAATACATCGCGGCGGACATTGTCGCGCAAGGTGGCCCCGCGAAGGCTTACGAAAAACAAGCGGTCGCGTTGATCGCCTATCTGCAACGCGTCGGCGTGGACTTGTTCGCGACGGAAGAACCGGCCGCGGAAGAATCCGCCGAACCAGCAGACGCGGACTCCGAATCGAGTGAAGAAACCGCTGAACCTGCGGTTGAAGAAGCGGCCCAGGCCGTAACGGGCGACGGACCAAACCAAGACACTTTCGTGGTGAACTAGCACTTCCGCGAAACGTCATTTGACTCCGAAGCCTTTCCAAATTTCCTTTGTGAGAACGTCATGATCCGAGATCTAGTCAGCGCTCTCGATTATTCATCGTTTGCCGAATTGGCACTCGCTCTGTTTGTCATCGCCTTTGCCACGATGACTTATGGAACACTCCGACTTTCCAAGAATGCAACTGATCGATTCGCATCGATTCCACTGAGTGACGAAGTGGAGGACCCACGACCATGAGCCAAGTGACAGAATACGACAACGCGCCCAAGACCGATCACGCATATGACGGGATCGAGGAGTTCGACAATCCGTTGCCGGGTTGGTGGAAGTGGTTGTTTGTTGCTTCGATCGTGTTCAGCCCGTTCTACTTCCTCTTCTATCACGGCGGTGCCGCTGGTCGTTCGGTGGAAGATCAGTACGGCATCGCTTTGGCGGAAAACACTCGTCTGCAATTCGCAGAAATCGGTGATTTAAATCCAGACGAAGCGACCCTGGCCAGCTACATGAACAAACCCAATTGGGTTCGTGTCGGTCAGTCTGTCTTCAAAGCCAACTGCATCTCTTGCCATGGGCGCGAAGGCGAAGGGCAGGTTGGTCCAAACCTGACCGATGAATACTACAAGAACGTGAAGAACATCGAAGACATCGCCAAGGTCATCATCAATGGTGCCGGTGGCGGAGCGATGCCGAAGTGGTCGGATCGGCTGCATCCGAACGAAATCGTTCTGGTTTCCGCGTATGTCGCAACGTTGCGTGGCCAGAACATTGAAAGCAACCGAGGTCCGGAAGGCAAAAACATTCCACCGTGGCCCGAACCTGTTGAAGACGAACCCGAAACCCCCGAAGAATAAGACCAAATCCAATGTCCACCCGAGCATCGTTGCCTCTGTTTTCGCCTTCGCCTTGCAAGGTGTGCTATGCGGCGGATCGCGATGGGACATCGAGTGGATCGGGAGCATCTCAAAACAATGAAGCGTTGCTCAAACCAGAAGATCACGTTTTGAGCACGCTGGAAGCCGATGGCAGCCGCCGTTGGCTTCGACCAAAGCTATCAATGGGCGAATGGTGGAAACGCCGGCGCGTCATCGCTTACATCTTGATGGTGGTTTTTGTAGCCATCCCGCATTTGCGGATCGGTGGAAAGCCTCTGATTTTGCTCGACATCGCCGCCCGTGAATTCACGGTGCTGGGCAAAACCTTTTATCCAACCGACACGTTGGTGCTGGCATTGTTCATGCTCAGCATCTTCGTGAGCATCGTCTTGATCACCGCGATCACCGGCCGAGCTTGGTGCGGTTGGGCATGCCCACAAACCGTCTACATGGAATTTTTGTTCCGCCCCATCGATCGCTTCTTCGATGGCACGCTGGGCAAAGGCGGCAAGCCGGCCCGCGGAATCAGCCCGGTTTGGCAGATCGCTCGCTTTGCCGTTTATCTTGTCCTCTGCATGTTTTTGGCTCACACATTTCTGGCCTACTTTGTGGGCACCGAGAAACTTGCCCAGTGGGTCCGGAGTTCACCAATCGATCATCCGTCGGCGTTTCTCGTCATGGCGGCCACGACAGGATTGATGCTGTTCGATTTTCTGTTTTTCCGAGAACAACTGTGTCTCATCGCGTGCCCCTACGGACGCTTTCAATCGGTCATGCTCGACGAGCAATCCAAGATCGTTGCCTATGACCCGGTACGCGGCGAACCTCGCATCAAAGGAAAACGAACACACGACGATGATCGTGGAGTTGATCTGGTGCGTGGAAAAGCCGCCGGCGATTGTGTCGATTGCCACCAATGCGTCGTGGTTTGTCCAACCGGAATCGACATTCGCGACGGACTGCAAATGGAGTGCATCAATTGCACCCAGTGCATCGACGCGTGCGATGACGTGATGGAAAAAGTGGGTAAACCGAAGGGATTGATTCGCTACAGCTCACAGGACGCCATCGCTCGCAAACCGAAGAAATTGCTGCGTGCAAGAACGATCATTTACCCAATCGTTTTGGTGGGAGTCTTCTCCGGTTTGGCCATGGCGATCTCCAGCAAAAGCGGATTTGACGCGAGGATTCTCCGCGGACGCGGGGCACCTTACTCACTGCTGGGTGCCAAAGAAGTTTCCAACGCATTCAATCTTCGTTTGGTCAATCGCACCGAGATTGCCCAAACCTATGAACTGTCGACAAACGACTCGAGTGTTGAGGTCGAAATCATCGACGCCGACGCCCAACACCTCGAACCAGCCGAATCGAAACTGCTGCCGATTCGATTGAATTTCCCTTCATCCATGACCATGGGCGATGGAAACGAATCAATCGAACTGACGGTCAAGGATCAAAGCGGCAATGAACGCATTATCTCTATGAAGGTCTTGGGGCCACGCCGCTAATCATGTCATCGCAAACCGAACTCAAACCATCCGTGGAAACGCAACAAAAGGATGAGCGTCGTGCCAAACGATTCTACATTGGTTTGGTGCTGTTACTTTTCGCGATCCAAGCAACCATCCTCGGCACCGCGCTCAAACTTGCGATTGGCGATCCGGCTTTGGCCGTGGTCCCGGACTACCATCAGGCAGCATTGAACTGGGATGAGTCTTATCGCGCTTCGCTGGCGTCCGATCGCTTGGGATGGAACGTCGATGTCATCGTTTCAAAAGTCTCAGACTCAAAAGGACAGCGAGCGATCTCTGTCGAATTGCACAACCAGCAAGGGAAAACACTGGACGATCTGAATGTTGACGCGGTCGTTTATCGCCATGCGGATGCGGGTGCGTTTCAGGCGGTTGACTTGCCAAGCACGGGCGAAGGCCGTTACCTCGGAATGGCCTCGATGCCGCAACAAGGACTATGGCAACTCGAAGTGACCGTCGATGGAGCGGGAGAACCGATGACACTTTCTCGCACACTCGAATTGGAAGATTGAGATGTGGATGTTAGCCAGTGCCGTCGTCACGGCCAGTTTATTAGGCAGCATGCACTGCGTTGGCATGTGCGGACCTCTGGCGATTTGGGCCAGCGGTGCTGGTGAGAAACAACCGAAGTCGACGGTGATTTGGTCCACGACGCTATATCACCTTGGTCGACTATCGACATACGTCTTGGCGGGACTGATCGCCGGCACCATTGGCAACTTGGTTGAAATTGGTGGCGAAACGCTCGGGATTCAGCTAGCTGCCGCACGTGTGGTTGGCTCGATCATGATGGGACTGGGCATTTGGAAACTTTGGCAAATCGTTTCCGTTCGCAGCAACGCCCCGAAACCAATCACCCCGTCTCGAATTGGTGGCCTGCTCGTACGGTTGCGCCCCCTGATTTTCAAATTGCCAGTCGGCGGACGAGCCCTTGCGATTGGAATGCTAACCACGTTGCTGCCTTGCGGATGGTTGTATTTGTTCGCTCTGGTCGCAGCGGGTACTGGGCAAACACTCAATGGTGGTTTGGTGATGGCAGCGTTTTGGTTGGGAACCGTTCCCGCGCTGACGGCGCTCATTGCGGGCACCCAATCGCTATCTCGCCGTTTCACTAAATTCATTCCCACCGCGGCCGCCGCGACGTTGATTATCACCGGTGGGTACACCGCATCAGGACGCGGCTTCGCGGATTTGAATTCATTGACAGATATCCGTGCCAATGTGGACTTGGATCTGAATGGCACAAACTCGCAGCAAACACTTTCCGAGCTGACCGAGACACCGCTGCCTTGCTGCTGCGCCGAGGGCATTCCCTGCGAAACGCCGCAGGAGTGATGACAAATCATGCCTTCGAATCTCGGTGCGTCGAAGAACGAGGACGCTTCGTCGACCGTCGAAACGTCGCTTCCTTGCGTGCACTGCGGTGAACCAACCGAGGTGCATCGCGATGCCGATCCGAAGACTGTCTTTTGCTGCAATGGTTGTCGTGGTGCCTATGAGCTGATCCATGGCTGGGGCTTGGAAAGCTACTACGGATTGCGAGACCAATTGGCGGGCGGTGGACAGCCAATCGACCGCGACGGCCAAGCAACGTCCGCGGATTCGCTGCACGAGCGATACACCGTCTTTGATCGAGCCGATTACTTGGGTGCATCTCAACCAATCGAGCAATCCGACGGAACGATGGTGTGTGAACTGGCCGTGCATGGACTGCATTGTGCCGCCTGTGCGTGGCTGATTGAAAACGTTGCGACTCGAACGCCAGGTTGGCTGGATGCTCGCGTGAAGATGAGTGAGCACACCATGCGAGTCGTGTTCGATCCTAAGAAAATCTCACTCAGCCGAATCGCGCAACCGCTCGACCGGCTCGGCTATGAACTATCGCCGCTACCCGAACACCGCGAAGATCATTTTCGGCAAGAGAATCATCGACTGCTGATCCAGATTGCTTTCGCAGGGTTTTGCGCCGCCAATGCGATGTGGATTGCGATTGCGTTGTACGCTGGCGAAGCATCTGACGTGGAGGCCGAGCACTGGTCATTTCTCAGATGGATGGGGACCGGGTTGGGATTGGCAGCCGTGCTTTTACCCGGTCGGACGTTTTTCCAAGGTGCTTGGGCCTCGATTAAAACGCGAACGCCGCACATGGACCTTCCCGTTGCATTGGGCCTGACGGTCGGAACCGTCGCGGGCGTCATTGCGGCGATCACGGGGCAGGGCGAGTCCTACTTTGATTCGCTGGCGGTGTTGGTTTTTCTGCTCTTGATTGGACGCTGGATTCAGTTTCATCAACAGCACCGCGCAGCAAAAGCGGTCGATTTGCTGCTTCGAATCACACCTCGTCACACACAACGCATTTTGGCAAACGATCAGACCGAACTCGTGTTGGTCGACAATTTGCGTCCCCACGATTCGGTACGGGTGATGGCGGGACAAAGCGTTCCGGTCGATGGAGTGATCCTTGTTGGCCAATCATCGATCGATCAATCATTGCTGACCGGCGAAAGCTTGCCGGTCTCGGTACAGGAAGGCGATTCCGTTTCCGCTGGAACGGTGAACCTGCAAAGTCCGCTGGACATTCGCGTGACGTCAGTCGGGCGTGAAAGCCGCATTGGACAGGTCATGCAATCGGTGGAAGAGGCGGCGGCGCAGAAGACTCCGATCGTGCAGCTTGCCGATTCGATCGGTGGCTACTTCGTTGTGATCGTCACTTTACTGGCCATCGCGACTTTCTTCGCTTGGCTGAGCGACGGGTTTGGGATCGCTGCTTCGCACGCGACTTCATTGCTCATTGTTGCCTGTCCGTGTGCGTTGGCGTTGGCCACACCGCTGGCAATCGCGGTGGCACTGGGACGAGCAGCCAAGCGGAAGATCTTGATTCGCGACGGATCTTCGCTGCAAACGCTGGCTTCCGTCGGAACAATTTGGTTCGACAAGACTGGCACACTGACCGAAGGCAAACCAAGAGCCACCTTTGTCGAGGGTGATGCTTCAGCGATCGCTCACGCAGCCGCAATCGAACGGCACTGTGAACATCCAATCGCGATTGCAATTCAGAGGGAAGCTAGTCGACGTGATTCAATCGTTCCGACAAATGCTCAACTCGGGCAAGTCCACGTTGGTGGCGTTTCCGGATACAGCGATGGGCACGCGGTTTTAGTTGGCAGCCTTTCATTCATGCAAGAAAACCATGTTGTCATCACCGAACCGGTTCTCTCCGCGTGCGATCACTGCACCAATCAATCTGCCAGTCCCAGTATCATTGCAATCGACGGCATCGCCTCATGCGTGCTCGCGATCAATGACCCGCTCAAACCAAACGTCGGCCAATTCATCGAATCGCTAAAACGCCGAGGTTGGCGAGTTGGAATTCTATCCGGGGACCACCCCCAAATCGTGGCTCATGTTTCCGAACAGTTGAACCTGGACGCCGCGAAGGCACTCGGGGGTTTGTCGCCCGAGGACAAATTGCAACACGTCCGCGATCACTCAAGTGGTTCAACGGTCATGGTTGGCGACGGTGCCAACGATGCCGCGGCACTGGCGGCGGCCGATGTGGGAATCGCGGTTCGCGGTGGCGCCGAAGTCAGTCTACAAGCTGCACCGATTTACGTTGCCTCGGACAGTATGACATCCATTTCAGATCTGATTGGTGCCGCACGGCGAACACAAGCTCTGATACGAACGGCTTTCGCCGCCTCGCTCAGCTACAATTTGGTAGCGGTTGCTTTGGCAATGTCGGGACGAATCAGCCCCCTCGTCGCGGCGATCTTGATGCCGATCAGTTCGGTCACCGTGCTAGCACTCACGCTGGCATGGCCCATTTTTCGCGAAAAACAATCATGAGTGTTCTGTTCATCGCTCTTCCGTTGGCCCTGTTGTTGGGTGCGGGTGGAACAATCGCCTGCATCATGTGCATCCGCGGTGGCCAATACGACGATTTAGAATCCCCCGCCGTCCGAATTTTGATCGACGACGAGCCCAAACCGAAGCAATCGACGGCCACGAAAACAGCCGACACCGCCCAGCCTTCCCAAGATCGCACACGCTGAATTTTGAGCGAAATTTGGCTTGGTGGTGGCCGATAAGAGGCTTATGGACCGCCACTCGCTCAAAATTGCAAAATTGCACGATCACGACACCCACGACTTGGTGATCGCAACTCACGGTTTCCTTTCCAACGGAAAAAGCCTGGATCCAATCGCGGATTCGCTAACGTCCGCCGGGTATGAAACTTTGGTGTGGGATTACCCCAGCTTGCGCGGTTCGATTTTGTCGCATGCAGGTTGCCTTACTGCGGTGATTCAGAAAGCCCTCTGCAGACCCGACATCGGACGAATCCACTTCGTTACACACAGCATGGGCGGCATCATTGCGAGAGCGGCCATCGCCCAATCTCGCATGGAAACGATCGCGAAAAAGCGTTGTGGCCGATTGCTGATGATGGCACCGCCGAATCGCGGTTCTTGGCTGACAAGATTGCCACTCGGGCCGTTCGCGAACCGTTTTCCACAACTCGCGGAACTGTCCGAGAACGAGAGCAGCCTGGTCAACCAGCTACCGCGTCCTCATCGAATTGATGTCGGCGTGATCGCGGCGCAGAAAGACTGGATCGTTTCTGAGAGTGCGACCCACCTGGACGGGCAAGCCGATCATGCCGTGATTGCGACGTCGCATCAGCGATTGGTTCAACATCCGCTCGCCATCGAGATGACGCTTCGCTTCCTCGAAGAAGGGAGATTGCGAACGGTTGCCGAAACCGATGCGGCGGCAATGACGATTCCAATTCGTCCGCAGACCGAACTGAACGATTCAGTCCACGACGAGCGAACGGCGGGCAATCAACGGCGTGCCGCCTGACACGCGGCGATCTGACTACTGCTTGACGGCTTTCACTTCCGCGGACGGCTTGGGAACCGCGAAAAACGTGTTGGCACGGCGGACGCTATCAGGGTCCACTTTTTCAAGCTCTTCGATTGCTTCGGCGGCCTCTGGCTTTGGGCAGGCTCGAAGGTAATTGACCGCGGGCACTCGCACCCAGTTGTTCTCCGCGTCAGCGTCCAAGAACAACTGCTTGATACGATCGATTTGGCTCCAATCTTTCCAACGAGCCAAATCGGGAATCACCAAGTCAGCCAGGTCAGGCCGGTCGAGAATGTGGTGCAGCGATTGAACCAAGGCACTGCGAGCAATCACGCCGCCCTCACTGCCGTGAAACCGGACCGCCATGATCGCGGCATAGGTGTCAGCATAGGACGCCTGCTTGTTCTCAAGAAACAGCTCGTCGATCACTGGCAGGCCCTGCTCTCCCGCAAGAGTCAGGTAGCAAGCGATCAGAGCGTCGAGCCCTGAACGGCTGCTCTTTTGCGTGCTTTTGAGCATCGATTCCAGCATCGGCAGGTCTTCTTGATCGCCGCAAATGCCCAACAAAGTCAAATACATGCGTTTGCGGTCGGGCGACATTTCGGGATCTTGAATCCAAGTGACCAAGGTATCGTGGTCCAAGGCCGATTTGATCTTTTGAATTTCATCGTAAGGCGTGGATGCAAATTCGTCGTACGCGTCCCGCGACAGCATTGAATCTTCGTCTTGCAGGTACTCGTAGTAGAACAGCAATCGCTCGGACGGCTCTTTGTCAGCCAGCTGCGTGATCTTTTCCAGATACTTCTCGCTTTTTGGAGTCAGTGGCAGGCAAGACCATTGCATGTCGCGAGGATCGACTCCGCTGAGCATAAAGCGGCGTCCTTTGGCCACATCGCCGAAATAGACCGCAGTGACCTCTTGACCAGCTTCGACGTGTTCGCCGCCCTTGAGCACGGTTTCAATTCGCATTTTTATCTGTCCAGTGTCCGCATTGCGGGTCAGATCGCTCTGCAACGCCGTTGCGACGACCACCGCGTCCATGACCTCCATCTCTTGCCGCAGCGTTTGAGACACAGCACTGCAGAACGGGCAGGCGGACGCGATTGGACCGGCCACGAGAGTTCCGAGCACCAACACGCCGACGAGGACACGAGTTTTCAGAGTGGTCATGAATTCACAAAAGGTGGGTGGGTGACTTGCGGGATATCGAGGACATTTTCTGTCGCCGATGCATCAGAGTCTACGTTTCAGATCGGGCGGTGTTCAGACCGACCCCAACCGAAATTCTAGCACTTGGACCAATAATCGGAAACGAAACGACTCATCCTGATCGATGGGTTGTGCCGATAACTCCGATGAAACCAGTGTGGACCACGCCACGCGGGAAAACCACGCGATCAAAAAGATCCATCGCCTAACGCGATTCATACCCGGGGGGGAATGTCGGAATGTACCAACGAGCTACCATCTTGGCCGCAGCAGCGGTCGTCTTCATTGTGGGCTTTGCCTGCGATTCTCATCACGCCGCCGCTCAGGGCTACGGTGCCCCTGTGGCAATGGGAGCCGGTGGAACCCTTCCCAATGCGATGGGTCAAATGGGCTACCAGGGCCAGCGTGCTTATGGCCAAAGCTGGGGATCATCCGCCGCCAACACCGATTGGAACCGGATGTACCACTATCCCTATGTCTATTACCCCCAAAACTTCTGGGGCCAGGATTATTACAAGAGCAGCGACAGCTTGTATCATCGCTACCCAACGGAAATGAGAATTCCCGTTTACAATAAAAGCTGGCACAACTATTACCCCAGCAATCGCCGGTTCCACAAAGGGCACCACTTCATTCTTGACACGTTCTAGTCGACCGTCACGCCCCAGATCGCTCATCAAACAGCTCGATGCATCCACCGCACGCGTGTGGATCATCGATGCTGCCGGTGACCTGATTCACCTTTCGCCCTCAATGGCGGAGTGGCTGGGGGAATCCACCGAGACGGACGAGTCACAAACGGTCCAGACGATGTCCGACCAATGGGTCGACGCGCTGCGTCCCGATCCATCGATCCGTATTAGAGGTCACCAAACCCGACGGATCACTCTTTCAGACCATATTGGCGATTCAAAGGGTGTCGGCGATCGAGAGGGTGTCGGCGAGAGTCGCACCAGCGATGAAGCGTTGACCGCGGTCGCCCATTGGGTATCACTCGGCGACAGCGGCTACACGATTGGCTGCGTTGGTGAATTTCTTCGTGATAGCGAAGTGCCGCTTTCCGACTGGCTGGGTGAAGGCGGACTGCGTCAGGAGTCGCTGCTTCGCGAATTGATTGCCAAGCATCAAACCTCCAATGCCCGCACCGCGGACATTTTGCTGGCGGGAGAATCCGACGCCGCGGAGTTGCTGCGTCGACGCGTGACCACCGCAACTTCGATGCGATGTCATCTTGGTCTGTTCACGCCAACCAATTCGAGCAGTCGTGAACTGGCGTTGCGACTTCACGACGCGTCCGCACCTGGCGAATCACTCACGATCGTCGACGGAGCCTTGATGGATGCCGAGCTTTTGGAAGCTTACGCTGCTCCGGCGATCCAATCGATCAACCAACACGATTCCCATCGCAGCAACGCGACGCTGCTGATCGAACGTCTGGATGAAATGCCCGACGATGCCCAAGTCAAATTAAGTCAGTGGGTGGAAGTGTTTGGCGACCACCTTCGTCTCATCGGCATGCTTGATCCTGCGCGTGTCGTGGAGAACCATTTGCATCGCGGCGAACCCGATGATCCTTTGGATGCGCAAATTGCTGAACTGACTCATATGCCGCAAGCGGTCACGGGCATCGCTAAGCCATTGATGAACCTGATGCGTGCCATGCCAATCACGATCCCTCGATTGAAGGATCGTCGCGAGGACATCCCGACGTTGGCAACGGCGTTGCTTCGGGAGGCTCATCGATCTGGCCAACCGCAGAAGCGAATGTCCGACTCTGATCTGCCCCGCTTGGGTCGCGACGCGATGGACGCGTTGACACTGTATCCCTGGCCGAATGATTTTGATGAACTTGCCGAAGCGATGGGCTCTGCACTTGGTCGCGTTGTGGGAGATCGAATCGGGCGTGATCACCTGCCCCTGGTCATTCGTTCCTATCGAGTCGGCCCTCGAACCGAATCGGAACAAGAACCCGAAAGAATCGAAAACAACTTCCGGATCGATTCACTGGACGAGGCTGTTCAGAAGTATGAACGAGAATTGATCGAACGAGCGATGGAAGCGTCGCAAGGCAACAAGGCCGAAGCGGCTCGCCGTTTGGGAATCAGCCGTGCTCGATTGCTGCGAAAGCTGGACGGATGAATGCCGTGCAGATCAAACTTTGGGTGACCGGCCCCGAGTCCGAACGCTGGTTCGATGCCGTGAGGGTGTTGTGGAGCACTGATTTCCACCCGGAATCATTTACCTCGCTCGACGATATTCCGATTCGCAAACGCAATCTTCGGTCCTCGCAACCGGCCACCGCCGAAGTCGTTTTGTGGGCCGGCGACCAAAATGGGATCCACGAACTGATCCAGTGGCTCCACTCTCGATCAACTCAGCCCGGCAATCGCCTTTACATTGCGGCGGGTCAATGGTCCGATGCCGAACGTTCGGTACTGCAACGATTTGGCGTTCGTCTGATTGTTGCCGAGTTGACCGACCTGATCGCTGTTGAGCACGTTGTGCGAGAGTGGTCGCTTCGCATCTCACATTGACCAATTCATCTCGCTCGCATTCATGACTTCCACCAATGAAACGACCGCAACTCGACTGACGGGCGTGGGGCTTTCAGCCGTTGCCGTGATCGGTCTTCGCGGCCCGCGGGCACTTCAGTGCGTGCAAGATTGTTTCACTCCCGCAACGAATGCTTCATCAAGTTTGTCGGCAGGACAGGTTCGCTACGGAACGTGGAAGAGCAGCGACGACGGTCCCGGAGAATCAATCGTCCTGACCCCAATGACCGATGGCAGCTTTGAGATTCATGGGCATGGAGGAGAGGCCGCGGTCAGTGCCATCCTCGCTTCGCTCACCGATCGCGGTGTTGAATCGGTTGAGTCATCGACTTGGCAAAAATCCGCACCGATCTTGTTGTCCGAAGCGGAACACGTCCTGCAACGCTGTGTGACCAGCCAACAAGCTGCCGTCGCGCTCGATCAAACTCGAGGCCAACTGGCTCAGTGGGGTCAGCATTGGCTTCAGCGTATCGATGAGGTTTCATCTTCGGACGAGTTGTCAGAAGAAACAGAATCTTTGCTCGCAGCACTTTGCAAGGACGCCCAAACGATCGCGGCGAACGGCGAACGTGGAGTCCGCCTAACGGAACCTCGTCGTTTGGTTTTGGCGGGACCACCAAATGTGGGCAAGAGCAGTTTGATGAATCAAATCGTCGGCTTCCGACGCAGCATCACGCATGACTCCGCGGGCACGACTCGAGACGTTTTGCAATGCGACACCGTGATTGCCGGGGTTCCGGTACGAATGAGCGATACCGCAGGCATTCGCGAAACGAGCCACCTGACGGAGTCGAGCGTGGCGATCGAACGAGAGGGGATTCGCCGCGCTTCGGTGGCCGTTGAGTCGGCCGATCTGCTGCTGATTGTGTGTCAACCGTCGACGCTGATTGATTTGCAAGACTTTCGACGATCCCTGCCGGTCTCGAATAAAACCCATGTTGTGGAAGTGCTCAACAAAGCAGACTTGCTGAGCGACAACGCCAAGTCGATCGCTAACGAAATTGAGCATCAAACCATCGCGAGTGAAGATGACGATCCCGGCGTCGGCAAACTAATGAAAACGCTCGCCGCACACCTGACCGCAACACTTCCCCCTCGTCATTCACCGGTTCCAATCTGCCAACGACAGCTCGAACTGACGAATCAACTTTGCCAGACAACGTCATTGAAGAACGCGGCGACTATGTTGCGACAATTGCTAACCGGAGTGGCATCGTGACCTCGTCATCGGTTGATTTGGAAGTCACGGACGAACTGCGTGAGGCCATGCGAGATTGCATCGCCGGACGCCTGCATTCGCCGGTGATGCAAACACTGTCCAGTGGAACCAAGGCGATCCTAAAAGACATCGCGGGATTGCAAACCCGAGCGATCGCCACGCTTGGTCCACCTAAACGGGAAGGCGAATCATGGTGGGTGACTCGACGAGCGATCCAACAATCCACCACCCTGCGAGTCGCGGACTTCAAAGCAACCTGGTTTGGCGATCAGCCGGTTACGGACATTTGCTGTGGCATTGGTGGCGACCTGATCGCTTTGGCCCGTCGGGGCCCAGCCACCGGGATCGACGCAAGCCAATCGGTTCTCTCGTTCACCGCCGCGAATTTGATCACGGCCGATGTCACCGCGAAGCTGCGTTGTTTGGATGTGATGCAATCGAAACCGGCTGAGGTTGCCGATGGCTCGAAATGGATTCACATCGATCCCGACCGAAGAGCCGACAATCAACGACACACTCAACCTGATGCTTGGCTGCCGAGTTGGGAACGTACCAAGCAGTTGCTTGGTCAGGCCGAAGGTGGTTTGGTAAAGATGGCTCCCGCGACAACGCTTGATTCATCCGTCACACAGTCTTGTCACCTGATGTGGATCTCATCCGGGGGAAGCGTCCGTGAGCAAACCGCGATCTGGGGCAAACTTCCAACACCACCGAAAATTTCGAGCGATGAACAGGATTGGCAGGTCGGTGGACGATCCGCAGTCATTCTGAAGCATGACTCTGCTCATCGTTTCGGTTGCAGTTCGGACAACTGGACGGAGTCCGCACCATCCACATCTTCGGTCGAAAGCTGGATGATCGATCCGGATGGAGCCATTCGCGCAGCGGGACTGACGGACCATTTCGCTCGTCGTCATCACGCCAAAACGTTGGGCGGACCGTCCGGATTCTTGACCGCCGATTGGAATGAAACGGACGTCGAAAATCCGTCCTCACAAGCATCCATCCGTGAACTTGCCATGTTCGCGAAAATTCGCGATCGACTTTCCTGTGACGATCGGGCGCTGCGACGATACTTTCGGAAAGCAAAGTCATATCCAGAAATCATCAAGGTTCGCGGAGTTGACATCGACCCAGCCAAGTTGGGAAAAAAGCTTCGCGAGTGCGGAGAGACTCCCCTGGCGTTGTGGATCGGCAGGAACGGTAAAAAAACCTACGCGGTTGTGACGAATTTGCCCCAGCAAGCCCCCACTTTCTAGCGGGAAGACTCGGCCCAAATTCCGTTGATCGGTCGTTCGCACGAGCAATCGGGTTTCAATTATAGTGGTGCGGTTGAGATCGACTGATCTCGTCTCCTCTCTTCTTCTTCTCGATTCGGACCACGGTGTTATGGGCGTTCGTTTTGCTTGCCATGCGTGTGGGAAGCGACTGAACATCAAGAACGAACTCGCCGGACGTCAGGGTGTTTGCCCAGCGTGCTCGGTCCGCTTTCGCATTCCGACAGAAGACCGCCCGCAGTCAATTGCTATCGAAGAAGAATCATCAGGCAGCCACCCGGCGGAGGTTTCGGACGAGCAAGATCCGACCGACGTGCTTGATTCATCGGACCAGACCCCCAGCGTCGATGTCGCTGACTCATCGTCTTCGGCCAGCACCTATGCGGCAACCGCGTCTGGTGGTTCGACGACCATCGAACGCCCCAAGGTCGAGAAGAACGCGAAACCCAAGTCGGAGAAACGACCGGCTGATCCAGCCACAGCTGAACCAACCAAGCCTGAAGAGATTCTCGGTGATTCAACTGCGGTTTGGTATGTCCGTCCGCCAAGCGGCGGCCAATACGGTCCCGCCGACGGTCCGACGATGAAACAATGGATCTCCGAAGGCCGCATTGCTGATTCGGCAATGTTGTGGCGAGATGGTTGGCCAGATTGGAAATCAGCCGGCGAAATCCTACGTCAGTTGAATCACAAAGGTCCGACGATCGCCGCTCAACCGGCACCCAAGCCCATTCTAGCGACACCCGGCAACGCACACCTCGTCGATGGCAGATTGGTCGACGCCCCTGCTGATCGAGACAAAGTTGCGATCCTTCATCGAGGTGGCCCGCTCGAATCAAGCAAACGCAAGCGGTCTCGAAAACGGATCGCCGCGACCGTTGCATTGATTTTGCTGCTGGTGGTTCTGGTTGCTGCTCTGGCGTACGTCATCACGCGCTGATGCGACAACCGGCTGATCGTTGCATCAGCCAACTCGTCCTGCACGACGACTTTAACCTGCTGCTGTAGCCAGACGTTTCGGACACGAGTGTGCCTGAACGTGCAGTTCTCGCAGCAACTCAATGTCACTCAGCAAAGCTCGTCTCAGCTCCATCGGAATCTTGGACACATCAACGCCACGGGGTTCTTCCTTGCCAGTCTGCAAACGCTGACTCGCATTGCGAACCAAGTTCCGTTCGCTATCGGTCATCGGATGTTCCGCGTGACTGGCCCGCAGCACACCGTGATGCGTGTGGAAGTAAGTCGGACTATCAATCAATTGCTCCAACATCGAAGACTTTGGCAAAACGGACCACTTTTGCTGCGATGCCAACATGGCATCTTCGTAGAGCTGATAGACCTCAGGAACGTTTGATTCTTGAGGAATCAGCAGCAACCGCAGCTTTGCCAGTGTCTTGCCAATTTCACGGCTTGCCATCGCCATCGCGAGCGGCACCGCCAGGATGAGTCCCGTGGTGATCGGCAAGAACCACACCGCCCACGATTGAGCGAAGGTGAATACCGCCGCGGTGATCACCACACCGAGGACAGTCAAACCGCCGTAGTCGCGAATCGCCTGGAATACTGGAACACCGTGCTCACCACGTTGTTGTGACGACCATTTCACCATGCGACCACGCAGCGTCGAAACGACAAAACGAGTGTGCATGATGGCCATGATCGGCGACAGCAAGATCGACAAAACGATCTCCAACAAAACGCTGATCATCATCGCAATCGCACCGCCAAACCGCACCGCCTGCCCCCGAACGACCACGTTGAAGTAACCATAAAACTTCGGGATCAGCAGCATCGCCATCGCTGTGATGAACAACCCCAACTGCATTGCGGTCGGCGAAACAGCGTCCAATAGTTCGAGTTCGGTGGCACCTCGGTTTTCGAGTGCCCAACTGGCAACGCACAAACATGTGAACAAGATCCAGAGTGGCGAACTGGCATAGGCCAAGACACCACTAAAAAAGTGCAGACGGCTAACCGGATGAAAGCCTTCACTGAGCAACAATCGACTGTGTTGCAAGTTACCTTGGCACCAACGTTGATCTCTTTGTGCGTAGTCAGTCAATGTTGTGGGACACTCCTCGTAACTTCCGCCGAGGTCGTTGGCCAAGCGGACCTTCCAGCCTCGACGAACCAGCAACGAGGCTTCGACAAAGTCATGCGACAAAATCTCTCCGCCCAACGGAGCTTGTCCAGGCAGAACGGGTAGATCGCAGCAATCGCAAAACGCTTCGACACGAATGATCGCATTGTGACCCCAATAGTTTCCTTGTTCGGCCGCCCAAGCGTCGAAGCCTTCGCAGAATACGGGACCGTAGGCCGCAGCAGCAAACTGTTGCATGCGCGCGAACCACGACTGTCGACCGATGGGCGTTGGTGGAACTTGCAAAATGCCAAGCCGGTCATCGGCTCGCATCCGCCGAACCATCTCAATCATCGTGTCGGGTTCGAGCAGGCTGTCAGCATCCAAGACAATCATGAATGGATACGGATCGGACCAACGTCGACAGAAATCTGCAATGTTCCCAGCCTTGCGAGCCACGTTTTCCCGGCGATGCCGGTAATAAACATTGCACGAAGTTGAAACCTGCTCTTCCAGGCGATCCATCAGCTGAGACCAAGCCAGCTCTTCGGCGAGCCAAACCTCAGAATCATTTGTGTCACTGAGAACGAAGAAATCGAATCGCTGATCCGGTCCCAAACTGCGGACCATCGCTTCCACTCTGGCGAAAACGTCGATGGGAGATTCGTTGTAGACCGGTACCAACACCGCCGTCGGCGGGTCATCTCCCGTGGATGGTTCCGCTTCTGCTGTGGTCGGTCGTCGACGAAGTAAACGGACGAAGCCCAACGTTGCGACAACAAACGAAAAAGCAATCCATCCAAACAGCAAGGCGAACAACGGAACGCTCAACCATTCCAACCACCCGCGACCGTTGGCGGACATCGACACCACGTAAACGGACGTGCCGGCCATCGCGATCACCAATGTGATGACTGCGATCAACCAACGTGTTCGCTTGGTGCTTTTACTGACCATCGGTCATTGCCTCAGGCTGCGGCGATCGGCCCTTACCATCAACCAACCCAAACATCGCGAGGATAGGTTGTTGAATGTGACGCGATGCCATCTGCATCCACCACTGCGGCCGCAACGGGCCGATCAAAGGCGGGGTCTCGTTGTGACGCAATGTCCGAGCTCCAGATCGCGGAATCACTCGACGACGTTGGTTGCCTTCCACTTCGTTTTCGCTGGATTGAAAGAACAACTCGTCCATCGCCGCTTCCAAAGTCACCTGCGGAAGACGTGGGTCATCAGTCTCGATCGGATCGTGCAGATCTTCGGTGCAACCCGCGTCAACTCGCAAACGCTGTTTAGCGAGTCCGACAAAGTAGTGAGATTGGTCACGAACACTGTCGGGATGGTGGTGCCCGCAGCGATGCAAATAGTCCGCAATGACAGACAGAGAAAGGTCGTTGAGAGTGTTCATCGGAAGAGCCTGAAAAGAAAAGGGGCCAGTCGAATGAGTGGCGAGTGGGCTTCACGTGATGTCAAACCAAACGGTCAAAGCATCGACGTTCACCACCACCAGGGTTTATCAAATCCCGCGCCAGAAATTTCGGTCGCGCCCGCAAATTCCTCCGGAAATTAACTAAGGGAGTTTCGACCGGCTCACTGGGCATGCTAAGCATCGCATCGCCTCCCTCATTGATATGAGAAAGCAGTGTGAATTTCTTGCGGGTCGATGGGGTGATGAATCCGCATGCAAATCGACGCCCGTTGAACGATTTGCTGCCAAAATTGGGTGCAGCTGGGCGAAAGTGGCGGGATCAACTCAGATTCTTGTTCTCAGCTTCAACGATGGCTGAAAATCGAATCCTGAGCTTGCAACAACGCCTAAGCAAAACTAACATCCCTAATCGACAAACAAAGCCGCCCATTGGCCCGTAGAAGAGTCTACCCCCGCCTTTTTAGCAGCTCGTCCTGATACGGAGTCTCTGCTGCGTTGTCGCAGCGATGGTCGACAACCTGCCAACACCCCGCCTATTGGATCCGTCAGCATGAAGCGACGATTGCTTCTTTCAGCCTTCGCTGCCGCGCCCTTGCTCGCTGCGCATCGTCTTCGTGGAGACGGAGACTTCTCAATGGTCTCCGCTGGTTCGCGGTCGACCATGGAAGATCTGATGATGAACGAGAACTCTTACCCATTCTTGGATGATTTGCGTCGTCGATGCTACCTGTATTTTGAGGAAGCCGCTGACCCGCAAACCGGACTAATCGCTGACCGAGGCCACGCCGACGGAAGTTCGTTCAGCACGTATGCCAGTTCCGCTGCCTGCGGATTTGGTTTGGCTGCCCATGGAGTCGCTGCCAACAATGGCTGGATTTCGAAAGAAGAAGGTGCATCACGCGTTCGAAAGATGCTGGGCTTCCTGGTCAACGAAGCCCAACATGAACGCGGTTTGATCTACCACTTCGTCGATCGCATTACCGGCCAGCGGGCCCTCGATAGCGAAGCGTCGACGATCGACACAGCTTTGTTGATCGCCGGTGCAATGCATGCGTCACAAGTGTTCCAAGACGATCGCGAATTGGTTGAAATGGCCGACACGTTGTATGAACGTGTCGATTGGCGTTGGATGCTTGGCGACAACGGGTGTCTCCACATGGGTTGGCAACCCGAAATCGGAAGACTCCCTTACCAATGGGATCGTTTCAGTGAACTGACGATTCTCGTGCTGCTCGCAATTGGTGCTCCTAGTTCTGCGATCCCACCGAGTTGTTGGAACGCGTGGCGGCGCGAGAACGTTTTGCATCATCAGGGTGAGTCGTTCGTCAGCTATCCGCCATTGTTCGTGCACCAATATCCGCAGGCGTTCTTCGATTTCCGAGGTGTTGTTTCGTCTGATGGACGCAACTACTGGCGAAACTCTCAACTGGCCCACTTGGCTCAGATTGAATTTCAACAATCGCTTGCTGATCAATCACCAAAACGATTCGGACACTATGGTGAAGATTTGTGGGGTCTGACCAGCAGTGACTCATCGAACGGCTACCGCGATTGGGGCGGGCCCTACGAAGACGGCCAAGCTCAACCCGATCGTGGTATCGATGGAACCGTCGTGCCGAGTGCGGCGGGTGGCGGATTGGCCATTGCCCCTGAGCAAACGATGCGGACACTTCAGTACCAAAAAAACACATTTGGTGAATCGGTCTACGGACGCTATGGATTCGTCAACGCTTTCAATCCACGGCGTGGCTGGATTGGATCCGATGTGATCGGAATTGATACAGGCATCACCCTCCTGTCCGCATCCAACTTGTTGGAAGAGGGTGTCTGGCAGCCGTTCATGCAACACCCCGCCGCCAAGCGAGCCTTCCGTTTGGCCGGTTTCCAACCCTTGGCTGCTTAGCAAGGGAACTGAGGCGTAGACGCAGGTTTCAAAGATTCACTTGGGCACGCTGAATGCGTCTTGGGAGCTAAACTGCTTCGGTGACGCCTTAGCAGTGCGTCACTCCCATTCTGCATGAATTCAACGGGACCAAGTGTATGTACTTCGACGCGTGTTTTGCGAGGCTCTTTTCTTTCTCCGGCCTCGCAGTTTCGGTCGCCCTTCTAATCACAACCACCACGGCCAACGCGGTGGATTTGATCGACGTACGCGACTTTGAATCGCTCAGTCAGCTCGCGGCCGAGCGATCGCAACGGGAATATGAACCGGCCCCCGAATTGCCCGAGCCATTGGCATCATGGCAGTACGATGACTACATGAAGGTGAAGTACCGCCCTGAACGTGCCACCTGGTTTGATCAAGGCTTGCCGTTTTGGTTGGAAACATTTCATCGCGGGTTCGTCCAAACGGACTTGGTCGAGCTGTTCACGCTCAATCCATCTCCCAGTGGCGATCCGATCAGCCAACGCATCGCCTTCAACACAAATGACTTTGTCTACGACGCACCGCTGAATGCCGAAGAGATTCCCCCGGCGGGTCACGCCGGGTTCCGAATCGTGGGGCCGTTTCCCAACCGGCCGGATGCCCAAGAAATGCTGAGCTTCATCGGGTCCAGCTACTTTCGCGGAAGAAGCGGGGACACCATCTACGGTGCCTCGGCTCGTGGATTGGCAATCAACATTGCCATGATGCAAGAAGAGGAGTTCCCCGACTTCCGCGCGTTCTGGATCCAGATGCCGGCGGCGGATTCTGACCAGATCGCAATCCTGGCGTTCATGGACAGTCCCAGCTTGACCGGAGCGTATCGATTCCGATTGGTACCTGGGAACGCGGTGACACGCGTGAAGGTGCAAGCTGATGTCTACTACCGAGATCGCCCAGAGAAGATTGCATTGGCCCCGCTGACGAGCATGTGGATGTGGGGTGACGGATTGAAGGGACCTCCCAAGGACAATCGCCCATCGGTTCACGACAGTGATGGATTGCTGATCCAAACCGGCCCCAACGAATGGCGTTGGAGAGCGTTTGCTCGCCAAAGTTACCCCTCGGTCACATCCACGGAAGTCGAATCGCTTCACGGATTTGGTTTGATCCAACGGAACCGAGCGTTCTATCACTACGACGATCACAACGCACGTTACGACAAACGTCCCAGCGTTTGGATCAAACCAGACGCTCCATGGCCCGATGGACGAATCGAATTACTCGAATTGCCAGGCGCTCATGAAGGCATCGACAACCTGGCTGCGTATTGGCTGCCTCCCGAAGAAGAATCCGCACCCGATCAATCGGCCACCGAGACAGATCCTTCGGTCGAATCAGCCGCCAATCCTGGATCATCCGTTGCGGCGATCGATGCCGTTTCCGAGCCTGATGGTGCAACGGAACCGCCCCAACCCTCCCTTCAGTTCGCGTATGAAGTCAGCTTCTTCCCGGGCGATCCACCGGAACACAACGTGCTCGGCCGAGCAACCAACTTGAGCGTGACTCGACCCAAAAATGCCAACGAACCAATTGAGATGGAAATCCGTTTGGCCGGTCCGGTTCTTCGAGGGCTGCCAGCTGAACACCCGCCTTCGATTCAGTCCAACGCGATCGCTGGTGAAATCTGCGAAGAAGAATTGGAACGCACCGACGAGGGCGATTGGATCCTGCATCTCGGCGTGACCCTCGCGGAGGACAACTCTGGTGAACGACCAGTCGAACTGTCCCTTCAGTTGATTAGTGAGGACCAACCGGTATCAGAAACGTTTGGTTACTTGCTGCCGCCTGCGGAACCAGAGTTTGTGTATCCCGCGGTCTACACGCGACAAGAATGATCTTGAGGACGAGCGTCGCGAATCGCTCCGTTTGGGCTATTTCTCAGGATCCGCTTCCTTCTCAGGATCCGCTTCCGCGGTGACGGAAGAAGCGATGCGTCCACCTTGGACCAGCACTTCCAACTCGTCCGTGAATTGCTGCTTCAATTCGGCTTCGCCGGGAAAACCTTGGTGAACCGCTTCGACGATGCCCGTGGGAGCGATCACCAACGTCAAGGGAATCGATTTCGCGGTGAACAGATCAATCAGATCGCCATCTGGATCCGACGCCACGGTCACATCCCAATCTTGTTCGCTGACGAAACCTTTCACTAACGACGAGCTTTCGCCAACATTCACGGCATAGAACTGAACACCTTTGTCGGCGAATTTTCGAGTGGTCTCGGCAATCACGGGCATCGCCTGCAAACACGGACCACACCAAGTCGCCCAGAAATCCAGCACAACAACTTTGCCCTTCAAATCTTCGTTTCGCACCGTGGAACCATCCATCAACGTCAATTCGAATTCAGGAACGGGTTGTCCCAACAGAGGATGCTCCACCAACTTCTCTGCGGCCTGCTTTTGGAACGCTTCCAACGATTCGTATTCCACCGCCTCTCGCGGCGGGGTGTAGCGGAACAGCTTTTCGTCGACATCGCCGGTCACTCGCCAAGATTTGAAGTCGTACCGCAGCGAATAGGCATAGCCTTGAGGCACCGCGACTTGTCCGGTAGCAATCAACATCGGTGTGAGATCAACCAGCAAACGAAGCGGACGAGGTTTGCCTTCGTCACTGATCCAAAGATCCCATGTGACACCGTCCTTCTGCTGCCCACGCAGATGAATGGATTCGATGCTACCGCGATACTTGACTTTGCCCGCGACTTCGACGGATTTCATTCCACCTAAAAAGGTGACCGCCGGATCCACACCAGCCAACGTGAGTGCCAAAACGACTTCCGGGTAGGGACCAAGATTGATCTCCGAACGGGTCGCGAGTTCCTGGCACGATGCGACGTTTGGCAATCGGAAAAACGCTTCGGGCGTGAGAGCCACAACGCCCTTCTCACCATCGGAATACAACCGTTTCCGGTCGTCAGCCGACTTGTAATAAACGGTGTACTGATTGGGGTACTTCGACGCGATCTGGTAAACCGAATCAGATGTCTCGACGACTTTGCCACCCATCACCGTTTCAGCGGACAGCTCGACAGTCGCACGTGAGACATCGGCTTTTGAAATTCGCGAAAATAGCGGCGTCAATGCTTCGCGAACATCTTCACTGAGTTCAAAGGAAGGTTTGTCTTGAGCAAATCCGGTGGTTGTCATTCCAAAAACGACAACGCAAAACATCAACGACTGCAGGATCTTCCATGTCCCAATACGAACACAATTCACAACGGTAGCCAATCAACTGAAGAAGCAAGACAAGAGAGGACGAGGCCGCCGATCAGGCAGGGGCACCCTTCAAGAATGAATAGCTTTCTCGAACGCTGTCCAAAGGCGCCGGAGACTGATCCTGCTCGACATGGCATTGATCCACGCCAATCTCACGAGCCAAATTCATCACCGCGGGGATGTCGATGATGCCGTTGCCCAGTTCCTTGAAAGCGTCGTTTGGAACTTGACCTTCATCGGTGATGACCGGCGTGTCCTTTTTAAGATCTTTCAAATGCACTTGGCTGATCCGTCCCGCTAAACGACGCATCATCTCGATCGGATCGCGGCCGCCGATCTTGGCCCAGAAAACATCCAGCTCAAATTCCATTTTGTGCGGGTCAAAACGCTCAACGAAAATATCGAACGCGGTCAACTTGTTCGCTTTCTTTTCGTCTTCGTTTGAGTTCGCTTCCGTATTTACCTCTTCGGCGGCACCCCCGTTGAATGTTGCGAATTCGAACGAATGGTTGTGGTAGCACATTCGCATCCCAGCGTTGCGGGTCTGGTCGGCGGCCTTGTTGGCGCGATCCGCAATCGCGCGGCATTTGTCCGCCGTGTCGCGTTGGTGTTTCGCGATGTAGCCAAAGACGACGTGCCGCAATCCGATCCGCTCGGCCAATTCCAAAGTTGTTTCGACTGAACCGACCCCATCCTTTTCCGGTTCCGCGATGACATTGAAATCCATGAATGCACTGTGCACGATCAATCCGTTGTCGCGAGCGATTGCCGCCAAACGAACGGCTTCATCATCGATGTTCATCAACTCGACCTGACGATAACCCGCCTCCGCGACAGCTTTCAGCGTTCCCTCGGGGTCAGCCTTCATCGCATCCCGAAGTGTGTACAGCTGCAATCCGATGCGATCCATGTATGGCAGCGGCTGGCCACCTTCCGCGGCAGTTTTTTCTGCTTCTTGAGCCAATAGAATCAAAGGTTGAGCCAACCAAGCCGCCATCGCGGAAGTGGCGGTCAATTGCAATGCCGTGCGGCGATGGATCGAAGGAGTCTTCATTGGGACCGAGGTGCAAAGGTGCCAAAATGGATGTGGAACTGACGAGCAAGTGAAACGGAGAACACGCCGCAAAAGATTTCGGCACGCTGCTTCCGTCGCGGTGCTTTCATCACTGTGCTTCGCGCCGGAAGCCGGTTTCAACCAGAGGTACGCGTCCTCACGGATTGCCAGTTCGTTCGAAGAGATCAGTCCAGTTCGCGTTTTTGTCGCTGACGCCGGCTGTATCTCTCCAAGGTTTTACGTTCCGAGGAAGTCAGGCTGGATTCCCCTGACTCATGGATTTTAGCCAGAATTCGGTCCGCATCCTCTGCTTCGGCGCGGATTTTTTTGTCGGGATCATGCAATTTCAGCTTTGCTCGACGAGATTTCAGCCTCATTTCGTCCTTGAAATCGCCAAACCGTCTGAAATCAAGCCAATGGAATGACCACTGAAGTCGGTGATACAGGAACCCAAAGAGTGCCCCCGCCAGGTGAACTTCAAAGGCGGTCGAGCTGGCGGAACCGAAAAGCCCCAAAGCGGACACCAAATCAATCAGTACCAAAACCGAGGCCAACACCCACGCTTTCACGGGAAAAACGAACATGAAGAGCACTTCCTGGTGGGGGAAGTAGCAAGCGAAGAGGACCATTACCGCGATCACCGCACCGCTGGCCCCGATCGTCGACACGCCAATGATCTCGGGACTCAATTGCCCAGTCTGGAACAACGAGATGGCACATGGGTACAGCATCCCAACGATGCCACCCGCGATCACCGCGATCAAATAAAACCTGAGAAACTCCTGCCCCCCCAACCGTTGTTCTACCGGACTCCCAAAGACGAACAACAAGAACATGTTGAAGAGAATGTGTAGTGGCAGGACCTCCTCGGTATTGTGCATGAACCCGTAGGTCAGTGGTTGGAACCACAACCAAGGTTGAAGCAACGTTTGGCCGCTGACGCCAAACCAATCGCTGAGCAGCCCTTTCGACAGCCAATCTACCGCGAATAACGCGACATTGATCCCGATCAAAACCTTGATCATCGACAAGGGATTCTCAATTCGATCCCACGGTGTTCGTTCGGAGCGACTGTAGTCGCGTTCGTTCAGCCCCATTCTGGCAATCAATCCATCACAGAAAATTGGCGTCGCTAAAACGAGCGACGTTTGAGAATTTCGCTCATCAAGAATGCTTGCTGAGCCCCACCGGGTCGGGACAACAATCGTCGCAGATTGTCCACCGGCGTCGCCACCCGTCCTCTCGATTTGGAGCCGTTTGACTTCCGATCGCCCTCGTTTGTTTCACCCTCTCGTTGCGAAACGCTGCCTAAACGCTCCTCCACCACTTCCCCCATGACGACATCGTCGCCAGCGTGATCGTCCACGATGGACACATCAATGGCTTCGGCAAGTTGCCGCGTCACCCGTTCGCGATTGCGATCGGAGTACTGTCGCGGACGCGAATGATTGTCCTGACGTCGTTGCTCGTCTTGCAACGCGCGAAAATCAATCGCGTTGCGTTGTCGAATCTCTGCCGACTTTCGCAGAAACGCTTCAAGCTCGTTGGGGTTTTCTTCGCGGGGCATTTCAGTGGGTCTCTTCAGGCGTGTCAGGATCGTGCGAATGCCCGGCTAAGGCACGCCGCATCTCGGTATCCGCGCTCACGTTTTGCAAACGGTAATAATCCATCACCAAAAGCTTCCCACTTCGGAAAGCCTCGGCCATAGCCCGTGGCACATCCGACTGAGCTTCGACCACTTGGGCCTGACTCTTTGCGATCTCCGCCTGCATCTCCTGCTCTTCGGCGACCGCCGCCGCACGTCGGCCTTCGGCGTTGGCTCGAGCCACCGCGGTGTCGGCTTCCGCCTGATCGGCTTGCAAACGGGCACCGATGTTGGCACCGACATCGATGTCAGCGATATCGATGGAAACGATTTCAAACGCCGTTTGAGAATCCAGCTTCTTCACCAACACGGCTTTGCTGATCACGTCCGGATTTTCGAGCACCGCTTTGTGGTCGTCCGCCGACCCGATCGCACTGACGATCCCTTCGCCAACTCGAGCGATGATGGTTTCTTCCGTCGCACCACCAATCAATTGCTGCAGATTGGCTCGCACGGTCACACGAGCTCGAACCTTCAACTGAATCCCGTCCTTCGCGACGGCATCAAGCGACGGTTTCGCCGAACCTCTCGGCGGGCAATCGATGACCTTCGGATAAACACTTGTCTGAACCGACTCCAACACGTCACGTCCCGCCAAATCGATTGCGGTCGCTTCGCGGAACGTCAACGAAATCGTCTTGGCCTTTTTTGCAGCGATCAATGCACGGATGACTTGCTGCACATTCCCGCCGGCCAAATAGTGAGCTTCGAGTGCACCGACGGTCAGCTCAGGATCATCCAGACCGGCTTGCGTAGCCATGATTTTGCTTCGCACGATCGCTCGCGTATTGACCTTTCGGAAGGTCATCCCGATCAGATTGCCAAACGAGATTTTGGAGCCCGTTAAGACGGATTGGATCCACAACCCGAAGTAACTGGTGAAGATAAACAGCACCACAACGATCCCGGCGAAAATCACCAGTGCACCAATCAGCAATGCAGTGGTGACCTTGGGCATCTGAGCCAAAGGCAGGGTGTCCAACAACAGCGATGCAATCATGGGGCGTCTCATGGGGGCGGCATATGTTCGAACCAGACGAAGCTGCCAGGTAAGAAGAGGCTCGAATCGGACACGAAGAAGGCGTTTTTTCCTTCGTCCTGTCTTTCGGGGGCCGATATCATCGTCCTGGCCCCGTGATCCAGTGTCAAGCGCGGCAACTCGCTCACGTCCATCGCGACACGAACTTCACTCAACCGTTCGAATTGTTATCGTCACTGGACTTGGATTCGTCTGATTCACCCGTCGTTGAATTGTCCTGCGTCGGCAAATCGTCATCCATCCATTCCGCTAAAGAACGAGTTCCCGCGGCAACGCACTCAGCTTCTTTGAGGGCGGCCAGGGTCTTCCAGGCCGGATGATCGCTCGCCGGCCGGAACCGATGAGCCAACCGCATCACTTCAGCCAGAAGAATGTTGTCGGCGGGTCGGGCAAGAGTGAGCTGGTTTTCTTGGCCCGCCCCGGTTACCACGCGCCGCAAAAAGTTGGCCTCGATCAGCCGCGTTTCCATTTCGTGAACCACGCGGCTCGACAATCCCAATCGATCGGACAATTCCTGACGCCCAACGGCTTCGCCTTCAGCAAAAGCGATCGCGACCTCGGTCATGATTGGAAGCATCCAATCGGGGTCACCGGCCGGCAAGTCTTCCTGCTTCTCACCACGGCGACGGAATTCTTTGCCGCGAACGGTTTGCAAGGTGTAGGTCAAAATCAGTCCAAATAAGACGATCAACCACGTCAGGTAGATCCAAAGCAAGAACAACGGGATCACTCCGATGGACCCATACAGTTCCAAATACGGAACAGCAGTCGTCACGTAAATCTGGAAACCATACTTGGCAAACTCCCACAACACCGCGCTGACCGCCGATCCCATTACGGCGGCTCGCACCGAAACATGAGTGTTCGGCATCAACGCATACAGCAGGAACAACAACACCCAAGCGGCGAGCAACGACAGAGCGTGTTGCAGAATCCAAACTGGCCCGGAGCCGGCACCCAGATTTCCAAACCAGTCGATGACCTGTGCTGACATGTAAAGGCTCAGCGCCAACAGCCCGCTTCCAAGCGTGATGATCGACCAATGAACCGCCACGCGAAGATGAATCGGTCGCTGCGTTGGAGCATCAAAAATGCGGTTGAACAAATACTCGGTTGCATCCGCCAACGCGACCGCGGCGTAGATGAATAACAACAAACCAAAGACGCCGATCGATGCAAAGTCCAACGAAGCGATCTTGGAAGTCGCCCCGTGCAGTGTCTGCCGAATGATTTCGCGAGCTTGATCGTCGGCTTCCGCTTTGCCTTCGATCTCTTCTGCATCAATGACTTCGCCGGCCGCATCCTCTGCCGTCGGCGGGTATCCGGCGATGGTTGGGTCCGTTGCATCACCTGCCAAGCCCCCTTCTTCCGGCATTCCGTCAGGTCCGCCCCCGAGTCCTTCATCGCCAATGCCTTCGGCGGCGTTTGAACCTTCGGAATTTTCGTTGACGTCGCCGGAGTCAGGGACGACCAATTCGATCACGGGGTCGTCTGAGTCTCGAAAATCCGGCGTGTTCACTTCCGTCGAGTCCACGGTCGCTTCGATTGGCAAAGCGTCGGGATCGGGTTCCGGAACCGGAATGTATTCCGCTGGGATCTGTGGAACACCAAAGAACGAATACAGTTGGTTCTCAACCCTCAACTGCACGTCATCCAACCCGCCGAAGACGCGAAACATCACCAACCCCAGCACCACGACGGGGATCAGTGAGAAAATCGTTCGGTAAGTCAACTCCGCCGCCATGCCCTCGGCACGATGTCGGTGCAACTGAGCGCTGCAGTGGATGACCAGATCCCACGCCGTTCTCAACTGATGTTGGCGGCGAGACAGTTCGTCTCTCGGACGCTCAATCGTTTCGACAATGTAATTCCACCAGTGACGCACGGTGAATTCCTTGATGGGTGGTCGGCAGATGGAGGATTCGAAACGGGCGACGGATTGGTTGAACCGACGAAGGGCCAAACAGGAATCAATCGATTGTCGATTGCTGCATCGTCACCATCCGACCGCTTGGAGGCAACGTGTCGTGATCCCATTCATTGCTCAAGTGACCGAGCACCGCAACGGTTTGCCCGCCAACCCCGCGATCAAGTTGTCGACCGCGATTTCCGACATTGCGTTTCGGCTGGTATGAGTCGCACTGCCGATATGCGGCAAGATCACGCAGTGAGGCGACTTCACCAAGGCGTGATCAGCGGGCAGGGGCTCAGGCGTCGTGACATCCAATCCGGCTGCAAAGATGGCTCGCCGATTCAAGGCGTCGACCAAAGCGTCTTGGTCGACAATTTCACCTCGTGCCGTGTTGACCAACACCGAGGTCGACTTCATTTTCCCAATCGCATCCGCATCGATCAGGTTGCGCGTCTCGTCCGTTAGCGCGACGTGCACCGAGACGAAATCGCTTTCCGCCAACAAAGTGTCGAGTTCGACACGTCGGCCGCCCAATTCTTTTTCAACGTCGCCTTGATCGCTTCGCGACGTGTACAGGAGGTTCATCCCCCAACCTCCTACCAATCGCTTGGCGGTCGCTTTTCCGATGCGTCCCATGCCGACAATTCCTAGGGTTTTGTCGGAAGGCTCGACTCCCAACCACCCCGTCGGCTCCCAAGTTTTCCACTCGCCTTCACGAACTTGATTGCCCGCCGGTAGGACGTGCCGTGAGGCAGCAAACAACAAAGACACAGCCAAATCGGCGGTCGCATCGGTCAATACGTCTGGCGTATTCCCCACCACAACGCCGCGGGTCTTGGCCGCATCGACGTCAATGTTGTTGAAACCGACGGCATAATTGCTGACGACGCAAAGTTGCTCACCCGCGACATCCATCAACTCGCCGTCGATTCGATCGCTCAGCATGGTCAGCAAACCATGCCGGCCCTTCACCAATCGGCACAGTTCCTCACGACTGGGTGGGATCGCCTCCGGCCAAACCTCGACTTCACAAACTTCTCGAAGCCGCTTCAGCGACTCGCCGGGAATTTGCCGCGTTACCAATACGCTGTGTTTCATCGTTTCCATTCCCAAACGTGACGTTTCATCGACTCGATTCCCCTTCGCGGCTTTCTCAGAAACCGACATAATGGATCTCTGCCCCGCGACCAGGGCTTCTCGTTTCCTAAAAATGATACGATGGAGTTCGTCCGCGAAACACAGGGTTCCGGATCTTCGAACGGAAACAGCACCCTTTCCTGAACTCGTGTGCCACGTGCTGCGAACGGATTGTGCAGAAACGGATTCCGGAAACCGAATTCCAACACCCTCCAACTTGCCCCCTACCCTTCGACGAGACTTCTGGATGAATCATCGACGCAGCGGCCAGCGTTCACCTTCGAACCTCTCCCGTCCTTTTGCCGACACTTTCAGCCACCCTCGCGTTTTGGCGAGCGTCGCGATTGTTTGTCTTTCCGCGTTGCCCGTTCATTCGTTGCAAGCCGCTCCACAGCAAGCTGCCGAATCCACGCTGGAGCAAACGCCGGCGACTGAAACCGCTCCTGTGGAAGAAGCCAAGCCGGCACCGCCGGTCGCACCCGCTTTGCCAGGTGCGCCGCCGCTGCTGCCTTCACAAATGAAGCAATCGGCGGATCCCGGCCAAGCTGACTTGGATGAAGCGGTGCTCAAACGCATTGATGCCGAATCCAACGAGGATCTGGAAGCCGTTGCCTCTCTGATCGAATCCGCGTTAGCAAAGGGCCTCGACGACGAAAACCAATCTTTCGCGAAAAAGATGCTCGGCAGCATCCAACTTCAACGAGGCCAAGGTTTGGCCGGTGCGATGACTCGCATGCGAGGTCGACGAGCTTTGCAAGTACGTGATGAAGCCCTGCGGGTGCTCGACCAAGCGATCGAAAACGATCCTGAACTCGCCGAAGCTCACATGCTGATCGCCCGACTGAACTTGCTTCCTGATGGCGATGAAGAACGAATCGCCAAAGCGACCTCGGCGGCGATCAAGTTGCTGCAAGACGATCCAAAGGAACTTAGCACCGCGTATCTGCTGCGTGCGATGACCCAAGATAAAACCGACGATCAGTTGGCGGACCTCACCAAAGCGATTGAGTTGGATCCGAGCAACGCCGAAGCCGTCCGCCAACGGGCTGGACTTCGAATGCAAGAAGGCGACTTCGACAAGGCCGTCGAGGATCTGCAAAAAGTTCTCGAACTCGATCCGACAAACGAACAGATCGCTGCTGCGACCGTGCAGCAACTTGTCGAACTGGATCGCGCTGACGACGCGTTGGAACTGCTCAGCAAAACGATCCAAGCTCGCCCAAGCGAAGGCCTGTATCGATTGCGAGCCCTGCTGTACACGAACATGGATCGCGAGGACGACGCCCTGGCCGATTTAAACAAAGCCCTCGCGATGCAACCGAAAGATCCAATCGCGTTGTTGCAACGCGCCGAGATCTCACTTCGCCGCGACGATGTCAAAGACGCCAAACGAGACTTGGATGCCGCGATCGATTTGGCACCGCAAGTCGAACAACTGGATCAAGCGATCGTCGTCCGCTGCTTCATCGCGGTGGAAGAAGGCCGCATGGCCGATGCGATCAACGACATGAAAATCCTGATTGATCGCAGTCCGGACGATGTGTATCGCCAACTGCAATTAGCAAATTTGTACTTGCAAGACGACCGACCTCGCCAAGCCATCGATATGCTCAGCGGTGTGCTGGATCGCGATCCTAAAAATGCTTCCGTATTGCGATCACGCGGCGATGCTTACTTGGCCGTCGGCGATCATGCCGAAGCCATCGCGGACTACGAAAAAGCGTTGACCAACCTGAACGCGGACAACGAAACCGACGCGATCATTCTTCCCAGCGTCCTGAACAATTTGGCATGGGTCCTGGCAACTTCGCCCAAAGACGAAGTCCGCAACGGCGCCCGATCGCTGGAACTTGGGTTGCGAGCGGTCGAGATGACGAATGAATCCGAAGGGCACATCTTGAGCACGCTGGCGGCCGGCTACGCGGAATCAGGCGACTTCGAAAACGCGGTGAAGTGGAGTGAAAAAGCCGTCGAAGCAGCAAAGAAGGAACTGGAAGAAGGTGCCAGCGAAGAATCCGTGCAGCTGAAACAATTGCAAGAAGAACTGGAATCCTATCGCGTCAAAGAACCTTGGCGAGAAAAACAGGACACCGAAGAAAACCAGATTCCGTTGCTCTCACCTGATGATTTGATCGACACTTGATCGAAAACTTTTCGATCAACCGGTCCACAACGGCGCACTTGGAAGTGTTGTAGGATGTTGCGAAGTTGCCTTCGCTCATTTTTCGGCGGGTTTCGCTCCGCCTTTCTTCCGGGTTCAACGCCATGCCGCTGCCTCGACTCTCGCGACGGACATTCTCACGAAGCGTCGCGAGTCCGCAATTCTTTCTGCCCACCGCCTTGTTGCTGCTGCTGTCGGTGAGCAGCGACGCTTTGGCGGACCAGCCCGGCAACACCACCAACAATTCGCTGGTGGAGGTCTTGAACCGGCTCGACGCGGAAGGCGTTGGGCATTCGGATGCGATGAAGGCGATGTCGGCCCAAGCGAAATCGACGGACGTCTCTCCAGCCCAGTTGTTCGCGACGTTGGACTCGATGAGCCACGCCGAACCGCGAGCAAAGAACTGGCTGCGGCTGCTGGCATCTCAACAGATTGAAGCGGCCGAGTCCAACGCGGCGACGACCGGCAAGTTGAATTCGTTGAGAGAGGATCTGCTCGTATTCTTCAACGACCGATCTTACGACGGCGATGCCCGCTACCTGATCTATCGTCACCTCGTTGATAAAAACCCGGATCGTCGAGAAACGTTGCTCGAACAGGCCGTCGACGACCCGTTCATTCCTCTTCGCTACTTGGCGATGGAGCGGAAGATGAAACAAGCGGAACAGTTTGAGGGCGAAGAAGCGATTGAGGCCTACCTTGAATTGCTGCCTCTCGCCCGTCATCCGAACCACTTGCGAGAGATCACCGCTTCGCTGAAGAAACTCGGCCGTCCAGTTCAGCTGGCCAAGCAACTTGCCATGATCACGCAATGGCAGGTCATCGCTTCTTTCGGCAACAAGGACAGCGAGGGATTCGATCACGTCTATGAGGTCGAAACCGAGTATGCGGAATCGCCTTTGAATCACGAACTTGTCAAACAGTCTTTTGAGGCCGCAACAACGTCTGAAGGCGACGACAAAACAACTGGCGAAACCCTGACCTGGCAAACACTATCGACCGACGACAACGCGGGGATGGTGGACTTGAATCCGACCTACGACAACGCCAAAGACGCGATCGCGTACGCGGTGTGTTTCTTTGAATTGCCCGAAGGAGAAACCACGGATGCACAAGCGAGGCTGGGTTGCATCAACGGCAATAAAGCCTGGATCAATGGACAGCCTGTTCTTAGCAACGAAGTCTATCACTCCGGTTCGAGCATCGATCAATACGTTTCGAATTGTCAACTTCGACCTGGATTGAATTCGGTTTTGTTGAAGATCTGCCAGAACAACCAGACCCAACCTTGGGCGCAAGACTGGCAATTTCAGTTTCGTTTGACGGATTCGACGGGTCGCGGAATTCCGGTGACCGTTCTCAACGTCGCTCGCTGAAAATACACACCTCAAGGACATCCTCAGGACCTGACCGTCATGCACTTTTCTCAACGCTTCGTATTTGCTGGGCTAATCGCTGCAGGCATCGGCCTGGTGCCTGGTTTTGTCTCCCAAAACGCATTCGCCTCAGACTGGTTGCAATTTCGAGGATCCGACACAACGTCTTCGTCCAGTGAGGTCACGCCTCGTCCGGGCGATGACTCAATGCAACCAGCCTGGGAAGTTGCCACTTCCGGACGTGGCATCAGCAGTCCCATCGTGATTGGCGACAGCGTGGTGGTGACCAGCAGTGGAGGCGAGGATGAGCGAGATCTGTACATCGAAGCCTTTTCCGCACTCGACGGATCTCGTTTGTGGTTGCGAACGCTGCATGCACTCGGTCGGCCCTACACGCATCCGACCAGTGCCAACGCATCCCCATCGCCCGCCAGCGACGGTGAAAAAATTGTCGCCTTGTTCAGCTCCTGCGACTTGGTTTGCCTGAAATCCGACGGCACTCCGCTCTGGTATCGAGCTCTCGCGGTCGACCATCCTCGAACGGGCAACGATGTCTCGATGAGCAGTTCGCCCGTCATCCTCGATGATGTGGTCGCCGTTCAACTCGAAAACCAAGGCGACTCGTTTAGCAGCGGCATTGATCTCGAAACCGGCGAGACGCTTTGGACTCGCCCCCGCCCCCGTCGCTCAGGATGGGCCACGCCGATCGCGGTTCGATTGCCCGACCCCGCCTTCGTCTTTCAAAATGCCGACGGGATTGAACTCGTTGCCGCACGATCCGGTGAGCTCCTCGCGACGCTCGATATCTCCGGCAGCACCACCTCGTCGCCGACATGGGCACCGCCACTGTTGCTTGTTCCAGGCGACGGCATCACCGCGTTCAATCTTCGCGAACCGTCGTTCCCAATCGCTTGGGAAAACTCTCGGCTGAAGTGCAGAAGTGTTTCGCCCGTGGTTCACAACGGGCAAGTCATCGTGAACCAAGGATCCGTGATTGCCGCGGCGGACTTCACGACCGGCGAGTCGACCTGGAAGACTCGAATGCGGGATGTCAAATCCGTTTGGGCAACACCGATCGCCACCGCCTCCGGGATCTACGTCGTCGACCAATCCGGAACCATCACGGTGGTCGGCGAAGGGAAGTCGGGCGAAGAGTCCGACACCGGCAAAGTCGACGTTCTCGGCACCGCGGAATTCACCGGCCCGATGCTCGCCACGCCCGCCGTCTCGGATGGATGCATCTTTCTTCGCAGCGATCGATCGCTGATCAAGCTTGCTCATTCGACGGCCTCGGAGTCAAAACCAGCCGCCGAATGAGGTCGCTTTGAGTTGGTCGTTTTAAACTCGGCCGCTCCGGCGACCTGGGTGAAAAAACCACAGGTCGCCAGGAGCGGCCTCGCCCCAATAGTCATATCGACGTCACACTGCGACAACTCCATGGGCGAATTCGCTCAATTGGCACAGCAGTTGCGATTTGATCCCTCTGAGGCGACACCGCGAGCGTTCGCGTTTGTCGTTCCCAACAGTCTGAATCCATCAGAGGGCGCCATGCGCGAAGAAATAAAGAACATCGACTGGTTGAACGTGTTCGACCAAGAACCGGACGTTGGCCTAACGGTCGTCGAGGACAATGGCCAGATCATCCACTTCAACCAAGCCGCCCTTCGCTTGTTCGGCGTCGACGACGAAGACTTGCTCGGTAAAAGTCTTCACGACGTTTTTGCGGAGGAATACGTGCAAGAACGAATGTCATGGGTCCGGGAAGTCATCGACACCAACAAAGCGCTTCGAGCGACCCATATCTATTGCGGCCGAATGTTGGTCTCGTCGTTCTATCCGCACCGCGATGGCGATCGAAATTTCGCGATTGTGCTGACCCGTCTGGATGGCATGCTGCCTGATGGTGACATCAAGGACACACAGAGTCAGTTCATCGATTTGGGTCCATTGTCGGTACTCAGTCCTCGAGAGCTGGAAGTGCTGGTCTTGCTGGGGCAGGGCAACAGCGTCCCCGAAGTTTCGCGTTTGCTTTACCGCAGCCCGCGGACAATCGAGCGTCACAAAACCGAAATCGGCCACAAGCTTGGCGTTTCATCGATCGCGCAGCTCACTCGCTTGGTCGCTCAGGCCGGTTTGAAACCGGAACACCTGCCACTGCAGCGATTCAACGCTGTCCCGAAGCCTCACCAATGCACGCCAGACTTGTTGCCAGTCAACATCGAAGCCTCCACGTCATCCGCCTGATCGAACCCATCGACAGACTTTCGTGTCCCCAAGTTCACGGAAGCCAATCCAGGCGATACACTTCTGCCATCACACCGACTGATGCCCAGGTGGTGGAATTGGCAGACACAGGGGACTTAAAATCCCCCGGACGTTTAGTCCTTGCGGGTTCGAGTCCCGCCCTGGGTACTGATGAGCGCCGTCGCACGGTATCGCGGCGAGTAGAACTGCGGTTTTCACTGGTCTTTCAACAGTTACCCATTCCACTCCGTCGTTCGTTTGCACAGTTCGCTACTGCGAAGTGGGGTGGATTTTGGGGTTAGACACTCTCTGTTGAAGGCGGATGCATGACCGATCAGCAACATTCCAGAGCACAGAAATGACTCGTTGTTGATCTCTTGTGAATTGCCGAGGACTCTTCGCTGAGCCTTTGTGTGCAACAAAACACCCTCATTCGCCGCTTCGACTAGCTCACCTTGTTGACCGCCGAATAGCAGCTTGTTGCGGGTGATTACCCCCGCCGATGAAACGTACAACGAGGGCAGCCGGCCCGCCCTAGAATCACAACTGGCTAATTCGGTGCTGGCAGATCCTCAAGATCAGGATAGAAGCACCGTTGAGCTGTGCCATCAAGAAGCCGCATTCAATTGCTGTGAAAAGCCTTGGCTCTCAGAAGTAGCTTGCCTTCTTCGAACCGCACACTATTCCCTGCGGTAAAAAAACTTGTTTGCTCGTAGCGACTCGATCGTCAATTATGACATCAAGCCGGCCCGTATTGGACTTTTCAGACTGTTTTGGGAATTCACGCAGCACGACGAAGTCAGGACCAACCTGTGCCAATGAGTAGACTTGACCGGCCAGAGACAGCTTGATCACGACTTGTGCCGAGTAAGGACTTCGTCTTCTAACCACGGACCAGTTGACATCAGAGGAACGAGCGTCGGCGTACTGCAAAAAACGATGTTCAGTACCTGATTTTGGCAATCTGCTGGGAATGGGCCAAGAGGGGTCTGTCTGGCCTACAGTTATTAAATCGCGACAAAGGTATTCGACCGGGAACGAAACTTCAATTCTGAAGTCAGTTGCTACGAAATCCTCCGAGACAACCAAGTTTAAGAGATCGATGGATTCACGATTCACCACTTGATAGACAGCGATTCAGAGCTTCTTGTCGTCGAGATGACGATTGTCGCTACTTCCTTTATTCTCGACTTTGGAAAAGCCTACATCAACCAACGGCCGGATTTCTCTGAATCGGTGATGGAATATGCGAGCAAGAGCGAGCAGAAATGTTTGAGGGCAATTGGGACTTGGTTGACTCAGCCGTGTCGTCGCTTGAGCAATTCGGGATTTTTCATTGGGTCGCGAGACCCGGCAATATCGATTGCCGGAATCACCCGCTGGCAAAACAGAACGACTGATGAATGTAGCCTTCAATTCTTCGTCCGATGAATTGCAGACGCTGTCCTCGGACCACTGAATTGGTAAGCACAGTTCTTTCAGTGTCGCTCAAGAAAAAAGCCGCTTCGGCGTGAGCGGTGATCGCTGACGCTGAAACGGCTTGGATGATTCGCGAGACTTGATCGGATGAAGAGCGAGTCTTTTTGAAAGAGTCGTCGTCGCTCAGGGAGCGACTGGCAAATCGAAGTCGCCGGACAAGTCTCGGTAGACGCAGTGAATGTGGTTGGCGGGGTTGCCAGCCGGATCGGCTTGCGTGTTCACAAACTCGATCAAGAAACGTTCGCCTTGCACGCGGTAGTAGTGGCCGATACCGGGCTCGAGGGCTCCGGCCCAGGCAAAGTGAACCTTGCTCCAACCGTCCGACTCAATCTGTTGCGACCGTTCGGCAGCGACTTCCTCGGGTGCGACTTGGACATACAAGTCGACCAAATCTCGAAGTTGCTTTTGTTGATCCGGGTTCAAACTCGAGTAAGCAATCCCTTCGGGTTCCCCAACTTCAGGTTGAGGCTCGCCAGCGAATCGAATTTCAGCCAAAGCTTCTTCCGCGAATCGGGCGACTTTGATCTGGTTGGCATCCAACGAGTTCACAAGCTTGAACGCGAGCTGTTCTTCTTGGTTCAAAACTGCGGTGCCCTTGCCGAGCGTGACGCTGGTTTCGTTTTTTACGACGGCGGGGTTGGTCGCCATGAATTGCGGTGTGGAATCAACCACCTTTCCACCACGGCAGACAAAGTTGAGCGACAAGTGGTGGCCTTCGAATGACAATCCCCATCGTGCGTCTTCGCCCTCCGCTTTGACATCGCCAAACAACGTGACGTAGTAGCGTTGTGGGTTACGTTCCCAAGTTCCTTTACCAGCTTCCATCTCGTTGAGGACTTCCTCCAGCAACATGATCCGGTTGGCTTTGCTGTAACCTGCTTCGCTGAGCGCGGAACGAAGAAGGCGCAAAGCGGCCGTTCGCTGAGCATCATTCATCTGCTCGAGCATCAAGCCTTTGCGTTCCTTCTTTGGAATGAAATGCCAACCGACTCGCTTTGGCGAATCGAACGCCATCACAGCGTCAGCCTTTTGCTCCGTTGTCAGCGTATCCACAAACGCGACGGCAAAGGTTTGCATTTGTTCGGCGGGAGAAGCCGCCAGCTTCCAACCTGCGAGGCCGACGACCGCGACGGCGAAAAGAGAAAGCGTGGCAAAACGAATTTTGTTCATGGCGGGGTAGTGAAAGGGAGGAAGTGAGTTTCGGAGCAGCAATCGATCCGAAAGGTGGGAACCCGGCGGAGCGGGAAATCAGCCACGTAGGGTAATTGATTCCGTCGTCGGAAACACTCTCAGCGGGTGCCACAATTTGCCATGGGGGCGAAGTATCGCGACCAATTCCCCCCAGGGGCCGGAGGAACCATCCGAACGATCGACCCCGATGCAATCCAAAACATCCGTGTTTCGATCGAACGTGTCGACCTGATCGATGCAGCCAATCCACGCTTCCGGCAATGGTTCAGACGGTGCTTCAGGGGTTCCTGAGATACGAATTCCGGCTTGAAGCATGCCGATTTGCTGCCTGTCCAGATTCATCGCCGGCATATGCGTCAGTCCCTCGATCGCAGGCCGGAGGTATTTCACCATCGGTTCAGATGACATTTTTTCGCGGTCATCATCATCAAACATGAACGCGCAATCGAGCGTGTCGTCCAAAGTGAATCGCCCGACCTCGTTTCGAATCAACTTGGTCATCACCGCTGCGCATCCGCAAGCGGCAGCAACATCCATCCCCAGCGTCCGCAAGTAAGTTCCCGAACCACACCGGACGTCCAATCGCATCATCGGCGGCTCGTACGAAATCAGCTTCACCGAGTCGATCAGAATTCGGCGTTTGGGCATTTCAAAATCCTCGCCACGACGTGCCCTTTTATGGGCTCGTTCCCCGTCGACCTTGATCGCCGAATGAGCCGGCGGGGTTTGTTCCACCACGCCATGAAAGTCCTTGAGCACTTGTTCGATCTCCGCCGCCGTCGGCAACTTGACGTCCGTTTGCGTGACCAATTCGGATTCCAAATCGCCTGACTCGCTCGATACACCCAATCGAAAATCAGCGAGATACCGCTTGCCGTGTTGCAGCACCCAAGGGGTCAAACGCGCCGCCGAACCAATCGCTAGCAACACCAACCCTTCCGCCAACGGATCGAGTGTTCCGGTGTGCCCGACCTTCAATTTGCGAAGCCCAAATTCACCGCGCAGCCGCCTCTGGGCGCGGTTGACTAAATCTCTTGAAGTCGCACCCGGCGGTTTATAGCAAGGCAAAAAACCGAGCGGTGAATGTTCGCCGTTGGGGTCCATGAAAACGTATCAACTCAGTGAATGAAAACGACATTGAAAAGGAAGAGCACGCCAACCATTCATGAACGTGCTGCAAAACGCTTCTACCATCCGATTCAAACCGAAATGGCTCGCAAGTACAGGTGACTGGCCAAAGCCAAGATGCTCTCGACAACGATGAACAGAATTCTCGCGGTGATCACGCATAACAAAGCGTGCGTTGGGTCGGTCACAGTGCCCAACACGATCAACGTCACCCACTCGCGAACGCCAGCACCGCCGGGCAACAACGACGCGAAACCGAGGACCATGCCAAGGCTGATCGCGGCGGTGGCAACAGTCAGTAACTCATGACCAATCGGCAATCCATTGTACGCGGGAATGGCCTTCATCACGCAGGCAAATGACAAACCGATCAAGCACCAAGACAACAGCGACCAAGCCCAACCCGACATCAGTCGCGGCCAAGTGATCGCGGACGAGACATCCGCCGCCGCAGTAGACGCATGGGTTGATGGGTCCGAACCCGCCTCCCCTCCGGTCGCCCCACCCGCCGATTCAACGGATCGAGATCGATCCCGTCGCTTGCTCACCAGTGCGATGACGCGCCGCATGACAGGTGGAAGAGTTGGTATGCAGGCAGCCACCGCCATCAACGACGCCGCCCATTTCACCCACTGAGGAAGCGGTGTCGACCACATCAAACAACCCGCTAATGCGCCACCAACGGACATCATCAATAGCGTTTCAAAAAACACGCACGTGGTCGCTCGACCAATGAGAAGTTGCCTCGACGGTGTGTCTCCCATCACAGCAGGCAGGCTGGCCGTGTTGGAGGTCGAGACCACCGCGGACACTCGAAGCACCACCACCATCGCTTTACCGGGAATGTACTTCCCCGCGTGCCCGAGCAACTGAGCGGCGGTGGCTCTCATCAACGAACAAGGAACATGGAATCCGCGCAGGGCTCCGTGCAAAACGCATGCTGGTGGCAACAAACCAATGGCATAGAACATCGCCGCAAGGATGATCGATCCCAGAGAAACGTTCTGCCACGTTGGAAGCGACTGCAGCAACCGAGTCCGTTCTTCCATCAGCGATTGACGATCTGCCGAAGACGAGTCGACTGAATCTTGATCCGGCAGTTGATCGATCGCGGGTGGTTCCGTGGCCAGCAACTTTTCATCGAGCGCGTGGACACGAATCTGCACCGCGGCGACTTCGGTTTGCCAACGCTCGACCGCATCCTTGGCCGCCAGCAGCAGGCCCACGACAACCAGGACGGCAATGAGTCGTTTGGCCCAGCGCATCCATCCAGCGGTCCGCCGTACGGGAGCAGGCTCCCGCGATTCGGATTCGGCGGAATCAACCACAGATTGTTGGCTCGGCTGGTTGTGCCATGAGGAGGCTCAAACGAATGGTCTGACTTCCGGCCCGCGAATCGGTTCGATGAAAGAATCGAGCACGCGGACCGGTTGAGCAGACAGGTTCATTCGCTCCAAGAGCAACGAATCAGTTGTCAGCGAGAGGTTCTTTTTTCTCGGTGATCACTTCCGTTTTTTCAGACATCTCTGCGTTCAACTCGATGTAGCTTTGCCACTCTTCTGGCAGATTGTCTTCATGGAAAATCGCTTCCACGGGACATTCCGGTACACAGGCTTCGCAGTCGATGCACTCTTCCGGGTGGATATACAACATCTGTTCGCCTTCGTAGAAACACTCCACAGGGCAAACGACGACGCAATCGGTGTACTTGCATCCCGAGCAGGGTTCAGCAACGACGTGCATGGTCTAACCTTCCAGTTTGATTGAGAAATGGAACGATCCAACTGAATCGTTCTCGCACTATATCGGTTCGAGCAAGGCCGTAACTTCGATCAAAACAAACGTGCTCTGAGCGACTATCCTCGCAGTTCGCCTATTTTGCCATTTCCGCCGTCCCCGGCAAACCCGCCTCCATCGACAATTTGGTCACTTTCAACCTGATGCAATCTTCTTCCGCCCGTTGGCAAATTCGCACTCGTCCCAATCGCCACTACCCGTTTTTGTCGCGACACCCTTGGGTCATGGCCAACGCACTGGCACACGCCACGCTCCGCGAAGTGACTCCTGAGGCCCCTTCCGACGATGGCCAGTCACCGTCTGCTGACACGAATGCCGCCGAAACGGACCAACCAGCCGCTGAATCGGATCCCGCCGATCGCCAACTACCAGCCTGCGGCGAAATCATTGACCTGCTGGATTACGACGGAAACTGGATCGCCCGCGGGTTGATCAATCCGGCAAGCCGCCTGCGAATTCGGCTTTATGCGTTTTCGTCGGAAGAACAAATCGACGACTCGATGTGGGCAGAAAGGATCGAGCAAGCCGTTGCACGTCGACGTTTGACCGGCCCGGCCAACCCACAAGGCGGCGAACGCCTGATCTTCAGCGAGTCAGATCGAATGAGCGGTCTGATCGTTGACCGATATGCCGATTGCCTGAGCATCCAAATCACCGGCGGAGCTCTGATTCCGCGAACGGAAACTTTGATTCGCGAAGTCACCGCCGCGGCGGCTCGGCACCAAACGCCTTGCCAAAAAGTTTTGGTTCGCATGGATGACGCAACCGTCAAACACGAAGGCGTCTCGGAGGAAACCTTGGCTGAGCTGCAGTCGCTGACGACGCTGGATAGCGAAGCCGATTCGACCGTGTGGTACCAACACAATGGTTTGGAGATGGCGATTGACTTGCAAGACGGCCAGAAGACTGGTGGCTATCTCGATCAACAACTCAACCACGCCGCCGCGGCGAGCTACATGGCCGACCGCCGAGTGCTCGACATCTGCACCTACACGGGTGGCTTCGCTCTGGCCGCCGCGCGTGCCGGCGCCAAAGAAGTGGTGGCTGTCGATAGCAGCGAGCGGGCGCTCGACATTGCCAAGCGCAACGCTGAACGCAATCAGTTGACCAACGTTCGATTCGATCAAGGCGACTGCTTCGATGACCTGAAAGAACGGCGTGAACGCGGCGAACAGTTTGATGCGATCATCCTCGATCCACCGCGATTTGCTGGTTCACGCAACCAAACCAATGCGGCGCTACGAGCCTACACGCGGCTGAATGCCTCGGCGGTCGATCTGTTGCCGCCGGGTGGAATTCTGGTCACCTGCAGTTGCTCCGGGCGAGTCTCTCGAGCGGACTTTTTGAACATGCTGGTCGACGTCGGGCGGAAGCGAGGTCGCGATCTCATCGTTCTGGAAAGTCGCGGTCCATCGCCCGATCACGTCTTCGCGGTCTCATGCCCCGAGAGCGACTACTTGAAGTGCATCGTTGTTCAGGTGATTTGACGTGATGCCGAATATGCGATCATTCCTTTCGGAATCTTGGTGAATTTTGGTGCGGGGTAGGATCGCGGAACGCGCATTTGAACTATAACGGACGTGTACTTGTGACGGCTTGGAAGTCAGCTACATCATTCGGCGTTTGCCTTGCTTTTCTCCGACGCCCAACAATCGTAAGCATCACTCCAGATCGAGGCCCGCGGTGTCCAGCGTAACGATCAAAGTCCTACACGGCGCCGACCGTGGAAAGGTCTTCGAGGGGATCGAGCCTCCCCTGACCATCGGACGAGAGGAAGGCAACGACATTCAGCTCAACGACGAGCGTGTCAGTCGTTGCCACCTTAAGATCCAAAGGGATAACGAACGGTTGGTGTTGACCGATTTGGATAGTACGAATGGTACCAAGGTCAACGGAACGGAATGCCAGCTGAAGATCCTCCGACACGGCGACTTGGTTGCGGTTGGCCGCAGCCTTCTGCTGCTGGGATCCGAGGAACAAATTGCGGCCCGGCTGCAAGCGATCGGCGGCGGCAGCAAGGGTGCGATTCAGCGAGACGTTAAGTCGTCGGACGAATCGATGGCGGTCGATCTTCGCCAGGACCCAAAGTCCCCCGTTCCCGTCGATGCGTTGCATGTGGAAGATCTGCCGGCAATTCCCGACGATTTGACTCCTGGCCAAAAAGCACAACTGTGCGAAATCCTGGATTATCTACAATCACGACTGGAAAGATTGATCGAATCTGCGACCACGCAGGAGGATTCGGAACAAGTCGTGCTACAGCAGGCAGCCTGGCAACGTCTGCTCGATGTCCAATCGCGGCTGGCGACCCTCAATCGAAAAATCACCGATCCGCAGTGGCCCTGAGCAACCTGTTCTCGTGGGCTGACTAGCGATTCGCTTCCGAGTCATCGACCCACGAAAGAACACTTTGAGCTCTTCCCAATCCAATCTCGCTCCGTCCGCTCAAAACGCCACTTCGTTGACCGCGAATTCGCCCCACGCTAATGCTGGCCAATCGCCCGCGACCGAATATCGCGAGCTGCGTGCGCCCGCTCAGACACTTGGCACCCTGATCGAGCCACCGATCTGCGACGCGGAGTTGTTGCTGAAGAACAACCTCGCGACGGCCCATGCGGAAATGCCCGCCGGATCGTTTTGGTCCGATCTGCGAAAAGTCGCTCGTGAGCAATTGGTCGGAGACGCCCGACGATACACCTCTTCCTACCGCGACGTCGCCTCGTTTTGTGCGGACCAACCGATCGGCAGTGGCGAAAACAACAGCCGGCCCATCGTGTTGGCGGGTCATCAACCAACCCTATTTCATCCCGGGGTTTGGTTCAAAAACCACACGCTGCAAAAAGTCGCCAGCGAATGCTGTGCGCTGCCAATCAATCTCGTGATCGACAACGATGTGGCCGCTGCGAGATTGATTCGCGTGCCGCAATTGCGACCACTCGTCAACCTTGCGGGTGACGGCGACGACGCCCCGCTTCGGGGGACTTGGCAGAGCGTCCCGTATGACCAGGGCGGAGAAACGCTTCCGTTTGAACAGGCACAGATTCGCGACAAGGATCTGTTCGATCACTTCGATTCGGGCGTTCGCCGCCTGATCGCACCGCTGGTTTCGGATCCATGCGTGACCGCTCTTTGGAAGCACGCACGCGAGGCAATCGCTCGTTGCGGCATTGCCGGATGCGCACTCGCTCAAGCTCGCCACGCCCTCGAAGCGGAAATGAATTGGCAGACACTGGAAATTCCGCTCGGCGTCGCCGTTCGCGGCTTGCCGTTCGCGCGTTTTGTGATGGAAATCATTGACGAAATCGAGCGATTTCAATCGGTCTACAACGGATCGGCCGATCATTATCGTGCGTGGCACGGCATCCGTAGTTCGGCTCACCCGGTCCCCAACCTTGGATTCCAAGACGGTTGGTACGAAACACCGCTGTGGGTCTACGGCAACAATCAACCGCAACGTCGCGGCGTCTGGGTTCGCCGTGAGGGCCATCTGTGGCACATCAGCGATGCTCCATCCGGAATCGCGGGATCGAACTCGGGTTCTGCCGGAACGATCTCAGTCAAGGTGTCGGCCACCGATCGTCAACTCGCATCGACTCAATTGGCCGAGGCGGCGTCTCCGGAATTCAAACTGCGTCCTCGTGCCCTCATGACGACGATGTTTGCCCGGCTGGTTCTCAGCGATTTGTTTCTGCACGGAATTGGTGGCGGCAAATACGATCAGCTCGCCGACCGCATTATGACGCAGTTCTTCCAAATCACTCCGCCTGGATTGCAGGTCGTCTCAGGAACGATCCGCTTGCCTGGACAAGAGCCCGATTATGCCCGCGAAGATTTACGTCGAGAACTGTTGCGGAAAGAACGTGAACTTCAGTTCCAAGGCGAGAAGTGGCTCGACGCCTCGAACCCGGACCAGAAAGCATTTCGAGACCAGAAACTCGAACTGCTTGACCGAATGCCAACCTCGGGGAGTCGGCGTGCTTGGCATCATTCGGTCTCACGCCTGAACGCTCAAATCACACTGCAGCTCTCAGAACAGCGTCGCGAAACTCGCGGTCGATTGGCACGACTCGATCAAGAAGCCGCAACGGAGAAGATTCTCTGTAGCCGCGAACTTTCGTTTTGCCTATTTCCCTTGGAATTCCTTCAAGAATCCTTTGCCAAAATGGCATGAGCGTGACGATTGGAGTTGTCGAGCGCTAATTTTTCGCTATTCTCTGCCGTTTGCCGACGAACAAAGTTGGTTTTTGGCATCAACATTTAACCCGCGAGTAGCATCGGATGAAGGTCGTTAGTAGCATTGGAGCGTTGAAGTACCGCCACCCGGACTGCCAGGTGGTCAAGCGACGCGGCCGTATTTACGTGATTTGCAAGAGCAATCCAAAGTTCAAGGTCCGTCAGGGCGGTGCGAAGAGCAAGAAAGCCCGACGCTAGGCAATCCGTCTCGTCGAAGATTGGCTGACTTGTATCGGCACCTTTTTCGATGAGACAGGCATTGTCACCCCCCATACCTTCCATGACTCCCCAACCTTCGACGCCCAGTGATCCACTGGCAAACGGTTTGGGTGAGCGTTCGACGGAAGATTCCGATCCGGGGGAAGCCCGCAAGTCTGCGGCGAAAGCTTTGGATCACAGCCCCATCAACCACCCGGCCGTCTCAACGATGGCGAACAACCAAGACGTCCACCAGATCGACGTTTGCGAGTTCGCCAGTCTGTCACGTGACGACTTAGAAAGATGGGAACGAATTCGAGCCCTGCGAGATGAGTTTGCGCCGCCGTTTTTCGCGGCGAGATTCGCTGCCGCGGTCAACGCCGTCCGAGGCGATGTGCTGACCGCCGTCCTGCGATCGAGCGACGGCACTCCCCTGGGTTTCTTTCCCTTCCATCGAGTTGGCGGCGTCGGTGTTCCGGCGGGACGGTTTCTCAACGACGCTCAAAACGTGATTGCGATCCCCGGTCTCAAAATCGACTGGACTGCGATTGCTAAAGCAGCAAAGGTGCGTGCCTTCAATCTTCACGCCATCGTCGGTAGCGATCCCGACTGGGTCGACCGCTATCACTTGCAATCGGTCAAAGCCTTTCGAGCTGACCTTGGTGGTGATTCGGGAGACTACCTCAGGCGTCTGGAGAAAGAACACCGAACCATCGGCAAGCAGGGCCAGAAAACTCGCAAGCTAGGTCGCGAAATTGGACCGGTCCGACTGGAGATGGACTGTCGCTGCCCAAAGATTCTGGAGCAAACCATTGCGTGGAAACGCGCCCAGTATCAACGCACCCATATCTTGGATTTGTTTCTTCCGGAATGGACCCGCGACCTCATCACGACCCTCTACGAAAACTCGCTCGCGCAACCCGGCCTGCAATTGGATTCGGCCGTCGCGGGTGACGACTTTTCCAATGACTCACTGCGAGGAATCTGCTCGGTACTGTGGTCGGGTGATCGTCCTGTGGCGACGCATATTGGGATGATCGAACATGGACGACTGCACTATTGGTTCCCAACCTACGACCCGGCGTTCGCACGCTACTCTCCGGGAACGGCCCTGTTCACCGAGACCATTCGAGCCGCGACGCAGCACGGAATCGACTGCGTGGATATGGGCTACGGCGAACAGCAGTACAAGACAAAACAGACGGGCACGACGACGCAAGTTGTCCATGGCACAATCACCGACTCAAGATGGCACCGAATCGCTTTCGCGGCGGAAGCCACCATGGTTCAGGCTCTCAAACGCGTCCCGATGAAAGAAACGGTCAAACGTGCAATCCGGACGATCAACCCGTCAGCGGGTATCAAGAAACTAAAATAGCTCGCCGTTTCCGACGAGCTATTTTCGAGTTCAGTCTGCGGCGGTTGGCCGCTTTGGTCACTGCTTACTTGCTGGGTGGCAAAATGACCGAATCGATCACGTGGATGATTCCATTGCTGGCCATCACGTCCGTCTTCACGACCTTCACCTTGTCGTTCAGAATCACGGTTCCATCTTTGACTTCGATGCTGACTTTTCCGCCCAGCGTTTCAGCTGAATCCAAGGTGACAACGGTCTTGGCGGGAACCTTACCGGAAACCACGTGGTACTTCAAAATCGCGACCAACTGATCCTTGTTTTCCGGTTTCAGCAGGCTATCCAACGTGCCTTCGGGAAGCTTATCAAAGGCTTCGTCCGTGGGAGCAAACACGGTGAACGGGCCTTCACCGCTCAACGTTTCCACCAAACCGCCAGCTTTCACGGCAGCAACCAGCGTGTTGAACTTTGCTGAAATCGCCGTCTCAACAATGTTCTTTTTCGCTGTTTCGTTGTGGTGGTCCGCTTGCACGGTGGCGGGCAAAACGAACAGAGCCAATGCAGCCAGAATGATCTTCTTCATCGTAAAATCCTAAGTCTCGAACATGGAGGTGGGAACTCGAGCTTGAAAGAAGCAGTCCAGCTGCGGCCGCGGCCGAACTGCCTCACTCGATTGGCTGATTCGCGAATCGCTGGACTGTACGTTTCGGACAAGCGGCAACGGCAAAGAATTTTCTGAAATGGGACACCGGCGGAGCGTTTCAACTTTGACTACAAATTAGAAATGTTGCGAAACCTCAATAGAAATGGCGGGTTAGAACTTTTGAATCAACTTCGGTTTCAGTTTGTACGCCCGGCACTTTCGCTCAGGTGACAACTGATTCCCCGCTTCTCATCTGACCATTTCGAAGGGTTGCCTAACAATGAGCCGTTTGTCCCAAGCCCAATTCGCTCCTAAATTGCGTTTCGTTGCCATGCTGGCGATGGCCGCTGGCCTGACTCTCCAGTCGGCCTCCATCGCGAACGCCCAAGGCCGTGGTGGCCGAGGCGGTTTTCCAGGTGGCGGTGGCGGAGGAGGTGCCATGTTCGGCGGTCGCGGTGGTGGATCCACCCTCGGCCTGCTACGTGCTGAAAAAGTTCGCGAAGAACTCGGCATCGACGAGCAACAAACCGAAGCTTTGAAAAAGCTGGAAGAACAAGCCCGCGAACAATCGCGACCAGACTTCGACTTCCGCAACGCATCGGAAGAAGATCGACGCGAGTTCTTCGAAAAAATGCAATCGCAGCGTGAAGAGCAAGAAAAAGAAACTCGCATGCAGCTTCAGACTGTTCTGACGCTCGAGCAAATGGAACGTCTTGATGAGATCGGCATTCAAGCCCAAGGCCTGATGGCACTGTCGTCACCTGAAGTCCAAGAAGCCCTGACCATGACCGAAGATCAGAAGAAAAAGCTGACGGAAATCCGCTCGGGAATGGAAACCAAGATGCGTGAAGAAATGCGTGAGATCATGCAAAGTCGCGATCGCGAAAAAATGCAAACCGCGATGGAATCGATGCGTGAAAACATGGAAAAAGAAGTGATGGCCGTCCTGACCGCCGAGCAAAAGAAAAAGTTCGAAGAAATGAAGGGCGATCCATTCGACCTGGAAGCCCTTCGTGGCGGACGCGGCGGTGAACGCGGTGCTCGTGGCGGACGTGGTGGAGAAGGCGGCGGCGAACGCGGTGAGCGTGGCGGACGTGGCGGAGAAGGCGGCGGCGAACGCGGTGAGCGTGGCGGTCGAGGTGGACGTGGCGGTCGCGGCGGAGAATGATCTCGCCTGAAGACTTCGCTCCTTTCACTCAACGTTTCGCTCGTGGTTGATTCATGAGCGTCAGCGTTGCTCGAAATTGAAACGACTCAAGCCGCATGTGTTGTCACATGCGGCTTGTTTCATTGGCCAACCCTGGAAAAACCGCCATCGGGCACCATCGCTCGTCAGGCTCGAATGGAATCGATCTGCCGGCCGTCTCTCTTCTTCGGACCAAGCCGATCCTTGGTGCCAAAGGCATCCAGCATCGTGTTGTAGACATCCAGTCCCTCCGCTCCAACGTTCATGATCTGGCCGGTCTTGAAACGACCGTTGGCGCCGGTGATGCAATGGAAAACTCCCGACAGCTCTCGCTTCACATCGTTGTGGCGACCATCTCCCGATTCGGTCGAAATGGTGATCAATGAGTTCTCCAGAATCGTCCGCCCGTTTGGCTCTCGGCATTCATCGCTGTCCAAAGCACTAAGGAAGTAGGCGACCTCCTGCATCTTCATATGAGCATGGGCACGCAGCGCCTCGTTCTTCTTTTTCTCATTGAACTTGTGCCACCACTCGTGACTACACCCTTTGTCACCACTCGCGTTCTGCTGCCTCGCATCGTCAAACTCCCACAACTTTTTGCCGTTGTAGATGTAGTCGCCGGTCAGCCGAATGCGTTCGCCAGCGGCAAGGAATGTCAGCGCACCAAAGCGGACACGATCCATCTGTACCGCCAACGCATAAACGTCCGATAGCAAACGCCACTCGGAGGTAAGTTGATCCAACGTGATATCGATGCCTTGGCCACCGGGGTCAGCCGGACCGCCATGTGGAATGATCGAACGAGGCGGGACCTGCGGGCCGTTCGGTTGCCGATGCTTCATTGCGAACGCTCGCTGCTCAAATTCACGAATACGATCCAGGTGGTCCGCCACGCGGGCTCGAGACGACGCCCCTAAAGGTGAGTTCGCACCGGTGTAGTGCCGATAGTCTTCAACCACCGTATCTAGCACGCTTCGCTTCAATCTTTCACTTCGATCGCCACCGGCCAGAGCGACACCGCCAAATACGCGCTCAAACAGCTCGCGAGGTTTTTCCTGGATCGTCGCCGCAACGGTTCCGTCCATGTTGTAACTATGGACATAGCGTCCAACGCGAGATCTGCGAAAGAATGTCCCGCCAGCCAATGTTGACACCATCCCCTTTGGCAGACCGCCAGGATAGTGAGCCCGGCGAATCACCTGATCGATTGACGGCCCACCGGATTTGGCTTCGCCGTCGGGTGGCTCAGCGGTGAAAGCAGCAGTGGCGCCATCGTAGTGTGCGTTGATGCCTTTTTCGTCGCAGCGAACATGGTCGACCTCACGCATGATCAGCAACTTCTTACTGAGCGGCTGCAGTGGCTGAAGAACCCCTTGGAACCCTTCCTTTTGCAATGGTGCTGGAATGCCCAAACCAAAGAATACGTTGAACGCTCGAATCGGAATTTCCGGCGTCGCATTCGCGGCCACCGCGGTTGAGGCCAACATCTCTTCTAAAAGCGGCAGCCCAACCGTGGCGGCACCCAAGCTTCGAAGCATTGTGCGGCGATGAATCCGTTTGCTCTTCATGATAGGTCCTGTAGAAAATGCTCGGACAGGCTGAGCCAGGAACAACGCCCGGGCTGATTGTTGATTCAAATTCCTTGAGCCGCTTCAGTCACGGCTCGTCCTGCGATCGAGTCTTCTGCACCAGATCGCTCATCACCACCGCGGTGACCACATCGGCGTAACGACCGCCCGCACCCGTGGCAGCCTGATGAATCCGCTCCACCTCGGTTACATCACGGGCACCTAAAGGTCGGCCCATCGCGAACTGCGTTACTTTCCAAGTCAAAGTTTCGCGAACACGATCGCTTGTCGACAGCAGCTTCATCAAATCAGCGGGCGTCTCGTAGGGCTGCGGCTTTGCTTCCCCGGGGACCACGAGCTGACCTTCCGAACGAAGCTGGTTGCCAAACTCGTCTTTGAGATGAAACGCTCCCAAACCATCGAACTGCTCCAAGCCAAACGCGAGCGACTCGAACTTGATGTGACAACCGCCGCACGACTCGTTCTGAATTCGATCCTCAGCGACATCACGATGAGTCATCCCGGGTTTGGGCGGCACCGGTGTCGTATCGACGCCTGGCGGAGGTGCCCCAATGACACCGCGGAGCAAGTCTCTCATCACAAACAGACCTCGCGTAACCATCGACGCGTCATCGCCCCCGATCGTTAGCACGCTACCTTGCGTCAGCAAACCTCCTCTTACAGGCTCGCTCGACAGATCGTATCGGCGAAGCCCGTTTCCCTGCGGCTTCCAACCGTAATGCTTGGCCAGTCGAGGAGTTGCGTAGGTGAACTGTGCGTCGAACAAATCGCTCATTGGACGCTCCTGCTTCCAGACCAACTCTTCAAAGAAGGCGAGCGTTTCGGCATGCATGTCGATTCCTAATTCGGGTGTCCAGTCGGGAAACCTCTCCGGGTTGGGCTGCATGTTGGTGAGCCGACTCAGATTCAACCAGTCAATTGCAAACTGCTTGGAACGCTCGATCGCTCGGCGATCCTTCAGCATCCGTTCAACTTCCGCTCGGCAGCGATCCTTGTCCGTGAGCCGTCCATCTCTCGCTGCCTTCATCAAAACCGCGTCCGGTGGCCCGCCCCAAAGGATGTAACTCATCCGAGAGGCCAATTCGAAGTCCGTGACTCGCCGGCTGCCACCTCCGTCAGGTTGCCTCTCAATGCGATAGATAAATCGAGGCGATTGCAACATCGCCTCAACCATCAGCCCCACGCCTTGTTCGTAGTCACCGCCCGCACTGGCGACAGCGGTCAAAACTCCGCTGTAGTTGACCACCTCGCGATCGTCCAAAGGCCCACGCAGCAACCATTCACCCGCCGAGGCGACAAATTTTCTTGCGGTCGCATCGGTGTTCAGACTTTGTGACTTCGAAAAACGCTTGGCGAACTCAAGCACATCCATTCGCTGAACGATCACTTCCGCAAGCTGCGAATAAGCCTCCACGTGCTTTAAGTCCACGCTCAGGTTGTATGCGGTGTTGCTGAACCCGTCAGCTCGCAAATCCGGCGGCAACAACCGCTTTGCTTCTTCGGAGATATCGACACCAACCGCACTGCGAACCGTTTCGATGTATTCGGGAACGGTGAGACGCTGAACCCAGTGATCACTTGCCCCCGGTTTCGAGGCATAAACGGCGGGATCGATCGTATGGATCGACCAAACCGCCCCATCGTCAATCCATTCCTTGATCACGGCCTGATCGGATGGCGAAAGGCCGGGCCCTTGCGGCGGCATATCACCGGAAACGATCTGCTCCCAAAGTGGGCTCCGGTCCGCGTCGCCGGGCAGGATCACTTTCCCGCTTTCGCCGCCCGCCATAGCGTCCACTTTGCGTGACAGATCCAGATCACCTTTCTTCGAAATGGAGTCGTGACACTCCAAGCAATGGCGGGCAAATAAAGGAGCGACCTTCGTCGCAAACGTCTGTTCTGCTTTCACCCGTGCACGGCGTTGAGCTTCGTGCGGGTCGATGCCCGCCTTCGGACCGGCGGCATAGTTTTGCGAAACTTCGGCGTCGCTCAACGATCGGGAATAGATCGCAACGAGATGAAACTCGCCCAACCAAGGCCGTTCCGACGTTCGCTCGTTTGCCAATATCAGTGGAAAGCCGCCGTCCCAATTGCTCAGCTGACCAGCCACTTTCCTCGATGCGGTTTGCTCACCGTCCACATAAAAGTTCACGCCGCCGTCGCTTTGCCGCGTGAAAACAACGTGACTGAGTTTGGTCCCAACCTTCGCCGTGCCGCTGGCTGTTTCGGGAAGCCCGTTTTCGCTAGTCGATGTTGCTCTCAAACGAACCTGATACTGATCACGCTCCTGTCCCAGTGTGAAATTTCGCTGAACCGAGTTATTGGACATCGAAACAATTCGAGCTGGCCCTTTCTGAGAAGCGTTTGCTGGTTTGATCCAAGCTTCAATCGTCCAAGCATTGGACTGTTTGGTTTGTTCAGCCAACTTGGTGGCGGGGTGAACGGATTCGATTTTGGTTGCCGAACGCACCACGAGTGCGTCATCTTCCCAACTCACCGCCGATGGTTTCTCAATTTTTAGATCCAGCGATTTCCCGCTGCCGCTGCGATCCTTGACCGTGTCACCGCGGCCTTCCTCAAACGTATAAAACGCTGAGAGACCAACACTGACGCGGTACGTATCCGCCGCAAATGCCGGCGAAGCCGTCACCAGTAACATCGCTCCACACGTGGTGGCAACGACAGCACACCAACTGAGTCCTATCGCGATTCTTCGCTCATTCACCATTGGTTGATCCGCTAGGTCACGAAGCGTAATAGACAGCCCTGAAGCCGACACCGCCTCCTACTGTAACGCAACGCACCGCAAGCTGCTGATAGCGAGCAACACGACGCCATCAAGAATCACCTTGGGATCGAGAATCACCTTAGGGTGTCGGAGTCATTAGGCCGCGAGCCAAATCACAACGAAGCCAGCTTCCGGAGAACTCGCATCTTGATCAGGCGAATCGACGCAAGACGGTTGAGCTTGAGTAGCCGAAGAACGAGTCAGTCGCAGAGCACGACATAGGCGATGGCTTGCGTGCGGCACCCACCGAGACTCAAGTGGATCGCGTCAATCTCCGCTTCTTCGGCCAAATCCGCGGCGATCCCATGCAGCTCGATTGTCGGGCCTTCGCTTGGATGCGTTGCGATTTCAATGTCAGTCCAGCTGACACCCCGTCGATGACATCGCAGTGCCTTGAAAACGGCTTGCTTGGCCGCCCACCGGCGAGAGAAATGGCCCGTCGCGTCGGGCCGTTGAGCACAATGGTCAATCTCGGCTGCCGTGAAAACTCGCTCTAGAAATTGCTCTCCGTGCTGCTGGATCATTTGAGCGATCCGAGCACACTGAACAATTTCCGTCCCGACTGCCACGATTGCCATTGGTTAACGCAATCCACAATTGCGTCGGGCCCGGTCAACCACACTGGCCGCGACCTCGCGAGCCCGCTTGGCACCCTCGGCCAAAATATCTCGCACCGTATCCAAGTCTGATTCCAGCTCTTCGCGTTTCGCTCGCGCCGGGGCAAAGTACTCTTCGCTCACTTCGGCGACCGCCTTCTTGATCTCGCCATAGCCAAACCCGCCAGCGCGATACTTGGCCGCCATGGTCTCGACCTCGGCCGGACCAGCAAACAACTGATAGAGCTGGAACAAATGATCGTCGGTTGGATCCTTGGGATCTTCCATTGGACGACTGTCGGTCACAATCCGCATGATCTGCTTGCGAATTTTCTTCACCTCGCCAAACAGCGGCAATGTGTTGTTGTAACTCTTGCTCATCTTCTGCCCGTCGGTACCAGGAACCTTCGCACCAACGTCCAATGTCTTTGCCTTAGGCAACACAAACGTCTCTCCGAACGCATGGTGAAATGAACCGGCCAAATCACGGCAAACTTCGATGTGCTGAACCTGATCCACGCCAACGGGAACAATTTGCGAGTCGTACGCCAAAATGTCAGCAGCCATCAACACCGGGTACGTGAACAAGCCCGCGTCGGCAGTCAAACCTTTTGCCTTTTTCTCTTTGAAAGCATGGCAACGCTCGAGCAAACCCATCGGCGTTCCTGTCATCAGCAGCCAGGTCAGCTCGGTCACCTCGGGGATATCGGACTGCACGAACAAATTGGCCTTGGAAGGATCCAATCCCAACGCCAACAAGTCCAACGCGGCATTCATCACGTTTTCGCGAAGCACTTCCGGTTCACGAACGGTGGTCAGGGCGTGCAAGTCGGCGATGAAGTAAAAACCCTCATTGTCTTCTTGCAGATCAATGTATTGGCGAATCGCACCGAAGTAGTTTCCCCAGTGGGGACGACCGGTTGGCTGGATTCCCGAGAGCACTCGCATAAGTCAGTCAAACAAAGAAGAAATTTCGATCAAAGAAAGCAACTCAGAACCTCTCAACTTAACCAAATCTTGCGGCTTCGGGCGATCACCCCCCGACAAAGAATTGGCTTCGACGCGAAATTCAAAACCGTCATTCGTGATTGGCAACGGGCATCACGAAACCCAACTTTGCAAACAGAAACGACCGATGTGTCTTGTGACGCTCTTGGTCGCCCAGCCAACGATCAATCCGAATCAGTTTTGTCCGTTGTGTCCACCGCTGGGTCAGTGTCAGATTCGAGTAACTCATCCAGAGCGTCCAACATCTTGCGGCGAGGTTCGGGATCGTCGACGGGGAAACCCAAGTTGCCCGCGACAAGGCCAACCTTTGGATGCCGCGAATTCGGGTTCAATCCAATTTCATCCAGCGGTTTGTCTTTTAAAATCATGATTGTCGCGGCAGCCAAATCTCGAACTTGAGTCTGGATTTGATTGCCACCGATGAAATTCAAGTCCGTCACCGGACGCTCGTCTTTCAAAAACTCGCGGACCAGGCCCACGTTACTCTCATCGCCAAACCGGCTGATCAGCTGCAATGAAAAGGCGACCTCATCGATACCGGAACCCGGCTGCTGCAGCACCTTTTCCGCCAACGGTAGTGATCGTTTGAACTCTCTCTGCAGCGACATCCACAAAACCTCCGGCCGACTTGCTTGATTGCACCGCGGAATCCACCCCGCCAACAGAACGCGAAATGGTTCCGCAAGCTGGTCGTCGCGAAGCACCTCCGTCGTGACACTCATTCGTAACATCCTCAACAACGATTCCTCGTGGATGTTCGACAATCTCAAATCGGGATCATTGAAGCAAAGCAGCATTGCGATCACGTCCGCGGCCGATGGCAATTGCGACTCGATCAGCTGGCGTCGCTGAACTCTCGCGATCACCTTTTCCAAAGCAGCCATCCTTGCCCCGGTGCTGACCTCAAGGGCCTGAACCAGATCCTGGTGCCTGAGCATCATCTCGACGAAGACTTCTCGTAGTCGCGGTCCATCTCCCAAAACCTGTTGAAAGACCTCCCAACCTTCGAACGATCCGGGCTGGCCCTCAAGAAACGAATCAATCCGTCCTGCGACTGCGCTGTTAACGATTCCCGTCGCAACATCTTCCGCTCGAAGACGCACTTCCAAATCATCGTGCTCGATCGCTGCAGTTCGCAATGCAGGAAGCGCGTCATCGGCCAACTTCCTCAAACCGGCCGTTGCTTGTTCACGAACAGCAAACTCGGGTGCGCCGAGCTGAGAAATCAATTCAGCGATCTTGTTTTGCTTCAACGGTTCATCGTCCGATCCCTCAGACTGATTCCCGGGGTCCGATGGATCAGAGTTCAATTGATCTTCGCTACGTTCTGGTTCCACCGGCGAAACGTCCTCTGGCATGACCGCCTGAGCTCGAAAGACGCTGGCAATCTTTGCCGGTTCCATCGGTGGCTTGCGAAACGATTTCACCGCCACTTGATCTGTTCCGGGATCACTCTCTCTCGACTCAGTTTTCGAGCTGGAATCGGTTGGCGAATCAGCATCGCTGGCTTGCCCGAATGCGTCGCTGGCTGGCCCGAATGCGACCGTGGGCACAAGCATCAACACAGCAACCACCAACGCGGACGAACGAATCCATTCGGTCGTGAGAAAGGTTGAGAACAAAACGTCTGCCTAACGAGAAAGGTTTGCGTAACGGGAAAACTGGACGGCAACCGCTCCATGAAGTGTACCAAGAACCACGCCCAGACAGCAGCGATCCCAGAACCGCCACTTTGGTCAACGAGTCAGGCGGCTCGAAGGAATGGCCGCCCCAAAAAATCGCCTAGCTCTGCCGGGCGGAGAGCGGGCCAATGCGGGTTCACCCAAAAGGCGAAAAAGCGAGGCAGAAAATCGGTTGCCCAAAACTGACCCCGTGGCTAGGCTGAATGCACGTCGTGGAGAAATCGCATCCCCTCCACTGTGACGTTTGTTTAGGGATTTGCGGCCGCTTGCAGCCTCACTGCTAAAAAGCCAACACATGAAACCGATCGCAATCGATCCGGTCGAAATGACCGATCATGCGTCCCGCGCCGCGGGACCTTCTTCCACGGGTTTGTCGACTCAGTGCGTTCACGGGAACATTGATCCCGATTCGCCTTCGCGACAACACGCCGAGGGCGCCATCACGGCACCGATCTACTCGGCCTCGACCTTCACGTTCGAATCCACCGACAAACTCTTGGATTTCGTCGAAGGTCGCGAGCAACGCGAAGAGTACGGACGCTACGGGAATCCAAACGAACGCTTGGTCGAACAGAAACTGGCTGCGCTCGACAATGCGGAAGACGCGGTGGTTTATTCCAGCGGCATGGCGGCGATTGTCGGGTTGCTGATGAGCCGCTTGTCGTCCGGCGATGAAATCATCTTCTTTGACCAGTGTTACCACCGCAGCCGTGAGTTTTGCGGGAAGCATCTGGCCAAATTTGGTGTCGTCACCCGGCAAGTTCCGACCGGTGACTTTGCCGCGATGGAAGCGGCGATCACCCCGCGAACCAAAATGCTGGTCAGCGAGTCGCCCACCAACCCGCACCTAACCTGCGTGGACCTGGAGCAGTTTGTCGCTTTGGGCAAAGCTCACGAGATTGAAACGCTGATCGATGCGACATTGGCGACTCCGATGAACGTTCGGCCGTTAGATCATGGCGTCGATTACGTTTGGCACTCCGCCACCAAATACCTCGGCGGGCACAACGATTTGTTGGCAGGAGTCATCTCTGGTCGCAAGGAATTGCTGGATCCAATCCGTGCCCTTCGTGGATGTTTGGGAAGCGTCACGTCGCCGCACAGCATGTACTTGCTCGAACGCGGTTTAAAAACCTTCTCGTTGAGAATGCAGCGTCACAACGAAAATGGTCAAGCGGTGGCCGAATTCCTTCATCAACATCCAAAGATCGACCGGGTTTATTACCCGGGTCTGCCAAGCCACCCGACTCACGCGATCGCCAAAGAACAAATGTTGGGATACGGCGGCCTGATCACTTTCACGGTCAAAGACGCCGACTGGAAAACAACCTCACGCGTGGTCGACGCCGCCAAAATCGCTCGTATCGCTCCCAGCCTCGGTGGCACCGAATCATTGATCGAACAACCGCTGGTAATGAGTTACTTCCATTACAGCCCGGAAGAAAGAGCCTGCTTTGGAATCGCTGACAACATGATTCGTTTTTCTTGTGGCATTGAAGATTCTGCAGACCTGATCGCTGATCTGGATCAAGCCTTGGCGGCGATTTGAAATGAGCTCTTCCAACTCGAACCACAAGTTTCGAACTCGCGCGATTCATGTCGGCAACGAAGTGGATCCACAAACCGGCGCGGTTGTTCCGCCCATTCACTTCGCCAGTACGTTTCGACAACCCGGTGCGGGTGAGTGGGGACAATACGACTATTCGCGTAGCGGCAACCCAACTCGAACGGGCCTGCAAGACACGCTCTCCTCGCTGGAAAATGGTTGTGGATCGCTTGCGTTTTCGTCCGGCATGGCTGCCATTCACGCGGTCACCATGCTGTTGGAATCGGGCGATCACGTCGTCGCGGGATCTGATATCTACGGTGGTGCCTACCGACTGCTACACCAGATCTGCAATCGCAGCGGTATCGAAGTCACCTTGGTCGACGTCACCGATTTACAGGCAATCGAAAACGCAATCACCGATCGGACCAAACTGATCTGGACCGAATCGATCGGTAATCCCCGCATGACGATTTCCGATTTACCAGCCATCGCTCGCCTAGCCAAATCCAAAGGAATCCTTTCGGGTGTCGACAACACATTCGGCACCCCGGCACTTTTGCGGCCGCTGGACTTCGGCATCGACATCGTCATGCACTCGGCAACGAAGTACCTGGGCGGGCACAGCGATTGTCTGGGTGGCACCCTCGCGGTCGCGGATTCCGAGCTTTATGACCAACTCTATTTTGTCCAAAACGCGACTGGCGCCGTGCTCGACCCGATGAGCAGTTTCTTGATCGCTCGCGGGCTGAAGACTCTCGATCTGCGTGTTCGCGAACAATCAAGAACGGCGCTTCGATTGGCGAAATGGCTGGAAGCCCATCCCATGGTTCGATCGGTGCTTTACCCAGGCTTGCCATCGCACAACCAGCACGAACTTGCCCGCCAACTGTTCGGACAACATCAAAGTGACTCAGAAGAAACACACTTCGGCGCTATGATCACGTTCGAACTGGATGCGACCTTGGACCAAGTTCGCGAGGTTTGCCAATCGACCGAATTATTCCACCTGGCGGTCAGCCTCGGTGCGGTGGAATCCTTGATCGAGCAACCCGCCACGATGTCTCACGCTTCCTACGCTCCGGAAGCTCGTGCGGCTCACGGGATCACGGATTCATTGATCCGTCTTTCGGTCGGCCTAGAATCTCCTTCCGATCTGGAAGCCGATTTGGAACGCGCGATCGCCATTATCGGGTAGCCCCCTCGTCTGCCGGGTGGAATCAGGCCAAGGCTGAATCAGGTTGCGGCATCTCGGAGATCGGTCCCATTGGGGGCTCGCTTTGCTCAGCGACTTTCGGATGCAATTGCACTAGAATATTGGTCGCGATCCCGCCTCCGCCTGCCTGATTCAGTCCAACATGCGTTTCCCCGATCTGTTCACGTCCCGCGATGCATCGCGAGCTGCCGCTTTGCAATGGATCGCGAGACAGGCAGTCGAGGGACTGACCGCGGGACGGCACCGATCGCCGCACAAAGGATCCAGCGTCGAATTCAAAGAACACCGGCCCTACGTCCCCGGCGACGAACTGCGAAACATCGATTGGCGTGCCTTCGGAAAAAGCGACCGCCTCTACATCCGTGAATTTGAGGAAGAAACCAATCTGCGGTGCACGTTGTTGGTCGATCGCAGCGGCAGCATGAAGTACGCCGGCAGCCGAGCTTTGCAACTGACCGACTCCAGTACATCGATTGGAAATCGCAAACAAGATTACGCGACTGCGGTTGCGGTCGCGATTGCGTACATGATGCTTTCCAGTCAAGACGCAGTTGGGCTGATGACGTTTGACGACCGCATCGGTGACTCGTTACCTCCGCGGACGACTCCTTCTCACTTGCAATCTCTGCTCGCGATTTTGGCGGGCGATTCGGGCGGCGGTGAAACGGATTTGGGAACCGTCATTCGCCAAGCGATGTTGAAACTCCCTCGGCGTTCCCTTGTTGTCCTGATCTCCGACGGTCTCGGCGATCCGGAATCGCTCGGTAAAGCACTGGCGTCTTTGCGAGCCCAACGCCAGGAGGTCGTGTTTCTACAAATTCTCGATCCCGACGAAATCGACTTTCCCTTTCATGACCGCATCGAATTTCGGGACTTGGAAAAAACCGATCATCGCGAAATCATTGATTCGCGACAGATCCGATCTCGCTACATCGAGTCACTCCAGCGTCACAATGCGACGCTGGAAGCAGCCTGTCGCCGCAATCGGGTCGACCATGCATTGATCACCTCCGATGCACCGGTTGTCGATGCACTGGCACGTTTTGTCGCACTGCGTCGCGGGGGCGGAGTCAGTGGTGCTCTGAACTTGACGAACTCGGACGTCGCCGGCTCGAAGATCACGCCTCCGAAAACCGTCTCACCGAGAGCAAGTTCATCACCGGAGGACATTTCCTCGCGATGAATTTTCTCAATCTCGGACTACTTGCCGGCGCATTGGCATTCGTGGTGCCACTAGCGATTCACCTGCTCTTTCGCAGTCGATATCGATCGATGGACTGGGGAGCCATGTTTTTGCTGCAGGATGTCGTTGCGAAAAATCGACGACGCATGCAGTGGCATCAATGGATCTTGCTCGCACTTCGATGTGCGATCCCCATCTTGCTCGCTCTCGCGATGGCTCGTCCGTTGCTATCTTCCGCCCGAGCCCTGCCAGGCTCCGAGCCGTTGACTTTGATCTTGTGTCTTGACGACAGTCGTTCGATGCAGGCGTCTGGTCGTTTGGACCGCGTCTTGCAAGCAACCAATGGACTGCTTGAAAACCTGTCGCGTGGCGACGAAGTCATCGTCATTCGGACCAGCCGGCTCGCTGCATCTTTCCAACGTTCCGCGCCGCGAGACGCAATGTCGGAACTTACTGAAATACAATTCGCCGGCCCACCCGCGGATTACACCGATGCGTTAACAGTCTGCCTAGATGCCTGCAAAGAGGCCTCCCATCCCAACCGCCGGATCGTCATCTGCGGCGACTTTCAATCCAATGGCTTGGCACCCGGAAACCGATGGATCGATGCGGTTGAGGACGCGAAGGTTCGCCTTGATCGAATGACGCCAACTCCAAGAGTGGACTTGCTCAATGTGTCACAGACGGACGATGTGCTTGACAACGTTGTCGTCGAATCACTGTCGCCCAACGCCCCCGCGGTGTTGAAAGACCGCGCGGTCAGCTTCACTGCAAAAATTCGCAATGATTCTGATCGGCCGATTTCACGATTGACCGGACGCTGGATCTACAACGGGCAATCGGTTCAAACGACCAACGTCGACATCGAACCTCGAGGCACGTCCGTCGCCTCCTTCACCCTGACACCCGAGACATCTGGTGATCACACCTTGGCTTTTGCCATTGAACACACCGACGCGATCGTTTCTGACAACCGTCGACGGTTGGGTTTCCACGCCTCACCACAAATTCGCGTGTGGTTGGTAGATGGAAACCCTTCGGACGAACCACTGCAAAGCGAAACGGATTTCCTGAGATTGGCTCTCAGTCCCTTCGCGTTCGCGAGTGTCAATCAGAACTCTCAGTCAAGCGAGACCCCGGGTTCCGATCTTGTTAGCAGTCGGGTGTTCACCGGTTCACGATGGGGCACGGAGCTTTCACGCGCGATCGACACCAGCGATCGCCCCGATGTGATCGTCTTTGCCAACGTCAAACAACTGGGTTCACGTCGTGACGCGGCCAACGAGTTGCTTGATCGCTATCTCAGCATGGATGGGAAGATCGTCTTCTTCGATGGTGACCAAGTGGATCCAAATCCATGGAATGAACTTTCATGGTTGCCTGGCAAACTCGATCGCTTGATCACTGCGACCGACGTCCAGGCGGTCATCGAAAACGAGACCGCGGTCTCAGCCGAGTCACAAGAGAATCTCGGCTTTACGATCCAGCCACCTCGAGGCCGACAAAATGTTTGGGGAACACTACAGGATGCGGGTGATGGGATCTGGGAAGAGGTTCGAGTCGGTCGGTATCGCCGCTTGCTCATCGATGATTCGAATCCCGCGTCCACAACGGTACTGTTGCGAACATCGGATCAAGCCGCTTTGGCAATTCGTCGATCCAACGTAATTCAGTTTGCAATCGGATGCGACTCAGAGTGGTCGACGTTGCCGCTGCGAGCCGTGTATCTCCCCATGATGCAGCAATTGATCCTAGACCTGGTCGGCAGCCAAGAATCCATGAATGTGGTTGCGGGACAACCAATGCTCGTGCCGGGTATTGCCTCGTCCTGGACGGTCATCACGCCTGACGGATCCACCTCGACACTGCAAACGAACTCAGCATCCGATTCTGACGGGACGACTGGTGACCCACGATCCGGTGTCTTTCGCGAGACGCATAACGCCGGAATCTATCGTTTTCGGCCAGACAGCGAATTGCCATCGGACGATTCGACTTCGTCGCAAACGCTGCTTCGAGTCGCTGAGATTCCCTCGGAGGAATCCGACCTTCGATCGCTGGAATCAAGTCAAATCGAGACATTCGCCAACCGATTGAATGCACGCTTGTTCGATTCGCCCGAAAGCTTGGTCGAAGCGACGGCGACCGATCGTTTCGGCCAAGAAATCTGGCGTCCAATGATGTTTTTGGTGCTGCTCGTGCTGATCACGGAATTGCTTTGGCAACAGTTTGCCGGGCGTCCAAAATCAGCTGCGACTGCATGGAAATCTCCCTTCGCTTCCGCGGGGAGTCGTCAATGATCGCGGTTTGTCCTCAACCAATCTTGGCCAATCTGCGGTTCTCATGGGACCTGCCGGTTTGGGCCATCCTCACCATCGCGATCACCATTGGACTAGCGGCCGCGTGGTTGTACCTGCGTGAGACTCGACAAATTCCGGGAATGGCGGCTTGGCTGCTTCCTGCCTTGCGATCGACCGCCGTCATCCTCACCATCCTATTGCTGGCCGGTCCGATATGGCATCACCGACAAGTCACCGGGCAACCGGCTCGACTTATTTTTGCCGTCGATCAATCACTGAGCATGGGCGTGAGTGATTCGTCGGATCTTCAGTCGCCCGACCGACTGCAGCGTTCACTGGAAAGGCTGTTTGGCAAAGACGAAAAGGACGGTTGGATCGAATCACTTCGGTCAACTCACTTGATCGACGTCATGAGTTTTGATGCGACCGCGCATTCACGGTGGAAGTCCTACGATACGGAAGATGCCGCCACGGAATCGCCTTCCGGAACGTTCACGATCGAAGCCAACGGGTCCACCACCAATTTGTCAGCGGCGCTTCGTCCTGTGCTGCCGGCGACAGCCACTTCCGAACCGAACCAATCCAGAGATATCGCGAGCAACAACTCCGAAACGACCGGGGCATCGTTGGCAGTGGTATTGATGACTGACGGTCGTGACTCGGCAGGCGTGGACGATGCTTCCGACTTGGCTTGGCAGCTTTCACAATCGGGCTGGCAAATCCACACGCTTGGGGTCGGCAGCGTCGACGAACCGACCGACATCGGAATCACCAATGTTCTGCATCCTGAAAGAACGGCCTCAGATGGACGCCTCACCGGAACCATCGTTGCCAAACATTTCGGTGTGACCAATGAATCGCTCCAGGTCGAACTTCGGTCCGGTGAAAACGTCGTCTGGTCGGAAAAGTTCGTGGCGACTCATGATGGGCAAACGGAAGTCGAGTTTGATCTTCCGATGAAGCCGCTTACGAACCAACTTGCTGACAACGAAGTGAGAGGTGTCGACCGCGATAGTGTTGTCCTTCCTTTTTCCGCATCGATTCGGCTGACGGATCCACCCAATCAAACAAGTTTGAGCCAACCCGAGAATGATCGTTGGGATTTCCGAGTCGCAGCAGCCAGTCGTGATCGTCGCTTGCTGATCTTGGACGGTTCATCCCGATGGGAAACCCGCTACATCCGAAACTTGCTTTCTCGTGACCCCGCTTGGCAAGTCGACACGGTGCTATTCGGTCCCGGGACGGATTCTCCGATAATCGAGCGAGGTGGTGAGGAGGGCAATGTTCCGGCGTCCATGGACGATTGGAACCGTTACGACGCGGTCGTCCTGGGAGAAGTCCCACCGGAACAATGGACAACGATAGACTCCGATGGGCTGCGAGAATTTGTTCGCCGCGGCGGTGGGTTGATTCTGCTCAATGGGCGATACAACCGCTTGTCACGAATTGATTCGTTGAATGAACTTCTTCCAGTGGATTTCGTCGCTGCGGCGCCCACGTCGCAAAACGACGATCTAATTCGATACCAAAGGCAACAACCCCAGGTTCAGTCGATTGGCCCAACAACGACCGGTCGATCTCAGCCAGTGATGCTGCTCAGTTCGGACATCCAATCCAACGGCGAACTTTGGCGAAGCATGCCGGTGCCTTCCGTCATTCCCGTCACGACCGCCCGTGCGGACTCCGAGGTGTGGGCGGATGCGTTGGTGCAACCAACCGACACATCAACACCGACTGAAAATCGTGTGCCATGGTTGGTCACACGGCTGTTTGGCGCCGGCCGAGTCTTTTTTCTGGCGACCGACCAAACATGGCGTTGGCGTTACAAGATTGAAAGCCAGCTTCACGGTCGATTCTGGAATCAGATCTTGACCGCCGCAATGCAGCCGCCTTACGCCGTACGAGATGACTATGTTGCCATCGGAACGGATCGCATTGATTATGACGCGGGGCAATCAGCGCTAATCCGAACTCGGTTGCTCAATGATGAACAAGGCGTTTCACGTGATGCCGTATCCAACTCATCCACCACGGTTGATGCACTGCTGATAAGAGACGACCAGATCATCGCCACGATTCCGATGAATCTCGATGACGCTTCGCGTCAAACATACTTGGCCCAAACCGCTCCGCTTCCTCCCGGTGCCTACCACGTACGAATTCGGGCCAGTGGTTATGACGCGTCGGCTTTGAAAGCCACTGCGCCCATTTGGGTCAAATCCACCCAAAACGGCGAACTGAATCGTGTCGCGGTCGATGAGGCGACTTTGCGAGAAATCGCGGGCGCCGGTGAGGGCAGTTATTTCCACGAATCATCTGCGGAAGATCTGCTGAGCCAATTGATACCGTTGTCCCGTGGACAAATCATCGAAACAGACACGTTGTTGTGGGAGTCATGGTGGCTGTTTGTGGTCATCCTGGTACTCCTGGCAACCGAATGGTGGATGCGTAAAAAGGTGGGATTGGTATGAGCGAAGTACCGCACGGAATGACGGGTCAATTCCCCGCGTCAAATCAGCTAGCTCCCAGTGAGATGCTGCCAGCGACTCGCGAAGCTCTGCGTGCATTCGCTCGACGGCGTGCCACGTTGCAATTTTGCCGCGGCGTCGCCATGGGCGCGACAGTGTTGATTGCTGGCATGATTCTTCTCGCTTTGATTGATCATTTCGCGAGACCGACGACATTGCCGCGAATCTTGCTCAGTCTGCTCGCGTATGGCGTCGCCGGATGGGTGGCCTATCGCAACGGGATCGCATCCGCTTTCCAAAGTTCAGCATCCGAAGTCGCGGGCAGTTTTGAGGTCGCTCAAACCAAACTGCGAGGCCAAGTTCTTTCTGCAGTTGAATTGAGCGAGGTCGATCATCTCAATGGATCCCCCGATTTCCGAAGAAAGCTTCAAACGCATGTCGCCAATGAATTGAGCGGAATCGAAGTCCGACATTTGCTGCCATGGAAACTGATCCAACGTGCCACTTTTGTGTTGTTCGGTTTATTAGTCGTGATCGTATCCTTGGGGTTGATCCCGACACTGGAATTGCCACGGCGGTTTGCACGCGTGCTGCTACCGATCGCACCCATCCAACGAGCGTCGCTGACGAAGATCCATTTGATTCAACCGAATCCACCTTCCGCGATGGTCGCCGAAGGAGACTTGGTTGGGGTGGTGGCGAAAATTGGACGTTTAGGACGCTCTGATGTCTGGCTAGAAATTCGCGATGATTCCGGTGAAGAGCGTCTTCGAATGGTCCGACGTTCAGCGGACGATCAATCGCAGACGGATTCGAATGAATCTTCACTTCCAACTTTTTCTGCCAATCTGCCGGTACAACAAACACCGGTCGACTATCGAATTTTGGCGGGTGATGCAGAGACCCTTTGGTACACGCTGACACCTCAACCTCGACCACGCGCGACGTCATTCGAAAAAGAATATCAGTACCCGACTCACCTGAAATTGCCGAACGAAGTTCTCACAGAAGACCACGGGGACCTGACTGCATTCGTCGGAACAAAAGTCACGATGAAGGTCAACTTTGACCAACCCGTTCGCGATGCCGAAATGCGTTTTTCTTCTCGGGGCACCGGGCTGGCATTGTCCCCGAACCCTTCAAACGAACTTCAGTTCGAGATCACGGTTCCAATCTCCACGCCGGGCAGTTATCGAATCGATGCGATCGGATCTGACACCGGCCTGAACAATCCATTCTCGCCACGTTACACGATTGATCCGGTGATCGACCGCAATCCGATCGCGATGTGGGACCACTCGACGCCACGCCGACAAATCGTTTCCCCGGCTGCCGTGCTGTCTTTGGTGGGACATCTCGAAGACGACGTGCCGATGGACCATGTTATTCAGCAAATCTTGTTGGAAGGCGAAGGAGTGACGGAAATCAAAAAGTCATTGGACTCCCCAAGCCGAATCGCTCGCGTGGAATTGGAATGGGACTTGGCGTGCTTTGATGGACGAGAAAAACCGGACGTGACGCTTCCATCTGGCAGCCGACTAAAAACGCGGCTCATTGCGGTGGATCGATCTGGGCATCGCGGTCAATCCAATTGGATCGACGTTTTCATTGCCCGTTCGGACTTTGACCCTCATCGGCACCAAGATCTGATCGAGCACCAAGAGCTCTCTCGGCAAATCACTTCCTGGCTGGAAGAACTGAACCTGATCGCGAAAGGCATGCAAACCAGCATGAAAGAAGCAATCGATTCGCCAGACAATCCTTCGTTTCTCCTCGAGACTGATCTCACGGAACAATTTCAATCATTGCAGACTCGATGGGAATCGATCTCGGGATTCGACGGAGAACAGAGCACCGCTACTCCCACCAAAGCATCACCAATTTCGATCCGCAAACAACTCGCATTGTTGAATAATCCTGTTGTGATCGATCAATGGGCTCAACTGGATTCCGCCGCGAACTTTGCTCTCCAACAACTATCGCTCCACTATCAAGCTTGGCAACAAATTGGCAAACAGTTGCCCGCAAAAGAATTCGCTCCTGAGCGTAAACGACTCGCCGGATCACATGTTGGTGATGTGCGATCGATTGGCAATCTGACCTCACGCTCGATCGATTTCACCAAAGCAATCCTGGCGATTGATTTGGCGAAGGGAGTGTCGAGGGACATGGCGACGGTTGAGAACAGCGCAAGGATGCTCGGTGATACCGCTGCAAACGTTCCGCTCACCAGACTGCCTGGACAAAGTGAGCTAATCAACCAGCAATTGCTACAGATCAGCCAATTGCTGAAGTCGATGGAACCAGATCTTCCCGAGAATGTGAACGGGACGCATGAGAACATTCATCGATTCATCGACGACCGTACTCGAATGATCTCAGACGGTCGTGATCGACTCAAAACTTCTCAGGATGGCAGCGCCGAGGCTCCATTCCGCCACACCATGCGTCAGTTAGCGAATGATATTGAATCGCTACGAAAACAAAGTTTGCTCAATGGGAACATCAACAACGAAATCGCTGCGGCGACAAAGGAGTTCGCCGCCGAACCGTTGGGATGGGCCGGACAATTGCGTTCGCTGAATCGCACCGGAAAACAATGGCTCGACCAAAGCAAAAAGAGCGTCTCGATCGAGGAGCGAGGCGATTCAAACGACCTGACCGAATCGAAAAACCTCGAACTATTTTACGCCGATCATTTCCAAAGATTACGCGAAACGATTCATCAACGACTCAATCAATTGGAGCTTATCGAAGAATCAAGAAGTGACTCTCAAGTGACCGCGAGCGCCGATCTCGAACTCATCTCTCGCACGTTGGACGCGGTCTTCACCGAGGGATTCGTCTCGCCGGAAAACTCAAACCTTGATCCAGTGGCTTTCTTTGACAAAGTCTCCAAGGCCATCTTGACCTTGGACGCTGGAAACAAGCTGCATCGATTCGAAAAGCAATTGCAGTTTGTGGCTGACCGAGAGCGTTATTCAGTCGATTTGATCGACGCGATGATTCAACAACCGATTCGCTTGAAACACATTCAAGTCGCCAATGAAATCCCGATGGCACAAATCCGTCACGTGGGTCTGGACCAAGAAGTAGGGCAACAGCTTCAGAACACACGCTGGAATCAAGATGCGACCCAGGCTCGTGAACGTTTGGAGAACCGACGTTGGAAAACCCAACCACACGTGTCGGCCGCCATTCCCGTCGAATCCATTTTGACGACCTATCGATCCACTTGGGAAGATCTCGATCCGATGATGGAAGAGGCTCGCGAATTCCTGCGAGACCTGACGCCGAGCCTGTCGGATCAAGCACGCGAGGCAGCCGAGGAAGCCGAACAACAAAGCGAGGCGATCAAAGAAGACCAAACCGATCGTCCGGATTCGCCTGAGCAAGTCGCCGCCGATGCGGAACTCAAATTTGATGGTTTAAAGCAACAAGTCGGCGAGATCGCTGAACAACTCGCCGACCGAGCGAACAACGCTGACTATTCAAAAGCAGAAGATGCACAGGTCGCTCGCGACGCGGACCAAGCCATAGCCGCTATCGAAGAACAATCCGAGAAAGTTGCCAGCCAGCTTCGTGAAAACCAACCCGAGGAAGCGAGCGAATCGCTGAGCGATCTATCCAAAACGCTCGAAGCGATCGCAGACCATTTCGAGGCAGTCGACTCAGGCGAAGACACCTCCGCGACTCGAGAAACTCTCAACGAGATGGCTCCGACTTCCGAGTCAATCTCATCCATGGACAACCAGTTCGACGCTGCGGAATCGGTCGCGAAGGCCAATCAAATGACTCCGGAGCAATTGCTCGAGCAACTCGAAAAGAAACTACCAACCGACCAACCGATGCAAGAATCATTGCAGGACATCACAGAAAAAACGGTTCGGGCCGCAGAGCAAATGATTCGCGAGGCGGCGAACGAAGAGACCAGCTTGCGCCGCAATTTGGAACGGTCAGACGCGGAGTTCTCTGAGCAGAAGCGGGTCGCTCGAAATGAATTGCGTTCGATGTCTGATCGTGCAAACGCGGTCCGTGATCACTTGCTTGCAATGGCGGAGCAGGCCAGCGGTTGGTCGAACGAGAGTGCGACTCAACAAGACATCCAACAAATTCGCCAGCAACTGTCGTCGGCGACTCAGAAAGCCAATGAAGTTCAGCGTGACGATGCATTGCTAGAAGAACTGCGGGCGGCGAACGAGTCACTTCGCGAAGTAGTGAAAGACGCGGCAAAACAGACGGCCAAAATCAACGAAAAGGCACAAAAGTCGCAGAAGAACGCGTTGCACAACAACGAACAATCGCGAACAAAGGCCGCTCGGCAGTTGGAGGCGATCCAGCGGCGTGGCAAAAACCAATACCTGCAATCACTGCAAAGGGCCAACCAGCAGTGGAACCGCGATGTGGAAGAGGCCGGACGCCGCATTCAACAGGCGCAGAACCAGGAACGCAACGCTCAAACCAGTTTGGATCGGGCGCAAGAAAAGCTGAAGAAGCAACCCGATGACGCGTCGGCGAAGGAGGAGGTGGCGGACAAACGAGCTCAGGTTGAAAATGCCCGAAAGGCTGCCAATGCAGCCAAGCAAACTCGTGAGTTGGCTCGTCAATCAGAAGCTGAGGCCAAACAGCGATTCGAAAAAGCACGCAACCGAACCGTCGCCAACTTGGACGCCGAAAACCCAGCGGCCGAAATGCTCTCGCGAGTCACTCAACAAGCAACCGAAGAGCTTCAAGATCTGGCCAACTCACTCGATTCCGTTCAAGAATCGCTCTCCATGGAAGACTCATTGAGTTCACCCGAATCAGCCAACAAAACCTTGGCTGACCAACAGGAGCGTCTTCAACAGTCAGTCGCGATGGCGGCGGAAGAACTTCGGCGAGCAGCACGGCACGAAGAGCGACTCGGCAACACCACGTCGGCCGAAAACCTGAACAAAGTTGCAAAAGACATTGAGTCGGTCAATGAACAACCGATGAGCGTTGCACAAGAATCGCTGCAAGCTGGGAAAGCCGGACAAGCGAACGAACAACTCGCCGAAGCTGCCGCTCAACTGCAGAAGACAGCCGAAACTCTCGCACAGCAAACCACCAATGCATCAACCGATCCAAACCAATCCGACGGTGTATTCGATGGCGAACCTTCGTCGACCCAAAGTCAAAAACTGGCCAAAACGTTAGACGAATTGGATCGTGCCCTGAATTCGCCACCGCCTGAGATGGAAGACGCCCAATCGGATTCAGGCGAATCAAAATCGTCGCAATCAGATTCTAAGAACCAATCGTCGGATCAATCCTCCGATGGCCAATCCTCAGAAGGTTCGCCCGGACAGCCACAGACGGATGCTCCGTCCAGCCAACAAAGCGGCCAGTCAAACTCCGAATCGAGTACAAGCCAACCCGCAACTTCCGGGCAAGCTTCTTCAACTCTTGCCGAAGCTGCTCAACAAGCCATCCGCAATTTGGCTCAGCAAAGACAACGGCAACTACAGCAGATCGCGCAGGCGGGCGATCCATCTCAGCCGTCCGACCAAGAATCGTCTCAACAAAGCAGTTTCCAAGCGAACAACCCCGCGACTGACTTCTCGCAGACACAAGACAATTCGTTGATTGACGCGAGCGATTGGAACGTCACCGACGGAGACTGGGGCGAACTGCGTGAACGCCAGACCGATGAAGTCATACAAGATCGCAAGGTTCGCATCCCGATGACGTATCGCAAAGCGGTCCAGGCCTACTTTGAAGCGGTCTCCGCCGAAGCGGCCAAGACCACCTCTTCTAAAGAATCCCCGAGCAGGTGATCGTCATGCATTCCACCAAACGCAATCATCTGGACCGCAGGGCTTGGCTGAACCACGCACTGGCAGGCACCGGCTTCGCGTGTGCGAGCCTGCTCGGATCAAGTACGCCGTCATTCGGCAAGAAGGCTCACGCCGGCGAAGACCTGACAGATCTCTATGTTGATGACGCGATTGACCAATCCGTGAACCAAGGCGTCAAGTTCTTGCTGCGACTGCAGAAAGAAGATGGTTCCATCGCAGACCGCGGCACCGCAACTGCGATGACATCGCTTGTCATCATGGCATTGGCTTCGGTTGGAACCATTCCCGAACCGGGGACACCGGAGGGACGAGCGATGAGCCGTGCGATTGAATTCGTCCTTCAACCTCGCAATCAAACGAAAGGCTACTTCGGTCATCACGATGGATCGCGAATGTACGGGCACGGCATCACCACTCTGATGTTGACTGAGATTTTAGGGATGGGTGCGACCATTGACCAAAATGCACGCATTCACGATGCGCTCGTGCAAGCCATTCAGGTCATTTTGAAGTCACAAGCCGTTCGCAAACCACAACGTCTTCAGGGCGGTTGGCGATACAAACCCGACTCCAAAGATTCGGATCTGTCGGTTTCGGTGTGGCAAGTGATGGCATTGCGATCAGCGAAGAATGACGGTTTGGATGTCCCCGCGGAGGCCATCGATTTCGCGGTGGAATACTTGCAAGAATCCTACACGTCACCGCTCGACGAAAAAGGACAACCTCGTGAGAAGGTTGGTGGCTTTGCCTACACACCTGGAACCCATCACCCCGCATTCACGATGACTGCGGCTGGGTTGCTGGCGATGCAGACCTGCGGTCGCTATGACTCGCCGCTGGTGGCAGGCTCCGCCGCGTGGTTGCTGGAACACCCTCCACGGACGAACGAACGATTCTTTTTCTATGGAATGTATTACTACGCACAAGGCATGCACCAAGTCGGCGGAGAAGCCGCGGAAACGGCGGCGAAACTGGTGCCGGAATTGCTATTGAGACTGCAAGCGGACAACGGGTCGTGGGTCAGCCACCAAGGTGAAGAACGCAATGTCGGCGTTGCCTATGCGACCTCATTGGCCATCCTCAGCCTCAGTGTTCGCTATCATTACCTACCGATCTATCAACGTTGATCGCCTGCCGAGGTCATGCCAAACGGACTACGAAACTCATCTGGCACGTAACAATTAGCCAGTTCTCACCGAATCACCCCGTGTTTTTGGCCGTCAAAGGTTTTGGGCCGTCAAAATCCAGGCAACCGAATTGGATTGACAATCGGATGAGACGTGGGAATACTACCGGCAACGTTACGTGGTGCCGGTGTTCCAAATCTTGGATCACTGGGAACAGGGAACTTCGGTGAGATTCCGAGACGGCCCGGCCGCTGTATCCGATGCGAAGTTGCTGACTTGGCAACTTCCAAGCAAACATTCCTCTTGTGCCATTGTCGTTGATCGGAATTATCCGTGACGGACGAGAAGGCGAGCGTTTGCGAGTTTGCATCGGGAGTCAGAAGACCTACCACGAAACGGACACTATGTGATCTTCTTGGGCGAGATCGGTGTTGAGGCGAAACCCATTTTCGCTTGGCTATTTCGTTGAATCCCAGTTCGAATTCTGAAGGCCACTTCCGCGCGGGTGCATCTCGATCGGTAGGCACAGAATCGGACTGACACGATCGCTTCGCATGGTCCCGTCCGCTCAAAAGCATTGCCGCCGCTATCACTGCGTTTTCGCACGTGGCTTCACCTTGGTCGAATTGTTGGTTGTGATCGCAATCATCGGCGTCTTGGTTGGGTTGTTGCTTCCCGCGGTTCAAGCGGCTCGCGAAGCCATGCGACGCGCGTCCTGCCAAAACAACTTGCATCAGATTGGTTTGGCTCTGCACAACTACCATGCGGCGCACAATAAGTTTCCGCCCGGCGCTATCGAGGTACGACCTCAATTCCCGAACGGAAAACAATTGGCATGGTCCGCGTTCGTGTTGCCATTCATGGAACAGTCGGGTCTGCATGAGCAAATAGATTTCCGATTAGCGTTTGATGCGCCGGAAAATGAACCCGCCGCAGCAACCGTTTTGCCAGCCTTCCTTTGCCCAAGCACGCCCCGCTCCGACGGATTGATGCAGGGACGTGGTGCCTCCGATTACGGCGGTATCTACGGCCAACGCATCATAGGCCGCAATGATCCTCCCAACGGAATGATGCTTCACGACCGGGCTCTCGCGATGCGAGACGTCTTGGACGGAAGCTCACATACCGTGATCGTTTCAGAAGACGCAGCCTTTCCAGATGGGCAATGGATCAATGGACGCAACTTGTTTGACCAAGCGTTCCCGATCAACAAAGCCCCCAAATTTGAAAACGATATGCGTAGCTTTCACGTCGGCGGCGTGATGATCCTCCGCACGGATAGTTCGGTCGCGTTTCTGACTGAACAACTTGATCTGCAAATCCTGGCTGCGCTCTGCACGCGAGCCGGACACGATGACGCCACTCTGTAACACACCATTGAATCAATCTCTTCCGGATCTGCCGTGAACCCTTTTAAATCAAACCGCCTTGCTCGTCGGCACCAATTGCGTTTGGCGATCGAGAACCTCGAATCGCGTCAACTTCTGGCCGCCGGACCTTATGCTCCCGCCGCGAACGAAGTTGGCTCAACGGCTATTGATCGCGAATCACCTGCGATCGTTGGATGGGCCACCGGAGTCGCGGAATACAACGCGGGTGATGAAGTGGATGCTGTATGGCAGGACTCATCAAAGGCCCTCGGGCCCGCCGAAGGGCAATCGGGTAGCATCGTATCGCTGGGTCGATCTGGAACACTGACGCTGACGTTTGACGATCCCATTCGAGACGGATTGGGGTTTGACTTCGCGGTGTTTGAGAACTCGTTCTCCGACACCTTTCTCGAACTGGGCTACGTGGAGGTCTCATCGGACGGAGTCAACTTCGTTCGGTTTGAGAGCGATTCACGCACCGACTCGGCTGTCCCCGCATTTGGTTCGATTGACCCGACCAACCTGAATAATCTCGCTGGTAAATATCGTGGCGGATTCGGCACGCCGTTTGACTTGCAAGAACTTCGCGGCAGTGCTGGTCTCGATGTCACGGCCATCACGCACGTGAAGCTGGTCGACATCTTCGGCGATGGCTCATCACTCGATGGACAAGGCGATCCGATCTACGACCCGACTCCCACCGTCGGCAGTGCGGGATTGGATGTCGATGGCGTCGCGGTGTTGCACGCGAAAGAGACGGGCTCGGCGACAGTCGACTTCGAATCTTTGGGCGGCACGCTTGGTGCATCGAACTTCTCGAATCAAGCACCCGATGGTTTTGCAGAAGACGAATTACTGCTCAACAATGACTACGACGCCTTGTACGGAAGTTGGCAGGGATGGTCGATTTCCAAAGCGACGGACACCGGCACGGCTGGATTCTCTAATCAATACAGTGCCTTCACAGGCGAAGGACACGATGGATCCGAAGCTTATGCGGTTGGGTTCTATTCGGAGTTCGCCGAGGCAGAAAACCGTCCCACCATTCAATTGGATCCAGAGGTCGGATCGCAGTTTGATTCGTTGTGGATCACGAACACTACCTACACAGCTCTTTCAATGAGCGAGGGGGATCAGTTCGCGAAGAAGTTTGGTGGCACCAGCGGCACGGACCCTGACTTTTTCGAGATCGACATTCATGGACTCAATGCGGTGGGCGATTCAATCGGAATCGTGACTGTTGCCCTCGCTGATTTCCGTTTCGCGAATTCTGCCGACGATTTCATTGTGGACGAATGGGTTCATGTCGATTTGTCTTCGCTACAGAACGCTCAAGCACTTCAATTTCAAGTTCGCTCATCCGACGTCGGCGACTTCGGAATCAACACGCCAACCTACTTCGCTGTCGACGATGTGGTTCTGCGACGACCTCAAGTTGCATTGGATTTGGCAGACACGGACTTACTTGAGTCTGAATCGATGACGGGCCGCGTCTCGCGACCGACGCTGGACAGCAGTTCGCCGATGACGGTTTCGATCGCCAGCTCGGACAGCTCACTGGTTAGCCTTCCGGCTCAAATCACGATCCCAGCGGGGACCGACTACGCCGAATTCACCATCTCGACCATCAACGATGATCTGGCCGGACCGGACCGGCAGATCAGCCTGACCGCCACAGCGGACCTGCAGGCCCCACGCATTCGTGAGCTGAAAGTTATCGACGACGATGCGACGGGATTGGCATTCTCAACCAACTCCATCCAGCTAACCGAAGGCGAGTCCGCAACCACACTCACCCTTCGCCGCAACGATTTAGACATCTCGGCGCCGCTGGCCGTTACGCTTTCCGTGACACCCGAGTCACGTCTGAACTACCCCGCATCAGTGAGCTTCCCTGCTGGCCAGCGTGAGGTTCCGGTCACGGTGTCAATCACCGACGACGCAAAGTATTCGCCGACTCAGACCACTGAACTGGTCGCCAGCGCTGATGGTCGCACCGATTCGGTTGTCGCCGTCGAACTACTCGACGATGACTTGCGATCGTTGACCGCAACTGGACCTGCCGCTTCGTTAGACGAAGCCAATCCGGATCAAACCATCACCGCGATCATCCGACGCAATGACGCCTCGCTTGACGATCCGATGACAGTCTCATTGACCAATCCGAATCCAAGCTTGTTAACGCTGCCATCATCGATCGTGATTCCGTCGGGGTTTGATTCCGTCGAAGTAACGATCGGTGTTCTTGCCAATGAAATACTGAATGCCGGCAGTAACTTCACTGTTGTGGCCACTCATGCGAACGCGACAAATGCGGAGTTTGATGTCTCGGTAGTTGACGACGAAGAACCCACCTTCGATTTGGCTCTTCTCGATTCAAACGGCAACACACTCGACGAAGTCACGGAAGGTCAATCTGTGCGACTGTCCGTCACTCGCCCCGGCACAATCGTCGACGAATCCATCACTGTGACGCTCAGCCAATCGCTTGATGGGCGCATTGATGGTCCGGTCGAGCTCACCATTCCTGCAGGCACTTCGTCAGCAGAAGTGACCTGGATCGTGCAAGCCGACCAGACTCTGACGGGCAACTTGGAATGGGTCATCGAAGCAAGCACCCCGGGCTATGGAACCGCGAAATTGGAAGCGGTTGTGTTGGATTCTGATTCGCCATCACTGACGCTGACGGGGCCGACCGAATTGCTCTCGGAAACCAACGCCATATCGGTCGGCGACTTTGAGTTGCTTGGGCAATCTTTGGCAAACGATGAATTTGTCAACAACGCCGGTCCATCAGGCATGTTTGTCGATGGCGAACTTTCCATTGGAAACTCATTCAGTAACGCCTTTGGTTTCGATAGCTGGTCCGGTTTCGCGATCAGCCGTGGCACGGACACAACGACACCGGGCTTTTTCAATCAGTATTCTGCGATTACCGGCGAAGGCGATCGTGAATCGAACACTTACGCCATCGGTTTCAATGGAGCCGAAACGGTCATTCGACGCTCCGGCAACTCGCGTCCTTTTGAATCCATCGCAGTCACGAATACGACCTACGCAGCATTGTCGATGCTCAACGGCGACGCCTTTGCAAAACGCTTCGGCGGCGAGTCAGGCGACGATCCTGACACGTTCGTTTTGACGATCATTGGCAAGAATGACAGCGGCGAATCGGTCGGTGAAATCGAATTCCACCTTGCGGACTATCGAGCCGAGGACAGCTCGCTGGACTACGTCGTTGACGAATGGACCACCGTCGACTTGACTTCGATCGGAGCCGCAACCGAACTGCACTTTGAGCTGGCCTCCACTGATGTCGGCCAATACGGAATGAACACACCCGGCTACTTTGCGATTGATGACGTGAAGCTCGCAGCAGCGAGCGATGGCTTGCCCCAAATCACCGTCCAACGTCAAACGCTAGATGACAGCGAATCGCTCGAAATTGGCCTGACCTCGGATCGCACCGATGTTCTTCTTCCCGAGACCGTTGTCATTCCTGCGGGGCAGAGCAGCGTGACCGTTCCGATCCAGTTGATCGACGACTTGCTAGCCGAAGGAGACCAAGCCGTTCAAATCACAGCGTCAGCAAGCGGCTTTGAACCGCAAACCATCGTTTTGACAGTTGAAGACGACGACTCCCACGTGCTGACAGTCACCCATGATTCGAACGAAGCACTGAATGAATCGACGAGCGTCGTCGTTGATATCGAAGATGCCGGTACAAGTTTGGATGCGGAATCATTCGACAACGGCTCGAACCTTTCCGGCAAAATTGAGTCCGGACCGCTTGAGTTTCCCAACTCATACAACGAACAATTCGGTTCCTGGAGTGGTTGGGCAGCATCCAATGTGACGGACGTAGCAACGACCGGCTACGGAAACCAGTACGCTGCCTACTCCAATTTGGACGCCGACCAACCCGGCGGTGGTGAAGCTTCCGACACGTTCTTGATCGGGGCGGGCAGTGGTACTTCAGCCCCTAGCGTCGCGCTACCGGAAACCCTGGACGACGCAAGGTTTGGTTCCATCGCTATCACGAATAGCACCTACGCCGCCCTATCGATGCTGGAAGGCGACAGTTTCGCGAAGCAATTCGGCGGAGAAACTGGCGACGACCCTGACTATTTCTTGCTGACGATTGTCGGATTGACCTCATCGGGTGAGACCGTTGGTACGATCGACTTTTACCTCGCCGACTACCGCTTCGAAGACAACTCGCTGGACTACATCGTCGATGAATGGACCACCATCGATCTGACTTCGTTGGAAGGCGCCTCGCAACTGCGATTCGATCTGTCTTCGTCAGACGTCGGCGATTACGGAATGATCACTCCAGCCTACTTTGCTGCTGACAATGTCGTCCTGGATCAAGTGCCGACATCTCCGACTTCCGTTGTGGTTCACCGGAACGACGCGGACCTATCGTCATCTCTTTCGGTCACATTTGAATCCGATGATCCGCGATTCGCGATCGATACTCCGATTGAAATCCCTGCCGGGTCCGACTCGGTTCGAGTTCCTGTGTCGATCTTGAATGACCGAATGGTCAATTCGGACGGCACCGCGACTTTGACATTTTCGGCGGATAATTATGACATTGGCATCGTGGGAGTTTTCGTTCAGGATGACGAAATTCCTGGAATCGAGATCATTCGCCTGCAGTCTCCTGCGGAGGTCGCTGAAGGAGAAACGGTCGATTTGCACCAAGTGCGTCTGACAGAAAGACCGGAATCCGACGTAACGATATCGATTGAGGCTGTCATTGATTCGAGCGATGCCAGCGAGCAACTGTCGCTCAGCTCCTCAACTTTAACGTTCACCCCCGAGAACTGGGACGCTCCGCAAACAATCGCTGCTTCCGCCAACGTGGACTTTGCGCAAGAGCTGGACCAAACCGTTCAATTGACCTTCGAAGTCGATGCAGGTCTCAGTGATTCTGGCTATGCGGACGTTGCTACCGAGCGAGAAACCTTCACTCTTGTCGACTATCAGCCGTCTGACTTGAATTTGGCAGTTGAAGAAGGCGAACTCGTTTTGCGTGACAACCGTGACGATGTCGTTTGGATGAAGAACGACTTGAATGACGGGTTCAACCTCGTTCTCAATTCTCAAGACCAAACTTTGGCAATTGGTTCTCTCGCCAGTGCGACTGGATTGGTAACGATCGAACTGGGTGGCGGGAACGACCAAGTCACGCTCGATACAACTTGGTTCACTTCCATTGACGGCGGAGAAGGATTCGATCGTTTGGTCCTTCAGCCGGGGGATAGCGTTAGGAACAACAACGATCCGCAGGAAATCGACCTAGCCGACTGGTTACAAAATCGCGTGGTCGGTTTTGAGGAGTTTGTTTTGGGTGCATCTGGCTCCGCTAATCCCCTGACATACCAATTGGACTCCGAACGTCTGAATGCGTTGTTGGGAGAGACCTCTCCGACAATCACGAGCATTGGAAGTCAAAACTTGAGACTCACCGGCAGCTGGCAACTTGGAGTCCCCATCGTAGGGGACGGACTGGTTCGCCAACGTTTGGTCTCCGACGACATCGAAGTCCATGTGATCACCAGCACTCCGTGGCAAAACGCGATCCGAAGCGAGGATGTCAACGCCAATGGCGAAGTGACAGCACTCGATGCATTGACGGTCATCAACCGCCTCAACTCCGGCGAATCCAATGAGTTGTCGCCCCCCAACGATCCGAATGAGCTGATTGGTCGATTTTACGATGTCTCCGGTGATGGACGTGTGTCTGCACTGGATGCTCTAAAAGTGATCAACTATCTGAACGGTGACGCCGCGTCTGGAGAGCCAATCACCGCGTCTCCAGACATCTCGCTCGCTCCGACCAGTGGTGAAATGCCCACGCCATCTGCACCAAGTGCAACCGGATCGAGCTCTGACCTACGGAGTGAAGTGTTCGCATCGATCGTCGACGGCCAGGACCTGTTCGACTCCACCTCCGATCTGCCATGGGTTGGATCCAATTCGAGCGAGCTATCCTCGGACCGGATTGATCAATTGTGGGGCGAGCAAGGTTACGATTCTGATGAAGAATCGGCGTCGTCTGAGAATGTCGACTTCTCCAATTCCCTCAAGTTGCTGGGCGACCGAGCATGATCGAAGAGACCAATACTCCGCGGTCGCCCTGCATTGGGGTTTGCCAAGTGGACCAGCAACGATTGTGTGTCGGTTGTTCCCGAACTTTGGGGGAGATTGGCCGATGGTCGATTGCATCTCCCGCAGAAAAACGTTCCATTCTTGTGTTGGTACGCCAGCGGCGAGCCGCTCAAGCTCCGTCAATCCAAACAGTGCCTAGCCAAGCCAATTCGTGAAGCCGCGTCACATGACGCTGCTCGGCCTGTTGGCCGCCTCATTTCCGTACCTTTGACTTTCCTGATTGAGTGTTCCTGTGAATCCAAATAACAACCTGCAACGTTTTGCTATCGTCCTTGGCATGATCGGCGTCGCCGTCGCATCTCGCTTGCTCCCACACCCACCGAACTTCACTCCTCTAGCGGCAATGTGCCTGTTTGCCGGTGCGGTGACGATCTCGCCACGGATGATGGCCGCCGCTGTGATCGTTGCGATGCTGGTCAGCGATGCCGTGCTCGGATTCCACTCTCTGATGCCCGTTGTCTATGGCTGCCTTCTGGCAAACTTTGTCATCGGTCGCAAACTTGTCGGTGCGAATGCGAACGCGATGAAAGTCGTTGCCGGTTCGCTAGTTGGTAGCGCTTTGTTTTTCCTGGTCACCAACTTCGCCGTTTGGGTCGCGTTCTATCCCTCGACGTTGACAGGATTGGCCGCCTGCTTCACTGCTGCGATCCCCTTCTTCCAATACACCCTTGCGGGAGACATGGTTTACAGCGGTTTGTTCTTCGGCGTCTACGCATTGTCGACGAGCGGATTGACCGTTACCCAAGGCAAACTTCAGCAAGTTAGAGTTCCCGTACGAGTTGGCGAATAGTCTCGTCTAGCCTGGACACTCCGCCGAACTGGAATCCGAGTGATTCCAGTTTGGCAGATGACATTTCGCGTCCAGACGACTTGGGTTCGCCCAAAATTTTTGCTCGAGCCCCCGTGATCGCCATGACTCGCTCGGCTACTTCGTGCTCCGAGAAGAACCGGTCGCAGCAATTATAAGTTTCTCCGCTGATTGCTTGGTCAGTCGCGAGCAAAGTCGATATCGCGGCGGCGACGTCTGCGACATGAACGACCTTGCCGCCACCTTCGGCCTGAACAGATTCGCCTCGAGCCACTGACTGGATCAGCTCGTACCACTTCGAATCTTCGACGGGATCTTCAACTCCGTAGATGGAAACCGGCCGTAGCGTTGCCACAATGAGCCTGCCAGAACTGCCATAGGCATGGACCATTGTCTCCATGGAAGCCTTGCACGCACCGTACAGCGAACCCGGTCGCAACGGATGCTGTTCGTCCAAAGGAATGCCGTCGACGACGTTTTGGTGCACGGCCCCCGACGAAACGAAAACGAACCGATCGACCGCCTGGGAACAAGCCGTTTCAAGAAGCGAGATCGACCCCATCAGGTTGGTTTGGATGTAGTCGAGTGGCTTTTCCGGAACACTCATAAAACTGTCGCCCTCACGAGCCAGGGCGGTATGAACCACGGCGTCGCAACCAGAAACCAATTGCTCGATTGACCGTCGATTATCCAGCTCACCTTGGACCCAATCGACGCCCTCCAACTGCGGGGGATCGTTCCTGCGGGTCCATCCTCGAACTGAATGACCGTTCCGTAGCAGGTCAGAAACGACGTGTTGACCCAAAAAACCGGTTGCGCCGGTGACTGCGACAAGCATCAGAAAACCCGAAATGCGAAAATGAACCCACTTACAAGCCGCTAGCGTTCCCACAGGGCACGCAAAACGCTTTTTGACTAGTTGACTTTCAAAAGGATCGTTAGAACGTGGGCTTCCGCCTGAAACGTTTATCCATTGAAAGCTGTCCTTTGTCTTCCACCGCATCCCCTTCTCAAGACGCCGGCACCGATACCTCGAGCAACACCGCCGTTCGAGATGAGATCCGAAATGTCGTCATCATCGCTCACGTTGACCACGGGAAAACCACACTGGTGGATTGTCTGCTGCGGCAAAGTGGACAGTATCGCGATGCGGAACTCAAAGGAGAACGGATTCTGGATTCGAACGACATCGAAAAAGAACGCGGAATCACCATTCTGTCGAAGAACATCGCGGTTCACTACCGCGGTGTGAAAATCAATTTGATCGACACTCCTGGTCACGCGGACTTCGGGGGCGAAGTCGAACGTGTTGTCCAAATGGCCGATGGTGCATTGGTGCTCGTCGATGCCGCAGAAGGCCCGATGCCACAAACTCGGTTCGTGCTTGAAAAAGCACTGCAAGCCGGCGTCAAGCCGATCGTTGTGGTGAACAAGGTGGACCGCCCCGACGGCCGTCCTCCCGAAGCCCTCGATGAAGCTCTCGAACTGCTAGCGGATCTGGGTGGAGAAGAACAACTCGACAGTGCTGCTTACGTCTTTGCAAGTGCCAAAGAAGGTTACGCGACTGACGATCCAGCAAAACCAACCGAAGACATGCGTCCTCTCTTGGACCTGCTGGTTGACCATTTGCCTGGTCCGACGGTCGATACCAAGTCCGATTTTCAGATGATGGTCACCACTCTGGATTGGAGCGAATACGTCGGCCGGATCGCCGTCGGCCGCGTCAATGCGGGAACGATTCAAACGGGCCAAGCGGTGGACGTTCACACGATCGACTCCTCGGGAAACCCAATCGTTCGAAAAATCAAAGCATCAGGCCTTTACGTTTTCGACAAACTCGGCCGGGTTCCTGCTGAATCCGCCGGAGCAGGCGACCTGATTGCACTCGAAGGTCTTGATGACGTCGAAATCGGCGACACGATCACCGCGCCCGAAACAGGCAAAGCTCTGCCGAGACTGAAAGTCGATGAACCGACTTTGGAAATGGTCTTCAGCGTCAACTCATCGCCATTGGCTGGACGTGAAGGCAAGTACGTCACGACCCGTCAGATCAAAGCTCGCTTGGAGAAAGAACTCGAACGCAACGTCGCTCTCCGAGTTTCAATGATTGAAGGCACCGAAGCGTATGCCGTCGCAGGACGTGGTGTTCTTCACTTGGCCGTGTTGATCGAAACCATGCGTCGCGAAGGTTACGAACTGAGCGTCGGAAAACCTCGCGTGGTCTTCAAAGAGATCGACGGCAAAAAGCACGAACCATTCGAAACCCTTCGCGTGGAAGTTCCAACCGAGGTAATGGGTCCGGTCATGGAACTCGTCGGTTTGCGTCGCGGCCAACTGGAAGAGATGAAGCAACGTGGCGAATACAGCCTATTGCGATTCATCGTTCCGTCACGCGGTCTGATTGGCTTGCGTACCCGATTGCTCAACGCAACTCGCGGAACCGCCATCATCCACCACCGTTTTGAAAGCTATCGTATGGTCGAAGGCGATGTGCCTCGTCGAGCCAACGGTGTTCTGATCTCGATGGTTGGCGGTAAAACCATGCCATTCGCCCTGTTCGCTTTGCAGGATCGGGCTGAGCTGTTCGTTCCGCCGAGCACCGAGGTTTACGAAGGAATGATCGTTGGCGAAAACGCTCGCGAAAACGACATGACAGTGAACCCCTGTCGCGAAAAGAAGCTGACCAATATGCGTGCTAGCGGCAGTGATGAAAACGTCATCCTGAAGCCACCACGTGACATGTCGCTGGAAGCTGCCCTTGAGTACATCGAGGACGACGAACTGGTTGAGGTAACTCCGGAATCGATTCGCTTGCGCAAGATTTTGCTGAAGGAATCGGATCGTCGTCGGCAAGGCCGAAACGGCTGATCCTGATCGATGCAGTTGCTTCTAGTTCGACACGCGGAAAGCGAGAACAACGCGAAACCGGTTCAAAATCGCGTTTGCGATCCGAGCATCACAGCCCGAGGTCGCTTGCAAGCTGATTGTTTGGGCAAATGGATGTCTGGACTGGCGATCGATCAGTTGATCACCAGTCCATTCCTCCGCACCCTCGAAACAACTCGGTCCATTCTTCAACACGCTCACGCTCCGCCACGCCGATATCCGGTCTCAGTCTGGCATGACGTTTTCGAAAATGGCGGCTGTTACCATGGCCATCATGAAAAGAACTTCGCCGGTGCCTCTGGACTCAGCGCGTCTGCAATCGAGTCGTTCTTCCAAGAGATTGCTGCTCAGTTCCCTGACCGTGAACCGCCTCCTCTGACGCTGGATCCGGAGATTGACGAATCGGGCTGGTGGGGCGGAAAGAATCGCGAGCTTCCCGAAGAGATGCAAGCACGCTCTCAGGCGGTGATCAAACGTTTTGAACAAACATTCTCGCAACAGCCCGGTGTGGAGCCACTTGGTGAACAAGAGAATCCAGTCGTGGTACTGATCGCTCACGCCGATTTCTTGCGCGAGATGCTTTCGCAAATGTTGGCGGGACGTGTGGCGATGGATGCCATTGGACCGATCCCCAACACCTCGATCACTTCCCTACAATGGTCAGCGACGGGCTGGAAGTTGACATCCCTCAACAGTGTCACGCACTTGCCACCGAGACTCATCACAGGTCATCAAGCGATGCTTTCTTAAACTTCGTTTTTCCTTGGTGAAGGCAGACCCGAGGTGATACCGGCGACGTAGACGTAGCAGTCCATCGCAATGGCATAGTTGTTCCGTTGCCCGTTTCTTCGCATCGCATTGCTCTTCGAATCACACTGCCTTCAACATGCTTCTGATCGATTCGCTCACCAAACGATTCTCGATCGAGAGCGGGACAGTCCACGCTGTCGATGGGCTTTCGATGCGGGTAGCACCAGGAGAGGTTTTCGGACTACTTGGTCCAAACGGGGCTGGTAAAACCACCACCTTGCGTATGGTGCTTGGACTACTGGAACCGGACGATGGCTTTGCAGAAGTTGCTGGCATCCGCACGTCCAAGGACCCATTCGCGGCGAAAGCGAAACTCGGATTTGTCTCTGCCAGTGACGGAGTCTACCCGTGGCTGTCGGTTCGTGAGATGCTGCTGTACTTTGCGGATTTGTACGGCGTTGCACCCCAACAAGCAACCGCGAGACTGAAAGAGCTTGCTAGCGTGATGCAGATTGAGGCACTCCTCGATCGTCGCGCCGGTTCGCTGAGCACGGGTCAACGGCAACGAGTGACCTTGGTGCGTGGCTTGATCCACGATCCTCCCGTGATGCTTCTGGATGAACCAACACGTGGACTCGACGTCGTTGGTGTGCAGACGATCTTCGAGTACATCGAACATTTGCGTGCTGCTGGGAAGGCGGTTGTGGTCTGTACCCACCGACTGGATGAAGCCGAACGTCTGTGCGACCAATTTGGGCTACTTCATCGCGGCCGCATTCGTTATCGAGGCACATTGAATGACCTTCGAGAAGAAACCGGACGAGAACATCTTGTTGAGATGTTTGTCGATCTGATGAATTCCACTGACCCGGCGTTGACCGAGGACCACGCGTGAAACTTTCCTGGTCCCGGCTCGGCCGGCTCACTCAAAAAGAACTTCGGGAAACCTTGCGCGACCGACGGACGATGCTGACTTTGGTCATGATGCCATTGTTGGTTTATCCATTGCTCAGCATGGCGTTGAATCGTTTCTTGCTTTCTTCCGGTATGCCGGCAGAGCAAGCGTTCATGGTTGGCGTCTCATCGCCTGATGAGCGTGACTTCTTGCAAACCCTGATCGAAGATCCTCGCAGTGCACCTCCTGAGCCGATCTTGAAAGTCAACGGCGGGCAGTTGGCTCGGTTTGAAGTGGTTGTGCCAGAAGAGATTTCACCGGAAGAAGCGTTGTCGCAGAACTTGCTGGACATAGCGGTGCAGTTTCAAGATGGCCCAAACTCAATTCGATCGATGGAGATTGTTTCCTACAACAATGATCAGGGCAGCAGTACAGCTCAACGAATTCTAACCGAACGCTTGCAGTGGCTTCAGTTATCTGAAAGTCTGCGAATTGCTCAGCAAATCGATCCTGATTACCAACCTATCGATTTGAGAATTCGATCGATCGGAGAGAAAGCATCGGGATCTATTCTTGGCACCGTGATTCCCTTGGTACTGGTTTTAATGACCATCACCGGCGCTGTTTATCCAGCGATCGACCTGACGGCTGGCGAGAGAGAGCGGGGCACAATGGAGGCGCTAATGGCTTCTCCCGTACCGCGTTGGTGGGTGTTGCTTGCTAAGTATCTGGCTGTTGTCTTTGTCGCTTTCCTCACCGCGATGGCAAACTTGCTTGCCATGTTTGTGACCATGAAGGTGACGGGACTGGTCAGCATGCTCGCTGGTGATTCAACCGTTGGGATGCTGCAGATCATGCAGATACTCGGTCTCCTACTGTTGTTCAGCTGTTTCTTCTCAGCGCTGTTGCTTTCGCTAACCAGCTTTGCAAAGTCGTTCAAAGAAGCGCAGGCCTATCTCATTCCCGTGATGTTGCTTTCGCTTGGCCCGGCAATGCTTTCTTTGATGCCAGGCGTGACACTGGAGGGCCCATTGGCTGTCGCGCCGCTACTGAACATTGTCTTATTAGCTCGCGACATACTATCTGGCACCGCCACCACCGCGGGTGCGGTTGTCGCAGTCACTAGCACCCTTTTCTATGCGGCGGCGACGTTGGGCGTTGCCGCGAGACTGTTCGGTAGTGACGCAGTTGAACGAACCAGCCAAAAGTCATTCGGCTCGCTTCTTCAACGCCCCGACACCGTTACCCAACATCCCAGCATGAGCCAAGCTGGGTTGGTTGTCGCTCTACTGTTGCCGGCTTCATTCCTGATCTCGAACGGCTTGATGCAATGGCTGCGAATCGTTTCCGATTCAGTCTCGGTCAGCTCACAGCTTTTGCTAAACGCTCTGAGCCTAATCCTCGTTTTCGGATTGATTCCGCTTTGCGCAACCGTCATGGGAAGACATCGTATCCAGTCGACTTACCGATTCTCATTGCCACCGTTTGCGTCCATTTTGGGTGCCATCGTCCTCGCGGGCGGAGCTTGGGCGTTTGCTCACGAAGCCTTGGCATTGGCCGACCAGTTCGGAATTGCCCTGCTGTCGGACGACCAAATCGAACGTACACGGTCCTTGCTAGACAAATGGAAAACCGTGCCCCCATGGCTGCTTCTGCTGACAATGGCGGCGACCCCGGCTCTCATCGAAGAGCTCTGCTTTCGAGGTTATTTGTTCTCAGCATTCTCGGCTGTCCTTCGCCCGTGGCAGACAATCTGCACTACCGCATTGCTCTTCGGCCTTTTCCACGTCTTTGTCGGCAGCACCTTGTTGGTCGAACGCTTTCTACCCACCATGTTGCTGGGGTTGCTGCTGGGTTGGGTCGCCTACCGAACCGGTAGCGTCTGGCCGGGAGTGGTCCTGCACTTCTTCCACAATGGAATGCTGGAATTAGCCGCACGTTATCATGACAAGCTCGATTTCCTCGGGCTCAGCGACGCAGACGGTTCGAAGCACCTGCCTGCCAGTTGGCTTGTTGCTGCCGCACTCATGGTCATGATCGGCATCGCGATTGTCGCTTGGTCGACCCAAAGCCGGACTGAGCAAGACTCACCCCAGAGCTAGCTGGTGTGAACCGCTTCGACTTCTTCGCTTCCGACAACTAGTTCGTTGCTCTTTGCAGCAGTTTTCACCGCCGTCGCCTTTTTGCGAGACGCGGCGTTTTTCTTTCCGAGGTTGTCAACCAAGTAACTGACCTGGGCCTGCAACTCTTCCGCATGCTCGAGGAAATAGCTGAGTTGAGCCAATGATTCGTGAGACGAATTGGCGATGACTTCCACCTTGCCAATTGGTACCGATTCATCTTCCCCAGGTCGTGTTGCGAAGAGCGGGATTCGGACAACGCTTTGCACCGATTTTTCCGGCAATCGGACACTCTGCCAAGTCGCATGATAGCCTTCGTGCAACCACGCCATATTCGCGTCGATTTGCACTTTGGCAAGATCATGGCGTTTCGCAAATTCAACCAATGGTTCCCAAACTGGTTCCCAGCAACCATCGCCTTGGATTTGGACACTGCGTAAATGCTTCGATGTTTCGCAATCTTTCGGCCGTACCGCAAACGAATGGGCAAAGTGATACAAGCGTCCGAGAAGAAGACGGCACTCCGAATGACCGAACGTTCGCGTCAGAACCAAAAAGCCAAGAACGGCTACTGCCCCCAGAAGAATCAACCAGTCCTGATTGAACCGAACGGAGAGCACCGCGATGGTGGAACTAAGCGTGCAAAGGCCAGCGACCACCAATAACATTCCATTGGGACCGAACTTTTCGTTCAAGAGGTGATGCAAATGCCCTCGGTCCGTTGCATACATACTGCGACCGGTCATCCATCGACGGATGATTGCTGCAGTAGAGTCGAACAACGGCAGAACCAGAATCGCGACGGGTGCCGCGACGACGACAGCGGACTCTTTTAACGAGCACCACATCGCCAAGACGCCAACCATCAGCCCGATCATCATGCTTCCCGCGTCTCCCAAGAAGATGGTTGCCGGCGGGCGATTGAAGACCAAGAAGCCGAGCAGGGCACCACACAGAGCGGTTGCAGCGATGACGGTAGACGCAGAGTGTCCACTCGATGCACTCAGCAAGGCCAGTCCGCCGCAGACAAACGCACCAACCGTGGTCGCCATGCCGTCGGCACCGTCTAGCAAATTGAGAGCGTTGATCGCAAGCAGCAACCACAACACGCTAACCGGAATGGCAAAAATGCCCAAAGGAATCTCGAAGCCAAAGAGAGAGACTGATCGCATGACCGTCCCACTTCCCACGACGATCATCGCGATGACGCATTGAGCGAGTAGTTTTTGTCGGCCACGGAGTGCCCATTTGTCGTCAATCAAACCGACGATCAAGATTGCCGACGAGGCCCCTAACAATACAAACCAACGAGATGACAGCTCTGTCATCTTGCCGAATTCCGCCCAACCACTTTCGTAAGCGATGCCAACCAAAAACGCGATTCCGGTCGCGATAAAAACGGCTAACCCACCCGCCAAAGCGATTGGTCGGTCATGAAGTTTTCGTTCGGCATCGGGGTTATCAACCAACCCAACTCGAATTGCGAATGCACGCACCACCGGCACCAGTACCAGCATCGCGATGAAAGCAGCAGCAAGAGTAACGAGGATGAATGGTGTCATTGCGAGTTGATTCAATCAGAAAGGGCAGTTTGACACGGTGAAGGCAAAGAACGTCATCACAGGAACGATGTCAGCTGATGACAGCCGGTAAACCCTGTGTGACAAGAATAGCTCTTTATTCTAGTACAACGCCCCCGTAATGCATCATCTTACGCGTCCGCCCGAAAACCATCCCCCGCACGTAGGAAAAGTTAACGGAACTCGACGGAAATCGTATTGGTCAATCGTTCCAAACCTTAAATCTCCCCGAATCAGGCGTCCCAAGAAGGGTCTATCGCCCCTCCCAAATACTGAAAACACGGGGAAACGTACGGGCGGACACCTGTGGTTCTGGTGCCCCCCGGAACAGTCTCACTAACCAGACGGACTGCTAGCACCCCCATTTCATGCACATTTGGCTAAACCGGCACCGCAGAAGGGGCGATAAAGAGTGCGGGGACTTCGCCTGCTAGCAGAATCGCTGCAAACGGTGCGACCCCGATTCCAAACGCCGTCGCAGCCAATTCGAAGGTCAAGATGGTAGCTGGAAATGTTGCACGCACGAGTCGTGTGATCCAGATAGATCCGCCGCTAGGGGAGCCGGCATTATGACCCAGCTTAATCGACATGACGCGTCCGTCCGCCCGAAGCTATCGAGGCGAAACATCATTCGCCAACGAGCTCAACGAGCCTTCTTGGCGAGTCTTGCGGCGGGTATTTTGACAACGGGGATGACCGGCTGCACCATCATGGGTGGCCTGCAATCCAAGCTGACTCGAAGTGAGTGCATCGACGACTTCATGGTCTCGCATCGCAACAAAGTCATGGCAGAAAAAGCCTGGTTGCGAAATGCTCACTGCCACAAAAAACATCGCCATTCGAAAGACCTCCGAAAGGGGTTCATCGATGGCTACATGGAAGTCGCGACCGGCGGATCTGGGTGCACCCCAGCGGTTGTCTCTCCCGACTATTGGGGGTGGAAACATCAATCCGGCGATGGGCAAAGTGCCGTTAACGCTTGGTTCGAAGGCTTCCCACTCGGGGTCAAGGCCGCCGAACAGGACGGAATTGGTTACTACAATCAAATTCGCATCCAAACCCCTATGCGGCCAGCATCTACAGCGATGACAGGATCGATGGCCCCGACGCCCGTCGCTCCTGTGCCACCCATTCCAACCGCCAACGTTTTGCCGCCTGGCATCCAGTTGGGCGAGGGCGAAACTTTGGTGCCTGGCCGAGTCACATTTGAAGAAGCAAATGAATTGACTGGCACCAACGTGGATTTGGATCGCGTGAAACAACACGCACCACCTACACCGCCAGCGATCAAGTCGGTCACACCGAAATCGGATGTCACCGACGATCCGTTTTCACAAGTTGCTCCGTCGCAAAATCACGAAAACATCGTTGCGGGCGGTGCGGGAGCCATGTTGAGCGATATTCCACAAACAAGTGGTAATCAGTTTGGTGGTTCGACCAACATCCAGCAGCTGTTCCCGGATGTCGATAGCGTTTCGTCACCTCAAGACACCAATGCATCAGACCTCGTTCCGCGGCCGCAGCAAACTCCGGTCAGCACCAACGTGGCTGAACCGACTCAAGACGAAATCGATTCGGTAATCGAAGAGATTTTCGGACGGCCAGATCGTCAGGCCCAACCAAGTGAAGCAGTCGAATCGCCTGCAAATAATCAATCGATGCAGTTCTTGTTCGATTGATTTCTGACCGTTCCTCAACCACAGACCAGTCCGGGCGGCTTTGCACCCGATTGCACTTTCAGAGAGTTCAAGGATGAACATCAACCTCTTTCAAACTCGAGTGTGGAAACACATTCGCACCACGGTTGGACTTGGCGTGGCCGCCTCGCTGGTCGCGTCACTGACCGGCTGCTCGTCACTGACCCAGCCAATCGACGGTGTCCCTGCCCACCGATTGCCGCCCGAATTCTTTCCGGCTCCCAAGAACAACTTGGTTCCGGTTGATATCGCGTTGCTGTCGCTTGAGCCACCACGCGATTATCAGCTCGGACCGGATGACATCCTTGGTGTTTACATTGAAGGCGTTTTGCCTTTCAATCCACCGAACACCCCACCTGAACCACCTCCGGTCAATTTCCCGGAACAGGACAGCACCCTGCCGCCGTCGATCGGATACCCGATTGCCGTTCAGGATGATGGAACTCTTTCGTTGCCACTGATTGAGCCCCTCGAGGTTGAAGGGCTGACGCTCGATCAAGTCCGCGAAAAGATTCGTGAGGCGTACATCGACAACGACATTCTGCGAGAAGAAAAAGCTCGTCCGATTGTCACGCTTATCAAGGAACGAACCTACGATGTGATCGTGGTTCGGGAAGATGGTTTAGGTGAAGGCAACCAACGATCGCTTCAAGCTCAGTCCAGCGAGTTCATTCGCGGCCGTGACCGATCTGCCAGCGGCGGCTTGGTCAAACTTCCCGCGTACAAGAACGACATTCTGCACGCCCTGGTTGAAACTGGCGGTTTGCCCGGTTTGAACGCAAAGAACGAAGTTCGTGTTTTGCGAGCCAGTGAAGCTGACAAACGCAAACGAGCACAGTTTGTACGAGACTTCTACGCGTCTCAACGCAACGCCATGCTCGACCCATGTGTCTGCCCACCTGAGCTGCCACCAGACCCATCGATCCTTCGCATTCCATTGCGACTGCCACCTGGAGTGATTCCAAACATCACACCGGAGGATGTGGAATTGCAAGACGGCGACATCGTGTACATCGAAAACCGCGAGACAGAAGTCTTCTACACCGGTGGCTTGTTGCCCGGTGGCGAATTCCCACTCCCTCGTGACTATGACCTCGACGTACTCGGTGCGATGGCGATCGCCGGTGGTGGCATCGGGCAAACAACTGGTGGCGGAGGATTCGGAGGTGCACGTTCGGTTGGCGGAGTTCCACCGGGAATGCTTTATGTGCTTCGTCAGACACCGTGCAACGGACAAGTTGCAATCGAGGTTGACCTTGCCCGGGCCGTCAACGACCCGCGAAGTCGACCACTGGTTCAGCCTGGCGATACACTGATTCTTCAATACAAATGTGAAGAAGAGGTGCTGAACTTCAGCCTCGGTACATTCTTCACCTACGGTATCCAAGAACTACTGCGGAACTAATCCTCGATCGACCATCGAGTCAAAGAAACGAAACGTCGCCTCTATTCAGGGGCGACGTTTTTTCGTTGACCAAGCAGTTTGCGACCGGCCTCACGGCTTCGCAAGCAAGTTCGTCCCCAACCGGCTCGCCCAAGCATCTGGAATAGGTGCCTCAAACGTCATGCGTTCTTTCTTTGTGGGATGCATGATAGAGAGCCGCCAGCTATGAAGCGCGATACCGGTCGGCCAAGATCGTTCGCTCCCGTATTTGGTATCGCCTAAGATGGGAAATCCTACCTCGGCCCACTGCAAGCGGATTTGATGCTTGCGGCCGGTAAGCGGCTTGACCATCAGAAGCGTCAATTCGCGGTCGCAACCTAAAACCTCGTACTCCAGACGTGCCTCTTTGGCATCTGATCTGGAATGATGAGCCACCCGCATACGGTGGGCTGCATCGTCTTTGTACACATCATCGACCAACGTGCCCTGTTGCTGCTCGACTCGGCCTGAGACTACCGCAAGGTATGTCTTCTTCGCTCCATCGCCCGAATGGTTGGCAAACTGAGGCGTGAGCCTACTGGCCGCTTTGCTGGTGCGTGCCATGACGATGACACCCGATGTCATCGAATCCAGTCGACTCACAATGCCCAAATACACCTTGTTGGGCTTGTTGCAGGTTCGACGGATGTAGTCGCATCCGAGCGAATGCAAAGTCGGCTGCCCAGCAGCACCCATCGTCGCTAACTTGGTCGGTTTGTTTACCACGAGCAGATGATTGTCTTCGTAGATGACGTCGACTTCGCTCATGTTTCTCGAATCCCTAATAAAGAAAGTTTCGCCACCGATGGGTGAATCAGCCAACGCGAATTTGGAGTCGGGCAAGCGTTCGCTGCAGCAAGCCCAGAAAATCCTGCAAGACGTATTCGGCCATCACGCATTTCGCCCCAGCCAGGCCGCCGTCATTCAACATGTTCTCGCTGGCGAGCACGCCATGGTGATCATGCCCACGGGGCGTGGCAAGTCGATGTGTTTCCAAATTCCTGCGCTGCTGGGGACCGACGCGGATCTGACACTGGTGCTTTCGCCGTTGATCGCTTTGATGCAGGACCAAGTCGATGGATTGGTGGCGAAAGGCATCGACGCGACTCTCATTAATTCTTCGTTGGATCGAAGTGAACGCGAGAAACGGCAGAAGAATTTACGTGAGAATCAATATCGCCTGCTGTATGTGACGCCTGAACGATTTCGCAAACCTGAGTTCCTAGACGCTATTTCGGGACGAAACATTCAGCTGCTCGCGATTGACGAAGCACACTGTGTCAGCCAGTGGGGCCACGACTTTCGCCCCGATTACAGCAGGATCGCCGACATCCGGAAACAATTGGGCTCTCCGACAACAATCGCCCTGACCGCAACAGCGACGGCGGAATGCCGAGCTGACATCGTGGATCAAATTGGTCTTGGTAAAGGCGAAATGCGGCTGTTCCATGAAGGAATCGATCGCCCCAACTTGCGAATCGACGTCCAATCGGTGATGGGTGAGAGCGAGAAGTTCGAGATGATCCTCGAGGCACTCTCGGCCCCACCATTTCTCCCAACCGACGATACTCCTGTTGGCGGAGCAATCATCTACTTCTCGCTGATCAAAACGCTGACACATTTCAGCGACCTGTTGCTGTCGCAATCCATCGATCATGTCTGTTACCACGGTGACCAATCACGAAAAGATCGCCGTCGGATACAAAACCAATTCATGTCCGGCGAACGAGACCTCGTCTTGGCCACTCCCGCATTCGGAATGGGAGTTGACAAAGAAAACATTCGGTTGGTGATCCATGCTGAAACACCTGGATCGATCGAATCCTATTACCAAGAGATTGGTCGAGCGGGTCGGGACGACAAACCGAGTCGCTGCCTTTGGCTTTACGATCAAGACGACTTGATGACACAGATGCAGTTCATCGAGTGGGCCAATCCCGATGCAGATTTCTACGACCGTTTAATGTTCGCTTTGGAACATCATGCGGATCGATGTGCAGCCTACGGCTTGGACTGGCTTCGCAAAGAATTGCAACGGGTCAGTCCTCACGACCACCGAGTCGACACAGCCATTGCGATGCTCGACCGACATGGTGTTGTCGCAGGCCCAAGGGAACCGGAATGCTTCCAGCTGAGCGGTGACTTACCGGAAAAGTTCCGCGACAACGAATGGCTGGCGGAAAAAAGACAACGGGATCAAAAACGTCTGTATGCGATGGTGCAGTTTGCAGCTACTCCCGCAGAAGAACGACAAGCATTCCTCAATCGATACTTTTTAGATAGTACGATCGTTGAATGAAACTTCCAGCCCACCGGATGCTTCAAACAAGTCCAACGCTTGCACCGTTTCTGCCACATCGTGCACTCGAATGACATGGGCACCCGCCGCTGCTACCGCCATTGAAACGGCCAACGTGCCGGCCATTGGGTTGTAATCGTCTTTCGTACAGCGCTCGTTTCGATCCAGGACTTTGCGAATAAATCCCTTTCGAGAATGGCCGATCAAAATGGGCGATCCAAGTGAAGCAAAACGACTGGTCGCTCGCAGCAAGGTCAAATTGTGGTCGTGTGTCTTCCCAAAACCGATGCCCGGATCGAGGCAGATTCGCTCTGGCTCAATTCCAAGGTCTAAACACGCCTGCCGTCTAGCCAACAAGTACCGCTCGATTTCTTCAACGACGTCGCCGTAGCTGGGATCATCCTGCATCGTCTGCGGATTGCCTTGCATGTGCATGACGCAGACTCCAGCGAGTGACTCGACAACAACCGCTGGCATTTCTGGATCGCCCTCCAAGCCACTCACATCATTGACGATCTCCGCACCCGCCTGGATGGCAGCATTCGCGACGGTTGCTTTACTGGTGTCGACGCTAATCGGAATGGCCAAGCGATCGGCCAACCGTTCGATTACCGGAACCACTCGTTCGATCTCAATATCGGCATCCACCGGATCGCTATATGGCCGCGTACTTTCACCGCCGATGTCGATCAAGTCGGCTCCATTGGCCTGCATCTTCAACGCAGCATCGACTGCCAACTCCAACGTCTGCGAGCTGGTCAACTGCTGACCGGGAGCGACAAACCGACCTCCATCCGAGAAGCTATCCGGGGTGACGTTTAGAATCCCCATCACTAGCGGACGTCGGCCGATTTCTAAAGCACGCCGAGATGTCCGCCAAACAGCACGCTGCATCATGTGTAGCGAACGTTCTGATGTTCAGGTTCGAAGAACGCAGGAAGCATCGAATCCACTCGCAATAATCCTTCGCGAGTCAATTTCACTTCATCGGCATGGATCTCCGCCAACCCTTCTTCCACATATCCATCCCAGACCGGTTTCCAATTCTCAACGATATCAACGTCAAACTTCGATTGGAAATATTCACGCTCGAGGAACCCACGCTTTAGCAACAAGATCATTTCGCGGATCAATGCTTGGTGTTCGGTCGGCACAAACCCGCGTCCCAGTGGCAGCTCTCCACCTTCGATCGCACCGAGATACTGCTCCATGTGCGGCAAGTTCTGGTAATGAGCACCTGCGGCGTGCCCAAAACTCGCGATGCCAGTCGCTAACAAATCGGCACCTCGCCACAAGTTGTCGCGGTACGAAAAGTTAACTTTGCCCGTGTCTTTGACCAATGTATAGGCACTGCTGACTTTGTAGCCCGCCGATGTCATTTCGTCGAAGGCATAGCTGACCCAATCCCGTTTGGTTTGCCAATCCGCGACAGGACTTTGAATCTTGTTCCCTAAGATATCCGCGCTATAAACGGTATTGAACGGCAATTCCATTTGGTAGATCGTCACACTCTCGGGTGACATATCGATTGTTCGTCGAATGTTATCTTTCCAATTCTCCCACGTCTCTCCGACCATCCCCGAGATCAAATCGATGTTGACGTTGGGAAACTGAGCCGCTTCAATCCATTCCCACGCCGAGAAAACTTGTTTGGAAAGGTGTGCTCGCCCGTTCTCTTCCAGCAACTTATCAGAAAAGTTCTCGATCCCGAGACTCAATCGGGTCACACCCAACTGCTCTCGCAGCGTTTTGACCTTGGTCTCACTCAGTGTGCCTGGTTCACACTCGAACGTGACCTCCTCGGCACCGTCCCAAGTGATGTGTTCTCGCAATCGATCGGCCAGCTTCGTCAATTGCTTCGGTGACAGAAAACTGGGTGTGCCTCCGCCAAAATAGACAAAGCGGAACGGCCGATCACCCATCACTGGCAACTGGCTGACCATCGAAATCTCGTTGCACAACGCATCGACATAGCGTTGGACTTCTTGTGCTTTGACGTCAGTGAAAACCTTGAAATAGCAAAACTTGCAGCGTTTCCGGCAGAACGGAATGTGCAAATACAAACCCAGTGGATTTTCACTGGTCGGCGCCGAAGCCATCCGCTGCTTCACCTCGTCGAGCGAATCCGCCTTCCACTGACTGTAGGGCGGATAATTGCTGATGAAGTAACTACCGACTTCAGTCTTGCTGCCTTCGGGCTGTTTTTCGCGAGACTCGTCCTGGGTCGATGCAGTCGTCATAGGTTTCCCGTTTGCGTGCGAATGGTCTACTTCAGAATAGTCGATTGGCTGCAAACACCGAACCGGTGAGCTTCGAATCGAGTTCAGAAACGCATTTCTTAAAAATGTTTACTTCGGCCCAAAACTTCGAACCACACCTTCGTCATCCGCGATGACCAAGCGTTCCCCTACGATGGCGGGTTCGCCAATGAAGGCACCACGAATCTCGAAATTCCATTTTTCATCCCCATTCTCGATCGACAAACGAAGAAGGCGACCGTCGGTGGAAGCGACCCATACATCGTCGCCGGCAATTACGGGAGAGGCGTCAGCACGTCGCTTCAGTGTCACTCTCCAGCGCAGTTTGCCTGATGAACGCTCAATTGCATCGACCGTTTTGTTTCGGCTCGTAACGATCACCACATCATCATTCACGGCAACACTGCCGCGATACTCTTGCGCTCGATCGGGATCGCTGTACTCCCACGTCGGCATGACGTCATCCTCGGAATCATTCTGCGGCGTGAACGCATACAAAACTCCATCCATGATCGGAACAAACAATTTGCCATCGCGAATCGCGGGCGTACTTCCAGTTGGTCCCCCCAGCGGAATCGCCGCCCGTGAAGCCTTTCCGGTGGTCAAATCCACCACGTGCAGGCCGCCGTCGCAACCGCCTAGATAGGTCTTTCCGTCGCCGACCGAGGCACCACACCGAATTTGATCGCCGGTTTCGTATTTCCAGATCAGCTCTCCGGACTTCATCGCGAAGCAATACAAGCTGCCGTCCTGGCTAGTGACCAAAGCTCTCGGTTGCAGTTCGATTTCGCCGGATGCTCCAAGATGCCGCAGCACATAGAACGATGGCGAAGCACTGATCTCGCCGTCGGTCAGACCTTTCCAAAGCTGCTCCCCAGAAGCTGGATCCCAAGCTACGACATTCCCTTCAACATCTCCTGAAACCAACACAGTGGTCTGAGTCGCCGACCAAGCATCGATCTGTTCCGCCGTCATCGGAGAGGTGTCTTCGGGCAGATCACCGGCATCCAAAACATTCACTGCACCAATCGTTTGGCTGATGTTTTGCGGAACATACAACGAAGGTGAAGCAACGAACCCTGTGTCCAGTTCATGGCGCCAAAGCGACTCTCCCGTTGCGAGCTTGAGAGCTTCGATTCCACCCATCACATCAACGACGAAAACATGTTTGCCGTCGCTGACTGGTGCTGACTCGATTGCTTCGGCGGTTTTCGTTTCCCATTGTAGAACCAATCCGTCGGCAAGCCCCTTCGGGCTAGCCCCCGTTGCGGCAAAATCGCCTCTCGATGTGGGCCAAATCTGAGAGCTGAGATCCTCTGCGGTCACCGATGGCAAAACAAATCCGCCCCACAGCAAGGCAAAGCAGCAACCGAAGCGAAGCATGGCGGGAACCTTTCTAGCCGACGAGATGTCTTGGAAGCGTTGAAACGTGTCATTGCGGCGGTAAAACATGGTCAATTCAGCACAATTTGTGACGTTGAGATCGGCCTCCCGTACTGCCCTTCGGAACGCTGCCGACTATTATAACCTCGTGGCGAAGTCTCGCCGCATCCATCCTCTATCCCGACCACCGAACATTTATGATTTGTGTCAGTCTCGGCCGCGCCCGCCACAAACGCATGATCGCCGAGCACCAGTTTTTGGTCGAACAAGGTGCTCAGCTCGTAGAACTGCGTCTCGATTACATTTCTCGCGCCGTCGACCTGAAACGATTACTCAATGACCGTCCGGGTCCCGTGGTCGCCACGGTTCGCAGGAAAGAAGACGGCGGTCGGTGGGAAAGATCCGAACAAGATCGCTTGATGCTCCTGCGGAGTGTTATCGCTGCGGGTGCCGAGTACGTCGACATCGAAGCCGACGTCGCGGCACAGATTCCGCGTTACGGCAACACCAAACGAATCATCAGCTACCACGACTTCAGTGGCACTCCGGAGAATTTGGACGAACTGCACGAGGCCATGGCGGCGGAAGACGCAGACATCGTCAAAATCGCTTGCATGGCGAATTCATTCTCGGACAACATCCGAATGATCAACCTCTGCAAGAACGCGAAAATTCCGACGATCGGGATCTGCATGGGCGAGATCGGCATGCTAACGCGAATCCTGGCCAACCGTGTCGGATCGCCGTTCACCTACGCAACGTTCAGCTCTGACAAAAAGCTTGCACCTGGCCAGCTCAACTGGAAAGAGATGAACAGCGTTTATCATTACGAGACCATCAAGGAAGACACCGCTTTATTCGGCGTGATCGCGGATCCGGTCGCTCATAGCCACAGCCCGTTGATCCACAACGCTGCTTTCGTCGACGCGGGACTGAACGCACGATACCTTCCGCTGCGTGTGCCGAAAGATGACCTGCCATCCTTCATGCGGACTTGCAAGGAACTGGGGATTCAAGGAATCAGTATCACGATTCCCCACAAGGAGTCGGCACTTCAATACTGCACACAGGCGGAATCCAGTTGCACCGGTATCGGCGCGATCAACACGATGATCTTCAACGGCGATGATCGCCTCGGCTACAACACCGACTATCGCGCCGCAATGGATTGCATCGAAGAATCTTTCAAGATCGAACGGGGAACCGAGAATTCGCTGCAAGGAAAAACAGCTCTGGTCCTCGGTGCCGGCGGCGTCTCACGTGCCATCGCGTGGGGACTACGTCAACGCAAATGCGACGTCACCATCAGTTCGCGAACACGTGAACGAGCCGAGATGTTGGCTGCTGACATCGGTTGTCGTGTGATCGACTGGGAAGAACGGCACGAGGCAAAGGTCCAGCTTTTGATCAATGGAACGCCCATTGGGATGCACCCCGACGTCGACAACACTCCCTTCAATCAGTCGGCCCTCAACCAGTTCATGGTTGTATTCGACACAGTCTACAACCCTGAAAACACTCTTCTGATCAAACAAGCGACGCAGAAACAATCTCGTGTGATCACGGGAGTCGACATGTTTGTTCGACAAGCCGCGTACCAGTTCAAGCTATTCACCGGGCAAGAGGCGTCGATCGAGTTGATGCGAAAGAAAATCAAAGAGGCAACCAACCCAGTTCGTTTGAACTAAGACGGAAACGACTTCGCCAGAATGCTCTACTGAGCTTCCACCCTCAAATCGAAAGCATTCGGTTCCGGGCCACGACGGGCCACTTTTCAATCGCCCGATGATCACGCACGCATTCCGCGTGTTGATGCAACGCGACCGTCGGACAAATGTGAACGGGAACCCCATACAACACGTCGCCGCAACGAAGTTGGCAGGGTTGCTTGGTTCGCAGAACCATGTGTTCTTCGTTGTGCCCAACAACCTCGTGATCGGCGTCGAAGTTCAGCCAACTCACACGAGGCAACGGCATTTCTGACGCAATCGCCTTGTGTCCAAGATCTAGACAAACATCAAACTCGGTCGGCCGACTGATCACGCGAGTCAAAACTGCCGCGGCGGCTTCGAACGGCATGGAGGGCGAAAAAGTAGGCTGACCTGCGTCCCACAAAACGGTTGTCCCCGCACCTGTTTCAACCTTCACTTGCCGAGCTTGTGCGTTGGCCTGCCAAAAAGCGGAGGTGGGCGTTCCACCAGCAACCAGATTCAATTGCCCGCCACTCGCACGCTGGATGTCCTCAAACCAAATCCAGAATGGTTTCACGGCTTCGTCAAATTGACGCCTCAATTTTTCCGAGTCGGTATCGTGCAGGTGACCATCGTAAACATGAATCCCAGCCAACCGAACATGATCGCTGGTTTGAATCGAGCGAACCAATTCGGTTGCGGAATCGTTTGGTGCGATCCCCGTCCGATGCATCCCGACATCAATGTCAATCCAAACACTTCCTTGAAGACCTGCTAATTCAAACGCAGCTTCCAAGCTCGCCAAAACGGATAGATCGTCAACGAGACAGGAAAACAAACATCCTGGATACCGCTGAATCAACTTGATGAACCGTCCGATGTTTGGCCCAACCGGCTGAACCGCCAAAAGGACATCCACCGCACCAGCCGCCGCGGTCATCTCGGCCTCCGCGATCGTCGCGGATTTAAAACGAGTGATTCCGGACGCGACGCTTAACTCAACAATGGCAGGCATCTTGTGAGTTTTGACGTGAGGCCTCAGCTTGTCAGCTCCGCCCGCCATCTCGATCATGCGGTCCAAATTGGCTTGGACTCGGTCGGCGTAAACCAATAACCCAGGTGAATAAACCTGGTCAACATTGCTCACTTCGTACCAGGGACTCGATACGGTTGAGGTTGAAGTGCGAATTCGATCAATCCAATGTTTCGAGTTCAACGGGCAGGACCAACTCGGTCCCCTGACGAATCACGGTCAAGTCGACAACGTCACCGCTTTCGTAGTTCTCAAAAATCAGCGTCAGGTCCGCTGTTGATGCGACAGGCATCTCGTCGACCGCGACAATGATATCACCAAGAACAATGTCTCCGAAGCGAGTCCGACGGGTCGGTCGCAATCCCGCTCGCTCAGCGTTCCCGCGTTCGGGCATATCCAGAATCAAGACCCCAGGCGGAAGCTTGAATCGCTTGCTCATCGAATCGCTCGCAACTGTGATCGCGATTCCGGGACGAATGATACGACCATGTTCGATCAGTTCAGGAACAACCCACCGAACCGTATCGACGGGGATGGCGAAACCTATTCCCGCGTAGGCGCCCGATGGGCTGTAGATTGCCGTGTTCACGCCGATCAGTTGTCCCGACCGATCCAACAGAGGCCCGCCGCTGTTGCCGGGATTGATCGCAGCATCGGTCTGGATCACATCTTTGATAGGCACACCAGAATCTGATTTGATTTCGCGACCGAGCGCGCTGATGACACCGGTCGTAAGTGTTTGATCGAGACCGAATGGATTGCCGATGGCAAGTGCGGTCCGGCCAACTTCTAAATCCGCCGACACACCTCGTGGAATCGGACGCAAACGCTCTGGCGGTGCATCGATCAGAAGAACTGCCAAGTCTTTGTCAGGGGCAACACCGACGAGCTTCGCAGGAAAGCTGGTTTGATCATCAAACGCAACCATCGCAACATCGGCATTTTGAATGACGTGGTTGTTAGTCACGATGTGCCCGGCTTTGTCCCAAACAAACCCGGTCCCGCTGCCTTGCGGAATCTCCTGCACGTTCATGCTGAAATAGTCACGTGCCACCTTGGACGTCGTGATGTGAACGACAGAAGGAGACGTGACGCGAAACAATTCGATCGTTCGCGACTCTGACTCAGCTAAGTTGCCCGCAGTGGGAGTATGTACCGGAACCTTCGGTGCAGCTTCGTCACTTGCCTCCGAAGCAACCATCGACCGCTGAGTTTCGATCGCAGGCGGCGCCGACCGCACGGGGCCCGGACGCCAGAACAAAAGGCCAGCCACCGTGAGCATCAAGCTCAGATTCATGACTGCCAAGACAACGATGGTGGATCGTTTCGAGGCCGACATCACGACGCGGTGAGACTCCAATCGCGACGTTGACGACTGCTAGGAATCCCCATCTTCTTTCGGTATTTGGTGACGGTTCGGCGGGCGACGGTCATACCAGCTTTCTTCAACTCATCGACGAGATTTTCATCGCTGTAAGGCTTGCTCTTGTCTTCCTTGTCGATCAGCTCTTGGAGTTTCAAGCGGATCGTGTCCCAAGCTACATCGTCGCCGTCTTCGGTCTGGGTCCCACCAACGAAAAACCGACGTAGCGGAAGAATTCCGCGGGGAGTTTGAATCCATTTGTCGTCCACCGCGCGACTCACCGTTGTCACGTGGACACCGACCTTGTCCGCGATTTGCTGCATCTTGAGAGGCTCAATCGCTTCTGGACCTTCATCCAAGAACCGTTTTTGATGCTCGACAATGGCTTCGGATACCCGAGTCAAAGTACTGCGACGTTGTTCGATCGAATCAATCAGCCACTGTGCGCCGTTGATCTTTTGTTTGATGAATTCCCGCTCCGCATCAGAGCAATCCGAAGCTTGCAATCGACGGCGGTAGTATTCGCTGATGAACAAGGTCGGCACTCGATCATCGTCCAGGCGAACTCGATACTCGCCCGATTCATCTTGCTCCAAAATGATGTCCGGCGTCACGTTCGGAACATAGGTCTCCAAGAACGCTGCGCCTGGCTTCGGATTCAAGAGATGCAGTTCTTCGCGAAGCTCTTGAATCAACTCGATTGAGAAACCGGTTTTCTTGCTGATTTGCGGGAGTCGGTTCTCCGCCAAATCATTGAGATGCGATCGAATCAATGTCGACAGTTCATCGAAGTGCGCGACCGAGGGATCCAATTGCGAGATCAAGCATTCGCTCAAATCGCGAGCTGCGATTCCGCTTGGTTCCAATGATTGAACCACTGCCAATGCTTCTTCGGCTTTTTCAAAGTCTTCCTTCGAATGGCCAGATGGCAAAAGATCAGCCAACGGCATCCGCAGATACCCGCCATCGGAAGCATTCAGCGTACTGATGATGCGTTCGGCAATTTGCTCCACCTCGTCATCGATGTCCATCTCCGCGAGCTGATGCAGCAAATAGTCGTTCAGCGATTCGGGCCGCGACTGAGCGTTGGCCATCATGTCGTGGCGACGGTCAGCGTCTTCTGACATGCGGTTCGCACTTTGACGAAATGAATCATCAAACGTGCTCGGCAAATCCGAGTCCATGTTCAGCAAACGCTCGAAGTCATCCTTGTTGTCGTGATCGTTGTCGACAACAAGTTCTTTTTCGCTTTCGCTGCGAGTGTCCTTGTCAGGGATCTCGTCATCGCCATCGTCCGGGTTCAATGGATCCCCGGTCTGTTGCTCCAGCAAAGGATTCTCGTTCATCTCCTGCTCGATGCGTTCCTGCAATGCCAACGTGGGCATCTGCAGGATTTCCATCGACTGGATCATCCGTGGAGCGAGTTTCTGTACTTGGCTTTGCCGGGCCTGAAGCCCCACTGACATCCGCATGAGAGTCTTTTCTGAAATGCGTGACGTGAATCGAAGGGAAGGTCGCCACCTCAGCGAGAACCGAGTGAGCGAATTCGGTGCCAATTCATCACTGGCCTGAGGATTATAACCGCTGCCTACCCGTCAACGCATCGGCAATTATTTCACGATTGGCATATTCCAGGACACTGCCCGACGTGATGCCACGAGCCAATCGTGTGATTTCCACCGGAAATTCCTGCATTAAGTTCGATAAATACAGAGAAGTCCCATCGCCTTCGACCGTTGGATTGGTCGCCATGATGATCTCAGAAAAATTTCCGGTTCGCACCCGTTCCACCAGTGAATCGATGGTCAGTTGGTCGGGTGTAATCCCGTCGAGGGGTGCAATTCGACCGAGCAAGACGTGGTACAGACCGGAATAGACCCCGGACGCATCGAGGCTGAGCAGATCGCGGGGCTGTTCGACGACACACAACCGGGTCGCGTCGCGTTTGGGATCGGAGCAAATCCTGCACAACTCCGTCTCGGACAAGTTGTAGCAAACCGAACAATATCGAACGTCGGTGCGAACCCGGCGAATGGCCGATGCCAACGCCAATGCCTCATCCTCATGGACTCGCAACAAGTGAAACGCCAACCGCTCAGCGCTTTTGCGACCGATCCCGGGAAGCTTGCTGAGTTGATCGACTAGATCAGAGACCGCACCGGCATGTCCGCTCATCCATTGCCGCCTGTCAAACTCGACAGCAACCCATCGACACCGGGCATGTTCAAATCCATGTCGGATGCAAGCTGGCTGATCGCACTGGCGTACAGCTGCTTTGCAGCCGCTCCCGCCGCGTTGGTTGCGTCACGAATGGCATGCTGAAGGTCTTCGGGGGCAACCACTTCGCCGCCACCGACGCCCAAAATTTCTGGCGCAATTTCGACCGACTGAACCTCACCGATCCCATTCATCACCACTTCAACGTGATTGCATGACGAACTGGCCGAGACACGCTCACTCCTCATTTGCTCGTTGAGCTCCTGCATCTTCTGCGGAATTTCTTGCAGCTTGCCAACCATCGATGCGATGTTGCCGAGATTGCCGAGGCCTTTGAACATGGGTCCAATCCAGTGGAACGAGAGTCAGGGATAACAAATGAAAGATTATGTGCCGAGAGACAGACGCATCGACCAGCCTCAACCGCGAGGAGTGTCGACTCGAACGATTTCTGCCCCCAGCAATTCGACGCAAGACTGAACCAACGGGTTGGCTTGTATCTCACGCATTCGTTGCATTCGATTTTTGTTCTTCGGTTTCGCCGCAGCGACCGGTTCGATTTTTTTGACAGCGGTCGCCTCAAACTGCAAGGTAGCACGCCGGCCAGTGACCCGTGAAAGCGTACGGAGGATTTCCTCTTTGTGCTCGGGCATCTGGCAACGACTGAACGCCAACCCAGAATTACCAGGAAAGATCATCCGAAGGACACCAGGCTCCGGTGAATCAACTCGCTCAGCTGCCTTTGCCAACGTCGCCGTCATCGGATCCATCTCCTGCAGAACCTGCGACCAACTCGACGTTGCTTCGTCACCCGAAATCAGCGGATATCCGTCCGTGGATGTCGTTGATTCGTTTGCGGCGGCCGAATTCTCGGCGCCCTCGCTCTGCGGCGGTGTGGCGACGGCGGTGGCAACACCACCGGATGGAACTGCCTGAGACTGAGGTGCAGGCTGCGAAGATGTCGCTGCAGTTGACCCCGAATTGACGGGCGGCGTGCCAGAAGGAACGCCTGCAGCGACGGAAGCAGTCGCACTTGTCGCGGCTCGATGATCCCCAGACGGTGCGGCAGGAGAATCCACTCGAACCTTCGCGTCCGAGCCAGCCGCGGGCGATGTTGAACTGGAAGGGACCGCGGATGTCGGCATGGCAGCCGAACTCGGTGACGAACTAGCTACCGCGACTCGCTTTTTTTTTTCGCCCGCCGATTTGCCGCCACCTGCGCCAGACGCTGCCGCGGTCAAATCCGAGATCGCTTGCAAGTCAGGCAGATGGCAAACTTGAATCACGGTCGCTTCGAGCAAGACGCGAGCATGAACGCTATGTCGAATTCGAACCAACGTTTCGTCGACCAAGCCAACGATCGCGAGCACCGTTTGTAGCCCCCAACGTCCGGCCAGCTCACCGAGCGAACCGTGCATCGATGCAGCCGCATACCGCATCAGCGATGCTTCGCACCCCACGGCGACCGCCATCAAGTCACGGAAGTACCCAAGCATTTGTTCCGCCAAACGTCCCGCGTCGACACCCGCTGCGATCGCTTCGTCAATTTGCGATAGAGCAGCCGATGCATCTCGATCGGCCATGGCTTCCGCCAATCGATGCAGTCGCTGATCGTCGGCTGTCCCCAACATCGTGTGAACATGGTCCGCCGTCAGGTGACCGTCACTAAAACTCAGCACTTGCTCGAGCAAGGATTGGCTGTCTCGCATCGAGCCAGCAGCGCGACGCGCCAACAATTCCAACGCTTCGTCTTCAACGGTGTTGTCTTCGGCTTCGACGATCTCGCGCAGACGCTGCACGATCTTGTCGCTCTCAACCGGAGCGAAATCGAATCGCTGACAACGACTGAGCACCGTGATCGGAATCTTTTCAGGGTCCGTCGTGCAAAAGATAAACTTGACGTGCTCGGGCGGTTCTTCGAGCGTCTTCAGGAGCGCGTTGAACGCGGCCCCCGTCAGCATATGAACCTCGTCGATGATGTAGATCTTGTATCGCGATCGACTGGGGCGAACACCAACGTTGGCACGCAACGATCGAATCTCATCGATACCGCGATTGCTGGCACCGTCGATTTCGATCACATCAACGTCTTCTCCGGAATCGATCGCCTGAGCGACGTCGCTTTCGCTGTCCGGATTCGCGGTCGGACCATCGGGGTGATTCAAAGCCTTGGCGAAGATCCGAGCTGTGCTGGTCTTGCCGACCCCGCGAGCCCCCGTGAACAGGTAGGCATGCCCCACTCGAGAAGTCTCGATCGCGCCCTGCAAAGCTCGGGCAACGTGATCCTGGCCAACAAGTTGCGTGAAGTCCCGTGGCCGATATCGTCTTGCGACAACGACGTAAGAACCGTTGTCCGCAGATTGATCGTCGCTCACAGATTCACGTGAAGTCGTAGAAACGGGCAGGAAAACGGCTGGCAATTGCGTCTGCTCGGTGGCGGCAACCCTCACACAAAGTTACACCGCTTATGGCTGCTCCAGTTAAGGCCTGACCAGGTTCACGACTCACAGTCGCAAGGGTCGCCACCATCGGGCAGATCGCAGCGTCCAGTGTAAGACAAGCATCGGATTTGCGAAACCCTTCCCGAACTCAGTTTGAGGAAGTTGCTGCGTGATTCGCTTCATCGCATCGATCGCAATTTTCGGTTACCCTGAACGACGCGGAGTCCGCAATCGGCGATGCTCTGGACCAGCCTCTTCTGCAATCGATTCGTCCCTGGATCTCGCGAAATGCTGTTGCTGGAGCGAAATAAGAGCCCACTCGGGTGAATCTTGTCGGGAATGAAACAGATGGAAAACGGGTTCGAATCCCAAACAGAAGTCACCTCCGACCCCATCGAAGAGGTTGAGTTGGAACCAGGCTGGAACGCTTGGCAATCACTCCCGGAGCGATGGCAGCAGAACCACGGGTCGCTGCTGATGGTTTTCGCGACACTCGTTTTTCTGACTGGAATCGGCGTCCTTACCTACCGACAAAATCAATTCCGCCCACCCGCTTTTCCTGACGCCTCCAGCATCGACCCGCCAAACAACGAACAGTTGACCGCTCTGGATCTTGCCAGTGGCGAAGTCGCCCTCCAGGCAGCCAACGGTTCGACCGACCAAATCATGATCCGTGTGATCGGTGCGATCCCGGGGGACGCATTGGTTTGGCTTGCGATCTACAACGCGGAGACATCTTTCAACAATCCTGAAAATGCGTTGGTTGCCGCACAGGTTCCCGTTCAGCCCAGCGGTGTGGCAGCCTGTACGATCCCCATCGATCAACTTCCGACACGATTCGCGATCGCCGCATTTCATGACACTGACAACGACGGTGCTTTGTCGCGAAATCAGTTTGGCATTCCCGCCGAACGATACGGATTCAGCAACGATGCACGCGGCAAGTTCGGACCACCCGCATTTGACGACGCTGTGATCGATCGCCCCGCCAATGGCGAAACGCCAATCGAGATCCAAATCTACTGAACGATGCCTTCGGCAAACTGATGCTGCCGATTCAAGTATCAGATCAGCTGGCCACCCTTCTCTAGCTGGCCTCTGCAACCAGCGTTGGCCTTCTTCGCTTGAACTGGGACGCCAGCAAAAAAATCAGCAGCCCGGTCCATACAAATACGAAACCAATCTTGCGCGGCAAATCGAGCGTTTCACCAAACAAGACATAGCCAACCAAAAACTGCAACGTTGGACCGATGTATTGCAAGATCCCCATCAGCGACAAATCCACTCGCTGTACCGCCGCCGCGAAAAACGCCAGCGGTGCGATGGTGATCAGCCCTGCACCAAGCAGCATTCCAAATTCGATCGTGGTGCCGGTCTGCATGGTGGACACACCGTCCGCCAAACGCATTCCCAAATAGATCGCTGCCGGAACCACCAGCAAGGTGACTTCCAACATCAGCCCAAGCAGCACTGGCAGCGAGGCTTTCTTTTTGACCAGCCCGTAGATCGCAAACGAGGTTGCCATCGCCATCGATACCCACGGCAAACCTCCATTGCCAATCGCCATCACGGACACACCAACCGCCGCGAATCCAACCGCCATCCATTGCGGCCACCGCAGGCGTTCGCCCAAGACAACAACTCCCAATACCACGTTGAGCAGCGGGTTGATGTAGTATCCCAACGACGCTTCTAACACGCGGTTGTTGTTGACCGCCCAAATGAACGCCAACCAATTGATCGCGATCATCACGGCGGCGATGGAGTAAACCGCCCATACTTTTCGACTGCGTAGTTGCTGGTAGACGACACGAAAACCACCCCAGCGTCCTCGCCACAGCATCACGGGCAGCACTAACCCCAGCGTCACGAACGACCATACGATTCGGTGGCAAACCAATTCCGTCGAATCGGCATTGCCAATTTGTCGCCAGTAGATCGGGAACAGCCCCCACATCGTGTGAGCCAACAAGGCGCACACCAATCCGATCTTCAGCTCACCGCTATGCGAATGCTTCGTTGGTTCAGCCACCGGCGTGGCTTACGTTGGAATTCGCTTCGCTCGCGAGACTGTTTGCATCCAACGTTTCGCAAATTGACTGAGCCAATTGCTTGACGTGAGGATCCTGCACCATGCTGTGGTGATGACCGGGCGTCGAGATGACATCGATCCCTTCGGCCAAGTGTGACCACCCTCGATCGGCACTGCCTTCGGTTTCAAACGGTACGTCGGTTGGCCGGAACAGCACGATCCGTGTCTCGATGGGTTGCATCTTGTACTGCGTGGTCAATTTCAGATGGTGGTGGAAGAGGGTCTTCAAATCGTCAATCGCCCGAGCAGCCACGTCGGCGGGCGTGTTTTGGTCAAGCACGCCCAGTTTTTCCGCGTGTTGCCAAAGAAAAGGCAATTGCTCTTCGCTCGGTAGTTGCAGCAATTCATCCAACGACAAATCGATGCCGTATTCCAAACCCACGTTGGTTTGGTCCTCAGCGGGAACCAAATCGCTGGCACCGCTTGGAATCGATGAATCCAACAAAATCAGCCCCTCGACTTCATTCCCATCGGCGATCAGCTGCTGAGCAACTTCCATGGCAATGACTCCGCCGACCGACCATCCGCCAATCACGTACGGACCTTCCGGTCGAACCGAGCGAATCGCCTCGACATATTCTGCTGCCATCGCCTGCATCGTCGGTGGCAATTCTTCTTTTCCGTGCAATCCTCGTGCGCGGATCGCGTACATCGGCTGGTCGTCCGGCAAATGAGCCGCCAGTTCTCGGTAGCAAACAACGATACCGCCGGGTGGGTGGACCATGAACAATGGAGTCCGGTCGCCGGTCACTTTCAGCGGAGCCAGCAACTCGTTCAGTCCGTTGTTTCGCAGGTGGGATTCGTCCGCATAGAAGTCCACCGATGCCTGCCCAAATCGTCGCGACAACTCGCTTGGATACAGAGATGCCAATCGCCCCGCCATGGCAGAAATATCGGCGAGATCAAACAGCAACGAAGAAGGAACGTCGACACCTAAGTCTTCGCTCAAACGGTTCGTCAGCATCGCAGCCTGAAGCGAACTGCCACCGAACTCAAAGAAGCTCTGATTGATCCCAATCGAATGCACTCCCAAAACGTCCGTCCAACGATCCGCGAGGTGTTGCTCCAAATCGGTTCGAGGAGGCTGATGAACCGACAGATCAGATGCATCCGGCGCGAATTCGGGCAACGCGTTCAAATCGACTTTGCCGCTCGCCGTCGTCTCGAACGACTCGACTTGTTGCATGTGTGCTGGCCGTTTGTAAGGCGGCAAGTGTTCAGCCACATGATGCTGCAACAACAGCACCACATCGTTCCAACTGGCCTGATGCTCAACCGTCCCGTTGGTACTAGAGCTCGCAATGGCATCGACCGAATCCAGTTGGATGAACGCGATCAATTTGGTCGCGGCGGAATCGCCGACATGACGAGGCACCACGGCGACCTGTGCGACCGCAGGATGGTCCCGCAGAACAGTTTCGATCTCGGTCGGCTCGATGCGATAACCACCAACCTTGATTTGCCGATCCATGCGTCCCAGCACTTCGACCAATCCGTCCACCCGTCGGCGTCCTTGATCTCCAGTCAAATAAGCTCGTCGTCCATCGGGAAGGTTCACGAACCTTTGTTCGGTTAAAGATTCATCGCCCAGGTAGCCATCGGCCAACCCGGCACCAACCAGTGCAATTTCACCGGCAAAAGTCGGTGGAACTTCCAAATGATTGGAATCCACCACAACCACATCGGTGTGATCAGCAGGCAATCCAACCGGGATGCGACGATCGGAATGCACATCGTTGATGCGATACGCGGTTGCTTCCACCGCGGCTTCGGTTGGACCGTAACAATTCCAAATCTGTGCTTCACTGCTTCGACGAATCAGACGTGGCAAACTCTCAGGCATCGACTCACCACCAATCCACACATGACGCAGCGAATGGCAGTGAGCAAATTTGCGATGCGATGCGATCAGATCGATCCAAGAGGGAACGCCAACCAAAACCGTCACCTCATCGCGAATGATCTGCTCCACGATGGAATCGAGATCTGCCACGTTCTCCGCACTGGGCCATATCACGTCGGCACCTTGCGAGTAGGCAAACAATGTCATCCCCAACCCCGCATCGAACTGATGCGACAACGGCATCAGCATCTTGTCAGCGGAGTTAAGCGGCGTGATCCGACCGCGCCATCGCAGAGTATTCGCAATCGCACCATGCGAAACGATCACTCCCTTCGGCACGCCAGTCGTCCCCGACGTGTAAATTACATAGGCGGCGTCGCTGCTTGAAACGACAGTCGATTTCGCATTCCCGTTGGCCGAGGACTTGCCGTTTCCATTGGACGCACCATTTTGTGTTCCAGTGAGCTGATCCCAAGTCAGCTTGCGCACACCTGAAATTTCTATGTCACCGGGATCATCCACCACAATTGTCTTGGCGTTTGTTTGCTTGAGCACTAAGTCGAGCAACACCGACGGACGAGTCGCATCCAGTGGCACCGGAACCGCACCGATTTGCTGCAACGACAAAATCAAATCAACCGCTCGCTTGCCTGGCTTGGCGAGCACAGGAACAAAATCGCCAAGTTCCACATGATGCGATCGCAAACGACGTGCGATCAACTCTCGCGTCGCAATTGATCCTGGGGCGATCGATTCGGCGGAGTAGGAAAGCGAAGGACTAGCTGGTTTCAATTTCGGAGAACGGAACAATCGATTGAACGATCGACGTCCATTGCTACCCGCTATCGATCTCGCATGAGACTCCGATTCCATCGACTGATCGGTCCGATTGGCGGCATCAGCGATCAATGCGTTCAATGTCTGATGCTCGTTCTTTGCCGCACCATTTCGCGACGCATTCGAATTGCCACTTGGACGCGAGGCAACTTCGATTGTCTGAATCGTATCGATCGGCGCATCGGGTTCGGCAACCAATTTCCCAAGCAATGCAACGAATTGATCTGCCATCGCCCGCATCGTGTCGGCTTCGTACAGATCCTGGCAATAAACAATCATCCCGCCGAGATGGTCGCCTGTCATCTCGAAGATGAACTCCCAATCGTAGTGACAAGTTTGGTGCGGTACCGGAAAGCTTTCCTGCTTCAACCCTCCAATTTCCTTGACCTCCGTCGCGGACGGGAACAAGTAGCCGGCGCGTCCCTCCTCCTCCCGAACGTGAGCTTTTTCGAAGGTGCAAGAAACCTGAATCAGCGGACTGCGTCCCGTGTCGCGAGGCGGATCCACATCCCGAACGATTTGTGCAAACGGATACTCCTCATGTTGCATCGAATCAACCAGACGATCGCCGGCACGACGAACCAAATCAACAAACGTCGGGTTGCCGGAAACATCCGCGACCAATGGCAACATGTTCACGAAGAACCCAACCGTATCTTCTAAATCCGAATAGGTTCGCCCCGCAAACGGACTGCCGATAACAAACTTGTCTTGGCCGCTCGCTCGCTTCAACATCACCTGAAGTGCTGCCATCACCACCGAAGACGATGTCACCTGAGCCTGTCTGGCGACCCGGTTGATCGCTACCCCCACCTCTTCGGCACATTCGATCCCAGCAACTTTCGCCGATTGGGTGAATGTCGTTGGGCGAATACGATCCGTGGGAATCTCCAACACTTTGGGCACGTCGGCAAGCGTGGTCGTCCAGTATTCCTTCAACGACTGACCTCGCGGCGAATTCAGCAAATGACGCTGCCGCAACACCAACTCAAAATAGTCCTTTTCCGGCGGAACAATGGCCGGCGAATCCCCCACCAAATACTGTGGGTAGAACTGTTTGATCTCGCCAAGAATCAAGATCAGCGACCAGAAGTCGACGACGATATGATGCGTGGTCGCGACGACCACCCAGTCGTCTTCTGCCAAACGAAACAATCGGATTCGCATCATCGGTCCATTCTGCAAATCAAATGGCCGTTGAGTTTCCGCGACTACAGATTGAAGCAGTTCATCTTCCGTATGCATGCGACCATTCGACGTCGACCAATCCTCGACGACAAAATCAGGTTTCAATTCGTCGTGAACAATCTGCTGCAATTCGCCTGACGAATCCGTGAACGTGGTTCGCAATGCGGCATGCCGCTGCACCACACCCTCGATCGATTTCCGCAAAGCGTCGACGTCCAAAGGCGAACGCAATCGTGTCGGCAGGAAGACGTTGAATGCCGTGCCGTTTCGGTTGCGACGAAACGCGTACCACAGCCCGGTTTGCTGATCCGACATCGGATAGCGTTGGCGATCCTGCATCGCTGGATCATCAGCGATGTCTACTTGGACTCCGGCTCCCAAGTGCGTGGACGAACCTAATGCATCGCCGGTTTCCACTGCCAATGAATCACTGAGCGTTGCGACCAACGACCGGAGGCTGGATCCTCGCATCAACGCACCGATTTGGAGCTTTAACTGCAACTGACCTTCGATCCAGTTGCGAAGCTCGACGGCCATCAAGGAATCCAATCCCATCTCCAACATCGGCCGATCGGCATCCAACTCAGCGACGTTGCCACCCAGCAATGAAGCCAGCTTCACCGATACAACTTCGTGCAAACATCGCTCACGATCCGACGCTGGGATCTGGCGCAGTGATTCACCGTTGATTGTTTGTTCGGCATCGTTGCCTCCGCGAATCAAGTGCGCAAACCTTGGCGAGACATCTTTGGTCAGTCCCAATCCTCGCCAACGCGACCAATCCATTCGCAGCACACTGCACTGGGTGGATCCTCGGTGCAATGCACGAGCCAAACATTCCGTTGCTTCGGTCGACGAGAAATCCAACACACCCTGACGTCGAAGACGTTCACTCAACTCTTCGCGTTCCGCCAGGTATCCGACTTCGCCAAGGTGCCCCCAATTGATCACCGTCGCGGGAAGACCGGATACACGTCGGTGATGAGCCAACCCATCCAACAATGCATTCGCGGCGGAGTAGTTGGCTTGTCCAGCATGACCAAACACACTCGATAGCGACGAGAACAAAATGAATTGGTCCAAGACTCGATTGCGAGTCGCTTGGTGGAGATTCCATCCGCCCAAAACTTTCGGCCACAACACTCGATCGAGAGTCTCGCGATCGAGGTCGACAATCATCTTGTCTTCCAGCACCATTGCGGTGTGCAATACGCCTCGCAATGGCGGCAACTCTTCATCAATTTGATCGAGAGTCCGCTGAATGTCATCGGGATCAGTGATATCGCAAGGCAGCACGACAACCTGCGTGCCTCGAGAACGCATACGCTCGATGACCGAAACGGCTTGTTCGCGAACCGTTTTGCTCCGGCCGCTCAACACCAACGTCCCGGCACCGGATTCTGACATCCAATCCGCAACCCGCAATCCGAATCCACCCAATCCGCCAGCCAACCAGTAAGTCCCATCGGCTCGGAACTGAAATTCGCCATCATCGCGAGCTCGCACTTTGGCGGGTGGCGAGGTGTAGTCGACAATCACCTTTCCGATGTGTTTGGCTTGCTGCATGAACCGAAAAGCGGAAGCCGCCTCGGTCGCCTCAAACCGCTTGGGTTCATGCCCACGATAGATCTTCGAATTGAACTTCTGGACCACCTCTCGCAATCGCTTGCCCATTCGGATGGCTTGCTGCTGAAACAGCTGATCCAAATCGATCGCAAAGAATGCGAGATTGTTGCGTAGCGGGTACATCCCCAAAGACTGATCGGCGTAGATATCTCGCTTACCGATCTCCAAGAATCGACCACCAACACGAAGCAAACTCATCCCCGCCGGAATCGCTTCGCCAGGCAGCGAATTCAGAATCGCATCGATCCCTGGTTCCCCTCTAGCCTCAGTCAAATTCGCAATTTCGGAAACGAAGTTCAACGATCGCGAATCGTGAACGTGCTCGACGCCCATCGATCGAACATGATCGCGTTTGTGATCGCTTCCCGCGGTTGCGAAGACTTCCACGCCCAATTCTTGAGCCACTTCAATCGCCGCCAACCCGACACCACCACTGGCCGCATGAATCAAAATCGATTCATCATCTCGCAACCGAGCACACGTGTTCATGGCGTGATCCGCGGTCAGCCACGCGACTGGGATAGCTGATGCATCGACCAAATCGATTGAAGCAGGAGCCTTCGCAACCAATGCGGCGTTGACCATGACATGTGTCGCAAAACCGCCGGGTGCGACTGCGATGACTTCGTCGCCGATCGCGAATTCATCGACGTCTTCACCGACCGCTGTGACAACACCGCTGACTTCAGCCCCCAATGCCACCGGTCCCGGTGGCAATCCGGGATACAAGTCCAACACCTTCATCACATCGCTGAAGTTCAACCCGGCACCGGCAACTTGGATTTCGACTTCACCGACCCCCGGTTCACTCCGGCCGAACGCCTGATGCTTCAGTTCGTCGACTCCCGAAGCGGCACCTTTGGTCAGACGGCATGCGGGACGTTCATCCGATCCCAAAAGCGACGCCTGAAGTTCTCGGTGCATGTCGGTCACAAAACGATGCACGTAACGCACGCCTTCCCGCAACATGACTTCGTCTTCCGCATCGTCCCGCAACCATTCAGCGGCCAAACCCTGCAAAGGAAAACTCGCGTTGGGGTCACAATCGACCAAACGTGTTCGCAGCGATCCGATTTCGCTCACGATGACCCGACCGATCCCGACCAAAGGCATTTGGATCGCCGAAACAGGCTGGTCTAGCTCATCGCCTGACTGAGCCCCCAGTGTAACCATGGTCAATCGTGTCTGCGGCCGATCAGCGATCGCCTCCCAGCTTTGGACCAAATTCAATGGAGCCCGTGTGGTTACGAGCGTGCTGTCTCGCAAAGCGTCACTGGCTTGCTTTGGAGACATCGCCTCCAACGACAGCGGATCCACCGCATCGATGGCCCACAGATAAACCAAGTGCCAATTGTCGGTTGATGCAGATACTCCAAGCTCTTCCCACAATCGCGAAAACGATTGCGGATCATCGGCATCGACCCAATAACATTCTTGCGCGACCGATTTGTCACCGACAAATTGTGTCGGTTGCTGCGACGGGTCTTGGATGGGATGCACCCAAATGAATTCCTCGCGAGATTTGCCCCAACCACGAACGAGCTCATCCGCCAAATCCGCTGGAGAGAACACGACGAACTTTTCATTCTCCGTGACGGGGATTTCCTCCGAATCATCAACTTGCCAGCGATAGCGATACATCAAGTCCTTGGTCGACTGCTCGCTCTCGGCGCCCACGCGGCGGCTTTCAAATCCAACGATTGACCCGACATGCGTTCCGTCGTCCAAGAACAAATCCAAGTCCGCCAACAGGCGATGCTCTGTTTTCAGTCGAATTTTTGCGTGGACGGTCAGATCGCGATCCAAACCAGCCGACTGAATTTGCTCCAAATCGATTTGGACGTCTTCCATTTCGTGCGGTAGATACAAACCGCCGGGCGAACGTCCAAACAGAGGATCGCAAACGACCATCGCGTGGAAGCAACTATCCAGCACCGCGGGATGAACGAGGTAAAGCGATGCCTCCGCATCAAACGCCGGCGTGCGAACAGATTCATCTAGCCGCACCGTCGCAATCGACTCTCCGTCACGCCGGACGCCTTGCCGGATTCCTTGGAACGCAGGTCCGTAGTTCAACCCAATCGACTGGCAATAGTCATAGCAATCTTTGGCATTGAACGATTGCAAACATCGCTCTCGACCGGCAACTAATTCCGCACGCTTGGTATCGGCATCAATCGGCGACGGAGTCCCATGAGTTGCAGCAAGAAGTGACGTCCAAGCCTCGCCGGGAATCTCACGGTATCGAATCTCAATCGAACGCCGATCACCCGCCAGAGAGGTTTCCAATCGATGTGGTTGCGACTCATCCAGAATCAGAGCATTAAGCAATTGCAAACGCTGCAAGCGAATTCGATTCGGTGCAGGATCACCAGCCAATTCGCTCGCTCGTGAAAGCACCGAAAGCGTTCCTGCCAGTGACATTTCGAGCCCTGCAGCGGCAGGGAACATCGCCGCACTGCGGACTCGGTGATCGAACAGATAAGCTTGATTGTCCCCGTCAATTCGGCCGCGGAATACTGGATCGGCCGAAGAGCCTGGGTCACCCAGTAACGGGTGAACCGATGTCATCAGTCGGCTACGCCGTGATTGCTCCGATTCCGTCCACAAACTCTGACGCTGCATTGGATAGAGCGGAAGCTCCGCCCGCTCACTTGGCCGCGAAATCAATCCCGACCAATCCAGGTCAAATCCGAACGAGAACAGGTCACTGACTCCGTCCAGCCACTGACTCTCGTCATGGTCAAACAATTCCAAATGGCCGGCAGTTGGATCGGGCTTTGGGCGGCGTGCCGTTGCGATCAATTGGATGTTCTGTGACGTGTGGCCGTAACACTCCGTCGTCGCGAAAGCCAGCACCGGATGCGGACCGAGTTCGACTCCGACGCCATAGCCGGACCTTGCCGCCGTCATGACCGCATCGGCAAATCGAACACCTTTTCGTACGTTCGTCCACCAATAATCACCAGCCAAGGAATCCAATTCGTCGATGGCATGCCCCGTCACGGTCGAGATCATCGGCGTGTGCAGAGGCCGAGTCTGAATCCCATCAAGTGACCGCAACAATTCTTCGCGAACGGGATCCATTTGCGGACTGTGGAACGCGTACTCGACTGCCAAGCGTCGACAAAAAATGCCATCTTCTTCGATGGAAGTCGCCAATCGTTCAATCGCTTCGCTGTCGCCCGACAAAGTGATCGATGCCGGGCCATTGACCGCCGCGATTGCAACGGACTCGGGCATTTCCGGATCGATTTTTGCGAGTTCCGCAATTCGCTTCGTAGCTTCTTGCTCGGTCAGTCCCACGGCGATCATGGAGCCGCGACTGGTTGCCAGATCCATTGTTCGGCCGCGATGGATTGCCACTCGACAGGCATCCGCAAAATCCAATCCACCTGAAAGATGAGCCGCAGCGATTTCGCCGACACTGTGCCCAATGATCAAACTCGGCCGAACACCAACCGACGCCCACATCTCCGCTTGTGCAACTTGGATCGCAAACAACGCAGGCTGCGCAATCGATGTGCGATTCATCCGAGTCGTTTCCGAATCGCGATGAAGCTCTTCGATCAACGACCATTCCGACGCATGTTTTCGAAACTCGGCATCAATGCGTTCAATGGTCTTCCGAAACACCATGTTGTCTCGATAGAGCCCACGTCCCATCGCCCACCATTGTGGCCCTTGTCCGCAACACAAAAACACGATGCCCCGATCGCGTTCTTCACTGGTCAATCGTGATGGAACTACGGCGGCCTCATTCGCATTGTCATTCGACCGTAACGACTCTGACAAATGAGTCAGCTCATCTCGTAGCGACTCGAAGTCTTCGCCGACAACCAATGTGCGGACATCGTGGTGCGTTCGGTAGTGAGCCGCGGTTCCAGCAACTGCGACCATACCGAGAGAATCTTCACCGACCTCGGTATGTTCCGACAGCCATTCGTTCCAGTGACTTGCGACATTCGCAAGAGACTTCCGGTCCGTTGCCGAAACGGGCAAGACAAACGCACTAGTGTTCCGATTCGAACTTTCCGCCGCACGGCCTGAATCAAGCACAACCGAAGCTTTCGATTTTGAACGCCGCGGTGCTTCTTCGACAATCACATGTCCATTGGCGCCACCGTAACCGAAACCATTGATGCCCGCGATTCGTGCCGGACCATCTGCGTCCCAGGATTCCAAGTCGGTTGGTATGTGAAGGTTCCACCCGCTCAGATCGATTTCGGGATTCGGCGTCTGCAGATGCAGGTGAGGCGGAATGGCCTGGTGGTGCATCGATAGCGCGACCTTGATCAAACTCGCGATTCCCGCACCGGCTTCCAGGTGACCAATGTTGGTTTTCACCGACCCGATGCGGCAAGGTGCTTCGCGTTTCTGACTGCTCGATGCAATGACTCGCCCGAGCGCCCCCGCTTCGATCGGATCACCAACAGCGGTCCCGGTTCCATGAGCTTCAAAGTACTGGACGTCTGCCGGATCCACCTCGGCCAACTCGCACGTGCGTTTGACCAATCGTTCTTGTTGCTCACCACTGGGGACGGTCAACCCAGGTGTTCTGCCGTCTTGGTTCAGTGCTGTTGCTCGAATCGTGCAATAGATTCGGTCGCCATTTTTCTGCGCTTCACGAAGCGGCTTCAGCATCACCATTCCCGCGCCTTCGCTACGGGCATAACCATTGGCGCGCGAATCAAATGTCTTGCAACGACCGTCGGGCGACAACACGCCAAGCTGGCTGAAAGCTACGTAAAAATCGGGCATGATCAGCGCATTGACCCCGCCGGCAAGTGCCGTCTCGGCTTCGCCGTTCCAGATCGCTTGGCAGGCCATGTGCAACGCAACCAAAGACGAAGAGCATGCTGTGTCAACAGCAACGCTTGGACCTCGCAAATCAAAGCAATACGAGATGCGATTGGCGGCGATGCTGCTGGATGATCCGGTGTTCGTGTACGGCCCCAACTCACCACGATCTTCAAAACTCAGGCTGGCAACCGCGTAATCGATGCTGCTGATTCCAGTGAACACGGCGACCGGTCGACCGGCCAGCGAACCCAGTGGCGCACCGCCGTCTTCAATTGCCCGATAGGCAACTTCCAACAGCATCCGCTGCTGGGGATCCATCGCCGCCGCTTCACGGGGCGAGATACCAAACAACGTCGGGTCGAATTGGTCGATGCCGCGAACGTAGCCGCCCCATTGGCTCTGGGTTTTACCAAGCATTGGTTCCTCGGGCCGATAGAACTTCTTCAGGTTCCATCGGTCCTCGGGGGTTTTGGAGATGGCATCTGTTCCCGATGCCAGCAGGTCCCAAAACGCGGATGGATCATTCGCATCCCCGGGGAAGCGACAACCGATGCCCACAACGGCAAGTGGTTCGTTCCTCACGCCAATCCCTATCTTCGAAAAGTTCGTTTGTGTCCTAGGTCGATCGCTCACCGGTCATCCCTGGTGGCGAAGAGCATCGGTCGGTCGCATTTGCGACGCACGCCAAATGGGCAACGATGCCCCCAAAATCCCTATCCCTAAACCAACCACCATTCCTCGAACCCACACGCTGGTCGCGATGGTCGGTTGCAGCAATCCACCGGTTGCCTCACTGTTTGCTAATACATTGAGCAACAAGCTGGCACCAATCCCGCCGAAGACAGAGGCCAACAAAGCGAGCATCACCGATTCACACAAAATCACGCCGGCGATTCGCTTGGCTGGCCAGCCGATCGCTCGCAGAATTCCAATTTCACCGGTCCGCTCCAAAACACTGGTCATCATCGTGTTGAGCGTTCCGATTGCACCAACCAACAACGCGATCGTCGATGTCATCCAAGCCATCGCGCCGGCCAGTTGCATTCGAGTGTCGGACCGCACAAATTCATCCGTTGCTAGTGGCAACAACTTTGCGTCCACCGCAGTGATCCGCTTCACGACAGAATCGACCTGCCTTGCTTCGATTGACTCATCCAACACCACGTTGATGTATGTGATTTGCCCGTCCCTTCCGGCCAACTCCTGAAGTTGCTTCAGCGGCACAATCATGGAACCGTTTTCCCAAACGTTTCCGCTTTGAAAAACACCCGCGACTAAGAACGGTTCGTCGAACAAATTCAAGACCGCGCCGGGCTCGCAATCCAACCGGCCTGCCAAGTTCTCACCCAAGTAAACCTGTCCGATCGTCGGGACGCCTTCAGCCATCCCTGCATTGGCAGCACGCATTTTATAATCGGTGAACAACCACGAATCCGTCCGCATACCCATCGCCGGGATCCCATAAACCTGCTGGTCTTCCGCCGACAAAGTTTCTAGCAAGACCCCTGCCGCATCGGAGACGCCTTCTACCTGGGCAACATCCGCGACATAAGACTCTTCCAGTGAACTGCTCAATCGATCCGCCGATCCCTGTCGTGAGACAACGACGTCGACGCGGTGCGATTCGTACACGCCTCGAAAGGACTCCGTGAACCCTTCGGCCACGCCCGACAAAGCCATCACCGAACCGATCGCCGTGGCCAATGCCATCAGCGTCAGCCCCGTTCGCAGCGGTCGCCGCCACAGGCCTTTGAGCACGAAACCAAAGTAGGTCAACGGATCACCTGGAAATCAAAAACGAAACATCTGGACAAACAATTCGATGACAGAGCCAGAGCACTTCCGCTGGGAAACGACGTAGGAAACGGAACAACATAGGAAAACAGCGTGGTGCGAAACACACCGTGAATCAGGGCCTTGTTCACGTTCCACCGCAGATCGATTAGACGACAAATCGGCTCAAAATCAGTGGTTCAAAGGTACCACCCATCGTTGGATCACGAAAACCCTCTGAATTTTGGCTATCGTAGTGACGACGTTCAAACGTCCCCTCCCCAAATCCCCTCTCTCCCGCAAGTGACCCCATGCCGAGTTTCACACCCTCGTTCCCTTCATTGCGAGAATCTCGCCTGAAAACCCACGCCCTGTCTGCCGTCTCCGCCGCTCTGGCCGGATGGGCCCTTCTCTTCCCTTCCATCGTCACAGCCCAAACCCGTGGGCCAGCCGAAAACGCCGGCAAACAAGATCGTTTTCAGATTACCGCACGGGCATCCGAGATCGATCCGCGTGTGAAGGCCTACCCAGAAATCAACTACCTGATCGAAGACGCGAAGGGAAAACCTGCCGATCAGCAGCAGGCGATGTTCAACCCCAACGTCAATTCTCGCGGCCAATTGGTGATTTGGTTGATGGGCCACAACTCTCAATTGTTCGAAAAGTTGGGCGACTATGGCCTGCATGCGATTCGAGTCCACTACGCGAACAAGTGGTTCAGCATCTGCTGCCAAGAAAATCCAGTTCCACCGACCTGTCGCGGAAACATGCGGCTGGAAGCGGCCACCGGCGAAGACTACACCGACGAAGTTGACTTGGCCAAACCTGATGGGATGTCCGAACGAGCTTTCCAATTCGTTCGCTGGCTGGCCGAGCGAAACTCACCGGGAAACTGGGAGCAATTCCTCAACGAAGACCGAACGGACCTGAACTGGGACAAAGTCATTGTCGCTGGCAGCTCCCACGGTTCGACGACCGCCTCGCGATTCGCGAAACACCAACGCGTCGCTCGCGTGGTCGCTTTGTGTGGACCTCGTGATCAGTATCAAAATTGGCAAGCCCTTCCATCCGCGACGCCGCCCAATCGCTATTTCGCGTTCTCGCATGTGTTGGATGGTGGCTGGGTCGATGACCACTATTGCCGCAGCTGGGAAATGCTCGGACTCAACGCGTTTGGCCCAATCGTCAATGTGGACGAACAGTCGCCACCCTACGGGCACACGCGTCGCTTGATCACCGACTTCGATGTCAACGGAGACGCCAAGCGGGCCCACAGCAGTGTTCAACCAGGTCGCTCCGCCGCCAAAGATCCTCAAACAGGCGAATACAAACACGAGGCGGTCTGGCGATACCTATTCACTCATCCGGTTGATCAAGTCGGAACGCCGGTCGATCGAGATCCCGACTGCACTCACGACCAAAAACAGTGAGCGTGACCGACCGCCCTCGCTAGATGAGGTCGGTGAGAACGTGACCATGCACATCAGTCAATCGACGGTCAACACCGTCGTGTCGCACCGTCAGTTGGGTGTGATCAATTCCCAACTGATGCAAGATGGTCGCATGAATGTCGTAAACCTGAGTCGTATGGGCTCGGTCGAGCGGCTTGTAACCCCAAGGGTCTGATTCGCCTGACGTGACACCGCCCCGAATTCCGCCACCGCACATCCAATTGGTGAACACGTAAGGATTGTGATCGCGTCCTTTCTGACCTTGCGTGCTCGGCATGCGGCCGAATTCAGTTGTCCACAGAACGATCGTGTCATCCAGCAATCCGGTTCGCTTTAAGTCTTTGATCAATGCGGCGGTGCCAACCGCCATGCCGTGGGCCAGCGGACCGTGGTCACGCTGAATGTCTTCGTGCGAATCCCAGTTGCGTCTGGGAAAGCCGTTGTCGTTTCCAGACCAGATCTGAACGAACCGGACGCCACGCTCAAGCAAACGACGCGCGATCAAACACTTTCTCCCAAAGTACTCGGCCTCTTCGGCTGGATTGATCTGGTCCGGATAGGTTGCGCCCATCCGATCCAGCCCGTACATCTTCATCGTCTCGGCGGTCTCACCTGAAATGTCCAATGCCTCGGGTGCATGCAACTGCATCGCTGCCGCCAACTCATAGGATCGAATGCGAGCTTCCAGCCGTGAATCACCCGGGCGTTCTTGCAGGTAGCGATCATTCATTCGATTCAACATCGCCAATCCTTCTCGATCACCTCGTGCCGAAATGAAGTCAGCTCGTGCGGTGAGGTCATCAATCGGGTTTGCACGCTGTGGAAAAATCGTGGTCCCTTGCGCCGATGCGGGCAAAAAAGCTGCTCCCCAATTCTTCGGTCCATTGCTAGCGAAACCTCGGTGATCGGGCAGCACGACAAATGTGGGTAGGTTCTCGTTGATCGCGCCAAGACCATAGCTGACCCATGAACCCATTCCGGGGAACCCTGGCCGCTGAAATCCGGTCGCTTGCAGATAAGTGGCCTGAGAATGCACGCCAGTCTTTCCGACCATGTTGTGAACGAATGCAATGTCGTCAACACAGTCACCCAGCGGGGCCACCACCTCACTGAGCATCTTGCTCGATTCACCATAGGGCGAGAAACGGAATGGCGATTTCATCCATGGCCCAAGACCGTCTTGGAAAGTCTCAACCGGTTCGCCGAAATCAGATTGCTGCCCGTGCAGCTTCTCGAGCAATGGTTTGTGATCCCACAAATCAATGTGGCTGGCTGCTCCCGCCATGAACAGTTGCACCACACGTTTCGCCTTGGGCGGATGGTGCAGCACTTTCACCGCGCCACCACCAGCCGCCTCCGATTCGTTTTGCAACAGGACCGCCATCGCGAGGGCCCCAAAGTTGGTGCTCGCCTGTTGGACAAACTCTCTTCGACTTGGCATCGGGTTTAGTCCACAAATACGAATTCACTGAGGTTGAATAAGATGCGACACATGTTCTCAAGCCCGTAATCTTGGGCATAAGCCATCAACTCGCTTGCCTCGGCATCGGATGGTTTTCTTTGCACCAGCAACTCAAAGGCCAACTCAACCTGGGCCGGCAAGTCTGGCCGCTCGGAAATCAATCGCTTCGCGAACTCCTTCGCCATTGCAAGGCTGAACTTATTGTTCATCAGCGACAGGGCCTGCAACGATGTCAACGTCTCGTTGCGACGAGGCGTGCTCTGAGACGAGTCAGCGCAATCAAGTGTCGTTAAGAATGGATTGGGCTGAGACCGAGCGATGAAGCGATAGACACTCCGGCGATGCGATTCCTTCTTGGCCGGATCGAACTTGTGATATTGAAAATGAGGCGAGTGGGCTGTTTTCTCCAATTCAAAGAGATAATAACCCGGACCTCCCATCCGATGATCCAACACGCCGCTAACGGCCAAAACGGAATCGCGAATTTCTTCGGCAGATAGCCGGCGACGATTCGCACGCCACAAAAACCGATTGCCTCCATCGATGGCAGAATGCTCCGGATGCATCGCGGAAGATTGCTTGTAGGTATTGCTGGTCACTATCAAGCGATGAAGACGCTTCCACGATTGTCCCCCATCGCGAAATTCGACGGCCAACCAATCGAGAAGCTTTGGATGCGTTGGTTCGGCTCCCATACGGCCAAAGTCGTTGGGCGTCGCGACGATTCCCTCGCCAAAATGATACTGCCACATTCGATTGACAATTGATCGCCAAACCAGCGGATGCTGCCGATCGGTCAGCCACTCGGCAAGCTGGACTCGTCGCTGCGATTCATCCAGTTCGGAATCGAATTGCCATCGATCCGAATTCGCTAGTGGAATCACGCCTGGAACGGCTTTCTCGCCAGGCAGCGAAACTTCCCCCCGATGCAGAACGAACACTTCCCGGGGGATGCCGCCGGTCGGTTTGAAGTTTCCCTGGGGCGTAAAATCGGTTGCCGCCGCGTACACAACCTGCTGTGGTGGCAGCTCATCCAGCTTCTGCCGAACGACCGTTTCTTCTGTGCTGATGTCTTTCAACTGCCGCGTCATTTCTGGCGTGGTCACCGCGCACAGAATCTCCTTGCGACGTTGCTCTGCCTCGGCCAATGATTGCAACGTTTCGGCTTCGCTCTCTTCAGGCCACTTGTTGTCCGTCAAGTTCTGTCGCCGCCAGCGCACCGGAGCTTCGATCGAGTCTTTGGCAATCACCTTGGCTCCGACGCCCACATGATCGTCGCCAACCATGATTTGCAATTCAGCCAACGCGAATATGTAGTCCGCTTTGCGTTCGGCCAATCGAGTCGCGGTGACTCGAACCCGACGGACGCGTTGACCGGACACGGCGAATTCCACCGCGTCATGCTGCGGATTAGGAAAGTCGGCACCCGTTTTGTCCGCGATCGTCGTCCAGACTCCCGCGTCATCAGCGGATTCAATTTTGAACCGCAGTGGAAATCCAAACCCAGCCCCGATGTTGTTGTAGTTGTCATTGCAAGGCCGCAATATGATTCGCGACGCGGACACCTCCGCATCGAGTTGGACTTCCACCCATTTCTCAGAATCCGGTGTCGATGCAAGCTCGCTGTGGTACCCGTACTCCGGATATGAAACGGCCTCGGACTTTGAGCGAAGACTTTCGATCTGCTCCATCAGGTCGATCAATTCAGCCCCACCAGCTGATTGGATGCGTTGCTCCAACTCATTTCGCTGCGTAATCAGTTGCCCGAGACGCGCGTTCAGGATTTCTCTCTGCTCGGCGGTCTCGGGCTGAATGTCGAAGGCACGATCTGCGCGATCGAGAGCGGAAAACACAGCCTGCAAACCATAGTATTGCTCCTGCGTGATGGGATCGAACTTATGGTTGTGGCAACGGGCACACTGAACGGCAACGCTGCAGAAGGTGTTCAGTGCTCCCGACACCATGTCGTCTCGGTCCAGGTTACGTGCCACCTTGCCATCCTGCTTCGACTCAGAGACTTCGACGTGTCCAATGAAGTCCCACGGACCTGCAGCGATGAACCCCAATGCGGCGATCCCGTCCGGATCCCCCGGATACAAGACGTCACCAGCGATCTGCTCGCGTACGAACCGAGCGTAGGGCTTGTCCTGGTTGAGCGACCGAATGACATAGTCTCGATAGGGCCACGCATTTGGCCGCAGTTTGTCTTTGTCGTAGCCATTGGAGTCAGCGTACTTGACAACGTCGAGCCAATGCCGAGCCCATCGTTCGCCGTAGTGTTTCGAATCCAGAAGACGATCGACCAATTTTTCGTAAGCCAACGGATCTGGGTCCGAGACAAAGTCGGCGACCTCTTCCGGCGTCGGTGGCAAACCAATCAAGTCGAACGTCAGGCGACGGATTAACTCACGACGATCCGCCGGCGGATTGGGTTTCAATCCTTCCTCGTTCAATTTCCTTAAAATGAATCGATCGATCGGCGAAGTTGCCCATGGATCCGAAACGATTGGCACTTCAGGCTGAACCATCGGTTGGTACGACCACCAATCAAAGTCGTTGACCGATGCCTCTTGCAGGACAACGTCCGCAGGCCAAATTGCTCCTTCATCGATCCATTGCCGTATCGCATTCAAATCCGCTGGGCTGAGCGGATCTGCGTCTTGTGGCATCTCAGCACGACCATCCTTCGGCGTGATCAATTCCATCAAATGACTGGCGTCCGCATCACCGGAATCAACATGCCCTTCCGCGAAAAAGGACGAGGCATCATGCAATGAAAAATCACCTTCGGGCGATTCGCTTCCGTGACAAGAAAGGCAACGCTGAGAAAAAATGGTGGCGACGTGATCGCGAAAATGCGACTCCGCGTTCAACGCTTCATCACCAGCACATGCAGAAACGCATGCCAGCAACGCTGTCAAAGCGGCAACCCATTCCTTGATCTTTGAATCCACCGACCCGAACCTCACACATTGAAGACCAAACCTTCGCACACGTCCCTCTCCTATCGAACAGGTGTCCCGGTGACGCTGAAATTAGTACCGAAACTCAAAAACAATTTGACGAGCGGTACTAAATCGTTTCGCAGCGCGCCACCTGAATCATAGCGGCCCATTAGAATCCGCTTTGCAACATCCTCAAAACGCGAGTCGGCTTTCGTAGCGTCATTCGCAATCTCTGTAAGGCAATCGAAGCATTCCAAACCAGAATGAGCGAACCCACAACAACCTCCGACGATTACGAGACGTTCTTGCGGCTCTTTACGCGAGACCAGTTTCGGATTCTGTCTTACATCCGGTCGATCGTCGTCCAGCCTCATGCGGTCGATGATGTGTATCAAGAAACCTGCCTGGAACTTTGGCGAAGCTTTTCTACCTTTCAAAGGGACGGCGAATTTGTTGCTTGGGCACTGGGCGTCACACGAAACCAAATCCTTAAACACTGGCGAACTCGCGATCGCGACCGGTTGGTTTTCAGCGACGCGTTGCTGCATGAAATCACAGCCACCGCCCTTGAGATGGGCGGAGAGATGAGCGACCGACAAGAGGCAATGAATGAGTGCGTCAAAAAGCTGGCCATTCGCCAACGAGAATTGATCCACCTGTTCTACGGAAAGAAGCAGTCGGCGGCGATCATCGCGGAACATTGGAATCGTTCTGTGCACGCGATTTACAAAGCACTGAAGGTCATGCGACGAACGCTCTTTGAGTGCGTCGAATCCAAACTCGGCAATAAAACCGCCTGAGCGCACCCAAACTGAAGTCTTCTCACCGTGTCATCCACCAACTCATCACCTCCGAATCGCCAGCGAATTCTTGACCTCGCTGACAAGCAAATCGATTGCACGGCAAATGAGGCCGAAATGGCGGAATTGGAATCGATCCTGATTCAAAACTCGGATGCGCAACGAACCTACCTTCGGTACATGTTGGTTCATGGACAACTTGCCTCAACCAACCCTGCGATCCCCACCGACTCGCCCGTGTTGCAACCGGACCAAATGTCCGCAAACAATGTTCGTCCGAATGTCTCAGCGTCCCGATCTTTCACTTGGCGAAAGATCGCTGTAACGGCAATGGCAGCATCGATCATTGCGGTCATCGCGTTCTACTCCCGGCACGAATCAAAACCGAAGACTGCAGACATACCAGCGAGCTCACCGCAATGGCAAACCCGTCAGGTTGCCTATCGCTATGACCAACGCAAACCACCGATCGAATCGATCGGAACCATTGGAACGGATCGCAACGCAACCGGCCCGCACACACTCAATATGGCCGATGAAACGATCGAGTTTCAATCACCTAACGGAACCAACCTGCAGGTTCTCCAAAACTCGATCTTTGGAATTAATTCGGCAAACGGCGGTGTGCTTTACATGGGTTCCGTTCTCGCGAAATCAGCTGATGAGAGTTCGCCAATCTCAGTTGCGACATCGAACATAAGGGTGCTTGGAACAGGTTACAAAGTCCGCGTCCTGGACAAAAAAAACATCGCCGTGCGAGCGGATCAGGACCCCGTCGCCGTCGAAGCTCGCATTCGGTCCCCTTTGTACTACTTGAATTTTGACAGCCCAGACAAATCCGACAGGTCAACCGCCGTGGTGTATGGTTCGGCGGCAACCCCGACACGCGGAATCGTGGGCGAAGGTGCCGTCAACTTCGACAACTCCGACAACGCGATCATTACCTTTGATGAAGGCATGGGCGATGCCGTGGGAACCGGCGAAATGGCCTGCAGCACTGGGATGTCCATAGAGCTGATGTTCATCTCACGCTGGAGCGGTGATGCATTTGATTACGACGAATTGATGCGCAAAGAAGACGGCGATTACCGATTCCTGCTGAGCTTTCAGAACGACAACAACGTCGGCAAATATGCGGTTCCAACCGTTGCCGCCGGACCCTGCCTTTCGTTTGGATTGCACCTGGCGGGATTCGGCTACAGCGAGCTTGATGTTCCGCTGGACGGCAGGAACAATCGGCCTCATCTGTCGACGATCACCGATGGCAACGCCCATCACGTGGCAGCAACTTACGACAGCTTTTCAGGGCGAAAATGTCTCTACATCGACGGTCGCTTGTGCTTTGAAACTCAGTTTCCAGTCGGAACCTTGATTCTCAGCGGAGGATCGGAACCGGCAAGCATCGGCAACAGCAAATGGCAGGCTTCCGAAGGCTTCGACGGAATCTTGGATGAAGTCGCTTTCTATGACTTTGCGTTGACACCTGCGGAGATTCGATCTCACTACCGCCATGCCAGTCGAGGCAAACCTTACTTCGACAGCGACGTGCAACCGTCAACGTCGCGGCGTTGGAAACCAATCGCAAACGTTGCTTCTGGGACAGCAGAAATTTTCAATGATCCAAGTGGCAAAGCAATCAACGAGGATGAATTGGCGGAGTAGCCGAAGATCGTCGCGAGCATCAATGAAAGGTCGTCCGTATTTAGCTTCTCGTCTGATCGTGTCCAACCAAGAGTTTCTCGTAGAGCATGACGTGTCGCCGGATCATTGCGTCCAGAGAGAACTCGTCAACGATATGTTGCCGTGCTTGTTCCGCGATACGCTGCGAACCGTCGGGATCGTTGAATGCTGCCAGACTCAAACGAACCAAATCGGCTTCGTCACCGACGTCGAACAACCAACCGGTTTCTTTGTCGATCACCAGATCTCGATTGCCCGGAATGTTGGAGGCGATCACGGGCACACCCGCCAACATCGCTTCGATCACCGCGTTGCTTTGCCCTTCATATTCACTGGCGATCCAAAATTGATCCGCATGAGGAAGCAACTCACCAACGTCTTCTCGTTGTCCTGCAAATCGAACGTGCAGAGGCGCTGAGACCGAATCACGATGGCGAAGCAACTCTTCTCGCTGCGGCCCATCGCCGATGACAACCAACGTCGTGTCGCCGCGAGCAGTCGCGAGCAATTCGCCGGCCCAGATCAAATCGCGGATACGTTTTTGAGGCCACAATCGACCAACAGCCACAATCAATCGCCGCTCGGATGCGACCTCCAGCCGACGGAAGGCTTCTTCGCGGTCAATCGCTTGAGTTTTCGTTGAATCGATTGATTCAACGCCGTTTGGAATGACCACAAATTGTGCCGGATCCAAACCATTGGCCGCGTAGAAGTCCTGGACTCCGGAACTGTTCGTTGTGATCGCTTGTGAGATTTTTTGAAGACGCCGATCGATCAGAAAATGCCAACCGGTTTTCCAAGGATCAACGCATCGTTCGCTGGCGATGATAACGGGAACACCCGCCCATTTCGCTGCCACCCGGCCAAAGCTGTTCGCAGCGAACAACCACGTGTGCACGATATCCGGTGCGAAATCGACGAGCTGCTTCTTCAGACGAAACAGTGCCGTCGGATCCATTTTGAAACGTTTGCCAATTAAAACCACAGGAACGCCCGCGGCACGCAAATCCTCACTTCGATGCCCATCTCGCGTCAGCAAGAACACGCGGACATCATGCCCCAACTCGTGCAAACCTTTGGCGAGCAACACCACCTGTTTTTCAGCACCACCACGATCCATGGTGGGAATGACCAAAGCAATCTTCATGAGGCTTTCGGGCTGGGCAGGTTTTGGTTGGGACTGGGACGCAAAATGGATTGCCAAAAAGCCAGTTCTTGCTCCAAGGGATGACGACGCGAAAGATCTCGTGCCAATTCGAATGCATGTTGCTTGGCCATTTCTAAATCGCTCCAAACGGAACGAAAGGCTTTGCGAAGCGTACTCGGCTTGGCAGGGTCATACCAAGCCAACGAATCCAAAATGGACGGATCAAAGTGTGTTTGCAAATAGTCTCGCGCCGCCGGACGATCCGCGATGATGATCGGAATCCCCGCAGCCAGAGCAGCCGGAAAGGTGGATCGCAACTGCGAGTCTTCGTTCTGGACGACCGCATCGACCGAATGCCAAATTTCGGTCATGTCCGAAAACGAACCCGGTATGGCGACGACACCGCGAACACCTTCGGCTTTCAGCTCGGTGTGCACCCAGTCGCGAATTTTTCCATCACCGAGGATCCAAATTCGCAAATCCTGATCTCGAGCGGCGAGGAACCGTGCACTTTGAACCAACGCACCCACGCCGCTTTCGGAGGATGCCGGGCCTGACATCGGGCCACACCACAACAGCACGCGAGATTCCAGGTCCGTCGTCAGATCGAGATTGATACCACGCAAACTGAGACGCGCATCGTTTCGCTGTTGTTCCGTCACCACAGCGGGACGAGGAAACCCGATCGGTCGCCGGCGAAGTTTCTCTGCGAGAACCCCGTGCGACACCAAATATCGATCCGTTTTGGCGTTCTCGGTAATCACGGAATCCAGTCCGCCGCACGACTGCAGAATGCGTTTACCGCTTCGTGTGTTTTGGCACCACGTTTGATCAGAATCGTCTCCCCAACCACCACACATGGCAACGCCTACCGTTTGGTGATCACCGTGGGTGTCGGCAGCCCCTGATTCAATCGCCATCGACACAGCTCGCGATTCTTCTCGCAGTTGGTCGCAAACGATCGCATCCAAAGTTGGCATTCGTTCGACCAACCAATGGCTCAGATGTCGAACGTAACGTTGCGTCGACCAATCACCACGCGGAGCCGACGCGACACGATGAACTTTTACATCGCCCAGCATGATTTCGGTCGGCCATGTGTTGCCATGCCGAGGTGTCACGACTTCCACCCGCATGCCCCAATTCGCCAATCGCTGGGTCAAGTCAAACGTTGCCGCGGCAGATTCGTGTCGCCCCGAACAATGCGGCCAAAAATGCCGAGCGACGAACATCACCCGAGACGCACTCACTGGCGAGCCGTCGCTTCAATCTCATCGGGTTCCAACACCCCGATGAATGGCAAGTTGCGATACATGTCGAGGTAGTCCAGTCCGTAGCCAACGACAAACTCGTCCGGAATCTCAAACGCAACGAAGTCTGGCTTCGGACCAATCTGCTCCGGACGCAACTTCCGCAACAAAACCGCCGTCGACACGCTTGATGCCCCCATGTCCGCGATCGCTCCGCTGAGCTTGGTGAGGGTGGCTCCTGTGTCATAAATGTCGTCAACCAACAACACGTCACGGTTTTGCACATCGATCAGCATCTTGGAATCAATTTCCAATTTGCCCGCTTGAGTTCCACCGCGATAACTCGATGCATGAATCACACCAACACGCTGAGGCATCGACAACCGGCGAATCAAATCCGCAAACAGCACCAATGATCCCGTCATCACCGCGACCACCGTGATTGGGCGATCGCCGTAGGTGGCATCGATCTCCTTCGCCAATTTGGAAACGCCGTCATCGAGCTGGGATTCGTCAATCAGCGTTCGCATGGCGGATCAAAATGAAATCGAGATTCGGTGAAGATAAGAACGGGCGACATGCCGGGTGTTAAATGATTCCGATTGGGCAAACCGGCGACTTGGCAGCAAATTTCCCGATCGAGTCACCCCTGATGAGGGAACTGGGATGTTCGATGCCGGGACGGGCTTCGATCCGATTGAAAGGATTGGGTCACCTTCGTCGGCCACCCATTTTGCCCTATCAATCGTGGATCGAACAGACGCATGACGCCATCGCAAAAATTGGCTCGAGCTCGTCATTGCTTCCAGGCTTGGCTGAACGCTCAGCCTGAAGAAGATTCGCCGGAAACCATCCAGATTCGACCAGAAGAAACCAAGGTCGAATGGAGCGAAACCGTCTTTATCTGCGACGGATTCTATCGGGGCCGTCGGTTTCGAACCGACTCGGCATCGGCAATTTGGTTCACTGAAGAGCACGAATTGAAGATTCACGATGCCGACGGAGCCTGCGTGGCCACGCTCACATCAGCCGAGATGGAAGCTCAATTTGCCGCCGCCCAACCGCAGACCGACACAGCTCAAACCGAGCCAATGCGTCGAGCTGCTTAGCGACGAGCTGCAAAGACAGGCGTCAGGACTCGAGAAATTCTAACCGCTTCTCGAGTGCCTCCAATTTCGCGGTCACGCTGTCCAGTCGTTCTTGAATCTTGTCGATGCGGTCATCATTGGCCGCTTTTGCCGGAGACGTCGATCCGGATTCCGCTTGCGAGGGCGCCGCACTGGATGCATCCTGCTTTTTGATTTTATCAACCAGATACAAGCGTTCTTGCGGTGTGTACAAGCAATGTGCAAACGTTTGCCCGCGACCGGGTGGCGTCAATGATTCGACCAAGCCCTTTTCGATCAACGAATCCAATTCCGTTTTGAGTGAATCCAGATCGGGAAACTTGTGCATCCGCGAAGCACGTGTGCGCAGTTCACCAGCCGTTTGCGGCCCACGCAGCATCAACTCGGTGACGATCGCGGCTCCGGGACTATCCACTCCCAACCATTCGTAGGCTGCGTGGCGATACTTCGTTACTCGTCCGCTGCCTTGAATCTCCCGTGCGGCACCGGCTGCTCGAAGTTCGTCTAGAGCCAACAGGGCATCGGACTCATCCACCTGCATCTGAGGCGAACGATTTGATTTTTGATTGCAACCCGTGATCAAACCGGCCAATGACAATGGATAGCCATCAGGCGTCGTCTTGGCCTTCTCGACCAACACGCCCAAACATCGCCTCGCGGTGGCGGACAGCGGCTTGGGTTGGCTGGATTCATTTTCAGCAGCGTTTTCTTCGTTCATTCCATTACCTACTGGATGCAAACCGTGGTGTGTCGATCGGGATCGCACATGCGACAAGAAACCGAAAGGTTCCAACGAACCTCGCGTCAATCCTTTTGAACTCAAAACGAACCAGCCATGGTAACTTTTTCGAGTCTTCTTGGCAGCAACCGAGGATTTCCGCGAGTCGCACTCTCGAAGCGGGGCTCCAGACCGTATCATCATGCGTTGGGCTGCTCACGAGGATGCGGCCACAAACTTTTCGACTTGTGTAGGTGGAGCCGCTGACGGTGGACACGTATCTGATCATCCTGATTGTTCTAGTCGCCTTGTTGGCCATCGCGATCGCAATGGCCGTCTGGAAGCCGCGATTGTTTGTTCGCTGCTTGTTCCGTCCGGTGTTAGAAATTTTCTACCGGAAACGAGTTGTCGGTTTAGAGAACTTCCCGACCGAAGGCGGTTGTCTCTTGGTCAGCAATCACACCTCGTGGATCGACGGCATTTTGATCCTTTGGGCCCTGCCGCGAAATGTTCGCTTCGTGGTCGACGGCAGCAATTTCACTTCGAAAATTGGCGACTACCTCGGCCGAGCCTTCGACACAATTTTCATGATGGGCGGTCCCAAGTCGATTGGGCGAGCCATTCGTGACGCTCGCGAAGGCCTGAATAATGGCGACGTGGTGGGCATTTTTCCTGAAGGAACCATCACGCGAACCGGGCAATTGCAGGCGTTCCGTCCGGGAATGAGCAAGATTCTGAAGAACACCGACGCGAAGATCGTTCCGGTTCATTTGGAAGGAATGTGGGGCAGCATTTTCAGTTTTTCCGGCGGCAAATACTTTTGGAAATGGCCCGACAAATTCCGTCGCACCATCACTGTTTACGTCGGCGAACCTCTCCCTGCCGACGCCCCCATTTCCGCCGTTCGTGGCAAGGTTCAGGCATTGGGTTCAAAGGCCCAAATCGATCACCGTCGTGAATTTCCTGTTTTGGCACGACAAGTCCTTCGGGTTTGGCGACGCCGAGGCAAACGCTTGCAAGCCGCCGACACCTTGGGCACCGAAGTTGGTGGCCGAAAGCTGTTGATCAACACGCTCGCTCTTCGTCGATGTCTTCATCGCGAAGTGTTCGCCAAAGATGAGCAGTTCGTCGGCATACTACTTCCTCCAAGTGTTGGTGCCGTCGCGGTCAATGTTGCTCTTGCCGCCGATCGTCGTGTCAGTGCGAACCTGAACTACACGGTCAGCAGCGACGTGATGAACCACTGCATCCGTGACGTGGGAATCAAGCACGTGCTGACAAGCGACCGGTTCCTGGAAAAGATCGATGTGGAACTGGATGCCGAGATCGTTTCGTTGGACAAGCTGAAAGAGAAAGTCAGCTTGGCCGACAAAGTCATCGCTGCTCTGCAAGCGACGATCGTGCCCAGCTGGTTGCTTGACCGAATTTTGGGGCTCAATAAAGTTCAAAGCGACGACCTGCTGACCGTGATCTTCACCAGCGGTTCCACCGGAATGCCAAAGGGCGTTCTGCTGTCCAACGCGAACGTCAGCCACAACGTCGATGCGGTCAATCGCGCCATTCGGCTCAACACCGAGGACGTCGTCATCGGCGTCCTGCCGTTCTTCCATTCGTTTGGCTACGCGGTCACGCTTTGGGCCGCACAAACGCTCGGCCCCGCGGGCGTTTATCACTTCAACCCGTTGGATTCCAAACAAATCGGCAAACTCGCTGAGAAGTACAAAGCCACCGTCTTGCTTGGCACGCCAACCTTCATGCGTGGATATCTCCGCCGCATCACACCGGAACAATTCAAAACGCTGAACGTCGCGGTCGTTGGTGCAGAAAAAATGCCCGCGGATCTGTTTGACGCATTTGAAAAACGCTTTGGCGTTCGCCCCGTCGAAGGATACGGCACGACCGAAATGAGCCCATTGGTCAGCGTCAACATTCCGCCCTCACGATCGGCTGCGAAATTCCAACCCGACCGCGTTGAAGGCAGTGTCGGACGCCCATTGCCCGGCATCTCAGCACGAATCGTTTCGCCCGACGATGGAACCGAACTGGACGCGGGTGAAGATGGAATGCTGCTGGTAACCGGCCCAAATGTGATGCGAGGTTACGCGAACCGCGATGACCTAACGCAAACTGCCGTCGTCGATGGCTGGTACACAACCGGCGATATCGCCCACATCGACGGCGATGGATTCCTGCACATCACCGGTCGTCTGAGCCGTTTCTCGAAGATCGCTGGCGAGATGGTGCCGCACGTTCGCATTGAAGAAGAACTTGGCAAACTGCTAGCCGATGGCGATGACGACGACCAAGTGCGAGTCTGTGTCACCGCGGTTCCGTGCGAACGCAAAGGGGAACGCATCATCGTCTTGCATCTTCCAACATCCCAGACACCGGATTCGCTGCGAGAAGGATTGAAGGCCGCAGGATTGGCCAATCTGTTCATCCCGTCGGCCGACAGTTTCTTTGAAGTTGATGAGATTCCATTGCTTGGAACCGGCAAATTGGACCTCAAGGGCGCTCGAGACCGTGCGAGCGAATTGACGATGGCGAGCTGCTAAGCGGTGAGCGGGATCGTTCATTCGCGTGGGCAAGCGATCAACTGGTCGGACTTCCGATCTCGTCTTCGAGACTGACCGGCGAATTCAGATCGATGGCCTCAAATCGACTGCGATACAGCAGACGTTCCCACCATCGGGCCTTTCGCAAAGAAAGATCGTCGGCACTCACCCAGTGTCGTTTGCCGCGACGCGTGCAAATTTTCAACCGGTTGTCATCCAGGACCTCTTCCACCACCCAGTACTTCTCTACGACGTACCGGTAGGTGTTGCCTTTTCCTGCGGCATGAACGTCGGATGCTCGTGGCCCCGGAGAAACACTGCTCTTTTGTTTCCGGTAGATCACCCAGTCGTTTCGCTGAAATTGATTTGCAGCCAATGTCGTTCCTGAGGCGTGGACTTGAGACAGGTTACCTGCCCCAAATGATCGCAGCTTTCAGAAAAGGACACAATTGGTGAGGCAGCCGATGTCTTCGAGAACGCGAAATCGCTTCCAGGAATTCCCTCGAAGCGATTCGCGACTGCATGCCGTCAGTTGATTGAGTCGAAATTCGCGATACAGCGACCGGCCGTCGTGTATCGGCCATGGGTTCGTGACAGCGACAAGCACGGCCAACTTCGACCGCGACCAACTTCGTGGGGATGATAAATGAACAGCGCCGACTACTTCGCTGAGAAGTGAAACACGGTTGTCGTGTCGTACTTGTCGCCCGGTTTCAAAATTGCGGAGGGAAACGTTGATTGATTAGGGCTATCCGGGTAGTGCTGAGTCTCCAAGCAGAATCCACCGCGATGAACGTAGGACTTGCCTGACTTCCCCACCAAGCGACCGTCCAGAAAGTTTCCACAGTAAAACTGAATCCCCGGTTCACTGGTGTGAATTTCCATTGTTCGCCCTGTCGTCGGCTCGAAAACTCGCGCCGCCAACGTCAGGTCGCCCTCTTTGTCGGATGAATCCAACACGAAGTTGTGGTCATACCCCAAACCGAATTCGAGCTGTTCGTTTTCCATGCCCACATCTCGTCCAATCGCTTTCGCTTTTCGAAAGTCGAACGGCGTCCCCTCGACATTGCGAAGTTCTCCTGTGGGAATCAATGTCGAATCAACCGGAGTGAACTTCGACGCATTCAACATCAGCTCATGATCGAGAATCGTGCCGTTGCCTTCACCGGCCAAATTGAAATACGTGTGCTGGGTCAAATTTACCGGGGTGGCCTTATCTGTTGTCGCTTCGTAGCGGACGATCAATTTGTTCTCGTCCGTCCACTGGTAGGTCACCGCAACTTGCAGATTGCCTGGATAACCTTCTTCACCGTCTTTGGCCAAATAAGTCATTTTCAGTGCTGGTTTGCCATTCACCGCGGTCGGTTCGGCGTCCCAAACAACTTTGTCAAAACCGATCACGCCGCCATGCAGATGGTTGGGTCCGTTGTTGGTTGCCAACGAATACGTCTCACCATTCAACGAGAACTCACCATTGGCGATACGGTTGCCGTAGCGTCCAACGATGGCACCGAAGTAAGGCTTGTCGACCGCATTGATGTAACTCTCAACAGAGTCGTACCCTAATGCGACATCCCCCAGTTTCCCATCGCGATCGGGTACCACGATCGATGTCACGATCGCGCCGAAGTTCGTGATTTGTACCTTCGCACCCGATTGGTTCTCGAGCGTGTACAGCTCGATCGAATCAAAGTCTTCGACTTGCATTTGATCTTGCGCGGTGATCGGATTGGCGAGGCAACCAAGCATCAACAAACCGGCGAACCATTTTGCATTGAATCGGTTCATTCCATCTCTCCAAGAAGCGACAAACATGATTTTGAATTTGAAAGTTAGCCGAAGGTAACAACGGATCTAGATCGCAAAGAAAGCGTAGACGCCAAGGCACAACAGAACCAAAACGCCTCCGACGTACGGTGCTGGTTTCCACGGCGTTAAGTCAACAAGCTTGGCATCTCGTTGCTCGTACGGCGAATCACGGCGAATTCCCATCGCCACCATGACCAATTGCATCACGATCAAAAATGCAAACACGGCTCCCATGTAGTGGAAACCATTGACGAACGTGGCTTCCAACCATCCATCTTCGCCACCGCCAAAGAACGTACCGATCACCATCAGGACCAAGCCAACGATCAACGCAGCCATCGCGGATCGTCCGTCTGCGGTTTTATGGAACAACCCCAACAGAATGACGGAAGCTAGCGGGATGAAGTACACACCGTTCAATCCTTGGAAAAAGCTGAACACTCCGTCGCGTCCATAAAACACCAACGGTGCCGCGATTACGGCAAAGATGGCGACAACAAAGCTGCAAACCTGACCCGAGAAGCGAACCTGTTTGGTGGTCGCATCCGGTCGAATGTATTGCTTGTAAACGTCCAGCGAAAACAATGTTGCTGCAGAGTTCAGCACGGAGTTGAAGGTGGAAAGGATGGAACCAATGACGACCGCTGCGAAGAAACCCAGCAGCCACTCAGGCAACACTCGAGCGACCAAAGCACCGTAGGCCTGACTGGAATTCCAATCGCCATCGGAATTGGTTCCGACCGCATCGATCATTTGTTGATCGTTCGCGGTGACGACTAAATAGGCCGCCGCAATTCCCGGCAGCACCAAAATCAACGGCGCCAAGATTTTGAAGAACGCCGCCAGCAAAACGCCCTTTTGACCTTCGGCCAAATTCTTGGCACCAAACGTTCGCTGAATGATCTGCTGGTTGGTGGTCCAGTAGAAAAAATTCAGCAACAACACTCCCGTGAACAACGTTGGCCAGTGAGTGGACTCATTATCCGCCCCGAGTGACCGAAAGGCGTCCGGGTCGGCTGCGTCGATTTTCTGAAGGGCCCCGCTGATTCCACCGTCATCGCCAGCGACGACCTGCAGTGAAAAGTAGGTGATCATCAAACCGCCGACGAGCAGCCCCGCACCATTGAAAGTGTCGGACACCGCGATCGCCCGCAAGCCACCGAAAATGGCGTAGGCACCGCCCAATGTCGCAATGAAGACGAGCAGCATCCAAATCATTTGGTAATCGGTGACACCAAATTTCACGTTCAACGAGAGCATACTGTTCAGTCCGTTTGCCCCCAAAAACAGCACGAACGGCAACAGAATCAGCATGTATGCCACGATGAAAATTCCCGCGGTCAATGCACGGACGCTGCGACCGTAGCGTTCTTCCAAAAACTGTGGAATCGTCGCGATTCCAGACTTCAGATACCGGGGCAGGAAAACCAAAGCGAGAATCACAAGCGAAATCCCAGCAACGACTTCCCAGCACATCACTGACAAGCCATCGCGAAAAGAATCCGCATTGAGTCCGACCAACTGTTCGGTCGACAGATTCGTCAGCAACAACGAACCGGCGATGAAGACTCCAGTCAAAGACCGACCGGCCAAGAAATAGCCCTCGTCGGTGTCCACATCGCTGCCACGCGTTTTCCACCAAGTCAAAAACGCCACCATGCCGGTGAAGAATAGAAAGGAAATCAGCGTGGTGGTGTTCATGGACATCCTCGGGTGTTGCATCATGCAAATGGGTTCGCGGCTAGACCACATACCATACAGCGTCACCTGCTCACTCACAGCCGCCAGGCAGATTTTTCTTCCTTTCAACCCTCACAGATGGTCACGATCTTCCCTTCAACACGCTCTGCCTCACCAATCACGCATGACCTCACCACAATCAACTCGCGACCACAACTAAGACATATTGCCTTCCAATCGACTTTCGTGACCATTGGACTTCACCAGCGAATTAGCGTTCCGCCGGCCGGAATCGATGCGACTGGCTATCGCCGACGGACTGAATTTCGCAAAATGACGCGTTCCACCATTGCCCCACCGTCTGGGCATCCGCCCGCTTTCCGAATTTTCGTTTGCTCCACACTCATGGCCCAACGTTCACGCAAGTCCCGAGACGCTGAGACCAACCCTGGCGAGAATTCCACCGACTCAGATTCCAAACAGGATTCCGCAAAGGACTCCAAGCCAAAACCGGAGTCCATCAAAATCAATCCCAAGGTCTTCAACGGCGACTCTCAGATCGAAGTGGACGGGATCCATGTCGACCTGCGAAATCGCTATTTGGCCGCGTTTCTTGCTTGGCTGGTCCCCGGCGCGGGCCATTTCTACCAAGGTCGACACACAAAAGGGACCTTGTTCGTAATCAGCATCCTCTCGATTTGGATGCTGGGTTTTGCCCTTGGCGGATTTCACGTCGTCTATGCTTCCTGGTATCCAGGCGACAAACGCTGGCACTATTTTTTGCAGGCCGGAGTCGGCTCCGCAGCACTTCCAGCCTTGGTTCAAGGCAACCGGATGCGACTGGCAACGGACAGCCGCGGCCGGACCCGTTCGGACTACGAGCCCTTGTGGAATGGCTTCATGGCACCTCCACATCGCCCAGTCGTTGAATCCGAGGCCGATGAGGTCGCCGCCTGGTACGCCCGGCGCGGATCGGGATACGAAATGGGAACTTGGTACACGATGATTGCCGGACTGCTGAATTTCCTGGTGGTTTACGACGCGTTCGGTGGCCCTTTGGCGGTGCCGATCAGCGGCCGGAAGAAACGCGAATCGGATTCCTCTGAGACTGCGACCAACGAAGGAGACGCATCGCCGGAGTTTGCGAATGGCGTCTGAAGCGATCACACTTTTCTATGCGATACTCATCGCCTTATCTAATCAGCTGACTTTTCTGTCGAAGGACGCGCGTTGAACAAGCCTGCTCGCTCCAAACCTCACGTCGCCTTGATGGTCGAGACCGCGACCGTCTACGGACGTGAAGTTCTGTCTGGAATCATGCGTTTCATGCGAACGCAAGAAGATTGGTCGGTCTTCCTAGAACAAAGAGACTTGTTGACGTCGCCGCCCTCGTGGCTGAACGACTGGCAGGGTGACGGAATCATTTCGCGTGGATCCACCGACGAAATGATCGAGGCGGCGGTCCGGCGGAACATTCCGGTTGTGGAACTGAACGACCGCAGCGAAGTCGACAAAGCACACGTCCGCAGCGACGACGCCAAGATCGGTGAGATGGCAGCCCGACACTTGATGGAACGCGGTTTTCAACACTTTGCCTTCTGCGGATTCGACTTCGAAGCGTGGTCGCAACGACGCCAAGAAGCGTTCATCAAAACGATCCAACAAGAAGGCGGCCAATGCGACGCATTCAACTCGCCTTGGATGAACCTGGCGCGCCCATGGGAAGAAGATCAACAAGCGATCTCGGAATGGTTGCAATCGCTGCCGAAACCCTGCGGGATCTTCACCTGCAACGATTTGCGAGGCCAACACGTTCTCGCAGTTTGCTCAACGTTGGAATTGACCGTCCCAGAAGAAGTCGCCGTCATTGGTGTCGACAACGATGAATTGCTTTGCCAATTCTGTCAGCCACCGCTGTCCAGCGTGATTCCAAACGCGGAAGCTGTCGGGTTCCTTGCCGCTGAACGCCTGTCCCGATGGATGAAGGGCGAATCGCATCACGAGACTCAGCAAGTCGTCGCGCCGACCGGAGTCGCCACCCGACTTTCGACCGATGTTGTTGCCATCGATCACCCCGAGGTTGCCTCCGCTTTGGCGTACATTCGTCAACACGCTTGCGAAGGCCTGACCGTTGATGAAGTGCTGCAAAACGTGGCCGTCAGCCGAAGCACACTTGAACGGCAACTTCGGCGGTATTTGGGCCGGACACCCCAGCAGGAAATCCGAAACGTTCAGCTCAAACGTGTCCGAGAATTGTTGGTCACCACCGAAATGGCTGCCGAACAGATCGCTTACCGAGCGGGGCTCGATCATCCGGAATACATGCATTATGTGTTCAAACGTGATCTCGGAATGACACCCGGCCAGTACCGGCAAAGCGTCCGAGGCCAAGAAAGCTGAGCCAAAACGGCGAAAGCGATGCGGAATTCACCGGTCGACTCCGCCGAATTCCGTGGGAATTGCGTCGCCAGCGCGGCAAGAAAATTTGGTGCTGGGGCTGGGACCAAGTATACTAAGCCGACCTTGATCGCTCCCGGTCTAGCCTTTTCGATCGCTGATTTGCCGCCCGCATTCAGCAACGTTGGTTGTCGCGGCAGGGAGATCGATCACGCAGGGTGCCGAATCGATGGTGGATTTTGCCGTCCAACAACCATCCATCTTTCAGCTCCCGACCATTACTTCTCCCTGCACACTGATTCTCAGGATGTTGACCGTGAATCGCCACACCTTCTCTCGTTGCACCCAATCTTCGTTCTTCGGAATGAGCTCCCTGATGTGCGTTGCCGCTCTCGGTTTCGCCGTCGCGAGTTTTGCATCGCCTTCCACCGCTAATGCTGGTGGCGAGGAAGCCGTCGTCAACGGCTTGTTCGAGGCCATGGAAGCCGGAACCGTCGAAGCCAAGTTCATTCCCCAGTCGTCGGCAAAAGCCAACCTGTTGGTCAAAAACTTGACTGACAAGCCACTTCACATCCACGTTCCCGCGGCCTTCGCTGGCGTTCCTGTCCTTGCTCAAGGAATGATGGGCGGCGGCATGGGAGGCATGGGCGGTGGCATGGGAGGAATGGGCGGCGGCATGGGTGGCATGGGCGGCGGCGGTGGCGGTCAAGCCATGGGCGGCGGCGGAGGAATGGGTGGCGGCATGGGCGGCGGCATGGGAGGCATGGGTGGCGGCATGGGAGGGATGGGGGGCGGCATGGGAGGCTTCATGCGAGTTGCCCCCGGACGTACGACCAAGATGGCTCTCAACACCGTTTGCCTGGAACACGGCAAGCCAGAACCAAACGCCAAAATGAAATACACCATCGCTCCACTCGACCAAGTCACGAAAGACCCAGCCGTGGCTGCTTTGTGCGAAGCACTCGGCAATGGCGTAATCGCTCAGAACACCGCCCAAGCTGCGGCTTGGCACCTGACCGACGATATGTCCTGGAATGAACTGGCAGAGAAGAACCGCAAGGAAAGCCAGTACACCGGAAACGAGCCTTACTTCACCTCGTTCGAGTTGCGTGCCGCTTCCAACGTGGTGGGCGAAGTCAAACGGATCGCTCAGGACTACCAGGACAAACTGGAGTCAGCCGAGAAAACCGAAGGCGGCCTGACACTGGACAACACCTACGGCGGCTGAAGGTTGCGTGCCGCTGAGTGAACGCGAAAGACGCGGCAACAGAATCGAAAACAACGTTTACCTGCGAGGACATCACTGTCCTCGCAGGTTTTTTTTCGTCCGTTGGTTTCATTCGGTGAGGTGGCTCATTGTGAGGTGACTCACTGAATCACATCATCAATCGTCGTCGCCGGAGTGAACGGCTTCCGTCTTTCCAGCTTTCAATCGCAGGAACGCGTCGAAAAAGCCCTGCAGTTCGCTGCCATCAAGCACGCTGTTGAAGTTGCCGACGTAATGACCGGTCCGAGCGTCTTTGACTCGCTGGTCGGGATGCAGGAAGTAGTTGCGAATCTGGCTACCGAATCCGGTTCTCGCCTGAGTCTCGTACTTCTTGGCTTCCTCCGCTTCGCGGCGTTCTTCTTCGATCCGGGCCAACTTGGCCCGCAACATCTTCCAAGCGGTGTCTCGGTTCTGGTGCTGGCTTCGTTGGTTTTGACACTGCACGACCGTGTTGGTCGGGATGTGTGTCAAACGAATGGCACTGTCCGTTTTATTGACGTGCTGACCACCCGCTCCACTGGCCCGATACGTGTCTTCGCGAACGTCCTTCTTCTCGACATTCACCTCGATCGAATCGTCGATTTCCGGCGAAACACTCACGGCTGCAAAACTCGTCTGACGCTTGCTCTCGCTGTTGAACGGACTGATCCGAACCAACCGGTGCATGCCTTCTTCGCCTTTCAAATAGCCATACGCCATTGGTCCTCGTACCGCGATCGAGGCGTGGTTGATCCCCGCCTCCTCGTTTTCTTGGCGGTCCAGCAATTCGATTTTATATTCCTGACCAACCGCCCAAGCGGAGTACATCCGCAGCAGCATATCGGCCCAGTCATTGGCATCGGTCCCACCGTCGCGGGCGTTGATCGTCACGATCGCACCGGCGGAATCATTCGGACCGTTCAGCAACGCTTTGAGTTCGAGGTCATCCAGGACGACCTCCAGGCGATCGATCTCGGACCGAACCTCATCAACGATCGATTCGTCTTCATCAGCCATCTCAAAGAGGGCTTCCAAGTCTTCCGCCGAGGACTCAAGCTCATTCAGGGGCGAGACGATTCCCTTCAGGCCCTTCAGCTGCATCACTACCTTTTGGGCTGATTCGCTGTCGTTCCAGAAGTCGGGAGCTGCCATCTGCTCTTCAATCTTCTTGATCGCCTTGTTTTTGCCAGAGTGGTCAAAGAGAGTCCTGAAGTTGGACCAGGCGGCTGCGGATCGCTTGGCTGCGTTGTGTTAATTCAGCGTCCATGACGAAATGTCCCTCTCGGATATGATGGTAAACGGGCGAGGCCGTGCACGGCGTGTGCAAGGCCCGCCAATTGTTCTTTCTTAGAAATCGGATTCTACATGTCTCGCGTGGTTCTCGCGATGAGTGGCGGCGTTGATTCCAGCGTCGCGGCACACCTGTTATTGCGTGACGGTCACGAAGTGATCGGTGTCTTCATGCGTCACGGCGAAGCCTCCGCGGCCGCTTGCCGGATTGATTCCGACGAACCGCAAAACACAAATCCGCTGAACCTACCGGTGCTGGGCGATTCTGCGGGTGGAAAGCGAGCCGACCACAAACAAGGCTGCTGCAGTGCGACCGACGCCGCGGATGCTCGCCGGGTCGCGATGTCGATGGGGATCCCGTTTTACTCGCTCGACCTGCAGGAAGACTTTCGCAAGATCGTCGACTATTTCGTCGACGATTACCTTGCCGCGCGAACACCCAATCCATGCGTCAAATGCAATCATTGGATCAAGTTTGGCCGCCTGTTCGATTACGCCGATGGTGTCGACGCTGAATTCGTCGCGACCGGTCACTACGCCCGGATGGTTCATTCCAATGGCCGGTCCGAATTGCATCGCGGTTTGGATGGACACAAGGACCAATCCTACGCTCTGTTTGGCATCGACCCAGCCCGCTTGTCTCGCATGATGCTGCCGGTCGGCGACTTCACCAAACCCGAAATTCGCGAAATGGCGACCTCACTTGGACTGGGTGTCTCGGACAAGAAAGACAGCCAAGAAATCTGCTTTGTCACCCAAGGTCACCACAGCGACTTTGTCAAATCCCGTCGTCCCGAAATGGTCGGCGCGACCGCCGGCGAAATCGTGACCACCGGCGGCAAAGTGGTCGGCGAACACAAAGGCTTCGAAGCCTTCACCATCGGCCAACGCAAACGACTCGGTGTCGCGATGGGTGAGCCGCACTTTGTGATCCGCATCGAACCGGACACCCGCCGCGTTGTGATCGGGCGAGCCGAAGAATTGCTGCGTCCAGGATTGGTCGCAGATCAATGCAATTGGTTCGTCACACGCGAAGAGCTCGCGGACGCTCAGTCGGTCGGCATTCAAATTCGCTACAACGGACAACCTCACCCTGGTCATGTGGTGATGGATGGATCAGACCCGACTCGCATGAAGGTGATGTTCGACGATCCGCAAGCCGCGGTCGCACCGGGCCAAGCCGCCGTTGTCTACGACGGAGAAAGAGTCCTTGGCGGCGGCTGGATCACCCACGCCATCGATCATATCGCCGACGGAAGCCCTCCGCCGGCATGAGCTCACCCCATCGCTTCAAGCGGTCCGATCCACAAAGCACCAACCATCCTTGCGACACTTGCAAGCAATTCCCATCTCAACGTGCTACGCCAATTACTCCATTCCACCTGTAGCCGACAGAGGCCCTCTGTCGGCCTGAGCGCACTCAACAGCGGTCTCGGGGTTTCGCTTCGAGCGAAGGATGGCAGCCCCATCCAAGGCAATGGGGGACACAATGCTCACGAGCACGACGAAGCAGAAGAGCCTGAATAGGATGACCTTGGGTAAGGCGTTCTTATCAACCGATGATCTCATCGACGATTCGTCCGTGGACGTCGGTCAATCTGAAATCGCGACCGGCGTAACGGTACGTCAACCGTTTGTGGTCATATCCCATCAAACGCAACACGGTGGCGTGCATGTCGTGCACATGCACGCGGTTCTCCACCGCTTTGAATCCCAATTCGTCGGTTGCTCCGACTCGGGTTCCGGCGTTCACACCACCACCGGCCATCCACATCGTGAACCCGTAGTGGTTGTGATCGCGGCCGTTCATTTTGCCTTGGTTGGATCCCTCTTTAGGCATTTCAACAACGGGAGTCCGCCCAAACTCTCCGCCCCAAATCACCAAGGTTTCGTCCAGCAATCCGGTTCGTTTCAGATCGGTCAACAAAGCTCCAATCCCTTGGTCGACCCCCTTGGCAACTCGCCGGTGTGCCTTGTCCAAATCATCGTGGCTGTCCCAGGGTTGGCCGGCACCTGTGTAAAGCTGCACGAAGCGAACACCTCGTTCGACCAACCGTCGTGCGATCAACGCTTGCCGGGCGAAGTCGCCATCGCCATACATCGTGCGTGTTTCTTCCGTTTCGCGACTGATGTCAAACGCTTCCGACGCTTCGCTTTGCATTCGATAGGCAAGTTCAAAGGACTCGATGCGCGATTCCAAACGCGGGTCGTTCCCTCGCTGAGCTGCATGTTGTTGATTCATCTTCGCCAACAGATCCAACTGCTCACGCTGATTGATCGGGTGAACGGAACGGCCGCGAATGTTTTCCAGCAACCGTTCGACCGTCGCGAAACTGCTGTCGATGTAGGTGCCTTGGTACTTCCCCGGCAAGAAGCCGTTTTGCCAGTTCTGCGACTCCTTGATCGGGTATCCACCCGGACACATCGCGATGAACGATGGCAAGTTTTCATTGTCGCTGCCCAAACCATAAGTGAGCCACGATCCCATCGCGGGACGGATCAATCGAGCTTCGCCGCAATTCATCAGAAGCAATGACGGCTCGTGATTGGGCACATCCGCGTACATGCTATTGATCACACACAAATCATCCGCGTGCGTTGCGGTATGTTCGAACAGCTCGCTGACCTCCAATCCGCACTCACCGTACTTGTCCCATTTGTAGGGCGACCGCATCACGTTGCCGGTCGGGCGCTCGGTCTTCAAGTTTGCCATCGGAGCCGATTTGCCATCGAACTCTTCGAGCGCGGGTTTGCGGTCGAATGAATCCACTTGGCTGGGTCCGCCATTCATAAACAAGTGAATGACGCGTTTGGCCTTCGCAGGAAAGTGTGGCATCACTTCACCACGAAAGTCCGTTGCTTTCGGCAACCCGGAGGCGACGCTTTCACGGCACAAAGCATCCGTCAATGCGAGCGAGCCGAAGCCCATCCCGCAAACTTTCAATGCTTCACGACGAGACAAAGGGAGATTCATGATTCAATCCACGAATGCGAATTCGTTGGTGAGGAATAAAACCTGGGCGAGTTGCGCCAGGCGATCCAGCTGGGGTGTTTCGGTTTTCTGGAATGGACCACTGAAATCGTCCACCGAGTTGGCTTCGACGACCAAGCCATCGCTCGCCGTCGCCGAGATCTTTGATCGCCAGAAGAAACCGTCGTGGCTCAACGTCGGACCGCTGTGAGCGATGAATTCGACGAATTCGCCTTTGCGGATCGATCGTTTCCTGGCTGGCAGAGGTCGGTTGCTACTGAATTGCTTCTCGTCAAACACAACCTCGCCGGCGATCCGAATCACAGACTGAATCCCATCGCCTTGCTTTGCCCGGTGACCGACCATTCCGATGACCTTCACGACCCCATCAATGGGACTTTTCCATCGGCGTACCACCGCCGCGTTGTTGCCGTGCCCCGGGTGCCCACCTTCGTTAGTCAGCCGAGCGTAGGTGAACGCCCCCGGACTTGGGTACTGCGCTTCGATCTGCCAACCGTTCTTGTCAAAGACCGGAAACGGAGTGAACTCGCTAAGCTGTTTGTTTTCCCACTTGGCCGTGCCGTACGACCAAAGCTCTCGTGGATCAGCGTTGACCAACGGAGGCAGGACTTCGGATTGAACAAATGCGACCGCTCCATCCAATTCCGACGCGGATGGCTCGCGTTGAAGCAGCCGCCGAAACAGCATCCTCACTTGTTGGCGGACGTCGGCGGCGTGATCCTGCTTCACCTGACTTGCCGCCGCCAGTGCGGCCCCGGTCAACTGCGAGTGGTTCATCAAGAACAATGCTTGCTGCGGCACAGTCGTTTGATAACGCTCGGGCGAATGCATATCGGGACTGGCAAAATCAAACGTGCGAAACAACCCCGGCAAGTTCTGACGATTGATCATCGCATACAGCGTTCGACGCGGCGTGATAGTCGGCGATGTGATCTCAACCGACTCACCACCGTATTGGCACTCCATCTGGCCCGCACCGACCAGGATGCTATCACGCAGTGATTCAAAATCTCGTCGACGTCGTTCCGCTCTGGCAAGTGCCGTGTTATTTGGATCGAGAGTTAACGTCTCGGCGTCGGCGGTGGATGCCTGCTGATAAATACGGGTCGACAAAATGCGACGCATCAATCGCTGAGTGCTCCAGTGCGTTTGAAAGTCCGCCGCCAAATCATCCAGCGTCTCCGGAATCGCCGGAGCGGGGGTTCGAAACCCAAAATCACTGGGCGAATCCACCAACGGGCGCCCGGTTAAATGCCCCCACACACGATTGACGTAAACGCGAGCGGTCAAAGGGTTATCAGCCGCGACGATCTTTTCTGCGAGGTCCAACCGGCCGCTGCCGTTCTCAAATGGAACTTCTTCTGATCGACGAAACGCCGTCAAATACTGCCGAGGCGCGTCGTCTCCGCGATTGCCCCGTTGGCCTCGAATGTAAACCTGTTGTCGGCGAAGCTTGTCGCGATCGACCAACATCAAAGGGCTCGCTGCGGCGTCCAAGTCCTCCGGCGGCACACTGTTGTTCAGAACGTTGTAGAGCGAGTAGTAATCCACCGTCGGGATCGGATCGAACTTGTGATCGTGACAGCGTGCACATGAAACGGTGAGTCCCAACAACCCGCGAGTGATCACATCAATGCGATCATCCAGCGTGTCTTCGTTGGACAGAAATTTCCGACCAATCGTAATGAATCCCATCGCATCTGCATTGCCGTTCTCGTTCTCAGGATCCGTTCGATCACCCGCCAATTGATGACGCACCATTTCGTCAAAAGGCATGTCCTCAGCAAACGCTTTCAAAACCCAATCGCGATAACGATGTGATCCTTTGATCGTTCGCTCTTTGCCCGCGGTCGTGTATCCGATCGTGTCGGCGTAGCGAGCGACGTCCAACCAGTGCCGGCCCATTCGTTCGCTCATGCGAGGATCCGCCAACATCCGATTCACTCGTCTTTGAAACGCATCCGGACGACGATCTTCGCGGAACGATTTCAGCTCATCGTACGACGGCGGAAGGCCGGACAAATCAAAATGCAAGCGACGTAGCAACGTATCGCGGTCCGCGATTTCACTAACAGAAATCCCCAGCTCGCCGGCGTACTTTGCCGACAGGTCGTCAATTAAATCGCTAGAGAAGGGATGCGCCGTAACACTGTCCTCCCGCAGTTCCGTTCCGCTAACACGGCTTGGAGGGACAAAGGCCCAGTGCGAATCCACATCGCGACTGAGCGGCGAGACAGACTCTTCGGGCGGATGCTCATCCGTTCGTGGATCCGCCGCTCCCGAATTAATCCAATGCTTCAGAATCTCGATCTCGTCGTCATCAAGTTTCTCATCCGGAGGCATTTCCAATCCGGGTTCGTTGTAGCTGATCGCACGAACGAGAACGCTAGCATCAGCATCACCCGGGACGATCGATGCGCCGCGTGAACCACCGGTGCGCATCGCGGGAGCGGTATCGAGTCGGTAGTCTCCCATCGATTCGCCGGACTCGACCGAATGGCACTCGTAGCAACGCTCAATCAAAAGCGGCCGGACTTTGGCTTCGAAGAAATCCGTGTCATCAGCACAGGCCCAAACGGGAAAGATCAGCGATGCGACCAATCCGAGACTCAGAGATCTGACCCATTTCGAATCGAGCTCGCTCAGGTGGCGCGCATGAGAAGACCGATGGTCTCGATAGGATCGGCGGACGAACATCGTCGTTTCGCTTACTGGCGGGAGGGGAGGATGGCGGGGGACGGCTTGAGGTGGGGAGACGGAAGTTCAATCCGTCCCAAAACCGACAGGTACCATTGTATCACCGCTGATCTATGGAGTCACTCTCGAAATGACTTGTCGATCAATCTTGCCCGCAAACGATTGCCATGACCGCTGTAGGTTCGCTCCGATTTCAGCAATTCCTCCACCTCATCCCACTCTTCTGCATGCTCTTTGGCTCGAGCCAGGTTGTAGCGAGCGGAATCTTCCCACATCGACATTTGGTCTTCGTCCAAGACTCGTTTTTCGAACCAATTCGCTGCAGTGGCGAAACGCCCGTCGTCGTACTGAACCAAAGCCAACCAATGCGTGGCGGTGCGTTTGCCCAAACGCATGAACATTTGAATCTGTTGTAGTTGTTGGTCGTACTGAGAGCTGTCGATGCCCAATCCGCGTCGCAAACCATATCGCTTTTGCAAATCGACATTGATTCGCAAATCCGAGATTTCAAATTCCGGAGCACGTTGTTCCAGATACCGAGTTCGAGCACCCTTCACTCCCTCGATGTCATCATCGGCGAACTGACCGGTCAGATGCTGCCACCGACCACTGGAAAGGTTCCGGGCCATCTCATCTTGCCCCTCCAGCACCGCCCAGCGAGACGTGTAATAGAACGAGAACAAAGGATCACGGTCGACCATCCGTCGGGCCTCGGCTTGATAGATGTCTGCCAACAAAGGCAATGTCCACATCCGAACACCGGCAACACCGGGAATGGCATCCAGCTTTTCGGCGACCGCATCAACATCCACATACAACGTCATCCGACGATCGCCGGTCAGCCCGTCTTCCAGCTTTTTCATCCGTGGAGAAATGGCCTGCATTCGGCTGTTGAGCAACGCGACGCTCTGTTGAATATCGGTTCGCGACAATGGGTAATCGAAGTAACCGGCAACATCCAAACGACGCATCACCGTCGGCTCTTTGCGAGCCTGCTCCAAAGTCGCAATACCGACTTGATCGGGACCGGGAATCGGCAATCCCAATTCGGTTTCGAACAAGTAGATTTGGTCACCCGCCAACACTCCGACCGCCCAGGGCGTCAACACACCGTCCTCGTCCGATTGACGAGCCAACACCGCGGAGATCACTCCGGCTTGCTCGCACAATGCTGTGAAGACGTTGGCTCGTTGAATTGAATCACCGCGACCACGCCAAATGGTTTGATACAACGTTTGACGATAACCGGGCCCTTCCAACTTCATTCCAAATGGAAACGGAGGCTGCGGGACTTGCGGAGGCACACTTACCGAGCTGTCCAGTGGCTCCACGGCAACATTGCGAATCGTCCAATCAAACAACCGGCAACCCGTTCGGAGCTGACTGGCAGCATCTTCGCCGATCTCACCAGACAATCCCTTCAACCAATCGACCAACAGCGGATCTTCTCGAATGGGATTGTCGATCCACTGAACCGCTTGTCGAAACAGGTACGCATCTCGCAGGACGCTCACGTCGGAAGGTTGAAAATCGTCTCGCAAAACTTCCCCGCGGAGATTTTCTTCTGGGAGCACGTCGGTCAGTGTCGATGCCAGTTCCGGCATTTTGACCGGGTCACCGTCACCGGATTGATTCTGGGACCACTGGTTCAAATGGTAAGAAATTTGGCGACTGGCTTTCTCTTCATTCAGCCCCACAAATTGGCTCAGCAGCGAAACGGTTTCACCGAGGTGATCCTGCTGGGACTGCTTTTGCAACGCGACTTGTCGCTGCGTTTGAATCCGACGAACGGTTTCCGAATCATCGGTGCACCCGGTCATCAAGACCGCGGCGGACGCCATGCATGCCAATACCGATGCGGGCGAAAAAGCGAACGTCATGGCTTGTTTGGCGGAGTGGAGCACGGCGGGAACAAACAGAGCAGCGAAGAAAAGAAGGCGTTTCGAAAACGTTGCATCGCGGGACGATCAACCATCCAGGCCGTCAACCGCTTCTCGCAATCGCAGCAAACGGTCCAACGTTCCCGCGAATCGGTCCAGCGGGATCATGTTCGGCCCGTCACTCGGCGACGTTTGCGGATCGGGATGCGTCTCAAAAAAGAGAGCATCACAACCGATGGCTACGGCGGCGCGAGCCAATGGTTCGACCATTTCTCGATTTCCGCCCGTTGCACCGCCCAAACCGCCCGGTTGCTGGACGCTGTGGGTGGCGTCAAAAACGACCGGAACGCCCAAAGACCGCATGATTGGAATCGCTTGCATGTCATTGACCAGGCGGCCGTAACCGAAAAACGTGCCTCGTTCGCAAGCCATCACGCCGCCATCGCCTGAACCTCGCAGCTTATCCACCACGTATCGCATGTCCCCCGGAGACATGAACTGCCCCTTTTTGACGTTCACCGGTCGCCCCGTGCTCGCAGCCGCGACCAGCAAATCAGTCTGGCGAGCTAGGAAGGCGGGAATCTGCAGCAAATCACAAACTTCCCCGACGGCTGCCGCCTGCTCGGGCAAATGGATGTCAGTCGTCACAGGCAATCCAGTGTTGGCCCGAACGGCCTCAAGGAGCCCCAATCCCTGTTCGATCCCCGGTCCGCGCTGAGCCGCCAAACTGGTCCGGTTGGCTTTGTCGAACGATGCCTTGAAGATCACTTGCACATCGGAACGCTGATTGATCCGAGCCAATTCTTCACCGATTTGGAGTGCCAACTCACGCGACTGCAACACACACGGGCCAGCAATCACCAACAGGGGTTCCCCCGGTCCGCACACGTAATCGCGAATTCGAACGGGTTGAATTTCAGGGGTTTCGGTCATCGGTTCGCAGGCCATGCGGGTTTGGCGGATCAAAAGCAATCGAATGATCGCAAGCCTGCTGACGATCCGTTCCGCCAAGTCGAGCCAACAATCAAATTGCTTCGTTTTATCTTGGCGGTTGCCGGTTTCGTTGCCAATCCGACTGACAATATCAGCCCCGTTGTTTGCGCGGCGCAACGCGGACCGAAAGTTTGCCTACTCGGCCGGCCGAAGCAACGTGACGTAGCCAGGCAGGACTTCGATTTGAACAGGTAATCGCCCGGCGTAATCCCCGTCGATTTGATAGGGCACCCGCGACAGACTGGTCCACGTGATCTTGGTCGATTGAAAACGAAAGACGTCGGACCTTCTCAGATGACGCCCACCGGGCAATGACATCAAGTAACGCAACCCTGCGATCACTGAACCATAAGTCAGATTGATCAGATCCAGTTTTCCATCGTTGCCATTCGCTTCGGGCTCAATCGGCAACGAGGCCGCATAGCATGGCAGATTGAACGCCATCATCCAGCAACCGCTGGTCCGAATGGATTGAGTGGTCGAAGAAGCGCCGGTACTCGATTTGTCCCCACCGGATCCGGCAATGACCGCTTTCTCAGACGACACCGCGGCGGCATTTTCCATTTCGGCATCGATCACGGGGAACGCGTACCGACGAATCGCTCGCCATAGCGGTCGTGCATAGCTGAATCGATTGATATGACCGCGACGAGTCAAATGCATCGCTCGGACGACCTCGGCGTCAAAGCCCGCCGTCACCATCACCAAAAACAACCGACCGTTCGCTCGGCCCGCATCGATTTTCATCGCGGCACCGCGACGGATGGTTGCCAGCACAGCCTCCGCCTGACGTGAATACTTGTAGTATCGAGCGAGCAGGTTTTCCGTTCCCATCGGCATCGGAATCAACGCACTGCCCGGCGGCAATTGACCGGCCAGCAACGCCAGCGTCCCATCACCTCCGGCTCCCACAACGGCGACATCATCGGGCAAACGATCCGCCTCTCCCACTCGCTCAGCGAGCTCCGCCAAATTGTCGATCCGGCGACAAGTCAATCCATCGGCGCGACACAGTTCGATCAATCGCAAGATTTCTCCGCGTCCGGCACCCGTCCCCGCCTTGGGGCTGGTGAAGATCCAGACTTCACGAATGGTCCGTTTCGAATCCACGGCGGGCACGGTCAATCAGTTCTCTATGGTCGGGTGATGAGGGCGGAATTCATTCGAGAGCGAAGTGTCAATCAAATCGCGCCTGGGTGATAGACGAAAATGATGCTCCCTGCCGAACCTATCCGCCAAAGTGCGACGTTGTGTCGTGGCGGGTTCGCTTCACCAGAGCCTTTCGAACGGGCGGCAACGCGGCTCGAACACGGATTTTCGGACATTTGCACTCGATCAGACCGGCCAAAACAGCAACCTGAGCCATGAAACGAGGATTTTCTGCGCATCTGTTTGCTCGCTCAGTTTTCGCAACCTAGGCTTCGACGGAACCATTCAACATCCGTTGTTGGCCTCCAATTCGCTTTGACTTCACTCTCCTGAGCAATCCCGTGCAACTGCTGCGACGTTTTTGGGCCCCTGCGATCATCCTTCTCATGGTGGCGATTCACGCTGCCGTGATTGGCTACGTTCGCAGTCGCGTGGCTCGGCTGAGCAACATGCAGAGTTCGGCAATTGAAATTGGGCTGATGAGGTTCCAAAACCCCAACGTGCCCGATTGCACGTACCAATTTCAACTGCATGCCATCGTCGATCCCTCGCGCCGTTTTCGTGGTGAGGAACGTTTGAAACTGAACCAGCTTCCCATCACCGAAGCCGCCGAACAAATGCTGCGACAGGTCGACGCCTCTTGGCTGAATGACCCATCGCAAAAGGAAATCCGTGAACGTCTGATGGATGTCGTGTTGCAGCATCTCGATGAACCACTCGTTCAGCGGGTCGTCATCACTGACTGGCTCTGTCTGCCGAGCCAATCCGTCCCAATGACCAGCAACATCATCACCGCGTCTCTGTAAACGCGGGTTGGAACGCGACGATCACGCTCGCGCAGAACACGCGAGAATATCGGCTTGAGAACGGTCTTCGTAAGACGTTACAAACGCTCGGCCATTAAACCGTCGATCATTCCGGTACTGTCGGCGAACCGTTGCATGGGAACCCCCAGCAATCGAGCCTGGGTCAACCACAAATTCGCCAGCGGTGTTCCTTCGGGCATGTTGATGTGACGCCCAGAGGCAACGCGATCGCCGCCTCCCGCAACAACGATTGGCAGATCGTTGTATTGGTGCGTTGATCCATCACCCAACCCTGATCCATAAGTTAAAAGGGTGTTGTCGAGGAGTGTGGAACCATCGGCTTGCTCGATCGAGTCCATCTTCTCCATCAGATAGACATATTGCTCCACATGAAAACGATCAACCTTCAGCAAATCATCGATCACCTTCGTTTGATTGTGTGACATTTGGTGATGGCTGCGAGGCTCGTCAAACAAGCTCTCAAACTTGAATGGCGTGTCCCATCGCTCTGGCCCCACCATGAATGTCGCCACGTTGGTCAGCCCGGTTTGCAACGCGACCACCATCAGATCACCCATCAAGCGAATGTATTCGCCGCGAGGCAGATAGGCTTCGGGCGGTTCGTCCAATTGCACGCGAGAAAGTTGCGACTTCATCTGTTCCAATCGATCCATTTGCGTTTCGATCGTACGAATCGAATCAAAGTACTCGGCAAACTTGTGCCGGTCCTCGTACCCCAAATGCATCTTCAAATCGCGAGCGTCCTCAAGGACCAAGTCCGTGATGTCTCGATAGCGATCGATTTCCTGGGTGGAAAACAATCGATGGTACATCTTGCGAGGGTCCCGAATCGATGGTGCCAGATGCCCGGTGCCGAACCACGAGATGTTGTCAAAGTAGATCGACTCTTTGTTGTCGCGGTGGCTGTTGCAACTGAACTCGAGAGTCGCAAACGGTGTTTCGGTGCCGATCACATCCGCCACCAAATGGTCCAGCGTTCGATCGAGCGGCCAAGCCGTTCCCTGATCCGTGTACGGGACCGCACTGCTCAAGTAACACGATGCGCACTGCGCGTGCACGTCAGTTCCTTGCTGGAACGTGCGGTCCATCCCGGTGATGAGATTAACTTTGTGTTTGAGCGACTCCAACGGTTCCAAGGTGGGTGTCAATTGACCGAGCGGTTCGTCACTGGCGAACGGGCTTTGTTTGCCCAATGATTTCATCACATTGCCAAGATTGCCCTTGGGAATCACATCATTGGCTTCGCCCGGAAAGAAGCCGCGACGGACGACCCCAATCGGCACATAGAAATGCGCCATTCGCATCGGCACATGATCCGCCTGCGCAGCGATAGCAATGCTGGGCATCCAAGGCAGTGCCAAAGAAGCTCCGCCCAAACCGCGAAGAAAGCGACGTCGACTGGTTCGAATCATGGCCGTGGATTGCTCGCGATTTGCGGGAATGATTTGGTTTGAAACGGTTCGCTCAACACAACTTGGCGAAGCAGCGTGTGAATTTTGTATTCGTCCGCGGCAACCTTCGCCGTGATCTCATCCAGCGCAACACGATCGGCGGCACTCAGCGGACGAGCCAACGCGAAACTCAGCAGATGCCCCGCCAACGCCTCGGTGAATCGATCCTTTTCCACCAGCAACGCGTCCTTGAATTCGATCACGTTCTCAAAACGGTGCTTGCGAAACAGCGTCCCGGCCATGTCGACGTCGCGACCGTTTTCGTATTGATCTCGCCAAACACCCACGGGATTGAAATTCTCGAGTGCGAACCCCAACGGGTCGATCTGTTCGTGGCAGCCTTTGCAATCGGACCGTTTCCGATGCATCGAAAGTCGTTCACGAAGCGTTAAGTGCTCTTCGCCTTCGGCAGGTTTTTCCCCCAATGCGGGAACGTCCGCGGGAGGAGGCTCGGGCGGGTTGTTGAACACAACCCCCGCCAGCCAAGCGCCTCGGGTGATCGGTTGCGTTCTTTCCGGTCCCGATGTCATCGTCATCACAGCCGCGTTCGTGATCACGCCGCCACCGCGTCGGTCTTCGATTGGCAACCGACGAAACCGAATGACCTGCACGCCTCGGCCGTTTCGATCGTGTTGGATTGCCAAGTCGCCGTAAGCATCCTCTAGCAAATCAGATCGATACGTGAAGTCAGAATCAATCAACTGAGTGATCGGTTGGTTTTCGATCAACACAGTCTCAAACAACAGCAGAGGTTCCAACATCATGTGCATGCTGTCGCGGTACTTCAAAAAGTAAAAGTCCGGAAACTCTTCCGGACTGGGCACCGACGAAATAATCCGCTCCAGCTGCAACCACTGCGAAGGAAAGCTGTCGCAAAAACGCTTGAGCTTTCGATCGCGAATCATGCGTTCGAATTGCTCATTCAAAACATCCTTCTCATGCAGACGCTTCTTCGCAGCGAGTTCCAACAGGATCTGATCCGGGATGCTTCCCCATAGAAAGAACGACAATCGAGAAGCGAGTTCGTAATCATCGAGCGGCGTGACGGATGACGACTCGTCAGCTGAGTCGTACAGGTACAGAAATCGGGGCGAAGAAATCGTTGCCGCCGCGATAGCCCTCATTGCAACGGGAAAGGCGACTCCTTCCTTGAGGTTCTGCAAAACGTATTGGCTGTAACGATCCAGTTGAGATTGATCGACTGAGCGGCGAAACGCTCGCGTCAAAAACGACTTCAACCGTTCACGCACGATTGACTCGATGTCAGCTTCGGGCGTTGGAGCGGCGAAGAACGAATCCCAAATCCCGACGTTGGCCGGAACAAAATCGGAACTCTCGGTGATGGATTGCCCGAGTTTCAAAAACGACTCCATCAACAACGGCGACAGCGACAAATGGTCGGCTTGATTGTCGTAACCGTGTTCCGCACGCAGATCCTGAGGGAATGCAGCGACGCCGGCCAACCGAGGTTCGATCATCTGTGACTTGCCCAGTGGCCGACTTCCGACAAACACTTCCTCAGGCATCTTTCCCGACGCCGGTTGGAAGTAACCGCGATGTTCCCGCAGCATACGTTCGGGCAAGGTGAACACAGTGCAATTCAGATCGAACAGATCCACCACCGCATTGTTGTATTGAAATCGATTCATCCGCCGAATCGGTGTGCGAGGGTATTGTCTGGTATGGGCGACCGCGTTCTGAAGGGTCGCCTTCAATTCGGCCAGCAGCTTCCGACGTGTCTCGGCCGGCAACTGCGTCTCGCCCTCCGGAGGCATCTCTTCCAGATCCAGAACGTCAATCAAACTCTGCAGTTGATCCAAATCGTCGGCGACGTTCCGATCATTGATCTCTGACAACGCGATGTCGCCCTCAGGATCCTGCCCGGCCGAGTGACACTTCACGCAATGGGTTTGGAGAACCGTTTCCAGCGTTCCAGAAGGTTTCGCCGAAGCATCGGGAGCGGTGCGTTCAGGTTCGGACGCTGACACCGCCTGCGTGGTGAGCAGAACCGTCAACGCGCAGAACATCGCGAAATCAGTGCATCTCAGCGGAGGATTCCGCATGGGACTGAGTCTTCCACAAGGCAGGAATGAAGGTGGGGGAGGGACTCCCAGTGTAGCAAACCGCATCGCTGGTGTTTTTCTGGGTTTTGGTGAGGGCGTTTCGGCGTTCGCGACGCAGGAACCCCCGACAACCCAACACGGCAATCAATTCCGCCAAAACTCACCCTCCTGCACAAAGCGAGAAGACCGATGAAACCCGCACTCGTCCTGTCGATTCCGTTCCTGCTCGCTTTCGCGGCAACCACGCTGAACGCCTCTCCAATTCCCAGCAACATGCGAGAAACCCGAGCCATCGACAGCGATTTGGCTCGCATCGAAAAGGAATGCCAAACATTGCAAAACCGACTGACTCAGCTTCGCCAACAGGTCAAAACGGCTCGTGACGGAGTGAACCATGCCATCGACGCGACACGAGCCATCAAGGCGACCGACGAACGCTTGATCACTCTGATCGACAATCTCAAACCCTACACCTCTGTCCCCAAAGTTCGCACAATCGCTCGTACGCTTCGAAAGAACTTGCAACGCGTCCAGGAACAAATTCACACGTTGCGTAAGAAGACGGACAAAGCCGAAAAAGACATCCTACGTCCGGCAAAGGACCGTTTGAAAGTACTGGAACAATCGATCCTGGGCGGCGAGTTCAAACTGGCGAGCTACAAGAAAACCATTTCGACTTGGCGACGCGATTTGCAAACCAACGCGGCTCGCGCCAATTCGATTCCAGGTGGAGCAGCTGCTTTTGACGCAACATCCCGTGTTGCCCGCCCTACTGTTCAGTCGATTGCCACCGTCTTGACTAACACACGCCAGTCCCTCGACCGCGTCGGAAACAACCTGACCCAGTGGAACGATCCCATCCGTGCATTCATGACGATGGATCAGTCACTGTCCAGCTTCGAGAAGAAATTGGCTCCAGCAGAGAAGACCGCAGCCAAACTTGAGAAAACGCTCGGCAAAAAGCTTTCGATCAAACTCCCATTCGGTAAGAAGACCATCACCTTCAGCATTCGCGAAATTTTGGAAACGCCGGGCAAGGTTCTCGGCGTGGTCCTGAAACCGCTCGAAAAGCTGGCGGACAAACTACTACAACCTGTTCTGAAAGAACTGAAGCTCGAGATCAAAGCCCCGAGTGGCATCGCCAACCTGAACAGCGAACTCAATCGATTGCCTTCAATCGAAGCCTCGTTGCGACGCGAAGCCGATCAATTGCAGCAACAGATCACCACGCGGTTGCAACAAATCATTCAAAGCTGGAGTCGCATCCAACCTCATTTGCCACGGCATCTGACATCGCAACCCCAACCACCGAAGCGACCGATCGCAGCAGAACGTCCGGCACAAAATCCTCCCAGCTCCAAGCCAGCACCGGTTCGCAAGTTCCCGGTGATGTTCATCCAGCCCTAATGCGAACGAGGTCACCTCACGACAACGTTCCCGCTGCCTCGCTCCATCGGATCGAGGCAGTTTTTTTACTTCTTTGATCGGTTGTGCATGTGCAAGGCATACTCCTCAATGGTGATGATCTTATCTTGATTGAGATCCGCGGATGCCGGACTCATCAGCATTTGTTTCCACTCACGCTCATCGAGAGACTTGGATTCGTCTTTGTCGTATCGGCTGATGATCTTCTCGGCGTAGGAAAAAAGTTTTGGAGCGACATCTTTGAGCTTCTCGCCGAGGTCAGACTGCGGAAGTGGCGTTGCCACGCTTGCCAAGTACTTCGACCACAACGAGACAACTTCGCCGCGAATCTCTTGGTCGCCCGATTTCGATAGCTCATTCAAGCAATCCACATTCTCGACAACGTTCAAGTTCAACACCCCTGCGAGCTGTAAATGAAGCAACGTCATCGGACCGGTCGCTTGTAGCCGCTCTGCGAGCGTTGCGTTTGCGATGTCCGAATGCTTCGTCAACACACCGACGGCGGGAGCCATCGACCGATGGCTCAGCGGGGTACGTCGGTCCGGGTTCTGATACCGCATTTCCAAGTAGTCAATTGCGGCATCGACCTTTCGCTGCGGCTTCAACTCCACTCGATCTAACATTTGAATCGCATTCAAACGCACGAAGAGATCGGAAGCGTCGAGGCACTGTTCGACCGCATCGTTCAAACAATCTCCCCCATCCGGAATGTTCGCACACGCTTGAAGAGCATTGACTCGAATCACAGGTGACGGATCGCTGACTGACATTTCAAACAATCGGTCGACGATCTGCTCGGGATATTTCGTGTCAGTTTCTGTCGCCGCCGGCGAATTGGGCTCCCGCTCTTCAAACACGAAATCTGCCGCTTGAACTCCGGGGGCCTGAGCACAAAACGCCACCATCAAAACGATTGAACTGCGATGAAAAAGATTCCACATCTCGAAAATCCCGTTGGAGGCAGTACGACTGTCGATCGCCAATCAGTCTATCCCATCCACGAAAGGCGACGCCCGAGAGTCCAGCAGTTGTTACAAAGTTCACTTCGTCTCGCGGAATAAATGTTTTCTCGCCCCGAACCGTTCGAAAGCGGACGATCCCAAAGACGCCAGCGTCAATAACGCTACTTAATGCGAGCAGATTGGCTTTCGCGGGCAAACTGAATTGTCCGTTTCAGCGGAATCTGGGTTGCAAAAGCCGGTTTGGGAGTTTCCCCCCTCATCGGCTAGAATGATCCGGCGGTACCGAGTTGGAGCCCGCAATCGCTTTCGCACGATGAGATGCAATTCGTTGGACTTTTGGATGACGGCATGACGGGGAAGACCATTCACGAACTGCTTGAGTTGCCTGAGCACGTCACGTCGCCGCATGCCTACCAAGTCTTTGGGCTGAATCCCGGCGAATCCAACGCCGCTGCCATTCAAGAGGCCATCGCGCGGCGAATCACCCAACTGAAGGCCGCCAAATCCAGTACCGCACCCGAAACGTGGTCGCGTGCGGCTCAGGTTCTGCAGACCGCACAAAGAGCGCTGACGGACCCGAAGAAGAAGGCCAAGTTGGACGCACGTTTCGGCATTGTTTCAATGGACGATGCATCCTCGACCAAGACTGCTTCGCCCAGCGTCACCGCAACGCCGCAGCAGGCTTCGCCAAACGACGCCACAACAAACACACCTGCGGCACCCGTGGTGGATCCCTTGGCGGCATTGTTGCCGACCGGAAACACGTCCAACAACACGCATGCTGCACCGGTTGCATCAGCACAACCTGCGGCTCGCGTCTCGAACAACCAACCAGTCACCGAAATCGTCGATGCCACGCTTGCCGCTGGTCCCGTTATCGATCAAGTGCACGTCACGCCGGCCAACCCAGCTACCGGGATCGGGGACGTCACACCCAACTTGACTCCGACCATTTCACAATCCCCCGCCCCGTTGGTCGTCCAACCTCGTTCGCCAACCGCTGCTCGCGCACGACGCCGCCAAAATTCCGGTGGATGGTTGATGGGAGGATTTCTGTTGCTCGGTTTTGTGATCGTTGGTTTTCTCGCCGCCTTTTTCTTTTGGGGTCCCGGCGAAGTCCAGGTCGTTCGCAGCAACGATGGAATCACGATTCGAACCAAAAATGACAACGCGAATCGGCAGGGCCAACCTCAAGCACCGGTCGTCGAGCAAAAGGAACCTGTTCGACAAGTTCGACCGACGAGCGATGGGATCATGAAACAACCGCCCCCCGCTCAACCCAATTCGCGAGACTCTTTGGGAAACTTCCTATCCAATCCGGATGCGTTGCCTGACACCAGCACAATGCCAGGGCTGCCATCGGGAATGCCATCGCCACCCGAGACTGCTCCAGCTCCCGGTATGGGAATGGGAATGCAGTCGAACGTCGACGACAGCATGCAACCGAACACCGTGCAGCCTACGCCTGGTCCCGAACCATCCCCCACAACGACACCATCACCCGCAGCTCGTCCCGAACCGACCGCGGAGAACATTGCGGCTGGTGAAACCGCCATTGCGTCTGCTGAAGAAGCAATCCGGCAACCGGATTGGTCAACAATGAAATCGTTGGCTGAAGCTGCCGAGAAAGCTGCGGTCACCGACGAACAGGTCGCTCGTGCAGAAACGCTGTATCAAATCGCGGACCTGGGAACGTACTATCGAGGCGGCGTTTCGCGAGCAATGGCAGACCGGACCGCAGGCAACGAATTCAACGTAACGGATTCGATTGCATTGCTGGTCGTTGAAGCCAGTGCTCAACAACTGATCGCACGCCGTGGAGCTCGGAACTACACCTACACGCTCGACGATCTTCCGTTTGTGGTTTCCAAGGCATTGGCCAAATTCCAATTGCCGATGGAATCCGAAACGGGGCAGGCCGCTCAGGCGATTTACGAATCGATTGCCTCAAAATCCACCCCGGAAGTCCGCGCCGACGCGGCGGGTATCCTTCGGTCGTTTCAAAACGTCGAAGGTGCTGACCCACAACGAATCGCCGATTGGATTGAAACCCGATACACCCCATCAACTTCGCAGTGACCACCACCTTGAGTAACAAGCTAGCGTTCGCGATTGTCGCCGCGTGTCTGTCCTGCACCATGGTTCCCGCTCAATTCGCATGGAGCGTGGACCAGGAGGCACCACCCTCGGAAACGCCGACAACTCAAACGGAATTGCTGGCTGCTTCGGAGTTCGACGATCGAGTTCAAACAACGTTGCGGTGGTGGAGTGATCGAGATCGCTGGCGGTCTGATGTCGCCCAGGCGATCCGACATCATGATCCCGAAATTTCGGATCGCGCCCGGTGGGTTCAATCTCAATGGCAACGTGGGATTCTCTCCGACACACCCACCGAACTGGCCGACATTCTCTCCAAAGTCAGTCCTGCCGAAGCGATCGAAGTGTTGCTCGAAGCTGGCCGATTCCGTGCCGCCACCGTCGCGATGGAGGAAGCTTCCGGAACGATCGAATACGAAGCCATCCTCGCTCGAATTTCGTTGGTCGTCGAGTCTCGCTATCCGATCTACGCCCGGATCGCGGTCCTACAAAATTCGCTGCCCGAATTGATCGCATTCTTGGATCGTGCTTCGGCCAACAAAAAAATGGCACTCTGCCGGGACGACTTGATTCGCCGCCCCGGCGATTCGCCATCGCTTCCGGCCACCGCAGAAACGTGGCGAGATGACCAACGTGCCGAAGCATTGTGCGTGATGCATTTGCAGCGTGGAAATCTTGAAGCCGCTTCCGAAGTCGCGCAGAAGCACGACGAACTTGCTCAGCAACAATCAGCGGAAACCGACGAGCCCAACACATCGCGGCACTCGCTCAACCGAGTCGTGCGAATGGTGACGTCGGATTGGAATGCGATCGCGGAAGAATCCGCTCAGGAAGCCACACGGCTCGATGAATCCGCCGGCGAAGGAACACCGGTCGAGCAACAATTGGCACGCGACGAAGCCGTTCGGCACTGGTCCGACACCCTGCTCGCCGCCACTCGATCGGGCAATGACTCGCTTCGCCTCGCAGCCATCGAAGCGTTGACAGGAGACCGCGAAAAAAGTCTTTCTCCGTCCTACGAAACGCTTCGTTGGCGATCATTGCTGATCCACGGCGAAGTCGACTCCGCCATCGATATTTTGGAACGGCAATCACCGCGGGAGGCATCGGCGGTCGCGATCAAAACGTCACGTCATGCTCGCGGGTTACAGCTTTTGGGATTCGAAGCTGAACAACTCGATACGCACTTGGAACAATGGATCGACGAAGCCATCGATCAACAACGCAGTGTGTCTGAAGAGGAATTGACTTCCGGATCGGGCGTTGCACCGAAAGAAAAAGTCCTGGATTGCCTCGCTCTGATGCGAACGGCAATTGACATTGGTCGGCCAGACTTCGCGTATCGAATCGCAACTCAATTTTCCGATTCGAGAATGTATGTCAAAGCCTCACCAGGCCGCGAATCGGTTTTGACTCAGCATTTTGTTCTCGCGACGCTCGCCGCAACGAACAAGACTGATTGGATTTTCGAATTGGCCGCACCTGAAAAACCCAGCCTGCTTTCTCGGCTGTCACTGCGTTTGGTTTCGCGTGTGGTCGAACCGACCAACGAAGAGCTCCTCTACTACCTCAATTGGTTCATCTTTCACCATCGTCCGAAATGGTCGACCGAACAAAGCTTCATCACGGCGTGTGAGATCGCACGAGCCGCTCCGGAAGATGTTCGCAACCATCGTGAATGGATCGAGTTACTCGGCGAACACCTTCGTTCCGGTGAATCGGAAAACGATCTCCAACAACGAACCAAAGTCGATGAATACACGCTGTCGGAATCAGATGTCCCCTCCGCTCAACAGTGGGAAGCACTTTTTGAAGCACACGGTCGAGCGGATTTCGTCCGCGGGATCGTTCGAGGAATGGCTCAAAACGGAGACCTACCGGCGCGTTTGAAATTGTTGACCGACCACCATCGCGATGACTCACACGCTCCCACGCCGGAGGATTTCGAGAGCATCTGGCAGGAGTTGACGAGTGAACCGCAATCGGTACTGAATGCGGGATTGCGAGACGACGCGATGATCGGGTTCCAGGTCGTTCTGCAGCAACTGATGCTTGCACAACGAGATGGTGACCAATTGTTGGCTGACGAGCTTCGCACCCAATTGCAAGTCATGGCGGCAACACCATCAACCGACATGCGACAACAAATGGCGGACGCGTTGGCCGGTGCCGGCATGTGGGATTTAGCGGAAGACTTATACCAATCACTGCTTTTAATCACCGCGTTTGAATCAGACGAAACGCTTGCCTTGATGGACATCGCTCGAGCTTACAACCGGTTCGTCCTACGACGCACCACGGCAGCCTCCGCCGACGAGGGCAACGCGGCGGAAGCGGAATTGGAACAACTACCACCCGACGCGATTGAAAAACGCTTGCAAGCGATTCGCTGGTATGACCTGGGGTTTGCGGGCACCTTGGCAGCCTCGGACTATCAAGAAATTAACTACGTCCTTTTGCCACAGTTGATCCTACGCAACCAGTTGGAACTGATCCTGCAATCTGACAAGCAACAACTGACGGCGGACGAGCAACGGGAGGTCAAACGTATCTTTGAACTGCTGCTTCGCTTCGAGCCCATCGACATCCACTCGGCCGAGTTGATGTTGCCACGAATCAAACAACTGGGCATGACGCAGTCCGCCGACGAATGGCTCAACCGCATCGTGGACGCCGGCATGGAACATCTTCGCCTTTTCCCGCTCGACGCCACGACCGCGAACAATGTTGCTTGGTGTGCCGTTCGAAATCGTTCAAGATTGGACGACGCGTTGGACATGTCACGCCACGCTGTTTCGATCGAACCGAACAGCGCTGTCTACCGTGACACGCTCGCTGAAATCCTGGCCCAGCAAGGCGAGATCAACCAAGCCCTGCTGCTCGAGCGAACCAGCCTGTTGGACGATCCGGGCCAATGGCACTTGCATCTTCAAATCGACCGATTCGAGTCGATGAAAGAAGAAGAGTAAGGTTTCGCTTACTTGCGACCGAAGAAGCGGCCCATGCCGAACTTGACGACATCCATCATGTCGAAGTCACCGTCGCCGTCTTGGTCAAACATTCGGCCCAACATGCTTCCGCCGTCAGCCGATTGCTGGACCGAGGCCTTCTCTTGACGCAGCATTTCGCCTAAACCGTCCGGTGACAACCCTTTGGATTTTCGCTGCTGTCCCAAAACGCCCATCAGCACCGGGGCCAATATCATCATCAGCTTGGTTGACTGTCCCATCGACAACCCGCTCGCTGCGCTAACACCATGTTCAACGCGTTCTTTCTTGTTACCCAGAATGTGATCCAAGATCGCGCCGCCGGCGGTCGTTTTGGATGTCACACCAGCGTTCTGAGTTGCATCGTCCGATCCAAACAAACCACTCAGATGATCCAGCAACGAACCATCGTGATCACGCTCCAACGCATGATGCAATTGAGCGGTTTGGGAGGGATCGTCGGCTTGGCGAGTCACTGCGCCGAGCAACGTTGGCAATGCCGCGCTGACCGCATTCCGAACCGTATCCTCATCCGCACCAAGCGATCGGCTCAGGCTTGAGATACGTTCGGGCGTCATTTGACGACCGACTTGTTCCAACAACTCAGACATGGATGAATCCTAAAGACGGGGTCTTCAAAAAGAAGTGATGAGGTGTGAACGATTGTATCTTTCACCCGACCAACATGGCACCCGCCGCGATCGTCAACTGTGTTCGCATCGATCAAGCGATGCGAACTTCACCGCACTCTTGAACGATCCCACGAACGATCGTTCGCAGTTTGGGTTCGGCGGCATTTGCCGTCGCAATGATCTCAGACACATCGGCCGGCTTCAGTGCATCTGGTAAGCACATGTCAGTGATCACGCTCAATCCAACGACTTTCAATCCCGCGTGCACGGCGACGATGGTTTCGGGCACTGTACTCATTCCAACAACATCTGCCCCGATCTGCCGCAGGTAGCGATATTCAGCGCGAGTTTCCAAACATGGTCCCGCGACCGCGACGAAGACACCTTTGTGAGGATAAATTTCGTTGCGACGAGCGATGGCCAACGTCTTGTCGATCCATTGTTGATCGTAGGGTTCGCACATATCCGGGAAACGTGGTCCCAAGCGATCGTCGTTGATGCCGATCAACGGATTGCCGCCCATCAAGTTGATCTGGTCCTCGATCACCATGATGTCGCCGTTGGCGAAGTAAGGATTCAGTCCCCCACAAGCGTTGCTGACGATCAACAATTCGGCGCCCATCGCTTTGAATACACGCACGGGCAGCGTGATGTCTTTCAGATCGTAACCTTCATAAAAGTGGAAACGACCTTCCATCGCCAACACCGGCACGCCGCCCATCCGGCCAATGATCAATCGTCCCGCGTGGCTGGTCGCGGTCGACTTCAGAAAGTGTGGAACCTCGGAATAGTCCAGCGTTGCTTCGACCTCGATGTCCTCAACCAACCCGCCCAATCCCGTGCCCAAAATAATGCCGACACGTGGCGTGTCGCGAGTGTGACGACGGATTTCTGTGCAGGCTTCGTCAATTTTGTCGTACAGATCGAGCATGGATCAGGTCGTGTTGGAGTGGCACCGATGATGGAAACTGCCGAACGTTGTATGTTACCAACCGCTTGGAATCCACTCGTCTGCTCGCAACACGATTCGTCGCATGTCCTCATCTTCTCCTTCTCAGACATCTGCCACGCCTTCTCCCGACGTGTTCGAGAAACTGGCCACGTTCTATTTGGGCCGCCAGTACGACATTGCGGGCGGCAAAGCTCTCGACGACTTGCTGCTCTACGACGCGAAAGATTTGTGCACCCACGCGATGTGCGTGGGCATGACCGGCAGCGGAAAAACCGGGCTGTGTTTGTCGTTGCTCGAAGAAGCCGCGATCGATGGAATCCCGGCGATCTGCATCGACCCCAAGGGTGACCTGGCGAACCTGATGTTGGCGTTTCCCGACATGAAGCCCGACGATTTTAAGCCTTGGTTGGAACAGGGCGAAGCGTCTCGCAAAGGCATGACGTTGGAGGAGTACGCCGCCAAGACCGCGAAGACATGGAAAAATGGCTTGGCCTCTTGGGGACAGTCACCGGAGCGAGTTGCCAAGTTCAAAGCCGCCGCCGACGTCGCGATCTACACACCGGGCAGCAACACCGGGATTCCGCTGACCGTCCTGAAGAGTTTTGACGCTCCGCCACCGGAGGTCTTGTCCAACACCGACGCGATGCGAGAACGAGTCACCGGTGCCGCGTCGGGATTGCTGACATTGCTCGGGATGGAAGCCGATCCGTTGCTTTCACGCGAACACATTCTGATCAGTTCCATCTTGGATCATTGCTGGAGAGACGGACGCAGCGTCACGATTGGTGACTTGATTGGCTTGATCTCCGCACCACCGATCACTCGCGTCGGCGTGCTCGACCTGGACACCTTCATGCCGCCGAGCGAACGAGCCAAGCTGGCGATGACGCTCAACAACTTGTTGGCCTCTCCCGCCTTCTCGTCGTGGCTGGAAGGCGAGTCACTTTCGATCCCCGATTTGCTGTACACGAAAGAAGGCAAACCCAAACTATCAATCCTTTCGATTGCACACTTGGGTGATCAAGAACGCATGTTCTTCGTCACGATCTTGCTCAACGAGATCGTCTCCTGGATGCGAACGCAAAGCGGTACCAGCTCTCTCCGCGCGATGCTGTACATGGACGAGGTGGCTGGCTACTTCCCACCGGTTGCCAACCCACCATCCAAACCACCGATGCTAACGCTGCTCAAACAAGCCCGCGCGTTTGGACTGGGCGTCACGCTCGCGACCCAAAACCCGGTCGACCTCGACTACAAAGGCTTGTCGAACATTGGCACTTGGTTCCTTGGCCGCTTGCAAACCGAACGCGACAAGGCTCGTGTGCTGGATGGGCTAGAAGGTGCCGCCGCTCAAACGGGCAAACCGTTCAACAAGGCCGAGATGGAACAACTCCTCGCCTCGTTGGGCAGTCGCGTTTTCCTGATGAACAATGTGCACGACGATGGACCGACCGTGTTCCAAACGCGTTGGGCGATGTCGTTCCTGGCCGGTCCGTTGGCCCGCGATCAAATCTCCGCACTGATGGCGGATCGCAAAGCGGAACTCGCGGCCGAACAAGCCGGCGAGCACGAATCGGTCTCGAGCGAAGTCTCCTCCCCCAGTCGCCCCGTGTTGCCGACCGGAGTGGGTGAAGCATTCTTGGTCCCCACTCGTTATCCCGGTGGCGACGGCCGACGAGTTTACCGGGCCGCATTGTTGGGCGAAGGTTCCATGCACTTCGTCCGCAGCAGTGCTGGCGTGGACGAATGGGTCGACGCTCGACGAGTTTTGCGTTGCGGAAAAGGAGTCCCCGAAGGCGTGTGGGAATCCAGCGAAGCGTTGGACGTTGACGCCGAATGGGTGTCCGACCCCGAGGAGGGTTTCGACTTCACCGATTTGCCCGACGACCTTCGCGGAGCCAGCAAACTGAAGTCGATCCAAAAGCAATTGAAGGACTACCTCTACCGACATCATCCGATGGAGCTTTTCAAAAGCCCCGCGCTGGGTGAATACGCTCCGGCGGGTGCCAGCGAAGTCGAAGCTCGACTGCATTTCCAACAAGCTGCACGTGAAGAACGCGATTTGCAGACGGAAAAGCTGCGTGACAAATACGGTTCGAAGATGAAGACGCTCGAAGGCAAGATGCGAACGGCAGAGGAACGAATCGCTCGCGAAGAAGACCAATACGAATCCGCCAAGATGTCCTCGTTGCTGTCCTTTGGCACCTCGTTGATCGGCGCGTTCATGGGACGCAAAATTGCCAGTCGAACGAACGTTTCCAAGATGTCGACGGCGGCTCGAGGTGCGTCACGAGCCGCCCAGCAACGCGGCGATGTCAAACGAGCCGAAGCGGCACTCGAGCAACTGCACATCGACATGCAAGAGCTCGAAGACGAACTGCGTCACGAAATCGATCAGCTCGGACAGGAGTTCGACATCGAAAACCTGGAGCTCGAAACAGTGACCATCCCGCCGCGAAAAAGCGACCTGAAGATTGGCAGCCCAGTCATCCTATGGACGCCCTGGCAAGTCGACTCCACCGGCGAAGCGACCGCGTTGTTCTAGGAACATCGCCGACCTGACCGTGAGATCCGTAGCTGGATTCGCCAGAATTCAGACTCACCTGAAGAGCTTGTTCCGTTTCGCAAGCCGGCGTTTGCAACAACAAGTTCACCCTCGAAAACGCAGAGGTCCTGCCATTGCAATTCACCCTCCCTTTGGGAGGGTCGAGCGAAGCGAGGGGAGGGCCGAGCATAGGATCGAGCACTTACGCATTCACGGCGGAGACCGCCGTGCTACAGGATTTGCTTGATCGGCAAAACGACAGGAATTGCTTGATCAGCAATGATCGAAGCCTGCGATGGCTGCCGAAACAGCCTACTGATCAGTGACCGTAGTGGATATGAAAGCCGTTGCTACGACCATGGCGTGGCGGCCCGTGGTAGACGGGACGAGCACGATAAACCGGTGCTGGCTGCACGTACACGCGAGGCGCGGGCACATAAACCGGTGTTTCCACCACCGTGGGTGCTTGCACGACGACCTGGTCACCAACGGGAGCGTTCTGCATTGCCGAAATCACCACTTCGCTTACGCCTTGTTGGTGCAGCGAGATGATGTCCGACACGACGGGACGCCGCTGAACACCGCGGGATGCAATTTGATTCAGCACCACGCCTTCGCTGACACCGCTGCGGCTCATCGCGACGACGTCGTTGAACGAGACGGCTGTGGTAGGCACAAGTGGCGATACGGCAGGTTGTGGGGCAATGGTTCGTGTGTAGTGGCTGGGCTGCGTGTAATACCGCTGCTGAGCTTGCAACTCTTTGTCTTTCGCGTTGCCAAGCAATCCACCGGCAACGGCTCCGACGGCACCGCCGATTGCAGCTCCCGCCCCCGCTTCGTTGTTGTTGTCGCCGATGATCGCGCCTGCGATCGCGCCGGTGATACCACCCAAAGTTGCACCACGCTGGGTGTTGGCTTGTGCCATGGCGTTGCTTGGGGTGAAGACTCCCGATGCCAACACAGCGGCACCAGCGAGAATCAAACGGACGCCAAAGTTGAATTGGATTTTCATATTCAATGCCACCTCAAACGGGGCAAACGAAGGGAACGCGAACGGGAAAGGTTGCTCGCCTCGGCTGCGACGGAAACCATCCGTCGACCACCTACGCTTTTAGATCGGCAGTCCCTTCAACAACAACGCCAATTTTTTGTATCCGCTTCCCAACCGCGCGCGATCCTCATGAAACCGAGCCGTGAAACTGCCCAATGAGAACCTGGCTCGAACCTATCCCCGCAACGCTTTTGCCAGCGGACACCCAACCATCGCGTTTTCTTCCCCGGAGCGATAATTCTGAAGCAGCTCACGAGATTTCGCGGCGAGCTCGCGACGCACCTCACGCCGACGGCCTTTGACTCGTTCGATCTTCATGTTGTCGTACGCCGTCGTCTGGTGACGCATCCAAGCGATGACGGCTGATTCGGCTCGACGCTCGATCGGGATTCGTTCGGTGCGAGCGACCGTGCCACTGCCAACGGGCGTTGCGTGCTCCGTCACCGCTTTGGCGAGATGTTTGGCCACCGCGGAGTACTCCGGGGCGAATTCTAAAAAGTCGCAGACGGCTTGGAAGAAATCCTCGACGTATTCACCCTGCTTTTCGTCACGCCGTTTTTTCGCGGCCGCCTGCTTTTTCGCGTAGCCAGCGGTAGATCGAGTCGCCTCCATCGACGCCTTCGCATCCGCGATCTGCTTCGCGTCCGCCCACAGCCCCTGCGAAAACTCACGCCGCCCTTTCTTTTCTTTGACCGTCCACGTTGGACCAGCGGCTTTGACACGGCGAGTCACACCGGCGTCTCCCGGCGGCAACAACTCCCAACCACTCGGGACATTGCAGACTTCTCCCGAAGACAAACGCACGGTTCGCTCAGTTGGACCGGGCGAACCCGTCAGTGTTTCAGTGGATCGATCCGCCATCGTCAACTTTGGATTGGGTGGTGACTGTCATTCTACGAGCACAATCATTCTACGAGCACAATATCGGCACGCGATCTTCCATCCCCCAGCCCAGTCATCGCACCTCGATTTCCGCCAGAATCGTCATAACTTCTCATCCAAAGTGGCACAGGCCTCCAGTCCGTGTTCCTCCGCAGACTGGAAGCCGATGCCACTCGACAGAAGCCCCGCCGGCACCACCGAGTGCCCTTGGATTGGGCTACAATGACGCTCAGCCCGATCCTGGATCTGGCTTAGACAACCACCACTTAGCTAGACATCTTGTGCCGTCAAATGCTGCGATCTCATTGCCCTGTCTCATCACCCTCACTCGCATCATCGAACCTGGTGACAACGGCGGTGTTGTTGATTGCAACGATCGCTTCGCTCGGAAACCCAACGACGCTGGTCGCAGAGGAAACCTCGCCAGCTCCCTCGCGTCCCAACGTCCTGCTGTTCTTGGTCGATGATTTGGGATGGGCGGATTTGGGTTGCTATGGCAGCACTTATCACGAAACGCCACAGATCGATGCTTTGGCTGAATCGGGAATACGGTTCACCAACGCGTACGCCGCTTGTCCCGTGTGCTCTCCCACTCGAGCCAGCATCATGACCGGACGTCATCCGGTTCGTGTCGACATCACCGACTGGATCCCAGGCATGTCGACCGACCGAGCCCAGAACCCTCGGTTCCAACATGTCGACGACCGAGACAACTTGGCACTGGACGAAGTCACGATCGCGGAACACCTGCGAGACGCCGCCGACTACCAAACGTTCTTCTTGGGCAAATGGCACCTCGGTGACGTCGGGCACCTGCCCACCGACCAAGGATTCCAAATCAACATCGGCGGCGGCCACAAAGGCTCGCCTCCCGGCGGCTATTACTCGCCTTGGAAGAACCCGTATCTGAAAGCCAAGCAAGATGGCGAATACCTGACAACGCGTCTGACCGATGAAGCGGTCTCGTTGGTCGACACCGCATCGCGTGAAGACAAACCGTTCTTCATGATGATGAGCTACTACAACGTGCACTCGCCCATCACTCCTGACAAGCGAACGATCGATCACTTCGAAGAAAAGCAATCAAACTCGCCGGAACTGCAGGGCGACACTCCGACGATTGCCGAGCGGGATGCGGTCACGCGTGGTCGCCAAGACAACCCGGCGTACGCGTCGATGGTGAAAGCCGTCGACACCAGTGTCGGCCGAATCATGAAAGCGTTGAAAGAACACGGAGTCGATGACAACACACTGGTCATCTTCTTTTCTGACAACGGCGGTCTGTCGACACTTCGCAAATTTGGCCCAACTTGCAATTCGCCCCTGCGAGCCGGCAAGGGTTGGTTGTACGAAGGCGGAATCCGAGAACCGCTGCTGGTGCGATTGCCAAAAACGATGCCCGGTGGAGCGACGAACGAAACCGTTTCTCATCAACCGAAAACAGTTGACTCCGTCGCGTGCAGCACGGATTTGTTCCCAACCATTCTCGACGTGGTCGGATTGCCGCTTCAGCCTGAATCGCACGCCGATGGAATCAGCTTGTTGCCCGCGATCGCTGGTGAAGCCGCGGAAACCGATTCCTCGCCCCGCGACCTGCACTGGCACTACCCTCACTACCATGGTTCGCTCTGGCGTCCCGGTGCGGCGATTCGCCGTGGCAATTACAAATTGATCGAGTTCTACGAAACCGACACCGCAGAACTGTATGATCTATCGGTCGACATGGGCGAAACCAAAGACTTGTCGAAAACTGAGCCCGAACGTTTCGCTGAATTGCGTGATGCACTTCGGCAATGGCAAACTGAAATGAATGCCAAAATGCCCGTTCCCAATCCAAACTTCACCTCTTCGAACTGACACACAAGCTTATGAGCACCACCGTCGATGCGATGCGAGCCGACGCGGAACAATTTCGTCAGCGATACGTCGCGATCCGTGAAATGATTGGTCGCGTGATCGTGGGTCACGATGACATCGTCAGCGGAGTTTTGACATCGATGCTTTGCGGTGGTCACTGCTTGCTCGAAGGCGTGCCGGGACTGGGCAAAACGATGCTGGTCCGGACACTGGCCGAGGTCTTGGATTTGCAATTCAATCGAATTCAGTTCACGCCTGACCTCATGCCCGCCGACATTTTGGGCACCAACATGGTCGTGGAAGATGAATCCGGACGCCGCAAGTTTGAATTTCAAAAAGGCCCCGTCTTCACCCAGATTCTGCTCGCCGACGAAATCAACCGAGCGACCCCGAAGACTCAGTCGGCCATGCTGGAAACGATGCAAGAAGGCACCGTGACCGCGGGCGGCCATCGTTACACGCTGGACCAACCGTTCTTTGTCTTGGCCACGCAGAACCCGATCGAGCAGGAAGGCACCTACCCGCTTCCCGAAGCTCAGATGGACCGGTTCCTGTTCAAACTGGTAGTTGGCTACAGCAACCGCGATGAGCTGGCGACGATCGTCGATCGCACGACCCGTGGCGAGCGTCCCGAGATCGAAAAGGTCATGGATGGCGAAGAAATCCAACGCTGGCAAAAACTTGTTCGCGAAGTCATCCTCGCCCCGCACGTCCAGGATTACTTGGTGCGGCTGACCATGGCGACTCACCCTGACGGTCCCTACAGCGTTCCGATCACCAACGAATACGTTCGCTGGGGCAGCAGCCCCCGCGGAGCCCAAACGCTCGCTTTAACCGCGAAAGTGCAGGCTTTGCTGGACGGCCGCTTCAACGTTTCTTTCGAAGACATTCGCCGGATGTTCCTGCCCGCGATGCGTCACCGCGTGCTTCTGAACTTCGAAGCTCAAGCCGAGGGCATCGACACCGACCACGTTTTGCTGGAAATTCTAGAGAAGGTTCCAGAAAAGGGCGATTGATCGGTGCTCCTATCCGTCTCACAATCTCACCCCCTCTTTTCACTCCCATTCTCCAGCTCCCGCATTCTGCCTGATGGCTCTGCCCTCCACCACGACTAAATTTTCCAGCGTCCTTTTGCGAACGTTGCACAACACGTTGCAGCAACGCACCGATTTGGAGGGGCAATTGCGTCGTGGCCCACTTCAAATCAAGGCCGTTCAGTCGATGGTCGACGAGGCTCAAGCGAATGTGGACGCGGCGGCGGAAACGCTGAAGAAAACCCGCATGACGGCGGATGAAAAGCAACTGCAACTGCAGACCCGCGAAGCCCACGTCAAAAATCTGCAGGGCAAACTGAACACGGCCGCTTCGAACAAAGAGTTCTCGCTGCTGAAGGATCAAATCGCCGCGGATGAACAAGCCAACAGCGTTCAAAGCGATGAAATCCTGGAAGTGCTTGAACGAATCGACACCTGCGAAATCGAACTGGGCCGCGCCCAAAAGAAACTTGAACAGGCCCAGGCAGACCAAACCAAACGGGTCAACGAAATCGAAGCTCGTCTCGAACAAGTTCGCCAGGATCTTGCTCGTATCAACGAACAACTGGCCGCTCACGAAGCGGACATTCCGGCCGCGGTGAAAGCGGACTATCGCCGATTGGTTGATGCCCGCGGTGACGAGGCATTGGCGGCCGTCGAACAAGACTCCTGCGGTGGTTGCTACCAAACACTGACCACTCAGGTCCTCAACCAAGTGATGTTGTCGACTTTGACGCATTGCCCCAATTGCAACGCGTTTCTTTACCAGGCTTGATGTCGGCCGAGCCACGGACTGTTTCAACGCCGGCCCCTTCGACACCAATCATTGGTGTCATCGGTCCGCCTTGCAGTGGCAAATCCACAGTCGCTCGTCACCTGGAATCCTTGGGTGGCGTCTGGCTGAACGCCGATGAAATTGCGAAGAGCCAACTCAGCGACTCCGCCGTCATTGGCGAACTGAAATCGCTGTTCGGCGATTCGATCCAAATGGCAGACTGTTCGCTGTCCCGCTCGCGATTAGCCGACTTGGTCTTCGGTGATGACGAAGCTTCACACGCTCGGCTTCGACAACTCGAAGGCATCCTTCATCCACGGACACGAAAGATTCTGCAATCTGAAATCGCGAAAGCGAAATCGGAGCGACGACCGTTTGTGATCCTTGATGTGCCTTTGCTTTTGGAAAGCGGGTATCGCGACACGTGTGACGAAGTGTGGTGTCTACAGGTCAATCCCGATCGACATCAGCAACTGCTCGCCTCTCGAGGTTGGAACACGGAAGAACTTGAGCGACGAAGCGCGCGACAGTGGTCCTGGAAGCGAAAACAATCGGCTAGCACTCGCGTGATTTCAAACAACGGCACCGAGGAAGAATTGCGTCGCTTGGTGGAATCCGAACTGGCTTCCGTGCTGCAATCCAAGTGACCCCGTCATGATTTGTGGGTTTGCCCAAACGAATTCACCGGAAATTCTTCCGCAGCCGGCATGTTTGAAGCGATTCATCCTTCGCTCCCCCGACTGACCTTTCCGGTGTCAGTCTCGCATGTACATCCATGCCCCAAACACCCCAACGCGCCGGCCCGCCCCGCTATCACGACCCAGCGAGAACCCAATTCGCATTAGCGTGACTCACAACATACACACTCAATAGATTCACGCCGCGAACTGCCGTGGAATCGGAGGGCCTCGCGCGAATCCCGTCCGATTCAAATTCGGGCGGTATTTGCTAAGCTCCTCTCCACCAAGCCTGTCCTTGGATCCAACGTTTTTCGTGAGACTGCCGTCAATCGTCGAACGCTTTGGACGCAAGGTGCTCCGCGATCAATTGCGTCAAAGCTTTTCGATCACGAAGCTTGGTTTTGCCGACCACATTCATGTTCGAACCGGAGAGATCCTCATGGCATTGCTGCGAGAACCCACAGAACTTCAACGCGCTTTGAGCTGGGACCGCATGCTTGCGGCCGCTCCGGAACAACGGCAACGCCTGCAAAACTATCTCTCGTTTCAATTGGCCTTGGCTGGACTGATGCCCCCCGGCGAAGAGGACCAAGAACGTCCCGACGCTGCTTTCCCTCGCGAAATGCTGGACAGTTTTCGTGAGCGCAACGCGATTTTGCGTCAGCACCAACCACCAATTGATCAACGTATTGAAGCTTTCCTCGCGTCCTACTTTGGTGACGAGGTCGGCGACGAACCGCTGAAGCTTCCGAGTCGTTCTTTGAATTTGGACCGTCACGGTATGGCTCGTGAATTGAGCATGCCTTTGGGTGGCAACAAGTTCGAAAACGATCAGGTCAAATCGTACCGCTGCTTCAACGGTGTCTTGAACAATCCGCGAGCCGACCGCCGCACCACGGCAGGGACGTTCCACGTTGTCGAAGGCGGATTGTCGATCCCCGGTGATAAACGAGTCGTTCCCAAGAATGTCTTCGTAAACCTTTTCCGTGCCGCCATGCAGCCACCCGCGGCCGACATGGAATTGCCGTACACCCACAACTCGCCTCACCCCGCTGAATCGTGGGTGTCGCTGATGTTGCGTCCATTGGTTGCTCCCGGTGTTCCCGGATACAGTGAATCGAAGACGATGGAAACCCGTTTCTTCGTTCCGGGCAACTATGTCAGCAACCTGGACTTCGTCGAATCCATCTTTGGCAATGCCGGCGACCCTTTGATCGCTGCGTGCGACGCCGGACTCGATGCCAAACACTGGAGTGGACACACCGGTTGCGTGATTCTGGCAACCCACCTGACTCAGTTGACCAAGAAAGAACTGGGGCTGCCTCACTACGACGATGCAAACGAACGCCAGCGGCACGACCGGATGTGCTGGCAAGACGAAACGGAACGCTACAACGACGGCGGTGCTTTCAAAATCACCTGTCGGAACAGCGATGGTGTGATCGTGACTTTGATCGCCGACAACTATTACGGTTATTGCAAGAAAGAAGTCAAAACCCAGCTCAGCTACGCAGCCAACTTGATGGGCAACGCGGAAGAGGAGCATGCCGGTGGTGCAATCGCATTTGCTTCGTACTCGTTAGGCGACGAGTTCCAAGTCAACAGTCGCCTCTACAACGGCCAAACATTTGCCGATGTCGCGAAACGCTACAGCGATTTCATTGACGTTCAACCGGAAGGATACGGCATCGATCGCATCCATCCGAGTGTCATCTACATCCCAGAAGATGCCCTGGCAACGCTTCGCGAACGCTGCATTCGCTGGACGGATTCATCCGGTAAAGAGCAATCGATTCCACTTTCGCCCGATGAGATTTACATCGCTCCGAGTGGTTACAAGCTTCAACTGGAAAAACACCCCTCGGCACCAAGCTGGCGTTTGATCGGCACCGTCGGCGAAGGCGTCTTCTGTCACAAACCCTGCACGGTCAGCGGTGGTGGCAAAAGCGAAATCAGCAAGAGTCTTCGCGACTACATGTTGTACGGACCGATCTTTGTCAAAGACCACGAAATCGATTTCCAACTCGTCGATGACATCTTCTCGAAAGATTACGGGACGCGTTGGTCGAATTCATACACGGGTCGCACCGACTACAGCGAGCGTCCCAGCCGCAAGGTGCTCGATCCAAATCGATCGCTCGGTAGCGTGATCAAGTTGCTGACCCCAAGTCCCGAATACAACGACGACTACAACGCTTGGTTGAAGAGCATTCCTGAGCACGTCTACGCTCTCGCTTTGATCATCAAACGTTTCGCCGGGCCTGGCGTCGGCGATGATTGGCGTGAATCGTTCGGCGTCGATATCGTCAACGGTTCACCGGGCCACGAACTGAAAATTGGAAGCCGCCCGTTGGTCGGAACTTACTTGCGTGTCGGTCTGGAAAACTCGCAATGGCGAACGTTCAAACTGCGGCAGGACTTCATCGCATCATCCAAGGTTCAGCGCGAAGACGATATCTCCGTCAGCATCGTGGTTCCTGCGGGAAGCATTGGCGATGTCGGATCCGCCGTCGCGGAAGCTCCCAGCTACAAGTTTGTTGAGAACTGCGAATACCGTTTGTTCCAACGGCCCGACGATGCCGTTCATCGCGGACTGGACAAACAAACTGAGTCTGATCTGGCTGCACCGGGCAACTTTATCAGCAACTTCGAACCACTCACCAGCCAACAAGCTCGCGACATCATTCGTGATGCCATCGAGTTCGACAAATTCACCGGCCCGATGGAAGAGCTGCTGCTCACCGCGGCGGCATCCGAGGATGGCTACGTCGTCAGCACCGCCAATCCGCGTTTGGTCGATGGCAAGCCAACGAAGAACCCTCGTTACTTGCAAGACCGTCCCGATTTGGCATCGCCCCGCGCGACCTATGTTGCCATGCGAGGCATCCAATTGCATCGCAAACTGGGTACTAGCGATGCGGTCCTGACTCCCGTCGGCGCGGTCCTGTCCGGTCGTCGCAACAATCCACCAGACGCCGAAGCCGGCATCCGTTCATTGGCGGTTTACTCGCCACTTCACTATCAGGAGCTTCCTGAACTGGTGATGGATTACGTTTGCTCACTGACCGGCAAAAGCCCCAGCACGACTGGTGCGGGTAGCGAAGGTGCACTGACCAAAGGTCCGTTCAACGCTTTGCACCCTGCCGTCGACCTGAATGCCGTGATCGTCTCGATGATCTTGACCGATCTGGGCGGCTTCAGCACACCCGCCGGTCACGTTGGTCCCAACCTGGAAGTCGGCCACGACATTTCTTTGTTGATACCTGAAGTCTGGTGCCGCATGACGGCCGAAGAACGCGACCCACGCCGCATGATCGAAGACGGCATGCTGGAAAAAATCGAAGACTTCGACCACGACGGCAAAAGGATTCCTGCCAGTCGACTTGGCTATCGCATCACGGACAAATTCGTTCGCACCTACCTGGCTCGTGTCTTCGACAACCCGTCCAAGGTCTTCCCCGAACCGATTTTGCGTCCCGAGAAACAGGATGAAGATTCGTTTGCCGATGGCGTGCTGCAAATTTCCGAAGCCCAAGCTCGTGTCGCTCAGAACTACTTCGGTGATTCGGGATACGAGTTGGCGTGCCCGCCGCTGCGTGCGGCACTGGACATCATGGTGCACGGCGAACACAACGGCAAAACGATCGACGATCCCGAAGTGCGTCAACTCTTTTCGCGAGAATCACTGCTCAGCAGTGACTGGTATCGACGTCGTCTGGACGCCAAACAGCAACGCGATATCGCTCACTGGAAATCAATGCAGCAGCGATTGCAAGCGTTCATGGACGATCCGCTCAATGCCGACGCAACGGAACGGCTGAACATGAAAGCCCAGTACGAATATGCGACCCAACAACGCCAATTGGCCGAGTCGGGAGACTATATTGCATCGTTGCAGGGAACCTTGGGCGTCGACCCGATGTCGCCATTACCCAACGACCCTGTGATGCTGGACCGGTTGGCCAGCGTCTAGCCCGCCATCCCCGCTCCTGAGTTCACGCATGTTTCGTCCCCAACTGCTGCTACTGTCTGCCGTCGTTTCACTCGCATCCGCCCTCTCGATCAATCCGATCGTGAAGGCGGACGATGCTGCAACAAACGCATCCGCACAAGAGACCGGATTCGTTTCTCTGTTCGACGGCGAATCGCTGGACGGCTGGAAGAAGTCGACCGAGAACCCAGACAGCTGGCAAGTTGAGGACGGAATGCTTGTCTGCAAAGGCGAACGTTGCCACCTCTTCTATGTCGGCGAGTTGGCTCCGCTGAAAAACTTTCACTTCAAGGCCGACGTGAAGGTGATGCCCGGCAGCAACGCTGGAATTTACTTTCACACCAAATACCAAGAATCAGGCTGGCCAAAATATGGCTACGAGTGCCAAGTCAACGTCAGCCACAAAGACCCCAAGAAGACCAGTTCACTCTACGGGGTCGAAAACATTGACGCGGAAACGCTTGCGGCCAATGGCATTCGCGACAACGAATGGTACACGCAAGAAATCATCGTTCGCGGCAAACACATTGAACTGAAAGTCAACGGAAAAACCCTGGTGGATTTCACCGAACCGAGCGACCAGGAAGCGTTCTCAGATCGCTTCGAACGCCGGTTGGGCGAAGGCACGTTTGCCTTGCAAGCCCATGACCCACAAAGCATCGCCTACTTCAAAAATCTGCGAGTCAAACCACTCGATGAGTAAATACAACGTGTTGATTGTTGGCTCTGGTGGACGTGAACATGCCTTGGCATGGAAAGTCAAACAGAGCCAGCACGTTCAAAATGTTTTCGTTGCCCCCGGCAACGCCGGCACCGGGATGGACGCGACCAACGTCGACCTGGATCCGGCCGATCACGATGCCGTGATCCAATTCGCGAAAGAGAACAACGTCGGCTTGGTCATCGTCGGTCCCGAGGCACCTTTGGTCGCCGGATTGGTCGATGCGTTGACCGACGCCGGACTTCGTGCCTTCGGCCCCAGCAAAGCAGCATCGGAACTCGAAGGCAGCAAAGTCTTCTGCAAGAACCTGCTGCGGTCCGCTGACATTCCCACGGCAGACTACCGAACTTTCCGCAGCGCCGACGACGCCTCGCGGTACATCAAAGATCGATTCAGCGAACCCACTGATCCGGTCAACGTCGTTGTCAAAGCCGATGGTTTGGCCGCCGGTAAAGGCGTTGTCGTCTGCGACACACGCAGCGAAGCATTGGAAGCCATCGATCGCATCGCGGCTCGCAAAGAGTTCGGTGCCGCCGGCAAAGAACTGATCATCGAAGAACGTTTGACGGGCCCCGAGGTCAGCGTGTTGGCGATCACCGATGGTGAAACGATTGTCACGTTGCCGCCCGCGCAAGACCACAAACCCGCCAACGATGGCGACACGGGTCCCAACACTGGCGGCATGGGTGCTTACTGCCCGGCGCCTGTTTTGGACGAAGAAACCCTGGCAAAGGTCGAATCGAGCATTCTGGTGCCGGTCGTGCATGCGATGAAACGCTCACGCCGTCCTTTCAAAGGCGTGTTGTACGCGGGATTGATGTTGACTCCTGCCGGTCCAAAAGTATTGGAATTCAACGTTCGATTCGGCGACCCCGAATGCCAACCGTTGCTGATGCGATTGAAGACCGACTTGGTCGAAGTCATGCAGGCCGTCGTCGATGGCAAGCTCGAAGAAACCGGTCCGCTTGAGTTCGATCCACGACCAGCCATTTGCGTCGTGATGGCCAGCGAAGGCTATCCGGCTGACTACGAGAAAGGCCACGCGATCACCGGTATCGAATCAGCCGACAAAATGGAAAACGTCAAAGTCTTCCATGCGGGAACTCAACGTGTCGACGGCGAAGTCGTCAACACCGGCGGACGCGTTCTAGGCGTGACCGCAATGGGCGATTCGATCAGTGCCGCGAAATTGCAGGCTTACAAAGCTGTGCGTGAGATTCGTTGGCAGGGAGCTTGGTGCCGGAAAGACATCAGCGACAAAGCACTTGTCACCGCCGATAAAGCGTAGCGTTCCAAAGCAAAGCGATAGGCCGGATCAAGCCGCTTCGGCGCTGCTCCGGCATCTTGGTCGTCAACGGGCAATCAATGATTGAGCAACCCGGGCGTGTCCTTCTGAGTGACACGCCGGAAGATGTCCTGCAATAGGATTTGTTCCAGCGTCGTGTCGCGTCCCAGCGGAATCCAACCAAGAGTCTGCGGGTTATCGTCGAAGTCATCCACGCGACTGGTACGTGAACCGTCGTGACGTTGTCCGGCGGTGGTTTCGGTCGCGTACTGGGTTCGATCGGTGTCTTCCAAGTCTTTTTGGACAATGATCTCGACGGAATAGCCGTTCGAATGCGGACGAACATGGACGATCGCTCGGCGTCGGATGGATTGCAACGTGCTCTGCAAACGTTCGAATCCGGGCGAACTGTCTTTCCGCCACGGCTCCAAAATGGAACCACCAACCTTGTAGCTTGTTTCAAGTCGTCCTTCGAGAACGGCACCCGGCTGATTGACCACCGGTTGCTCCCGAGAAATCCGAAACACGTCGTCCACCGCATCGACCACCTGCAACCAAAGGAAGTCTGCCGGAACGGGCGGTAGATCCAACGGATTAGGAACGTACTGGGGTGGGATATCGGTTCCAAGCCGGTACGCCAGTTGGCCACACCCGGCCGACATCAACGCCAGTGCGCAAATGACGATCCACCGTACGTGAAGGGCACTGCGTTGGTGCGGGGTTCGGTTTGGACAAACGCGTTGGTTCCGATTCGCACGATGCCGTGATGCGCAATGGGCCATACCGCCTACCTTTGCAGCGCCGGTCGAGCTGACACCTGAAGCAACGGTTTCGCTTCTGGGAAATCGTCGGGATAGAACGACCAAACCGGAACACGTTGGCGAACTTCGACCATCACTTCTTCCTGGTCAGCACGAATCTTCTGCTGACGAAGAATATCTGAGATATCGTCTTGAAGCTCTCCGACAGGAGTCACCCCAGCGTCTTCTCGTTCCAACACTCGGATGATGTGATACGCATCAGTGTCCTCGATGATCTCGCTCATCTTACCGGTCGGCAACGAGAAGATTTGCTGATCCAGGATTGCTGACACCAAAGACCCTTGATTAGTCCAATCATGCAATCCGCCTGAACTCGCGAATGGTTCTTCGCTCTTGGCCTTCGCAACCGCTTGCATGTTGCCGCCGTACAACGCCTCGCGTCCCATCTCGGTGATTGCCTTCATCGCCGCATCGCGAGTTGGGTGATTGCTGAACATGACCGTCAGCTGTTCCCAACGAGCACGGGCTTTGTGTTCGTACTTGGATTGATGTTCCTGGTAGTACCGCACAATCTCGGAAAGCGAGACCGCGGGGTCTTTGTTGACCTTGCTGCGGATGTACAAGCTGCCCAGCATCTGGTCCATGAATTCACGCTGGCGGAAGGCCAGCGACGATCCCTCTTTGCGAAGAAGATCGTCGAGTTCTGCCTTTGAATCCACATTGGCTTTTTTCATCAGCCCGGGCAGTTCCGTTTCATAGAACATCTGACGAGCCTTGGCGGCCATCGTTGCCTCCGCTTCACGTCGTTTGTCCGCCGCAGCGGTGCCGACTTGTTCCAACAAAAACGCTTCGCGAAGCATCCGACTTTGTATGGTTTGAACGAGCAAGCTACGAGTCATCCGCAACTTCACGTAGTGCAGTTCGTCCTCCGGTACCTCGCCACTGGCTTGCGCGAGCATACGAGAAAGCTGAGCATCCACGCGTGGTTTCAGCTCGCCGAGCAGAACTCGTCCTTGGCCGACGACGGCCATCACCGTCGCCGGATCTGTGGGAAGCGGCGTTTTCTTGGCCTCTTCCACTTCTGCGCGGGTCGGCATTTGCGCATGCAATCGCGGCATAGCCATGGCGGTTACCCCAATCGCCAACGCAATCCAAGCGAAACAACGAGGGACAACGTGATGGCAGGGCGAAGGCATGGTGACCCCAATTCGCAACGGAAACAAATGAATGAGTTCGGCTTGTAGAGAAATCGAACGCGCATTGGCAACCGCGATTTAGCGACAATCGATGGATGAACAACGGTTTTCCATGGCATATCGACTCCGTGTCGCATTGCTGGCACCGCCAACAGGCGAAACAATGCGTGAAACCTTGACCGTGAAACCGCTCCACTTCGATTGAAACCAGCCATGGATTATCGCCCTGTCCAACTCGACGACGCCTTGGAAAACGACCTGCGGCAATTGGTCCGTCTTTCGATCGCAGAGGACTTGGACATTGCCGTCGACTGGACCACGGTCGCCATGATCGCCCCCGAACGCCGCGGTGCCTGCCAGATCGTTCCTCGATGCTCCGGAATCGCGGCGGGGATCGCTTTGGCACCGTGGATCGTCGATGAGTTCGACGCCGATTTGGAAGTCGAGGTTTTGATTGACGAGGGAACTCCGTTGGTTCCCGGAGAACCGATCGTGCGGCTCTCAGGTTCGGCCAGAGACCTGCTGACCAGCGAACGCGTTTTGCTCAATATCCTTTCTCGACTGTGCGGCGTCGCGACATTGACCGGACGATACGTCGAAGCAATCGGAGAACACGACGCTCGACTGTATGACACTCGCAAAACGACCCCCGGCTGGCGACGACTCGAAAAGTATGCGGTGCGATGTGGCGGCGGCCATAACCATCGAACCGGACTGTACGATGGCTTTCTGATCAAAGACAACCACCTCGCTCTCGGTCGCAGTGAGCACGATCCTTCGTCCAAGCTCACCGCCGGCGAAGCAGCGACGAGAGCCGTTGCGATGCGGGGAGCCAGCGTCAATCAATTGGTCGCACCGCCGATGGTTGAAATCGAAGTCGACACGCTGGAACAATTTGAACAAGTCGCCACGACGGGCATCGACATTGTTCTGCTGGACAACTTTTCGTTGGATGACCTTCGCCGCGCAGTGGCTCGACGAGACGAACTGGGTGTGACACTCGACTTGGAAGCATCAGGAAACGTCACGATCGATACGATCGGCAACGTCGCTGCGACTGGCGTGGACCGAATCAGCAGCGGGGCTTTGACGCATCAAGCCACTTGGTTGGACCTGGGGATGGATTGGCTGGACGGGTTCGCAAGCTAGTGTTGGGGAAATCGGACCGTTGGTAGCGGTCATTCACTTCCTCTTTGTACACCGACCATGCCGTCAAACCACTCGGACGCCTCCTCAGCATCGTCGAAGTCTGCGGATTCAACCCGATCCGTTTCCATTTTGGGCAGCCAACATTGGTATGACTTCGTTCAGCCTTGCCTGGATTCGGCCTCGATATTGGCTTCTTTGGTGTTGGTCAAATTCGCCGCACGAGGCCATGTCGACGATGCATCCTTTGCGATGGGATTGATCGCGGTCATCGTGTTCTTTCTCAGCAGCCAGTTGACTGGACTGCAACGAGGCGACCGTCGCGCGTGCACCGACAGTGAAATCATTCGCGTCATCACAACATGGACGATGACGATCCTGGTGTTAGGTGCCATCGCGTTTGCAACCCGCTACGGGCAGTACTTTGCCCGATCGGTGATTCTGTCTTGGTGTGTGCTTTGTCCCGCCATGATCGGACTTTCGCGAATGTGTCTGCGAATTGTCCAGTTTGGATTGCTTCGTCGTGGCGTCGGTGTTCGACGAGTCGCGATTGCGGGCTGCAACACCCTTGGACATCAAACACAATCCAACATCGAATCAGATTCGTCGCTCGGACTGCAGTTCGCTGGCTTCTACGATGACCGCAATTTCGCACGAGACAATGTCGAAAATGGAAGTGGCGAAACTGAAAGCACTGATTCAGAAGATCTGAGTTTGACCGAATCCGTACCAGCGGTCTCACTGCAGGGTGACTTGAACGACCTGATCGCTGCGGCACGTTCGGGTGAGATTGAAACGGTGCTTGTCACCCTTCCCATGCGTGCCGAAAAGCGAATCCGTTTTTTGCTGGACGAGCTGAGTGACTCAACAGCATCTGTTTACATCGTGCCCGATTTCTTCGTGTTCGAATTGCTCCACGCTCGCTGGACGCAAGTCGGCGGTTTGCCGGCGGTCAGCGTCACCGAATCGCCGATGTTCGGCATCGATGGAGTCGCGAAAAGGGCGGCGGATTTGATCGTCGCCTCGGCTGGGTTACTGGCCATTTCGATTCCGATGCTGATGATCGCGGCGGCGGTCAAATTGACATCACCCGGTCCGGTGTTCTTTCGACAGCGTCGATACGGATTGGATGGACAAGAAATTCGTGTCTGGAAATTTCGCTCGATGACGACGTGCGACGATGGTGCCGTCGTCAAACAGGCCACTCATAACGATTCGCGAATCACGCCATTGGGTGCAATCCTTCGAAAAACGAGCTTGGACGAACTTCCACAATTGTTCAACGTGATTGAAGGATCCATGTCATTGGTCGGCCCCCGGCCTCACGCCTCCGCCCACAACGAACAATATCGCGGTTTGATCCGTGGATATATGATGCGGCACAAAGTCAAACCGGGCATCACCGGGTTGGCACAAGTCAACGGCTGTCGCGGCGAAACGGAAACGGTCGACAAAATGGAACAGCGGATCCATTTTGATCACCAATACATCCGGTCGTGGTCGCTGTTGCTAGACATTCGGATCTTGTTCCGAACTCTGATGGTCGTTTGGAAGCAACCCGAAGCCTACTGATTCAACTCCTCCGTCGATGTCCCATGTTCCCTTTGCTTCTCATCGATGGATACAACGTGATTGGGCCGGTGGCTCCTCCGTCGCGGGGTGCATCGCCGAATTGGTTGCATGACGAACGGCAGTTGTTGCTCAACCGGTTGTCGGAACACCTGACCGACCCCATTCGCAGTCGCACGTGCGTTGTCTTTGATGCTCGCAATCCGCCTCACGGCGTGAGCGATCAAATGATATTCGCCGACATGGATGTTCGCTTTGCGGTCGGCTACCCAGAAGCGGATGACTTGATCGAAGAGCTTATCTTCGAACATCCAAATCCCAAGTCCTTGACGGTGGTGTCCTCCGATCACCGTCTGCATGCGGCCGCCAAACGCAAGAAAGCATTGCCGATCGATTCCGATGTTTGGTTGGATGCGTTGCTGGATGGGCACATTCAAATGGCCAAACTTCCGAAAGCAACTTCCAAACGAAAACGCCACAAGAAGTCCGATCGTAAATCCGGTGAACCATCTGCCGACGCATCGCCGAGCGGGCCAACATTGGACGCAATGCTCGAAACCGAAGAGCTACAGAAATGGCTCGATCAATACGGTTCTGATTGAGTGAGACCGGCGGTCACGGCGAGCTCTGAAGAATGGCTCCGTCCATTTGGTCAGACCAGCGTAGCGAACGAAACACCAGCCAAGTTTCGCGATGGTCCGCTGTGTATGCTGTGGGACCGATTGACCGATACTACCTTCTGATTTTGCACTCTGGCGGATTTGGCTCGAATGATTCTGTCGTTGACTCGTGGACTGACTCTGTGCGGCTGCCTCGTAATGGCAACCGCCTCTTCTTTGCTAGCCGATGGACCGGCAGACAACCAAGCGGAAAACGTTCGTCCAATTCCGCCCCCCGGAATTGACGTCGATTCTGGTCAACTGGAAACACTTCGAACATCCATTGAATCAGTCAGGAACCGTTGGCAACAACTATTGGATGCTGCCGGAGAGAAGAAACAAGACGCTGCCACGGCTGCTCGGTTGAGGGATCTCGAACCAGAGGTTTTGGTGTTTCCGAGAGCGGTCGAGATGACCATCGAGCAATCGATTTTCTACTCCCCAAAGGCGTTGGATGATGCGCAGCGATTACTCAAAATCGCTAACGATCGCATCAACCGAATCGCCGCCGGTGCGTCCTGGGCGGAAGTGGTCGGACTGCGAGCGAGCAAAGAAAAACAGCTGATTGCCGGCGGCTACCGATCAAAGATCGATGATTCGTTTCAGCCCTATGGCATCGTGGTTCCCGAGAATGTGAATGCCGTCGATACGTTGCCGATTCGCATGGACATCTGGTTGCATGGCCGAGGTGAAAAGGTGTCCGAACTGGCGTTCTTAAGCAAACACAGCAACGATCCGGAACGCTATCGAGCCGGCAATGAACCGATGCCCCAATCTGCAATTGTGGCTCACCCCTATGGTCGCTACAGCAACGCGTTCAAATTCGCCGGCGAGGTCGATGTTCTGGAACTACGTGACTACTTGCAGCGACGCATTGCCATTGACGAGCGCCGCGTTGCGATCCGAGGTTTTTCGATGGGCGGCGCAGGTTGCTGGCAGATCGCGACCCACTATGCGGACCAATTCTTCGCCGCCACACCGGGCGCAGGCTTTTCGGAAACACCTTTGTTCCTTGATGTCTTCCAGGGTGAAGACGCAGCCGGCACCGCTCCATCGCATCAGAAGACACTGTGGCAACTTTACGATTGCCCGCCCTGGGCGAGCAACCTGAGGCACTTGCCAACCATTGCTTACAGCGGCGAAATCGATCGGCAAAAACAGGCCGCCGACGTGATGGAATCGGCGTTATCAGAAGAAGGGATCGAGCTGGTGCATTTGATCGGTCCGCAAACCGCTCACAAGATTCATCCCGATGCTCAACAGGAAATCGGCAGGCGATTGGACTCAATCGAACAACAAATCACATCCGGCGTCCCTCGGAACGTCCACCTAACGACGCTGACCCTGCGTTATTCGCGGATGCACTGGATCGAAGTCACCGGAATGAGCCAACATTGGTCACCGGCCATCGCCGATGCATCGGTCCTGGCAAGTCAAACTGGAAACGGCTCCCAGATCATGATCGAGTGCGAGAACGTGACGCGAATCCGCGTGAACTTTGATGCCGGGCAATGGCCGGGAAAAACAGCCGGACGCACCGGCGTGATGATCAATGGCGATCAGGTTGTCGATACCGACACCGGTCCACTGGTGGCTTCGGACCGATCGCTTGAAGCTGAGTTCATATTTGACGGAACGTGGAAAGTTGCTTCCGATGACGCAGCGTCTCTTCGCAAACGACCTGGATTGCAGGGGCCCATCGACGACGCCTTCATGGATCGCTTTGTATTTGTGCTGCCATCGGGGACATCCGATGATCCCGCCGTCGAGCAATGGGTCCAAGCGGAATCCAAGCACGCCATGGACCATTGGCGGTTGCATTTCCGAGGTGACATTCGTGTGGTCAAAGATACGCAAGTCGACGCGGCGATGATGGCCAATCAAAACGTGATTCTGTTTGGTGACGCCAGCAGCAACCAAGTCATTGCAAGGTTGCTACCCACACTGCCACTTCAGTGGACCAACGATAAGATCAGCATCGGCGATAATCAGGTCACCAGAGCCGGGCACGTGCCAGTGATGATCTATCCCAACCCGGAGAGTCCAGATCGCTATGTCGTGATCAACAGCGGGTTCACCTTTCGCGAGTACGACTATCTGAACAACGCTCGCCAAACACCCAAGTTGCCCGACTGGGCATTTTTGGATGTCACAGAAGGCTCGACTTTCCGCGACCCTGGCAAGGTGATCGCGGCGGGCTTCTTCGATGAGTCATGGCAACCGAAGTGATTCGACGCGGTGTGAGCGTTTGATGACCTTCTCGTTTGGAACGCACGAAAATCCGTTCCATTGTCGTCTCCCGATTGGCGTTCAAAACCTTGGTGAGTATGGTGACTGCGGTTCCCCGATTCACCTCCAAATGCCTGACGATTGACTCACGGTTTCTTTGTTGCAAGTTCACCACAACCTCATTCGGTTTCCATCTCGCTACTGGATGGCGTTGGGGCCTGTTGTGCTTGCATGGGCGAGCGTCGGACTGCAGTGGGGTGGACACCACAGCCACCCGATCACGCCATCGACTGATTCGATTCCACGGCAATTGGAATCCGGCATTCATGCGTCTCGTCTTGCTGAATTGCATTCCCAATTACATTCACATGGCTACGCTTATCCGCACGATCATGGGCATTCGCATGGCGACGGGCATCCACATTCGCATGATTCCTCCCATTCCCACGTGACAGATACGACGCACATCGAAGGTGCAATCGTGGGCAGTCAGCTCCATTCGCACATTCGTTTCTTCGGGATTGAATTTGTCGTGCTCGCGACCGCCGAGCAACACGAGCGGCACTCTGTCACCACGGGACTCCACGAACGCACGAAGAACATGGTTCTTCGTGTGCTCATGATCCGAAGTCCGATGCCACCGACTGGCGATCATTTCCTTCGATCCAACAACAGCGACTTGGTATTGCTTGCCAATTCGCTCGTTAAGGGATGCGAACGCGCGGCACCTTTGGTTCCGCCTCCTCAAGCGACCTGACCTTCGCTTTCTTTCGTCTTCCTTGGTTGATGCATCCCTTTCTTGAATGCCTCAATCTCACTCTGCGCGTTTCGTGTTTTCGCGATCCGATGCCGCATGCATGCATCATGCGTTGTCTGGATCGGTGTGCGCGATCGTGCGATCTCAAGCAACCACTTCAATACCATGACTCTCTTTCACCAAACTCAATCTCGTAGCCGCCCCCGGTTCCGTCGCAACAATCAAACCGGATTCACCCTGGTCGAATTGTTAGTCGTGATCGCCATCATTGGCGTCCTGGTCGGTCTTTTGTTGCCGGCCGTGCAGGCTGCACGCGAAGCTGCCCGGCGAATGTCTTGCAGCAACAACCTGAAACAACTCGCGTTGGGAATTCACAACTACGAATCAAGCTTCAGACAGTTCCCGCCCGGTTACCTGCACAAATTCGGCGAACCAGGATCAATGTATCTTGCCAACCATCAAGGTTTTTCCTGGGGAAGTGCGATCCTGCCCCACATCGAACAAGCGGCCTTGTACGACACGATCCATTTCGACCGACCAACCTTTGACATCGAAAACCTTTCCGCTCGAGAAACATCGCTTCCCACTTTCTTATGTCCCTCGGACACCTATTCCGAAGGAGAGTTTGTCGTCCGTGATGACAGCTTGACTCCGGTCCTTCAATATGCCGGTGCGTCTTATGCAGCGAACTGGGGTCCATCCACTCCAACAATCAACTTGGACGACACGCCGCTGGAAAGTGACGGGGTGTTCTTTCGCAACAGCAACTTAAGGCACGCGGATATTCTCGATGGGCTGTCCAACACGTTGGCGTTGGGGGAACGAACCAACGGCCCGCTTCCCGTCAGCACACCATCACCGGGTGGACACAGCAATTTTGAAACCGCCTGGTTCGCTGCTGTGCACGACCGCGATGACTTCGAAGACGATCACGGCCACATGGTTCTTTTCGAGACTCAGTTTCGGCCGAACCAAATCGATGGCGATGACAAAGGGTTGTCGGCTCCCCATGTCGGTCTGGCTCAATTCGCGTTGTGCGACGGCAGTGTGCGTGCCATCACTCAAGAGATCGATGCCGAGATCTACAATGCCCTCGGCAGCCGGAACGGCGGTGAAGTCATCGATTCCGACGGTTTTTAAATCGTTCTGCGGACGGTTGAGATCTGTGCTCCTTCGAATCCAATGCCTACCTAGTACTACAGCGCTAACTGGTGTTGTAGAGGGCCGGGCTTTTCGCTGAGAATAGCAGCTGGAGATTTTGTTTGCTGCACGGAGAGCTTGGCATGGATGTCGCTGAACTGGAACAACTCGAAGATCGGTTAAATGCTTACTTGGCTCGCTTTGGCGATTGTTTTCGACGAAGCGACACGAGGGCTCATTTGACGACCTATGTCCGTGGTCAACTTTCCGACCTGGACGCCAAGAGTGTGGAGCCGATTGCGTTGCAAGCCGGTACACCGGTGCGAACCTTGCAGGAATTTATCGCCCAGCATCGGTGGGACGAAGATGGACTTCGCAGGAGGCTGATCCACATCGTCCGTGATGAGCATGTCAACAAGAACACTGTCGCGATCATTGACGAAACCAGCGACGTCAAGAAGGGCGACAAAACGCCTGGCGTGCAACGACAGTGGTGCGGCAAAGTCGGCAAGCAGGAGAACTGTATCGTCACGGTTCATCTGGCTGCGGCGAACGAAGACTTTCACTGCATGGTCGATGGTGAACTGTTCCTCCCCGAGAGCTGGAGTAACGACCGCGAGCGTTGTGCCGCCGCCGGCATTCCCGATGAGATGGTCTATCGCCCCAAGTGGCAGATCGCGTTGGAATTGCTTGATCGCAGTAAGGAGGAGGGGATTGAATATCCTTGGCTAACCGCTGACGAAGGCTACGGCGGTAAACCTGGATTCCTGGAAGCTCTTGCCGACCGCGATCAGAAGTTTGTGCTTGAAGTGCCGCGAACGTTTTCGGTTTGGGAGAAGCATCCCGAAGTGACCGAGCAGCCCTATCGCAAGGGCGGCCGCGGCCGAGGTCGCAAGACACCCCGCGTCAAGAGCGGGGAAAGTTCGCCGCGAAGTGTTGAAACAGTGTTCTGGCACGGCGAAGCGATGAAAGCGAAACGCTGGAAACGCTACCGCGTCAAAGACGGCGAGAAAGGTCCCATCATCTGGGAAGCCAAGCGGGTTCGCGTCACACTCAAAGGCAGCGACGGACTACCGGGGCTGTCTCTGTGGTTGGTGGTCGCGAGAAACGTGCTTGACGGCGAACTGAAATTCTTCGTCAGCAACGCGAGCGAGTTCGCTTCGATGGCGATGCTGCTACAGGTTGCGTTTCAGCGATGGCGAGTGGAACGTTGTTTCGAGGATCAGAAACAAGAGGTCGGCTTAGACTGTTACGAGGGGCGCCGATATTTGGGTCTGAAACGCCACTTGATCATCACGTCGTTGAGCTATCTGTTTCTTTCGCAAACCTGCCAGCAGGAGCGGGAAAAAAAATCCGGAGTGGACAATTCAGCAAATTCGCGACGCGGTCGACGCAATCGTTGTCAGCTGGTCACTCCCTCGTGAGAGTCGTCGCATGTTGCTTGATCAGGTCGCCTCACGGATCAACTACCATCAATCACGCAACGTAGCGGCTCGCATCAGCCATACGCAAACGAAGCTCGACAGATACGCCGAACTCGGTATCGACCCCGAAAGCATCACACGATGCCGATGGCCCAAAACTTAGCGCTGTAGTACTAGCAGAACCATCATTCGAGCCCGACTGCCACAACGCTATTCCGTGGCGTCGGGCGTTTCTTGCGAAAGGTTGTATTGAGTTCGGATTTGAAGATGGATGCCAGCCACGCGGCGATTGACGGCGGTCATTCTCTCTCGCACCGTTTCGACATGGCCATCCGGGAACTGAAGATTCAGCTCAACTTCCCACCCCACGTCGTGCCCCATTTTCGAAAGCAGCTCAACCAAATCTTCAGTGAAGCGTTTGCGTGCGAGCAAGCCATATTGCTCGCTCGCAAACGACATGATCTGGTCGGCTGGGATTCCATCAATCGATCTGAGTTGCGACCAATCGCCAGCCACACAAACCGTTGGCAGATCGTCCTTCCACCGCACGTCTGTGAACGGGGCGACTCGAGCATACTTCCCAGCATTCACGGGAGGGTCCAACGCACTGACGACTTCCGCATCGGACGATGCTTTGGAACTGGCATGGGTGACAAAAGAAAAGATAGCTGCGAACGCCAAGGCAGAAACAACCAGAAGCGTGATCAGGACGACGATTGCCGGACCTTCGAGTCGCTTCGAATTCTCCCCCGTCGATGGTTGCCCTTTGTAGCGTTTGGAAATGAGATACCAACGGCCGAAGAACATGATTTCGAACACAATCACGGCCATGACCACGGATTGAAAGAACACCGGACCGGCTTTGTCAAATGCGAACCGGTATCCGCTGTACGCTGCCATCAAAGTTGGCAGGAGAATCATCCCCGCGATCCACCATGACGGTACGATTCGGTTCCAATTCTCAAACCATTCCGCCGCTCCGGGATTGCCCTCGATCTTCGGGTCGTTTTCAGACAACGAAGAAACGAGTTCCACCAGTTCGTCGACCTCGGCGGCGTCGCTCGCGTCTTCGCTTTCCAGAGTTGCCACAATCCTGCGCAAGTGTTCTTGCCGCGGCTGAAGCTGCTCATCGACTGCTGCTTGATTGAGTCGATAAATCTTGCGGTAGGTATAAAAGAGAAATACGCCGAACGGTGTCGCAACAAGAAGACATCCCCACCAAGTGCCAGTGAGATTCCAGGCGAGATGGACGAAGAAAGCCATCAACGAAATCGTAAACGGCAGCAGGTACCACCAGAAAACGTTTCGCAACAGCCAAATTTGATGTTCGACCTGAGTGAGCGATTCCTTCGCATAAAACAACAGCGGTTGCCCAGGATCGCTTGACGCCTTGGGATGTCGCTTGCGATCGATCAGCATGAAGCCCGCAATCCAAAGCAACACCGGCACGGTCAACCACCACGACCACGGCAACGAAAAGCCGATCCCCAACACCAACCAAACCGGGATCAGCAACAACGACACGCCGACTTCACGCACATCTCGCCAGAAAATCATGGTGCGAAATTGGTCGTCCGATCGCTGGACCTGCTGCGTCAGCAATTCAATATCAATCGTCACCTTCAACTGCGATGCATCGGCCTTCCAGGCTTGCCGAAACTTATCAAGACTCATTGTGCTGGCCCTCCGCGACTTCGACGTTCAGCAATTGGGAGAGTGTTTTCTTTACACGATTCAGCCGCACTCCGACGTTGCTTTCAGATATTCCTAGAACACTGGCCATTTCGCGGTAGGACAATTCGTCCAGGTACAGCAGCACCAATGCAACATCGGATTTCGGCAACTGATGAATCGCCTCGTAAAGTTGCTCCAGCGTCTCTCGCTGTTCAGCGTGCTCGGCAGAATCAATTGTTTCAGATGGAATGGCTTGCACTTCGAGCAGCGGCTGTTGGCACGTCCTTCGCCGTTGATCGTTGCGACGCCAATTCATTGCGGTATGCAGTGCAACGCGATAAAACCATGTTGCCGGACTGGCTTGCCCTCGAAAACGAGGCAATGAATGCCACGCCTGAAGCAAGATCTCCTGGGCGAGATCCTGGCTCTCTTCGCTGCCAAGCGTGTAGGCACGCGCCACCTGAACAACCGAAGCTTTGTGCTTCTCCAGCCAATCAATGAATAGCGACTTGGCATCTTCTTCCAGCACCAGTAGCCCTCGTTCAGTGGTTCCGTTCGACGTCTTTCTATTTGTGTTGGTAACGCTGGTAGCGTATCCCTTACACAAAAAGTTGGTCGTTCACGAAAAAATCGGTGTGCCGGGCTGAGTGGCCAAAAACGCCTACTCGATTGAGTGAAGTGAACTTCAACCAACGCGAGTGGGCGCCTCACAAGCGATCATGGGCTCGCTTGGGAGACGAACTCGGCTGGCAATTCGTACTGTCCGTCCGATGCCAAACGTGTCGTGATCAAGATTGCTGACTTGTCCGGTTTCACCACCCACACCAATGCCTGCTTCGGATCGGCCGGTCCGGTCGCGGTTCGATCGGGGTTGGCCCCAAGCACCAAATCGGTCAGCACCGTTCGCAACGGAATATCATTTTTCGCGAAATCACGAATTTGTTGGTTTTGGGTGATGCCCATCTTCTGCAAATCACCACCAATGATTTCGATGGGTGGCAATTGATTGTTCGCGGGCAGGTCACGGTTGAACTCTTCAGCAATCGTGTCGACGGCAAACTGCAACGATTCTTGATCGAAGCTGACCGACATCTTCCGGTCCAGCAATTCCTCGATCGACAATTTGGTTTGAGTGGACGCCATTGCCTCCGAGACAGGTTCGGTCGTCGTGTTTGTGGCGAGCAAGGTTGCCAACGTCAGTTGCGGCAGAGCCAATGGTGGCAGGTAAGCGTTCCAAACAAGTTTGCGATCCACGCGACCGGTACGCACATTCTCTTGCGCAAACGCCCACATCGACGGCAGCCTCGCGGCGAGCAATCTCCACGAAGGATCGATGTCACGCGTCACCAGGAAGTCTTCTGCCCAGCGAGGTGCGTTGTCGAGTTGGGCACGAAGTGGCGTCGCCAGCGCGGTGGGATCAACGCCCGGGGCAGCTGCCAAGCGAACTTCGACATACGATCCAGTTGGGCTGGTTGATGTTTCGTTGGACGAATTTTCGGACGCGGATGCCACTCGAACCAACACGCCGCCGCAATCGGCGAGAAGGTTTTGTCGAATCCATGGAATCAGTTCCGGCGAAGTCGCGTCCATCCAATGCCTCGCATCGCTGACCAGGAAATTAGGCTGGGTTAGAAACGCGATCGCATCATTGGGACGAGCGGATTGCCAAAGTTCTTCGAGCAACCGCGGCAACACAACCGGCGCGCCTCCCATCTCGGCGACCTCACCAATGCGAGCGATGGAGCCAACCGCGAACGCATCGACCAGGTCGTCGGCAGCTCCCGCAGGACGACCTTGCGTCATCGGGAAATACGCCAACGCATCGCGAGTGTCACCGGCGTAGATGGTCTCACCACCAGGTCCGCGTGCGGAAGAGACGCCCCAGGTATCCAGCAAAGTTTCTAACGACTTTGGTTCGTTCAAACGAATTCCAGCGGCGACTTCTGGAATGCCTTCTTCTCCAGGAAACCAGGCCAACGCCACATGAGCGATCGTTTCGCTAGGCACTCCCGACCATTGGTTCAGGGCGTCCAACCAGCTTTGAGTTTCGGGACCGAACATCTCCAGCAACCCGAGTTGTTGAAGTCGTTGCCAATCCATCGTCACCACCGCGGCGGGACCTGGCGGCAACAATCCGGTGGCACGACTGACTTGTTCACCGTCTGCCCGCAAGTCTGGCGGAGCCCAAAGCATTTGCTCGTTGTCGACGACTTGAATTCCCGTCGCGGGCGGATCGGAACGACGAACCGGAGAGCGGACCGGCGTCGTGGGCTGGTTCGTATCACTCGAAACACGAGGAATGAATTGTGGAACCGGCGGCCGGACTCGCTTAGCAACTTCCCGCGGATTCTTGTCTCGCGTTGCCAGCATGGCGACCAAAACCAATACGGGAACGCACAACGCGTAGATCCCGTACCACGCTTTGCGGTTGCGTCGCCTTCGTCGACGGCGAACCGGAACAACGGCGGCAACGTTTTGTTTTGATTCCGTTGGTTTCGGTTCAGGTGTCGCGGTCGATGCTTCGGCTTTCGTCGTCTCAGGCACTTCCGACTCTGCGACAACGAGCGGAGTGGCATCGGCTTCAGGGTCCGCGTCGACGGAAGCGACGCCCGCCGAAGTTTCAGGCTGTGATGTGCCACCTCGTTCTACCATCGCTTCCTTGGCAACTTTCGCGACGGAAGCCACCTCTGCTTCCGCAATAGCCTTTGCGTCAGTCGGCGTCTCAACTTTCTTGGGCGAAGTCCCCGAGCCTGGTTCCGATGTGCGAGATGGCTTGGCCAGCGGCGCGTTCCGTGGCGTCGGTTTGGAAGCCTCGACCTTTGGAGCGGTTTCTTTTGCCGCAGGTTTGGGCTTCGCCGGCGAAGTCGTTCGTTCCGCCTTTTTCTCAGGCGACTTCTTCTCGGTCGACTTCTCTACAACTGGCGTCTTTTCTACCGGCCGCTTGGTGATCGTCTCTGTCTTCGTAGCCGATCGCTGTTTTGTAGGCGCTGGTTCAACCGGAGTTGCCGTTGCCGCCACGTTCAAAGCTTGCGCGAATTGCTCGACGCTTGCGAAGCGAGCATTGGGATCAGTCGCCAATGCGGCTGCCAAAACTCGACACAACGGATCGCCGGTTGCACCCTGCTCAACGGCCGTCGTCAATTCCGAAGGCAATGCGGATCGCGAATCGTTGGCAAAAGCAGGACGTCCGAACCGCAATTCAAATCCCAAACATCCAATTGCAAAGATGTCGTCGGCAACCGTCAGTTCGTGATTTTGCGAACCAGCCAAACGTTCGGGCGACCAGTAAGATTGGCAATCGGGTGATGAATCGAGCCATGTTTCGCGTTTGGACTTTCCGTTTTTTCCGGCAACGCTCTGCATCGATGCAAATGGATCTCGCAGCAAAGTCCATTGACCGGAATCGTTGGCCCAAATTCGATCGCGATGAATGTCGCCATGGACCATCTTCTTTGCGTGCATGGCTGCGACCGCATCGCAGATCGGATTTAGCACGGCCACGGTTTGCTGGACCGATCGAGGCTGGTCGAGTGGATCCAAGCATCGTCCCGAAGCCAACGGGGTGAAAACACCCGCGAAATCATGGCGGCTGCCGATGGGCTCGCCCAATGGACCGTTCCGAACCGGGACAATCTCGATGGGTTGCAACGATGGGTGTGATAGTTCGGCGTGAGCCCGCAAGTTGGCGGCGGCTTCGGCGGGCAAGCCGGCCGGATTGATTTGCCGCAACCAGCCGGAGACCGGCTTTGCACCGGCTTGCGCTGGGTCGCAAACCACGGATTGCCAATCCGAGAAAGGAAAGGGAGCCGATTTATCAGCCGCAACCAGGGTCAGCGGCGGAATTCGCAGGAGTGGCGTGTTGGGAAAGTCAACTTCCCACGTGGTGTGCTGCAGCACTCGCGAAATAGGGTATTTTTTAACTCGGCCGGTTTTGACCAGCCACGATGCGAGCGACACGGGATCCGACGGCGGTTTGCCCCCGTGATCGTTCGCGAAATCGGCGGCCCAAATTGGTGGGTCGGAGGCGTCGGCCAGTCCGCTTTGGACCATCCGTTTCCAAAAATCGACAAGTTGCAGCGGCATGGCGACGAGAAGAAGTAACAACAGACCGGATCAACCGGCATCACATAGAACTTTGACCTAGTTTATTCTGTCTGGCACGTCGACATCGGATGCCTTTTCGACGAATGTCCTTAGTCTCGTCATTTTCCTGATTCGCAACCTTGTAGAACCCCACCGTTGCCTTGAATATCGTCTACCTGACGACCGAAGCCGTTCCATTCGCCAAAACCGGTGGTCTCGCCGACGTCTGTGGCACTCTGCCCAAAGTGGTTGCCGCTCAAGGGCATCGCTGTGCGGTCATCATGCCTGCCTTTTCATCGATCGAACGATCGTTGCAACCGATCGAGACGACCGACATCAGCTTCGCGGTTCCAATGTCGGATCAAAAGCTGATCGGTTGCCGCCTATTGAAAAGCCATCTGCCGAAAGATCCCAACGATCCAGAGGACTCGGCCGAGGTCCCGGTTTATTTCATCGACCAACCGCAATACTTCCGACGCCCCTCGCTCTACGGTGACGCCAACGGAGACTACCACGACAACGCCGAACGATTCATTTTTTACTGTCGTGCCGCGATCATCGCGATGACTCGATTGGGGTATCCGGTCGATTTGGTGCACTGCAACGATTGGCAATCTGCTTTGGTACCCGCGCTGTTGCGAGCTGCGTCGGACAACGTGGCAAAGACCCAACCAATTGCGACGATGCTGTCGATTCACAACATGGCCTATCAAGGCAACTTTGGTTTCGATGCGTTTCCGTGGACTGGTTTGAGTTGGGATCACTTCCGACCGGAATCATTCGAGTACTACAACCAGCTGAACTTCCTCAAAACCGGTGTTGTGACCTCCGATGTTGTGTCGACGGTCAGCCCCACGTATGCCTTGGAAATCCAAACGCCAGAGTACGGCTGCGGACTGGATTCGATCCTGCAAGGCATCCCGCAACCTGTCGCGGGAATCATCAACGGAATCGACACAAACATTTGGAATCCCGAAACCGATCCACACCTCAAACGCAATTACAGCGTGGTGGATTGGGCTGACGCAAAGATTGACAACAAACTTGCGTTGCAAGCCGAGGTGGGTTTGCCACAAGATCCTGACGTTCCGTTGCTGGGATTGATTGGTCGTTTGGCGGATCAAAAAGGGTGGGACCTGATCCTTCCCGTTTTAAAACAACACCTCGCCGAAGCACGTCCAACGCAGTGGGTCGTACTAGGCAGCGGCGATCCCAAAATCGAGGAGCAACTACGCGAGCTGACCGAGCAACATCCCGAACAACTGGCCGCGTACATCGGCTTCAGCGATGCATTGGCTCATCGCATCGAAGCGTCGAGCGACATGTTCATCATGCCCAGCCACTACGAACCCTGCGGGCTCAATCAACTCTATAGCCTTCGGTACGGTACTCCGTGCGTTGTGACCAAGACCGGCGGTTTAGCGGACACAATCGTGGATGCGACTCCGGAGAACGTTGCGGCAAATCTCGCCACAGGGTTCCATTTGAATGACAGCAGCGCCGGTGCGCTTGACCACGCGATCAACCGGGCTCTGCAGCTTCGATATCACTCTCCCGAAAAATGGAAAAATCTTGTCGAATTCGGTATGTCGCAGGATTGGACGTGGAGGAAAAGTGCAGACCAATACATTCAACTTTATGCCCGCACAATTTCCCTAAATCGTCGAAGGCGATCGGGAAGCTAGCTCGCGACGCTCGTTTTCGCCGCTGATGGAGAAGATTGGGGATGCATCTCGGTTCTGGACTGCTACATTGCAGAGACGCATATTGAGCGGGGAGGTGTAACCACTCTGCCGTCAGCCCCACGATCGCGAGTCGAATCGATGAAGACACAACAGTCAGGAGTCAACATCGATCCGCGTCAAATATCGCTGAGTGAGACCTCCCGGACTGCTGAACATTCGCTTCCCGCGGAACAAAGCGGATTGGACACGCAAAGCGTGACCGACCTGCAAACCGAGCGTGACAATCCCGTCCCTACGCGCACCGGGGCAAAACCAAACTTCGATTATTCCGCCACGTCGCAACGTGCGGAGGATTTGGTGGATCGCTTGGTCGACGCCGAGATCCTCGATCAGCCCTGCAAAGACGGCCGATACGTTGACTTTCCCAATGAGTCACACGTTCAAACCGGTCGCTCGCGAAAAGACCCGATTTCGGGCAGTTGGACGATCTTTGCACCCGGCCGTGCCCGCCGGCCTGATCAATTCAAATCTCATCGGCCAAAACCTGACGCGTCGATGGATTGCCCGTTCTGCCACGGCAACGAAAACCTGACACCAGCTTCGGTGTGGTCGGCAAAACTATCGGAAGACGAAGAAGCCGTTCCACAGTCTTCTGATTGGACAGTTCGAGTCGTTCCGAACTTGTTTCCGGCCATCAAACCCGAAAGCAACGCTGAGCTCAAACCCACCGCCGCCGACGACGAAGCAGAATCGCGTTTGTCGCCATTCGCTCAATCGTTGTTTGTCGAAGAGATCGCATCGGGTGGCCACGAGGTCATCATTGAAGCCGCTCGCCACACTCGGTCGCTTAGCGAACTGAACTTGGCAGAGATCGCCCTCGCGTTTTCCGCTTATGCGGCCCGGATGCGTCATTGGCGTCAACAACCTGGCATCCAATTCATCAGTCTGTTCAAGAACGTCGGCCGTGATGCCGGTGCGTCGTTGCAGCACAGCCACAGCCAACTCATCGCTTCGAACCACTTGCCGCACTCGGTTCGCGAAGTCAACAAACGCATGCGATCGCACTTTGATCGTTACGGACGCTGTTTGCAATGCGATGTGTTGCAAGCTGAACTGGAACGCAAAGAACGAATCGTTCATCAATCCGATTCGCTGGTCGCCTACTGTCCTCACGCCAGCCGGTTCCCTTACCTGATTCGAATCACGTCCAAAATGCATGTGGGCTGTTTCGAAGACCTTTCGGTTTCAATGAACGAAGAAGTCGCGCGTTTGGTGCTGCGAAGCGTTCGTTGGCTCGAAGCGATCATTCCCGGCGTCGCGTACAACATGATGTTGCACACGGGTCCCGCCGGTGACCAGCACGACAACGAAACGCACCACTGGAGCCTTGAATTGGCACCACGAATCGGTCGTTTGGCCGGTTATGAACTCAGTTCCGGCGGGATGATCAACACGGTGTATCCCGAGGCTGCCGCGGACGAATTTCGTCATCAAGCCCGACGCAGCGACCCGCGTCACGCCCTGCGTTAAGCAATTGGGCACGCGTCTCGTCGCTGCTCGCCCAAAGTTTGCTTGCTTGAGATAGAATGTGGCTCCGATTGCCCCACATTTTGTCCACCCAATCAAGCTTGAGCAGCCATGAAAAAGCGTTGTTACGCCGCCACCGCATTCGCATTTGCAGTTTGCTTTCTATCCACCGTGACCTCGCTTCATGCAGCGGATCATTTGGTGTTCGAGCCCGCCGAAGGCAAGGCCAACGGCAAACACATCGTGCTGATCTCGGGCGATGAAGAATACCGCACCGAGGAATCTTGCCCGATGCTCGGGAAAATCCTCAGCCAAACGCACGGCTTCAAGTGCACGGTGCTGTTCGCCATCGACAAGGAAACCGGCGGCATCAATCCGTACCAGATCGACAACATCCCGGGCACGGAAGCACTCAACGACGCCGACCTGATGATCCTGGCAACGCGTTGGCGAGTTCTTCCCGACGATCAGCTCGATCCGATTTTGAAGTTCATCAACGCCGGCAAACCGATCATCGCCTATCGCACCGCCACTCATGCCTTCAAAAGTGGTCACTACGGCGACTACGACTGGGCCAACTTTGGAATCAACGTGGTCGGCGAAAACTGGCATTCGCACCATGGCAAACACAAAGTCGAAGGCGGACGTGCGGTCATCGTGGAAGACAACGCCAACCATCCGATTTTGAACGACGTTGCCGACATCTACACACCGTCGGACATCTACGGCGTCGTCCATCTCGACGAATCCGCCGCCACCGTTTTGCTACGAGGCATGGTAATTCAGCATCTCGATCCAGCCGCCCCGCCGGTCGACGCGAAAAACGATCCGATGATGCCTTTGGCTTGGCTGAAACCCTACGAAGCTCCCTCGGGGAAAACCGGTCAATGCGTGGCCACCACCGCCGGTGCAGCAGTTGATTTCCGCAGCGAAGACCTTCGTCGCTTGATCGTCAACGCCAGTTACTTTCTCACCGGTATGGACGTCCCGAAATCGGCCGACGTTTCGTTCATCGATCCATACGTGCCATCGTTCTACGGATTCGAAACCGGAAAACTGTACCGCCAACGCGACCTTCGAGTCGAAGAGTTTGACCTCGGTTCATCCGCGACCGTCTTCACCCCCAAAGGCACATTCGCACCCGTCGCGAACTGAGTGAATCCACCCGGCTCCCACCAACCAACGAATTGGCTCACGGGATGAAACCCAATCATTCCGGCGTACCTGTTTGAATGCGTTCGGCCGGACTGCTGAATCGTTGGCGTTGAGGTGGCGACCCGTTGGCGCAAGTTTTCATCCCGGTAGGGATATCAGATGGTAGCCTTCGGTAAGCGATAGCGGCACCGATGAACACGCCCCCGACGCCACCACTCTCCATCCCGCCGTGGCCTTTGGCCACGGCGGGATGGAGAGTTTTATGGGAGCTCGTTTTCCGGGGGTACGCTGCAACGCAGCAACCCCCGGCTACCATCCGCAATCCCTACCGGGATGAAGAAATACAGAAGCCGAAAGAGACGTTGCATCCGCTATCAGAGCGTGAATAGCAAACATTTCGCAGCCCAGTGTGAGGCCCAGGACTGGCGGACACCGCAACTCACTCTTCAGCACTGGCAATGATCGGGGCGGTCACGCTGCCCGCTCCCGGACGAATCGAAAGCACTCGCATTCCAATCGATTTCAACGAGTGCTTGGGAAGAACCGCTCCGACCAACAATCCCAAGCAAAGCAACCGACCGGTCGACGAGAGACCGAACAGGTAGTAATACGTCTGCGATGTCGTGCCCCAATACGCCAAGATCGCAGCCCCGGCCAGAGCGCCCACACAAATGGCCAGCGTGTTGGCAAAGTTGTGATAGGTGAGCAATCGGGTTCGATGTTTGGCGGGCAAGGTTTCGAAGAACATCAGGAAGAACCCCAGCTCGTACGCTGCCCAAGCGATGCCGCTGAGGATCTGAATCACCGCCAACCAAACCAGATTGGTGGAAACGATCCACAGCGATGCCAACGGCACCAATCCGATGCCACCGAACCACAGCACCTTCGCCGCACCGGACTCCTCCGCAATGCGCCCCCAAAACGCGAATGAGATGACTTTGCTGAGGAAGGCAAGTGCGATCAGTCCAACGTAGACGACGTAATCAAACTCCAGCTGCCCCAGCATGTACGGAACGAAGTACGGGCCGCTGAGCTGGATGAAAACTTGCATGGCGACCAGATATGCCAGCAACTGAATGGCCGATCGATAATCCACGCGTTCTTCCTCCGACTTCTCCGCCACCTCTTTCTGACGAAGCTCGACGTGAGTCGCATTCTGCGATCCGTTGCGGGTCCGGTGCAAGAAACTTGCCGACACCAAACGCAGCATCGCGGCGACGAAGAACAACCCCGCAAACCCGGTCAACGCCATGTCTTGTTGGGACGTCCACTGCAACACCAAACCGGCGACCATCAAACCCGAGAATGTGCAAATCTGTTGCAGCCGAGATCGCCTTGAAAAGAATCGGGCTCGTCCCGCTGTGGGAACGATCTGCTCAATCCAGGTGTTCCATGCCGGTCCGGTCGAGAGTCCCGCGGCCCAGTAGACCGACGCGATCAACAGGAACATCACGATAGACAGGCTTCCGGTCCAAGCCGCATACGCCAGCGGCAAAAACGCGAGCGATTGCAACACCGCTCCGGCAACGATCCAGCGTCGGTAGCCGCCGATCCAAGCGATCGCTTTGGGCGACACCAACTGGATCACGCCGCCAACCAGCAGCGGAATGCTGGCAATCAAACCCGACGCGGTTTCGCTCAATCCCACCGCCAATGCGAACGCGGAAAAATAGGTTTCGCCGCATCCGACCATACCGCCAAAACACGCCGCATCACCCATGCTCCGGGTGAGGTTCCGGTCGCTTCTGCCGGCGGAAGCAGTGCGATGATTCGTTGCGGGATTGAGAATTCGGTCCATCAAAAAGATGCGTGATTGGGGAAGCATTTGTCAGGCGTGCTTGTACTTCTTTCCCCGCTCATTCAACAGGTCGTTTCTTGGCAAGACTCCGGCTTTACTGCGCCCACAGCGGCGTCAAACCCCGCCACGTGATAAGATTCTTTCCCCCGCGAAACCCGTGAGGATTCCTTTTCAGGAGACAGACGCATGTTGGCGACCACTTGGACAGATCGGATCGACTCAATCCTTGTCGGCCCTATGTGGCCAGCCACCGTTCTGGCCGCGTTGTTTCTGCTCTACGCCGCCATCGCTTTGCTGGGCGTGGTCGACTTTGGTGCCGATGTCGATGTAGACGTCGATCTTGACGTTCCGGATCTCGATGCCCCCGATTTAGCCGGTGATGTCGGTGGCGATCTCGGCATGGATGCGACCGGCGAACCGATGCATAGCGATTGGTTCGGCGGCACGGGAGCGGCAACGCTTCGTGCCATGAATCTGGCCCGAGTTCCCCTGGTTGTTTGGCTGTCCGTTTTCAGCGTTTTGTTCTGGGTGATCAGCTTTTACCTGTGGTTTGGATACGACGTGCGGCGTTACGACCCCACGTTCCTGACCAGCGGATTGTTGACCATTCGCAACGGCGTTCTCGGAATTGTTGCGACCAAAATCGTCACCTGGCCACTGCACCACATGTTGGTTCCACCGACTGAATTTCATGCTTCCCGATTGGTCGGTGGATCGGCGGTGATCGAAACCCGCCAGGCCGACGAATCGTTCGGTCGTGCACGTTTTGCAACTGATGCGGCCCCCCTGCTGATTTCCGTCCGAACCGGTGGGGAAATTATCCCAAAAGGGGGACGCGTCACGGTGTTGGATTATGATCGGGACACCAAAACTTATCTGGTACGCGCTGAATCTTCCGCCTCGGCGTGATTCGGCGCGCCCTCACGACTGACATTCCACGCCTGACCTACAGACAACTTGTTTTCAGGATTCGTCCGTCGAATCATCCCGCGGTCAAACAAACGAAAGAACGCTCATGCTGGCTGCTCTCATCACGGATTCCGTCGGTTTAGATGCATTGATCATCGTCGTCGGAGGCCTGTTCCTTGTCGGTCTTGTCGTCGCTCTGCTGTTCAAGAGCTACTACATCAAGGTGGGCCCCGACCGAGCGATTGTGAAATCGGGTGCTGGCGGCGTCCGAGCCGTGACCGGCGAAGGCATGCTGATCATCCCGCTGATCCAGCAATACGAGTTCATGGACCTCACGCTGAAAAGCTTTGAGATCCATCGTCAGGGCAGCGAGGGTTTGATCTGTCGCGACAACATTCGCGCGGACATCAAAGTCGCGTTCTTTGTGCGTGTCGACAAGAGCCCCGAGGAAATGAAAGAGGTCGCTCAGTCGATCGGTGCCAAACGCTGTAGCGAACTGGAAACACTGCGTGAACTGTTCGACGCGAAATTCAGTGAAGCACTGAAGACGGTCGGCAAGCAATTTGACTTTGTCGATCTGTACGACCAACGCGACAAGTTCAAAGAAGAAATCCTCAAAGTCATCGGCACTGATCTCAACGGTTACCGGCTCGACGACGCCGCGATCGATTACCTGGAACAAACCCCGTTGGACATGCTCAGTCCAACCAACATTCTCGACGCCGAGGGCATCAAGAAGATCACCGAACTGACCTCGATGGAAAAGGTCAAGGAAAACCAGTTCACCCGCGACAAAGAAAAGACGCTGAAGAAGCAGGACGTCGAAGCGGAAGAAACAATCCTCGAACTGGAACGTCAACGCGTCGAAGCAGTCGAAAAACAACAACGCGAAATCGCGGAAATCACTTCGCGTGAACAAGCCTCCGCGGCGAAAGTTCGTGAAGAGCAACGACTGGAATCAGAACGAGCCCGGATCCAAACCGAAGAAGAAATCGGGATCGCCGAAGAGAACAAATCTCGTCAAATCTTGGTCGCGATGCGGAACAAGGAAAAGACGGATGCGGTTGAACTCGAACGCGTCAACCGTGACCGCGACTTGGAAGCCACCGAACGCTTGCGTGTCGTGGGCGTCGCCGAAGTCGAAAAAGAAAAGGCGATCGAAATCGAGAAACGCAACATCCAAGAAGTGATTCGAGAACGTGTCGCGGTCGAACGTGCCGTGGTCGAAGAACAAGAACGAATCAAGGACACCGAAGAACACGCCAAGGCCGAACGTCAAAAGACGGTTCAGATCACCGCAGCTCAAATGAAGGCGGAAGAAGAACTGATTCGCCAAACCAAGCTGGCTCAAGCCGAAAAGGAAAGCAGCGAGTTGCTGGCTGAAAAAGTCCGCATCGAAGCCGAAGCCAAACGCGATGCGGCCGAAAAAGAAACCGCTGCAACGAAAATGCTGGCCGAAGCCGAAGCCGCTCAAGCCGCTGCCGCTGGTTTGGCCGAAGCACAGGTTCAAGAAGCCAAAGCCATTTCGTTGGAGAAAGAAGGCATGGCCGAAGCCAAGGTTTCTCGCGAGAAATACACGGCCGAAGCGACCGGTATCACCGAGAAAGCCGAAGCGATGAAGAAGCTGGATGGCGTCGGCAAAGACCACGAAGAGTTCAAACTCAAACTCGAGAAAGAGAAGTTCGTCGAAGTCGCTGCGATCGAAGCTCAACGCGGAATCGCCGAAAGCCAAGCTGGCGTGATCGGCGAAGCCCTGCAAGCGGCTCGCATCGACATCGTCGGTGGCGATGGAGAATTCTTCGAACAGATCACTTCCGCGGTCAAAGGCGGGAAAGCGATCGATCGATTTGTCTACAACAGCCAAGTCGCGACCGACATCAAGAACACGTTCTTCGACGGCAACGCGGATTACTTCCGCGATCAAGTCAAAGAATTGATCGCCCAGTTCGGATTGGACACCGACGGCGTCAAGGACCTGTCGATCGCGGCGTTGATCGCCAAACTGATGGGCATGTCCAGCACCGACGATGTTCGGACGCAATTGACCAGTCTGCTCAGCATGGCAGGAACCGCCAACGTCGCCGATCAAAAGGTCAGTCGTTTGCTCACGTCCGAGCCCGCGACCGTTCCAGCGAAAAAAGTTTCCCCTAACGGGAAGAAGGCCTGATCGTGGCTGAGGACGCTTCCCCCGAAGCGGCTTCGCTGCCCGGTGCTGCTGGTGACGGCGGATCGGATGCAGGGAGTTCGAAGGACGCCGCCGCTCAAATGTCCGGCGGCACCTACGAGGTCCTCCGCAACCGCCTTCGCACCGCCGCCGGTGATCTTCGCGATCGACTCGCCAAGCTGAACGAAGACCGCGGCGAAGTCTTCGGGAACATCGAAACGCGATTGATCGCGACGCAGCGGGTGACCACCGAACACAACTGCGTCCCCCGAGACATTGTCTCGATCGGTGACGAGTTTCTGTTCGGATACAACGTTCAGTTCGGGTTGAAAACCGAGATCGAGCTGGCCGATGTGTTCTCGATCTACCGCATGGAATCCACCGAGTTCCATGAACGGCCGCTTCAGCGGATCATGGACGATCGTTTCGTCAGTGATTTCCACGAGCTGTACCGGTTCTACAAAGACACCACGTTCCTGCGTTTCTTTGTGTCCGGTCCGATCTTGCACATGGTGTTTCAAGTCGGCAAAACCGCTCGCGATATCAAATCCTTCAAATGGCGGCGCAGTCCCGACGGTCTGCAATACGTCGACAACCGCAGCGATCACGAAGTCCGCTTGCCCGACCAGCACGAATTCCGCTGGCAGAGGACCACGCGGGACATGCATCACTACGGTGAGCACCCGCATATCTCCATCGACGACCGCGTGTTCGTGGAAACCGTCGGCGGCGACCTGACGATCAAAGTTGAAAATAACACCAGCGTCGGCGAAGGCATCTACGCCGAACCGGTCGACAACTTTGACCAAAAACTCGACGACGCAGAAATCCATTACGCGATCGTCGGTCACTTGGTCTTGCTCAAGATCAAACCGTATCAAGAGAACCAATTTCGCTACATCATCTTCAACGGGAAGATCAACCAAGCGATCCGGTTGGACGAGATCCAGCACGCCTGCGTGATGCTACCGGGCGATCAAGGCCTGATCTTCCCCGGCGGTTATTACCTGCAATCCGGTGAGTTCAAACGCTTCGACCATGGCTTGGTCGACATGCGTTACGAGCGAACGATCAACTCGCCCAACGGTGAAGACAGCTTGTATCTGTTTTCCAACGTTGAAGACGGAACGTACATCCAACTGCGTTACAACCAGATCCGTCAATCCGTCGACACACCGCTCGTGTGCCACGGGCAAACGTTCTTCGAAGCCGGCGAAATGGTTTGCTTCAAAGGCCAAGACACGCCGCAAAAACACCACGCGATCCAGCTTTGGCAGACGCCGTTCACTAGCGAAGACTACCTGCCCGAGAACCAAACCGATTCGTTGCTGTTCAAGATCGGCAACAAAGATTTGGTTCGCGGGATGGCCGAGTGCAGCGAATTGCTGCAACTGATCGAAAAGGACGACAGCTACAACGACCTGTACATTGACCTGTCCAAGAAGTCCGGCGATGTCCTGGACAGCTACTTCTGGATCGACAACGAAGAGACCCATCACCTCGCCGAACCACTTCGCAAAATTCGCGAAACGGCGGGAGCGGCGATCGAAGAATACGAAAAAGTCGTTCGTGTTCGCGAAGCCACCGCCAAACAAACTCGTCAGGTTCAATCCGACACCAACGCGACGCTGAAAGAGATCGAACGTTCGCGTTTCACTTCGATTGACCAGTTCGTCGCCTCGCTCGCCCAATTGCGAGTTCAGCGTGGACGTGCGATCGCGCTGCGTGAACTTCGATTTGTCGACACCACGGTGGTCGAGGAATTGGAGACCATCACCGCCGAACAATCGGATCGTCTCAGCCGTCGATGTGTCGAATTCCTGCTTGGCGAAGACGCCTTGCAACCTTATCGCGATCGAGTTGCCGAAGCCGAAACCCGCGTCCCCGAAATCGAAGGCGTTGCTCAAGCCAAGGAACTCGAAGCGGAGATCGATCAATCGGCTGCCGATTTGGAACTGCTGACCGAAACGGTGAGCAACCTGCAAATCGATGACGCGACACAACGCACAACGATCATTGATGCGATCGGCGACGTCTTCGCCACCGTCAACCGCGTTCGCAGTGCGCTGAAGAATCGCAAACAAGAACTGATCGGCGTCGAAGGCCGAGCCGAATTCGCCTCGCAGTTAAAACTGCTCGAACAAACCACCACCGGCTACCTCGACGTCTGCGACACGCCCGCGCGCTGCGACGAGTACCTGACGAAAGTCATGGTGCAACTCGAAGAACTCGAAGGTCGCTTTGCCGAGTTCGATGAGTTCATCGAGACGCTCGCCAACCGTCGTGAAGACGTGTACGCGGCCTTCGAATCGCGAAAAGTTTCGTTGGTCGAAAAACGCAATCGCCGCGCCGAAGCTCTCAGTTCCGCCGCCGAACGAATTCTTAGCGGGATCCAGCATCGCGTTTCCAACATGGAATCGATCGATCAAATCGCAGCGTATTTCGCGGGCGACTTGATGGTCGGCAAGATCCGCAGCCTGATCGAAGAACTCGATGAACTGGGTGATGCCGTTCGCGTTGGCGATTTACAAAGCCGCCTGAAAACGCTTCGCGAAGACGCGCTGCGGGGACTGAAAGATCGCCAGGATCTCTACGAAGAGGGTGGCGATGTCATCCGGCTGGGTGAACGGAAATTCGCGGTCAACACTCAACCGCTGGATCTCACCACGGTCCTTCGCAACAACGAACTCTGCTTGCACCTGACTGGCACGCAGTACTTCGATCCCATTGACGACGAGCGACTGATCGCGGCTCGTGATATCTGGAACCAATCGCTGATCAGCGAGAACTCCGACGTTTACCGAGCCGAATTCTTGGCGATGGACCTATTCGAATCCGGGCAAGCGGAATCGATTCAGGATATAGAAACGTTGAATTCAGCTTGGATCGCCGAGCGGATGGCGGGTCGATTCGATGAGGGCTACGCCAAAGGGGTTCACGATGTGGACACCTCGATCATCTTGCGAGGACTGATCGAACTGGATCGTTCCATTGGGCTGCTCCGGCATGCTCCCTCGCTTCGCACCGCGTCTCAGCTTTGGTGGCAATGCTTTCTTGACACCAAGCAACGCACCAAAATGAAAAACTGGATCGCGGGTTTTGCCAAGCTCGCAATAGCGTTCCCTCAAGCCCAACCTGCCGTGGAATTCCGTCAGCACTTGACTGAACTGGCAGCCGAACATCAATCCGAATGGATTGGACTGTTCGAAAAAGCGATCACGCCGGAACGGATCGCCGACTACCTGTTTGAACAACTGACCAGCGCCCCCGACAAGGTCGCCATCAGCGGCCAAGCAAACACGTTGCACGAAGACTTCCTTCGCTCGCTTCCCGAATCGGATCAGAAACGTTGGGTGCTCGGCGGATTGAAACCCAACACAGCCTCTCCCGTCCACACCTTTGTGCTGGCTCGCAACTGGGCCGATGCGTTTCTCGAAAAACGTGCCGCCGGGGACGCAAACGAAACCGGCGATTCACCGCATTGGTATCGAGACGAGTTGGCTTGGCTGATCTTCCAATCAGCGATGGACGCCAAGAAAACCGCGGCGACCACTCAACCAGCGACCGAGGTCCTCGACGTTCCGGTCGCGAAACGTTTAGCGGGTTTGGTTGGCAGTCACGCCCGAATTGAACGAGGCGAAATGCCGCTGCATTATCATGAATTCATCACCCGACTGCGTGAATACCGCGAAGATGTGGTGCCGCGATTCCGCTCGCTTCATAAAGCCAAAACCGAATGTGTTGAGTCGGCTCGCCAATCGATGCGTTTGGATGAATTCAAACCTCGCGTGCTCAGCAGTTTTGTCCGCAACCGATTGCTCGACGAAGTTTACCTGCCACTGATCGGCGACAACCTTGCCAAACAAATGGGCACGGTCGGCGAAGACAAACGAACCGACCGCATGGGATTGTTGCTTCTGATCTCGCCACCCGGTTACGGCAAAACGACGTTGATGGAATACATCGCCAGCCGACTCGGACTGGTGTTCATGAAAATCAATGGACCAGCAATCGGTCACGGTGTGACGTCGTTGGATCCAGCGGAAGCCCCCAACGCCGCGGCTCGCGAAGAAGTCATGCGATTGAACTTGGCACTCGAGATGGGTGACAACGTGATGCTGTACTTGGATGACATCCAGCACACGCATCCGGAATTGCTGCAGAAATTCATTTCGCTGTGCGATGCCACACGAAAAATCGAAGGGGTTCGAGACGGCAAAACGCGAACGTACGACCTGCGTGGCCGCCGAGTCGCCGTCGTCATGGCGGGCAACCCGTACACCGAATCGGGCGATCGCTTCCAAATCCCCGACATGCTTTCCAACCGTGCCGACGTCTACAACTTGGGCGAAATCATCGGCGAGTCCGCGGACGCGTTCGAGATGAGTTATCTCGAGAACTGCTTGACCAGCAACGTGACCCTGGCACCGCTTTCCAACGCGTCACCATCGGACGCACGAGCGATCATCTCCGCCGCTGGCAGAGATTCAGTCGAGGGCATCGATCTGGAAGCAGCCTTCAGCATGGACCAAATTCGGGACATGTTCGAAGTCACTCGCAAATTGCTGCGAGTCCGTGATGTCGTGCTGCGGGTCAACCGTGCCTACATCCGCTCGGCCGCGCAAGCGGATGACTACCGAACCGAACCTCCGTTCAAACTGCAGGGCAGTTATCGGAACATGAACCGGATCGCCGAACGAGTCGCTCCGGTCATGAACGATGCCGAACTGCAATCGCTGATTATCAGCAACTACGAACAAGATGCTCAAACGCTGACGACGGACAACGAAGCCAACGTCCTGAAGTTCAAGGAACTGATGGGCATCCTGACGCCGGAAGAAAAACAACGCTGGGACGCGATCAAGTATGCGTTTGTTGAAAGTGTCCGAATGGCGGGCATGGACGGCGAAGACCAAGTCGCTCAGGTACTCCGCCAACTCGCGTCCATGCGAGATGGCCTGGAATCGATCCGCCAAGTCATCGCCAAAGCCATCGCGATGGAAGATCACTCGGCCGAAGAACGCATGGATTCGCGAGTCGACACGCTGCGACAAACGCTGCTATCGATGGGCGAATTGATGTCGGGCCGTTTGGAATCCACCGCGACTCAGCTCGAAGCGATCTCTCGGCAACAAGCCGCTTCGCCGCCGGATCAGAAGATCCTGGTGCAACACAAAGTCCCACGCGTGATCGCCGACTTGGTCAAAGGCCAATTCCATTTGATGCAAGAATGGATGCGTCCGCTGCTGGAAGAATCGATCGACAACAGCCGTGACCTCAGCCGATTGCAGGAGCAAATGGACCTGATGCTGAAGACTTTTCGTGACGTGGAAGACTCGTTTCAATCACCGGGCGAATGAGCTGAATTGCCGGGGATGACTTCTGTGTCGCCGGGATCTTGTCATTCCGCGGGAATGAATCAGACTTCTTCGTCATGAATTCCCACGCGTCCCATCCGAAGATTTTGCCTGCCACGCCGGAATCGATCCGGCTCGCCGGCCAAGCCCTGCGCGATGGGAGGCTAATCGGATTGCCCACCGAAACCGTCTACGGCTTGGCCGCTCGTGGCGACCAACCCGATTCCGTCGCCAAAATTTTCGCGGCCAAGCAACGCCCCTCGACGAACCCGCTGATTCTGCACGTGGGTGATGCCAGTGCGGTCCATCCATTGGTCGTGTTGGATTCGGCAATCACGCGTCGGCGGTTCGAAGCCGCGTCCTCCTTGTGGCCCGGCCCGCTGACACTGGTGTTACCGAAATCCGAAGCGGTGCTCGACTGTGTCACCGCGGGAGGAAACACCGTGGCCGTGCGAGTTCCTGCGCACCCGGTCGCTTTGCAATTGCTGCGCGAAGTCTCGCTTCCGATTGCCGCCCCCAGCGCCAACGTTTCCAACTACGTCAGCCCGACTCGCCCCGAGCACGTGACCGATGGTTTGGCAGAATGCATCGAGTGGGTGCTCGATGGTGGCGTCTGCGATGTCGGTCTGGAGTCCACCGTGCTTTCGATCGCTGATCCAAACGCTCCGCCAACGATTCTTCGCGAAGGCGTTCTTTCGGCGACAAAACTAGAAAGCGTGTTTGGAGAACCCGTTCTGTCAGGCTCGTCATCCAACATTGAATTACCGCACCCTCCGTCTGATGCACCGGCTGCTTCACCGGGTTTGCACCGCCGGCACTATTCGCCTCGAACACCGTTGCGTTTGGTTCGTGAGACCGAGCACGCTTCGCCGGCAAACAACGACCTTCGTGTTCTTCGAATTCGGCTCCGCGGACCGGCCAATTCATTGCCCGGTTACGCAGACGTTTGGAGTCTATCGGCGGTCGGTGATCCGCTCGAAATTGCAAACCGGCTGTACGAGACGTTGCGTCGGGCGGACTCGGGTGAGTTCGACCAAATTGAAATCGATCAGATGAACGTCGAAGATTGGATCGAATCAGGAAACGCCAACCTGATCGCCGCGATTTCCGATCGATTGCATCGTGCATCCAACCAAGATGATGCACCGCTTGGACGTTGATACCGCCACCAGCGACATCATTGCAACCAAGGGCGAGACGCATCCGGTTGAGCCGCGATGATTGGCGGCGATGATTGAATTGGCAGGTTGTCCGGTTGCACCATTCCCGGTGGCACGGCGAGCCAAGTCTCGACATTCCATCCGGCATTTCGAGTGGCGGAAGGATCCAACCGCATCGCTTGGGCCAACCAGGTTTGAGCGATCTCCGGTTGGCCGGTTTCGACCGCGATCGAGGCCAACTGCAATCGCGAAGTCGCGTCCTCTGGATTCTTCTGTGCCGACGCAATGAAGTACTGAACCGACTCTTCGGTCCGGCCCAGTTCTCGCATTGCGATTCCTCGAAGCAAATCCGCCGCTCCGGGCCGGATGGCTTCATCAACGTCTCCAACGACTTCGGTGTCTTCACGGAGTCGGTCCAACGTCGCCAGCAAGCGGTCGTATCGTTTTTGTTGATGATAGATTTCCGCCGTTCGTAATTGCACGTACGGATAATCCGGCTGCAGCGACAACGCTCGATGGTACGCCGAAAGCGCCTCGTCTTTTTCGTTGCGAGCGACTTGGCAATCGCCCCAAAGAGCCCAAAGGGCAGCCCATTCACGATCCGAATCCAACGCGATCTGGCACTGGCGGGCCGCCTCGTCAACTCGGCCAACTTCCAAATACATCCGCCCCAAACGCTGCATGTGCTTGGGGTCGCCCGCCGAAAGCTGCACCGCTTTTTCGAGGTGTGCGATTGCCTCTTCGCGATGTCCTTTTTGCCACAGCGATTCCGACATCCCACGGTGAGCCGCGTCGTTGACGTTGGATACGTCGAGAGCCTCTGTAAACAGCGTTTCCGCGACGGTCCAATCACCCTGACGCATGGCTTTCGTGCCCTGACGCGACAGCCTTCGTGCGGCGATCGATTGCCGACTTTCGCCAAAACGTCCGATGCCCCGGCACCCCGTTGAGGTCGGGATCGACGTGAAACACGTCAGCAACAGGCCCAGTCGCAATGTCCTCTTCGACCACTGAGCAACCGTCTCAGACCGCAGCAAACGCATCCATCGGTCGCATCGCTTTGGATGCCAATCGGTTGGAAAACGCAACGGTTTCACGAGGTTGATTCCGGAAGAAGACGAGCGGCACCGCACGACGAAGGTGGCGCCACCATCACGCATAGCAAATTCGCAATCCCCAGTGCCAGACAGCTCGAAAAACGTCGCCAACCTCGCAAGCTGCCCAAGTCTCGAGGCCGCGCAGTTTCTGAGTGATGTGCTACCAGGCGTTTCTCATCATCCTCCCTTTGGAAGGGTCGAGTAATTTGAAGTGCTGTACTGCGTAGCGCTTTTCATCACCCTCCCTTCGGGAGGGTCGAGCGAAGCGAGGGGAGGGCTCAGCATTGGATCCAGCGCGCCACCCTCCCCGAAATTCTCGCTGAACGCTCGCATTCCGACCCTCCCCAACTGCGTTCAGGAGGGTGAATTCAATCTTCCTCCAGCCGAGCTAGTTTTTTGTCTGCCAATGAGCCGGCAAGGTTTACCAAACCGGAACAGGCAATTGGACCGGAATCAATTGCTTGACCGGACCGACCGTCACGACCGAATCGTCAGTGCAAACCGTCGCAGAATCAGCCGATCGATCAGCAACAGCGAAGGTCATCTCACACGCATCGCGACGTGAGATCGCTTGCGTGATGGATCACACCAGAGCACGTCCAACGTGTTCGTCTCCAACCGGAATGCACTTGATGTTGCCTTATTCTCTCGCTGAGTCAGAAGCAGAAGCTCCTGGAATGCTGCTGGAAGAGTTGGAACGCCGCCAAGACGATGTGCTCGCTCAGCTGGATGACTTGGAAGCCAAGCTCAATGAAGTGCTCAGCGGATTGAAGATCGAACCGGACACGACTCCGTTGGACTGATCCGTGTCACAGTAACGACACGCTACGGCGTCGAAATTCACCGCAGTTTTGCGGGCGTGTTGGCTCGGCAAACAATTGCCAAACGCGAGAAGTTTTCCGCTGATTTTTTTGAGCCCTCTCGCACCGGTAACGTACGCTTCATTATGAAGTGTCACGAACTCGCCGAGAAAGTTTCGCAGCTGCGACCTGAATTGTCGCCGACGGACGTTGCGCGCCTTTGTTTGATGATTCTCAACCAAGAAGACAACCCTTCGCGGCTGGATGATCCCGCCGTGTTGCAGTCGGTTTGGCAGAACGTCAGCTTCCGCTTTGAAGCGGCGACCGACCAACACGCGGCAGTTTCACACGAGTTGGACACACTGCTCAACGATGGCCCGGTTGAATTCAGTCCGGACCAATTGTGGACGCTGCTTCGCGCCGTCAAGGTCCAAGGCCAGATGCTGGACCTCTACACAAAAGACGTTTCTTTCGCGTAGACCGATCTGGCCTACGCACCAACCAGTCCATGCCTGCGTTCCGCTCGACAACTAGCGTTGATCGACTGGAACCACATCACGCTGCGTCGCGCCGGTGTAGATCTGACGCGGACGATTGATTCGCGAGGCTGGGTTGGCATGCATCTCACGCCAGTGAGCCAACCAACCGGGCAAACGACCAATGGCGAATAGAACCGTGAACATCTGGACCGGAATGCCGAGCGCTCGGTAGATCACGCCGGAATAGAAATCGACGTTGGGATACAACTTCCGCTCGATGAAGTATTCGTCCTTGAGCGCGACTTCTTCTAGCTTTTGAGCAACTTCGAACAATGGATCATCCAGGTTCAATTTGGCCAGCAACTTATCGCAGCTCGCTCGGATGATTGTCGCTCGTGGATCCGAGTTTTTGTAAACGCGGTGACCAAAGCCCATGATGCGGAAGTCGTTGGATTTGTCCTTCGCCATGTCGACGTACTTCTTCACGTCGCCGCCGTCGGCCGCGATTTGTTCGAGCATGTTCACGCAAGCTTCGTTGGCACCGCCGTGAAGCGGTCCCCACAATGCACCGATGCCGGCCGAGATCGACGCGAACAAGTTGGCGTTGCTGCTGCCAACCATCCGAACGGTCGACGTGCTGCAGTTTTGCTCGTGGTCCGCGTGCACGATAAACAGCAAGTTCAGTGCTTCCGCGAAATCGGGGTCGACCAAGTAATCGGAGGTCGGCGTCGCGAACATCATGTGCAAGAAGTTCTCGCAGTAGTCCAACTCGTTCTTCGGATACATGAACGGTTGGCCCATCGATTTCTTGTAGCTGTATGCCGCGATCGTGGGCAATTTCGCAATCAAGCGATACAGAGAAATCTCGACCTGTCGCGGATCATTCAGATCCATGGAATCTTGATAGAACGTTGACAGTGCACCGACAACGCTGCTGAGGATCGCCATCGGGTGAGCGTCACGAGGGAAGCCGTTGTAGAACGACCGCATGTCCTCGTGGATCATCGTGTGATCGCGGATCCCTGAACGAAACGTTTCAATCTCTTCAGCATTTGGCAGATCGCCAAAGATCAAAAGGTAGGCGACCTCGACGAAGTCACAGCTTTTGGCCAGTTCCTCGATCGGGTACCCGCGATAACGCAGAATCCCTTTTTCGCCATCCAAGAACGTGATCGCACTGCGAGTGCTGCCCGTGTTGACGAAGCCATCGTCCAAGGTGATCACGCCAGTGTCAGCACGTAAACGACTGATATCGATCGCTTTTTCACCTTCGGAACCTTCGACCAAAGGCAACTCAAGGTTGGTATCCCCGAATTGGACTCGGACGGTGTCGGCTCGTTGAATTTCCAAACTGGAGGAGGAGCTCATGGGCGATCTGTAGATGCAATGTACGAGTTGGCGGGACGTCTTGGGGGTGACAGACGTAGTGTAGCCCTGCGTCATGCAAGCGACAATCAGCGGGACCCACATCCGACGGTCAGAGAGGACGATTTTGGACTTTGACGCTCTCACCCGTCCGGGTTCACCCATTCCTAACATGTTCTCCGAACGAGAAATTTGGTCGCGGAATTACCAACGTGAAACCATCCCGGCTCCCGTCGTGGAGGTTGTGCATTTTTGAAGTGCCGCTTTTCGGCAGATTTACACACGGCGCACCTCTCCCGAAACAAAGTTTGCGGAGAGGTCGAGCGACGCCGTTCAGGCGTACGCGAGGGTGAGGGCCGAACATGGGAAACGGCGCGCACTTCCCTCCCCGGAATTCTCGCTGAACGCTCGCATTCCGACCCTCCCCAACTGCATACAGAAGGGTGATTTCAACTTTGCGAGCACGGCACTTCAAAACTGCACGACCTTACTTGATTGGCGGGATCGCAGGGGGCGTCTTGGTTCGAACGTTTTTCCGTGTCACAATTCGTTCATCGCACTGCGCGGTGCCCAAACCATTGACGGCCCCCACTTGGCCAAATCGTTTTCTCGTCCATTGCATAGCGTGACGTGAAAAGTTCCCCGCGAAGCTTGGCCGAATCGAATCCGTTTGGATCGATTTCCTGCACGCCCGCGAATGAATCATTCAGTCCCGAGGAGTCGGATGCGAGCTCATATTTTGGTGGTCGAAGACGAGCGGCACCTCGGTGTTGGCATCAAATACAACCTCGAGGCCGAAGACTATCGCGTTTCGTTGGTCGAAGACGGCCCCTCGGCGTTGCAATTGATTGAACATTCTGGCAGTTCGATCGACTTGATCGTGCTGGACCTGATGTTGCCAGGCATGAGCGGATACACCGTTTGCGAACAAATTCGCGAATCGGGCAACACGACTCCCGTCCTGATGCTTTCCGCCCGAACGTTGTCCGAAGATCGCGCACGCGGGTTCGACGTTGGTGCGAACCAGTACATGAGCAAGCCTTTTGATTTGTACGAGCTGATCAGCCGCGTCAAAAACTTGTTGCAAACTTCACCAGCCGGCACCGCACCTCGAGCAGCTCCGCCCGTCCCCGAAACGGTTGATTCGATCTCGTTCGGACGAGTCGAAGCGGACTTTCGGACGCACCAAGTTTCAGTCGATGGCCAACCCATCAAGATGACGCCAAAGGAACTCCGTTTGCTGCGTTACTTTGTTGAGAACCCTGAACGAGTGATCAACCGATCCGAATTGCTGACGCAGGTGTGGGAGATGTCCGGGAATTTGCAAACCCGCGCGGTCGACCAATTCATCGCTCGACTTCGCAAAGCCATCGAGCCATCGCCTGCCGAACCGGTTCATCTGTTGACCGTTCGTGACGCGGGATACCGGTTCGTTTTGGAACCGGAAACGTTGGAACCCGAGACATCGGCCAACTGACCCGCTCGCCCGTCTCTGGACGTCTTGGTACGCTATCGACGAAGACGAAGTCTCTATTTCCGCCACCCACAAACCCCTATGAGCACCATGGCTTTCACGCTGCCCGAATTGCCGTATGCCTACGACGCCCTCGAGCCGCACATTGACGCGCGGACGATGGAAATCCACCACTCCAAGCACCACAACGCATACGTGACCAAGACCAACGACGCGTTGGCTGGTACCGATCTGGCTTCCAAGTCGATCGAAGAAGTCATCTCCGACCTGTCGGCTGTTCCCGATGACAAACGCGGCGCAGTCCGCAACAACGGCGGTGGACACGCCAACCACTCGTTGTTCTGGACGGTCCTCGGTCCTGGCAAAGGTGGCTCGCCATCGGGCGATTTGGCCGCCGCCATCGACGAAGCTTGCGGTTCGTTCGACGCCTTCAAAGAACAGTTCGCCAACGCCGCCGCAACTCGCTTCGGTAGCGGTTGGGCGTGGTTGTACGTCTCCGGTGGCAAGCTGCACGTCGGCAGCACCGCCAACCAAGACAGCCCGCTGATGGGTGAAGCTGTCGCCGGCATTGGCGGCACGCCAATCCTGGGATTGGACGTTTGGGAACACGCTTACTACCTGAACTACCAAAACCGTCGTCCCGATTACATCTCCGCATTCTGGAATGTTGTTGACTGGGACGCCGTTGCCACCCGCTTTGCGGCTGCCAAGTAACCGCTGAGTCGGCAACTCAATTGACTTACCAGACCGCTTGCCCATTCCCGGGTGAGCGGTTTTTTCATGCCCTTGCGAAATGGTCATTCACCGAGATAATTGCGAGCTTTCCCACTAAAAAAACACGACTCCTCAGGAATTGAACGCCATGCCACTCGTCCCACTTCGCGTTGTCTTGGATCACGCCGCCGAAAACGATTACGGCGTTGCGGCGTTCAACGTCAACAACATGGAGCAGATCCAGGCGATCATGGAAGCTGCCGATGAAACCGATTCGCCGGTCATCATCCAAGCTTCGCGTGGCGCTCGTGCTTACACCCAAGACACTTACCTTCGTCACCTGATGGTCGCCGCGGCGGAACTGTACCCACAGATTCCAATCGTCATGCACCAAGACCACGGCAACAGCCCCGAGACCTGCTTGTCGGCGATCGAAAATGGCTTCACCAGCGTCATGATGGACGGCTCGCTCGAAGCTGACGGCCAAACCCCAGCCGACTACGACTACAACGTCAAAGTCACCGCTGAAGTCGTCAAAATGGCACACGCTCGCGGCGTCAGCGTCGAAGGCGAACTGGGTTGCCTCGGATCGCTCGAAGATGGTGGTGGCGAACAAGAAGACGGCCACGGTGCAGTCGGAACGTTGACCCATGATCAATTGTTGACCGATCCCGATGAAGCACAACGCTTCGTGGAAGAAACCGGCGTCGACGCATTGGCCGTTGCGATCGGAACCAGCCACGGTGCTTACAAGTTCACCAGCAAGCCAACCGGCGAAGTCTTGGCCATGGATCGCATCGAAGCCATCCACGCCAAGATCCCAAACACCCACTTGGTCATGCACGGCAGCAGCAGCGTGCCACAAGAATTGCAAGACATCATCAACCAGTTCGGTGGTGAGATGAAGCAAACCTACGGCGTGCCAGTCGAAGAAATCCAGCGTGGTATCAAGAGCGGTGTTCGCAAGATCAACGTCGACACTGACTGCCGCATGGCGATCACCGGAGCGATCCGTAAAGTCTTGACCGAAGACAAAGCCGCCTTCGACCCACGTGCTTACTTGAAACCAGCCCGCGCCGCGATGAAGGACGTCTGCGTCGCTCGCATGACCGCCTTCGGCCAAGCCGGCAACGGTGCCAAGTTGCGTGCCACTCTCGGCGCCGCAGTCTGATCCAATTCGCGTTTCACTCACCTAAACGCGAACGACACACGACTTGAAAGCCTGGAACGGAACCCTCCGCTCCAGGCTTTTTTCATGCGATCTTGGCCCGACCACAACGCCAGTCGCCAAGCTTGTTCAGAAGCCGAGCGTTTTTACGCTCGCCAGAGTAGAACAATTGTCTCAATTGTTCCGCCTGACAACTCAACCTCCCGAGCGGCTCCAAGCGTTCACCGATCTCGACATTCGCGCCATGCTGCTCGACAATTCTGAAGCTGCCACGCAAACAGTTGAGGACAACTGTTCTACTCTCTCGTCAAAGACGAGTGCTGCCCCAAAGCTTGGAATGAGGATCGATGATTCAGTCGGCTTGAGATCTGTCCTGTGGACCGTTCCGCGTCTTTGCCTGGACGGTGAATTGTTTGGTGATGTGAAACGTATTGGTTTGCGCAAGTTTTCACCTGAGATGCCCTGGCACCCCTCGCCCGCTTCGGGAACGTGCAGTTTTCTGATATCGCTTTTCGGCAGATTTCCACATGGCGTACCTCTCCCAAAATGATGTTTTGGAAGGGTCGAGCGACGCCGTTCAGGCGTTCGTGAGGGTGAGTGGGGTGCCCGCAGAACTTATATGAGAGTTGGGATTAGGTTTACCTGCTTCACTTTCTCACAGTGGCTCTGTATTCGTCGCTTGTGCCCTTCGAGTGTTTTTTCACTTTGCAATAGCGCTGGACAGCAGATAGAAACCTCATCGAAATTTGGAGAATCTCCTGCGTTGCCGTCGACAACATCCAGAAGGCTCCACTCGACGTGCGACGGGGCTGAATGCTCCTTGCTGGACTTCCGAATCTGGGAAGGGAAAGCGACTTTCCTGGATTGTTCGAGCAAACGCGACGGATGCTGGTCGATAAAATCGGAGCATTCTAAAAAGGGCAGGAAGAAACTTCGGCGTAAGCCGCAGAAGCACTTCGAGGCTGACCTCGCATCTGTCGCAACCACGACACAACGACCAATTTACCGTTTTCTTCGTGGTGGATCGGCAATTGCAAAAGTTTGAAAAAACGGCTACCAAAATGAGCAGAGATCATTCGAGAGAAGTTTCTGAAGAGTCGAATTCCATCAAAATCGCTTTCAGCTGTTGCATGTCGGCCTTTAGTTCGGTTTCGACATTTTCTTTGTCATCGACTATGGCGAGCTGACTTTTAGTCGCAAGAAATCCCAACTTTCGCGAGATTCTTGTCAATGAAACAACGATCGCAGATTCGTCTGCAAGCCCACTTGCAACAGCCCATCGGCTTATAGCGTTCACGGACAACCCGCAAAGCTCCTCTTTCCAACAGTCTTGAGAGTTAACAACCAACAGAGCCTCACGCATCAATTCGATTCGATGATAGAAATCAACTTTCATGCTTGGTGATCTCCGTAAGCAAGTTGGTCATCCATTCCAAAATTGATTCATACTCGGAAATTACGATCGAGACTTCTGCGGGGGTGATTGTGTTGCCAAAGCCGCGCGTGCACAGCATCCTCGCTCGTTCGAGTACGTCGAATGCATTCGTTTCGATAGTAAGCGAATAGACTCCAAGCTGTCGAGGCGATCGACGCGAAAACACGCCCGCTGACAGTCGGCCAAGTGAAAAACAGGTAGCGAAGTTACGAATCGCAAGAAACGCATTCGACAACTCGAAAACTGGGCTTGGTGTTCCGGCTCTGAGTTGCACGAACGAACGTTCAAGCAGATTCAAAAACCGCGTGCAATCATTTACAGCGCAGCAATATTTCGCAGGTCGTCCGAGATACGCAAGGGGGTCTGACCCATCTCCCGAATACAACATGGTCGATTCGGCAAACAGGTGCCACGCGAACGGATTACCACAGCACCAGATTTCGCGAATCCGCTTCAGCGAATAGACCGAAAATCTATTGGGGTCGATTTCCGGCGAGTCTTTTTCGAAAATTGCAAGCAAATCAATATCAGAGGCGGCGTCAATTTCACCGCGGCAGATAGAACCGAACGCATAAATGTGCATCTTACCGCCTACTAAATTGACGAACGATAAGTGTCATGAATGAACCGAAGACTACCAGCCTTACGACATAGATCATGGTAAGAAGACTCGCCGAATAGCTTGCTGGTTGACAAATGCCAAAGAAAACGGATGGGCTTTGAACGAAGAACGCCCCCAAATAAGTATTCGGACTACTTAGACTCCCACTTTTGAACAAATGAAGTATGGCGATCGCGACAAGTGCGATCCCCATCGCAACAATCGGACGCGACACTTTCTGCCCATTTCCAAAAACGATGTCGGTGAACCAAAAGCCGACCCATTGAAAAAACGCATTGGCACGGGCCAACCATTTAAAATTGGTACGGTAGTACGACTCATTCGACTTCCAGGCTTTCCGCAGGTGTTCCTCGGTAGCTTTGAGTTCCGTAGCAAATGCTTTATCAGCAGCACCTTTATCGCCAATTGACTCGTAGTTTTTGCGGAGGCTTCGCGCAAAGTGGCGTTTCACATTGACCCAACCAGGACAGTTGTTCTTCAGGATATCGCATGTGATATCAGTCTTATCGAATGTTGCGTACTCGAACTTGCAGCCGTCAAACGAACTGCCGTGAAAGTTAGTGTTGACGAAACGGCAACCAGTAAACTTACACTTTTTGAAGATACAGTCGCGAAAGTAGCAAGCATCAAACACCGAAAAACTAAAATCGACATTGCATAGCTTCCTCTGTTTCGCAGAAACGCGTGTGAAAACACTATGCACAAAATCATCACCATCAGTATCTCGACTGAATTGGTGATCCGCATAGTGTTTTCGTTCAAACGGTTGTAGCGACTGGTTTTCTGACGCGATCATACGCATTCGGGTGTGTTTAGGATGGCTACTAAAAAGAGGCCCAACATTGGAGGAAAGAGGGCGACAAATATCATGAAATTACATATTTTCCAGTTAAACGGGGCACTTGAGTCCTATTTTACGTTCGCCATCGCCTCCGCGATTCTAAGTTATTGAAACGGCGGCGCAACCATGGTTGCCGAAGAAGAATAACTTCTCCACGCTGCCGAAACGTCGGTTTGCGTTCGAAATACTTGGCCGGGAGCATGGATGCAGCCCAAACGCAGGCCATAGAGGCCTGAATAGATGCCGGACAAGAAGAGGGGAATATGATCGGTTTGCGACGAAGCCCAAAAGGAGACGGGGGTCAATTGGAGGCGTCTCTGCTTTCAGCGCCTTACTTGCTGTCGAAATGTGGCCCGAAGGTCATGTCGGTCAACGAGTTGATCGTCTCAGTTGAAGAGGACCGTTGGCAAACGGCTGAGCGAGTTTTTTTGCGCTGGCTAACAGCCACTTGTGCCCCTTCGCTAAACTGAAACTTGGACATTCAAATTCCATCTCTCTGATCCACACGGAAACCAGCATGTCGTACGAAATCACCGAGATTGCCGAGGGAAAAATCATTGAACTGGTTCTCTCTGGCAAATTGACCGGGGAAGCCTACGAACAATTTGTGCCGGTGGTCGATGCCCAAATCGAACGCTGGGGCAAAGTCCGGATGATGGTCGTGCTCACCGATTTTCATGGCTGGGACGCTGCCGCACTCTGGGCCGACACCAAGTTCGCAATGAAACACTTCAGCGATATCGAACGACTCGCACTCGTCGGCGAATCGAAGTGGGAAGCGGGCATGGCAACCTTCTGCAAGCCGTTCACCAAAGCGTCGGTCAAATACTTTGACCACGCGAAAATCGAAGACGCCCGGGCTTGGATCCAAGAAGCCTGAGTAGGTTGGCCACTCTTGGCCGACATCCGCCACTCGGACGGGCAAGATTGCCTTTGTGTACTCCACATCTTTTGGGAGCCGCTTGCGTTGGGAACACAGGCGTTTTGAAGCCAAGCATCTCTTGTCCAAGAACCATTAGCGTTCGATCAGCGGAGATGAGTTTTCCCTTGGCCGCTCTGGCAGAACACTAATCCACTCTGATCGGACACTAATCTTTGGTGTTTCGAGATGTGGGGTATAAAAAGGCAAGAGTGCCCATTCTACAGGTGCAAAAACGTCGTTGAGGACTCAATCAACAAGCCGAGAATTGATTGGGTGCGATCATATGAGCCGACTGGGCTGCTGGATCTTCAAGCTTCCAACATAGGCAGGCCTTGCGCCAGTTTCATCCCGAAGGGATGGCAGACGGTAGCCGGTGGTTTGAACGCAGTGAACACCACCGGACACAAGCACCCGGCTATCCTCGACCCTGAAAGGGTCGAAGATTCCACGACCCGTCCAGGGTCGAGGTGAGTCTTTCGTTTCCCGGGGTACGTTGCTTCGCAGCAACCCTGGGCTACCATCTGACATCCCTACCGGGATGAAGAATGACTTCGCCCCAAGGGGCAACGCCGTGAACGATTTAGGCGACGGTACAAAATCCCAGTTTTTGAAGTCGATCGCGATCTTCTTTCGTGGCGCGAGTGACGTTGGGGAGCCGCAACGAGGTTTGTCTTTCTTGTTCGGTTTATACCTCGCCTCCTTGCTCGACTTGCGTTCGTAATTATCGATCAGCGCATCCCCCAGCATCTCCGATAAGCTCGGTTCCTCGAGATCGGTCTCGTTGAGATTCTCAAGAATGCGTTGGAAAGAACGCACCACCCCTGCGAAGCTGATTCGCCCAGGCATCGCGACCGGATCACACCGGCGACGTTTCTTCGCGAGGTGTACTTTCAAGGCATACAGCTTGACGATCAGAATACTGAGGATCGACCAATGCAACTCCACCAACGCCCGGACGCTCTGGCGGCAGCGAAGTTGCCGTCGTCCATACGTTTGCTTTAGGTTGCGAAATTCCAGTTCGATTCCCCAGCGGCTCTTGTAAATCACCAGTGCTTGCTTGTCGGTGAGCTTCTTCTCATCCAAGACGCTCGTTAAGAGAACTGCCTTTTTGCGGCCGAGTTGGATCTGAATCATGCGAAGCTTCAAGGGACGCATGCCTTCACGGCGTTTGTCCTTGGGCCAGCAGTAAACAAGGTTGTCTTCGTCAGGCTCGACATCGTAGCCGAGGCTATGCAGCAAGTTGACGTTCGCGCCGACGCGCACGAGAAAGTGGTGCCCCCCATCGATAATGCTCTTCCAAAATTCGTAGCCAACGAATCCCGCGTCACCGGTAAACAACGTTTTCTCCGGGAATTCACCGTTTTCTAGCATCTCTTGCACGTGTGCTCGTTCGGACGCATTGCTAGGCCCAAGTTTCCAGCACCAAGTCAGTTGTGTGGCAACGTGCCAAATCATTGTGATCCAAATCTGGGGTACCGGCGGTGCCGGTGGATTCTTCTCGATGGCCTGACGGCGCATTCCTTTGGTCTTCTTTTTTCGATACCGAGCCGTTTTCCCGTGACCATGATTGGGAGCGCAAAACGCTTTTTCGTTACTCAGTGTTCGCGGCGTTGTGTCTCGAGAACCATCGACAGCCATGACGACCCAACCAGTCGTCCTCCAAAGCTTGCCGGCGGTTGTCTCAATTTGCTTGTGAATCCGAGTAAGCAAAACCTCGGACAACCATGGAGTCCATCGAACCAACGCCTTGATCAGTCCAGAGTAACTTGAAAATGCGATCCTCCCGTGGACCTTTTTGCATTGCCGGGTGCCTGAATCAAAAGCATCCTTGAGCTTGTCCTTGTCAGAGAAGATCCACAGCAAGGCTTGGATCATCAGAGTCATTGTCTTCCAGCCAGTGTTGCCGTGGGCCTGCGTCGGCACGGCCTGCTCGTCACCCAGCACCCAATCGATCGCACTGCGGATTTCTTTGGCGTTGCGCTTCTGGGCTTTGCGATAGTGCTGTCGCTGAGATTCGGACTTGACCTTGCGTTTGGCTCGATTGAATTTCCTTTGTCGAGCATGTTCTTTGGCCTTGCTTGATTCGTGAGAATCGAGTTTCTTTGACACAGCCGGATTCCTTTCTGACTGAAGTGTTTCAGTTGGTTGGTAGGGGGATCCGGCTTTTACACTGGAATTGCCCACGAAAAGTTGACAGTGGACCGGTCTTAAGGGAAAGGTAAACGGTGAGTCCTGTGAGTCAGGACTCACTTACGAGTGACGGTTCTTTGATCGCTTGCTCGAAATCGATTGGACTGAGGTAGCCCAGCGACGAGTGCAAGCGATGAGGGTTGTAAAATCGTTCGATGTAGTCAGATACGCCGCGTGTGGCGTGTTCGTGCGTGTCGTAAATCTGCTGTGCTTCCTCGGTTTTGTAACTCTTGAAGAACGATTCCATCGGTGCGTTGTCGTAGCAGTTCCCGCGACGGCTCATGCTTTGAACTAGCCCACTGGCTGCCAGGCGTCTGCGGAAATGATCGCTCGCGAATTGGGAGCCACGATCGCTGTGAACGATCAGGCCCGCGTTTGGCTTGCGAAAAGTAAGTGCTTGATCGAATGCCCCGACCACCAATTCCGAATCCATGTTCCGGCTCGTTTTCCAGCTGACAATCTTGCGGGAATGCAGGTCAACGAATGCACAGAGGTAAGTGGAGCCTTCTTGGGTTGGGATGTAGGTGATGTCCGTTAGCCAGACGCGATTGATTGCCTCGGTCGTGAAGTTTTGGCCAAGCAAATTTGAGGCGATGGGCTGATCATGATTGGAGTCAGTGGTCGATATTCTGAATTTGGTGCGGCGATTGGCTTGTATTCCCGCATGACGCATGCATTTGGCGACGGTATTTCGGCAGCACACCACACCGCGTTTGACTATTGCTCGTTGCATTCGCGGGCTTCCATACGCATCGTGATGTTTTTCCAGTCGGATTTCCTTGACGGCTTGAATGATTTGGGTTTGCTTGATCTCGGTGACTGTGGGACCGCGACCGGCGAATCGGTAATAAGCGGCGCGAGTGACTTCGAGGGTTCGGCAGAGCACTGCGATCGGCCAGCGATCGCGGCACTCTCCAATGAACTTCAACCTCAGTGACTTTCTTTGGCGAAGAATGCCGTCGCTTTTTTTAAAATGTCGCGTTCCATCTTGAGTTGACGATTCTCTTCGCGAAGTCGTCTCAGCTCGGCTTCAATGGATTGGCTACCAACTACTTCGGCCTGGAATGTTCCGTCTTCGTCAAAAGACTTCTTCCACTTGCGAATCAAGCTGTCCCCGATCCCCAAGTCTTTAGCGACAGCGGTGTACGACAAGCCTTGTTCGATGACTTTCTTGACTGCGGCCAGCTTGTATTCGCGGCTAAATGTTCGACGTTTGTCCATGGATCGGTTCTCCTGTCAGAGAAGTCTGACGTGCGCCGGCCCACTGTCAACTTTTCGTGGGCAATTCCACACTTCAAGGGCAGTTCAGCAAAACACCACAAATCGCGGCTTCAAAATCGTTCACGGCGTTGCCCAAGGGGGCAGCCCTATGCCAGCCCAGGGCAACGCCCTGGGTTGAGGCGGACCCAAGATTGCAAAGCCCCACCGGGGGCGGTCCTAGCGAAGCAGGCTCCCTAGAATGCAGGCCAACTCGGTTCTTCCCGCGATGTGAATTGGACCGCACCAACCGCTTTCAATCACAACCCAACGCGTGAGTTTTGAAGTTGCGCTATTGCATTTGGTTTTGTTGGCCAAAGGCCTTCGTCATCGTAGCCTGGGGTATCGCCCCAGGGATCGAGAACGAAGGGAAATGAGTTGGCCAACGGCCAACATCAACCCACACGCTTTGAATTGAATTTGGCCGTTGGCCAAGACGGGGCCGTGTTTTTCCGCTCCAGGGGCGATGCCCCTGGCTATGTTGAACGAGGCCGTTGGCCATTCGAGAAAAAGCGCAACTTCAAGAGTCACGCTTCGCGTTGGGATCCAACCCACAAGCCGTCACGAGTTTCGACTTGCCTGACACAACCCCCGATAGTCTTCACGACGTTCGCTACGGGGCTGCAGACCGACCACCAAGAGATCACTCCGCGATCACGTGTCCGGGCACGATCAGCAGTGGATGCGGGCTGCGACGAAGCCGATCGTTCACAAAGCCTTGAATGAACCGATCATCGACTTCCAATGGCATCACCAGCAATTGCTGCGTCGAATCGGAAAGTGGATGCGGCGGTGCGAGCTCACCGGCTTGCGGGATCAACGCGTAGCTCATCTTCATCTCGCGAGCGGTCGCATTCATTGCGGCGTGCAATTGCGTGTGCGATTGCGCTAAAGCATCACTCAACTTGTCGACGTCAAACGTCTCTCCAGGACGAATCGCCTCCAGAATGCTTCGCACGTTTTCGAAGTGCTCTTTCTCGACAATCAAGTTCAACGAGACCTCGGCACCCGGCGATGCCAAACCAAACGCCCACGCCGCCGCTCGACTTTCGACGTCACACTCGCTTCCCGCCATCAACAGGACTCGCCCACGACAAGTCTGGAACACCTGGTCTTCTCGGCGGGTCACCAAAATCGGAACCGGGCACCGAGACAGCAAGACATCCATGACGGTCCCGACACTGTCCGTGCCCACTCGTTCGAAGGAGCGTCCAAACGGGCAGGGCACGATGACCATGTTCACGTCGTGCGTTCGCAACGCCTGCAGAATGACCTCGAACGCTTCGCCTTCCCCGCGAGCGATCGCACGAGCGCCGCTCATTTGGCGAGCCGCCTGAATGGCATCTTCCGTGGCCGCATCGATCGGTTCCGCAGCGTCTCGGGCGTCCAACACCAACGTCTCGGTATTGAATTCTTCGCGAAGCGTTTTTGCCGTTTCGATGGACGTCGCGTCTTGTGGCGAACCATCCAAAACCAAGATCACGCGTGACGGTCGGATGGGCGTCATCGGAGTTGCCGATCCCACCTTCGCTCGCTCGAACATACGCATCGAATCGTCGACGTCACGATCTAAATCGGGTGATTGATCCATTACTTCAGTCGCTCGTTAGAAAAGGAAACTCAGTGGGCAGGCAACACTGGCGTCGCGGTGATATCGGGAATGTATCCCTGATGGTGCATCCACATCACATAGAAAATCGCGCCGATGACTTGCACCACCATGATGCCTCCACCGAGCTTCAGAAACGTGCCCCAACCTACATGAATACCGGCTTCTCGTTTCAGCGCATAAATCGCAATCACGCAAGAAATCGATCCGATCGGCGTTCCGTTGCCACCTAGATTGCAACAAATCACCAACGTCCACCACAACGGTTCGGCGGGCACTCCCGTGTCACCGCCTGAAACGTCTTGGACGATCGGAATCAATGTCGCCGCAACCGGGATGTTATCGACAATCGAGCTGGCCACGGCCGAGAAACCGCCCATCAATGGCACCAACAATTCGATCCGATTGTCGGACACCAAGACGACCTGCTGAGCCACCCACTTCAACGCCCCGGTGTGTTTGACGCAGCCGATGATGATGAACAGTCCCATGAAGAACAAAATCACGGTCCAGTTCACTTTTCCAATTGCGTCCTCGACTCCCTTGCCGGCAAACAGCAAGGCCGCGGTGGCTCCCACCATCGCGACAAAATCCATGCCAACGCCGAGTGGTTGAGCCAACGCAAAACCGATCACCGTGCAAAGCAAAATCACCGAACTTCGGAGCAGGACGCTCTTATTTTCGACCAACGCCCAAGGATCAAAACCCTCGATTTGCTGTTTCAGTGCGGCTTTGTCTTCGTCGGATTGCTTCCACGGCAAATCGTTTCGAAAGAACCAACGCAAACCCGCGATCGCGACCACCAAACTGACCACGGCGTAAGGCAACGACACACGCAAGAAATCGACGTACGGAATTCCGGCCGCGGTACCAATCATGATGTTAGGCAATCCGCTGGCAAATGTCGCGATCGCACCACTGTTGGCACACACCGCGACGGACAGCAACAACGGCATTGGTTTGTAACCCAGCGAACGGCAGATCACCAGCACCAACGAACTGAGGATCAACATCGCGGGGACGATCGTCAACACGCTGACGAACAAGAACGTGACCACGCACAGCGTCATGAACAGCCGGTTGGCTTGCCCACCCGTCAGCCGAACGATCCACATGCTGATGAAGTGGAACAGCCCGCTCTTCCCGACGACATCCACCAAAACCCCGGTGCCGATGATGACGCCGAAGATGTTGAGATCCTCTTTCAGGAAGTTGTAAACGGTTGGATATTCAAACAGATCCAAAGCGACGCTGAGGATCACCAGGACCGCTGCACCGCAAAGTGCCGCCACCGTTTTGTGAAATCGTTCGATCGCGACGCCAACGTAGGTCGCCATCATCACGACGGCGAACAACACCATCACCCAAGCGGGTGCGGACGCGGTGGGCATCTCAGTCAGCGATGCAGCCAACATCATTGCATTTCTCCGGAAAGAACTCGGACTCGTTCGTGCGGCAGCCTAACGCACGGCCCGAAAGCAACCAACCGGCAACACGCTGACGCAGGTCACCTTCGACCGCATCGAAGCGGTCCCTCCTTCCCAAATGGCACGGGTGTCACCACAAGTCGAAACCGATTCTCTCGTCGATCGGAATCATTGAAAAAGTTGAAATGACAATTTCAAATGGTCGATTTGCTTGGCATCAGTCCGCTATTGCCTGCTCGGTTGGTCACGCGCGACGAAGCAGGTGACAGGTTTCGGGCATGAGGATTCGGGGCCTCATCCACTACTCCAGTAATGAATGGTGCGTTGCTTCCTCGTTGCCGCGGAGGGGTCTGACGCGAACGTTTGGAAATGAATTGGGTTGCGATGTGGCTCGGCGGTGGAGAGCAGCCCGACGGAACAGTTGAGGACAACGGTTCTACTCTGACGCTTCGCTCCGGCACGATGTTCGCCAAACTGCGATCGATGCCGCTCGACACATAGAAAAGAAGCCGAGACCCGTTGGGGATCTCGGCTTGTCGTCGCGATGCAGTCACGCAAAACGCGAAAGAAACGAACTTGAGTCAGCTCCCATCGCGAATCGCTTCCTCGCGTGCTCGGTCGCTCTCCTCATCCATCTCGAGGAACTGATCGTCCGTCATCTCAGGTGCGGGATTCACCGTCACATCGTTGCTGGAACCACAACCCACGCAACAAACGACCAACAACCACAGCCCCAACATTCTCGAAATTAATTTCACTGCCTTCTCTCATTCACTGAACTACGAATAAATACACAAACGTCTTCTGCTACTGATCCAAAGTCGAAGTCTCTCTCGCTTTGACACTTCCCGCCGCACCCCAAACGCCATAATTGCTGGCTGAACCGGCGGGCGGTGCACCGGGTGCGGTTGTTCCGATCGGCCCAAGATTGGTGTTGCCGGTGTCGATGCTATCCGTGATGAATTTCACCGCGCCGTCGCCCATCAATACGTGACAACCACCTTGGTGACGACTGCCTGCTGAAAAGACACCGCCGGGTCCATTGGCGTCACCGTTGCCTCGAACGGCGTTGACGGAGTTGGGTGGGAACGTTTGCCCCACGCCTGTCATCATCGGCTCTCCCTGGGCCCAGTTGGATCCACGAAAACGGTTGCCTTGGCCGCTGGTGTTGACCGCCAAAGTCACGTCGGGCCGATAGAACAAGGGACGCTCCGGATCACGAGCGAATTCAAGGATCTCGGTCTTCGGATCGTTCCGCATCGTGTTGCCGCTCCCATTGCGAACCAAAACATCGCCCGCCAATTCTCTTGATCCGTTGCTGCGCTGGATCTCAGCCATGGCGATCGTGTTGCTCAATCCGTCCAAGACATCTCGGAACCGGGTCACAAATCTGTCTTTGAAAAATCCTCGGTGCTGCCCGATGTTCAGAGGGTTGCCCGCGTTGTTGCGAGTGTTGTTGCAATTCCAAAACGAGTCACCAAAGCTGAATCCATAGTTCAGCTGACCGAATGCAACAGTGCCCAGTGGCGCCGTGTCAGAAGGGCACAGCAACGTCGGAATCTGCGTTCGCCAAGGTTCGTAGTTCGCGTTGTAAGTGGCCGGTCCCATGGGAGGCCAATCCGTCCCTCCGGAACCTCGATACGGATTGGAGATCTGCTCCCAAACCGCTTGCTGTTCGATGAACGGGGTCAAACCAACCATCGCCGACAAACGTTCGCGGTTGGTCAACAACGCACTGGTGGTCGGCTGCCCCGAACCACCACCTTGTTGAGTCAACTGTTGAAACGCGGAATGGTAGTTATGAAGAGCCAATCCGAGCTGCTTGAAGTTGTTGGAGCAAGACATCCGGCGAGCCGCTTCTCGTGCCGCTTGGACCGCCGGCAGCAGCAAACCCACCAAAACGCCGATGATCGCGATCACAACCAACAGTTCCACCAGTGTGAAACCAGCACTGCTACGCCTTTTCAATATTGCCATTTAAATCCATCCAGAAGAGAACGAAGAATGGTCGGTTCGGCCGATTCTTCACAATCAGCTGTGAAAAACCGAACCAGCCAATGCCCCACCAACTAAGAAGAGAAGTCGCCCACCGCCCTTACGCAGAATGCCTATTGCAAGCAAATTCGCCCGATCAAACGAACAACCCGCATTCAGCGGAAACCGACACTAAGAAATACAACCAACAAGATTCGCTGATTTTTGCGCCCAGTCAAGCAAAAAAACCACCCGTACTGATGACCACCGAACCACCATCGCTCACACGGCAGGATTTCGACGAATCCAGCAACGTCGGTCGGCATATCAATCGCATCGACGGGGGCAAAAATGCGATCTCGCGACGACTCATGGTCGCCACCAAGAACTGAATCGCCGCGTGAAAGAAGCGACGTCCATTTTGCGAGTCTCGTTTGAACCTGATCGCGTCAGGGCGTCACGCAGCGCCCGCGGTCACGAAAGCTGATTCGCGATTCGGTTGCCGAGCGATTGCATGGCAGTGACGCCAGTTTCGAACTGGCCGGCAAAGTGGATGAACCCGTGCAACATGTCCGACGCGTTTTCGCGCGTCACATCGCCACCGGATGCTTCGATCTTGTCCGCGAGAGCCAACCCTTCGTCACGCAAGACATCGTAGCCGGCAACCAATACGTGAGCCGGCGGGAAATCACTGAAGTCCGCTTTCATCAGATCGGCCAGCGGGTCGGCATCGCTCACGCGATCGACACCGAAGAAGTCTTCCCCGGCCCGACCAAAGTAGTTTCCCCAAAACCACTGCATCGTCCGTTTGGTCAGTCCAAACCCACTCTCGAATTCACGATACGACTCGGAGTCAAAGGCGGGTGACACCACCGGATACACCAACACCGCATACTTCACCGCGACATCCGGATCATCTTTCGCCAACAACGCCACGGCGGCGGCCAAGTTGCCACCCGCACTGTCGCCCATGACCGCCAAGCGACTCGCGTCGAGCCCCCATGAAATCCCATTCTTTGCAACCGCTTTGGTCGCAACGAAACAGTCATGAACGGGACCGGGAAATGGCGACTCGGGCGACCGCCGATATTCCACCGACACCACGGCAGCCCGCGAAGCCGCCGCGAGACGACGACAAGTTGTGTCGTGTGATTCAACATCGCCCAACACCCAGCCACCGCCGTGAAAGAACATCACCACCGGAGCAAGTTCCGAAACGTCATCAGGCCGATAGATCCGTACCGGGATTCTTGAAACTTGCCCGTCGCAATTCTGTTCTTCCACGACTTGATCCTCGACCGATGCCATCGCGGGCCCCGCACCGAAGTTATCGACCAATGCAGAGAATCCACGCCGAGCCTTTGCAACGCCAAGGTCTTCCCACCGTGGTGGTTGAAGTTCCCGCAGCAAAGCCACGAACGTTTGAGCTTGAGGATGGAGAGTCATCGATTGGTTCCAGGAAGTCAGACGAACGAACCTATCGTATCAATCGTCCTTTCGTTTGCACCCCAGGCTGCTGGAACGACTGGAGTGAAGCCGCGACGTTTCTGCCGATCATCTCTCGCGTCCCGGGCTTTCTTCGTGTCCTGGGTTTTCTACGTGTTCTGGGCTTTGATTGTGGATGCCGCGACGAGGCGGTAAGCTCTGGCAGTTTCGGCTTCGCTCTTGCGCGACACCCGACCTCCTGCCGCATCGCTATCGCTTCACGGAAACCTGCTCACCATGGCTGACTATCAATATCACGACGTCTCCAAGATGATTGACCACTCGCTGCTTCCACCCACACTGACCGAAGCGGACTTGGATTCCGGCATCGATTTGGCAATCGCTTATGAAGTCGCCAGCGTTTGTATCTTGCCCTACTACTTGAAACGTTGTGCTGCGAAGCTCGCGGGCACCGGCGTGAAAGCGTCAACCACGATCGGTTTTCCTCATGGTGGTCACACCACCGCGATCAAGAAAGCCGAAGCCGAACAAGCCATCCAAGATGGCTGCGAAGAACTCGACTTCGTCGTCAACATCTCGCAAGTCCTGAGCGGCGGTTGGGACTACGTCCAAAATGAAATTGGCGAGGTCACCGAACTGACCCATGCGGCCGGACAAAAGATCAAGGTGATCTTCGAGAACTGCTACCTGCAGGACGAACACAAGATTCGTCTGTGCGAGATCTGCACCGAGCTCAAAGTGGACTGGGTCAAAACATCGACTGGTTATGGAACTGGAGGCGCGACCATGGACGACCTGCGTCTGATGCGACAACACTCAGGCGAAAACGTCCAAGTCAAAGCTGCCGGTGGCGTCCGAGATCTCGCGACACTGCTGGAGGTCCGAGCCCTCGGAGCATCCCGTTGCGGTGCCAGCCGAACCGCCGAGATGCTGGGCGAAGCCCGAAAGCAACTTGGCATGCCCGCGATTGAAATCACCGCGACCGGCAGCTCCGGCTACTGATCGTGATTGCACGAGCGATTTGATGAGTCAGCGTTGTTGCAGGTCTTCTTGCAGACTGGATTGATCATCAGCCATTTCCGTCGCGAGCTGCCCAGCCCGGCCCATCGTCCACAGTCGTAAGCCTTCCAAACGCTGTTTGCCGCGAACATAGTAGTCCTGGTCAAGATTGCTCAGGTGTTCTTTGACGGCGTTCTCGTATCGCACCGAATTTTGCTCGGTAAGCTCCACCCAACCGAGCTTTTCAAACTGCTGTGCCAACGCGGCAGCGATCTTTTGATGTCCTACAATACTGGGATGCACATGATCGACAAAACGACTTGGGTCGGGAACTTGGTCGGCAATCAACACGCCACGAAAATCTCGTTCGTCCAGCAATGTTGGCGTATCAACCAGCGGAACCCGATATCGCTTGGCGATCTTCTTGGTCGCCTGAACGATCGCACTCGTTGCTCGCAATGGGCAAACATCATGATCACGAGCCGCAATCAGATATTGCCGTGCCCGCTCGCCGTCGCCTCGATCATAGAGAAGCCGCCCCAAGGCATAGTTCGCTCCCGCATGGGATGGATCCATTGACAAGCATTCGCGAAGAGCATCGATGCGGCGAGGTGGGCTCTGATCCGAATCGCTGGCGATGGACCAAGCCGAACGAAAACGATTCTCTTCGTCCTCGGTCCAATCCGATCGCGTTTGTATCTTGAAGGGTGGCGTGTTGACCAAATCCGAAGCGGGAACGCACATGATCAAAGGCAAATCATTCTTCCGCGTTTGTTCGGCGATCTTTTCCAGCGTGGTGGCAAAATGCTTTTCGACACCACGTTGCCAAATGGGGTCACGCTGATAGCTGTTCAATCCACCAGGTTGATCCAAAATTGTTTCCACGCTCGCGGCCAACTCTGTCCGTTCGTAGGACGCTGCAAAAAGCGACTGCACCCAACGAACCGAATGCAGTTTAGAGCCGATGGCAGTCGACCAGCGACTGACCGCGCCCATGTCGCGAACGTGCGCATAGGTGCGATCCTCTAAGAATTCGTTGTGCCCGGTGTACAGCACAATCGCATCGGGTTCGTACTCCACGACTTCGTCCAGGATCTTGGCCACTCGGTAACTGGCGTAGGAGGTTCCACCACAATTGATGACTTCGTATTCGAAATCACTGTCGGCTGATTCCAGCCACAAACGCAGCCAAGTCGAGAAAGCGGTTTCCGTCGCATACGGTCTGCCTTGAACAGTTGATCCGCCCAAAACGAACACCCGACGAGTTCCCGATGGTTTCTTGGCTGAGAACGATTCCGGCCGAAAGAAGTTGTATCGTTCCGGTGGAATCTCCCACCGATCTGAATCCTCGTTGAAGACGAACAAGGGACGCAGCTGATTGAGCCCCACATACGGATCGTAGTCGATTGCTTGGGTGGCGGAATCATCCATGCCGCGCAGCCCTAACTCCAGTAACACAACCGGCAGGCAAGCAAGCAGCATCGCCATCAACCGCATCACCCAACGCCTGCGTCGGCTTCTGGAAGCACCAACATGCTCCGGTTCACAACCGTCGTCATTGGAAGGCTCGTAGTTCAACGAATTGCCCTGGTGAGGTTAATTGTTGGATTGTGTGAGGAAAAAGAGTGTGATTGTGTGAGGAAGCCGGACAGTAACTTACAGTACACGATCCACGATGGCTCTTCAAAACAGCGATCTCAGTGGGGGCATCCACCCCAGACGCAGACTTCGGTTGAACGACTGACGGAAGCAAGAGGTAAAATGAATCCCCTCAACCGATCGATTTCGTCGAATTCTTCACTGAGACGTATCCCACTTTCTCTTGACAACCTCCATGCAAAATGCAACTCGAGCGTCAGTGCTGACCCATCTTGGCTTCATCGCGGTTGTTGTCGTGTCTCATGGGTGCTTCCTGCCCGCTGCATATGGCCAAACGGCCGAGCAGGCGGCTTCACTCAACACCCCATCGGTCAATGGGGATCTCGATGCAGGAACCTCAACCTCCCCACTCGACAAACGCGTTCGAGAGTTACTAATCGGATCGGACCTGTTCGCCGACAACGTGCTGGAAATTCGAAGACTCGCATCACAGGTTCCTGCCGACGAACGCCTGGACTTCCTTTGTCGGTGGATTTTGCCTTCGCCGTCCCACGCGAACTTTCGTGTGTCAGGTGATTTACCTCCAACTAACCCATCACCGTCCGTTCGTCGTGAAGCCGCATTTGGAACGCACGATTCGTCGATCATCTCGCCTGTTTATGACGCGTTGAAACTTGCGAAACAACAAGAAAAATTGGGGGAGTTACGCCAAAGAGTGTCGTCAATCGTTCCGCAGAGTTCGCGTGACGCTCAAGCACGCCAGGCGTTGTTGGCACTGATCGATTTGGAGCGAGGGAACCAGATTGACGCAGAAGAATCAATCGTCTTGCTTCACGAACTGACATCCACGGCGACAGAAAATTCACTTGCAGATCTTTGGCCCGCCGTTCTGGTGGCCCACCGCGGGAACGCACAGTTCGCTCGCTCACGAGCATTGGGAGAATTGATTTCTTTTCTTCACCAAAACTGTGTCGCTCGCAATCGATCGGATCTTCCCAATTCATTCACCAGCCAAATCCGTGGAATCAGCGCCGAGTTCTTCGGTCGTGAATGGGAGTCCTCCGATGAAGCCGTCCAAAGGATTTATGACTGGACGGCAGACTACCTGCAAGAGTGGATTCCAATTCGAGAAGCAACCGCATCGATGCGAGGAAATGGTGATGCCGTTGCCCAATGGATTCAAAACAGCTCCGGGGTGGTGGTTCACCGTGGAGGCAGCCACAACGAGTACCTGGCGTTTGCGACGCCTTTGCAAGGCAACTACAGCGTTGAAGCGGATCTAGCAGCCAAAAAGCGTGGTCAAATCCTGTCAGCTGGTCGGTTCGATGGTCTTGGTCATCGAAACAACCACTATCGCAGCGGTGTATTGAGCTGGGGACTCGATAATATCGAATTGAACAAGCCTTTCGAGAAAATCGACGGCTGGATTCACTACCGCACGACAATCAACGACAACACTCAGACAGTTCACTTGAATGGGCGGCAAATCCGAGAAGAATCAGTCGCAACCAATGCAGCACCGTGGTTGGCGATGCGCAGTTGGCATCAAGACAACGCGCATTTTCGGAACCTTCATATCGGAGGTGCCCCCGAGACCCCTGACAAAGTCTCATTGCTGACCTCGCGTGGACTATCGGGATGGACGGACTATTTTGGCGGCTCTCGTCCCGAATACAAAGGACGTTGGAAAAGCGTCGCCACCGCACGTGGGGAGACGATGATCGTTGATCCCAAACGCGAGGATTTGCCTCAGTCAAATTGCGAGAGTCTGCTTCGGTATTTCCGACCGCTAATGAGAGGTGATCGTGTGGAATATGACTTCTTCTATGATCCGGGAAAGGTCAGCGCGCACCCGGCACTGGATCGCCTCGCCCTTCTGATCACCAGCGACGGCGTGGCCGAGCATTGGATCACCGATGGATGCTTTGACCGCAGTCAATTGCGTCCCGATAACATTGTCGTTCGATCAGACCACCAACGTCACCAAGGGACCGTCCCGCTGAGACCGTCGCAATGGAATCACATTCACTTGCAACTGGTTGACGCCAAGATCCAGCTATCATTGAACGAACAGCTCATCTACGAATGCCCCTTGGACAATGAAAGCGACCGCACATTCGGACTGTTTCACTTTGCCGACCGTGAAGAACTGAGAGCAAAAGGATTAACACTACATGGCAACTGGCCCCAACAACTGTCCACGCCACAAACACTCGCGGATTCCATTCCCGATCAACTTCAATCCGATCTTGCCGGTTTGACTTCGGTTTTCACACACGATTTCCGAAACGAAGAGGACACGACTCGCTACTTCAACGCGAAAACCCTGCTAACAAGCGGCAATGCAGTTACAACGGAAGAAGGCTTGCGTCTATCGGCGGCTTCATTCGGACCATGGAAGCAGATTCGTACCTCTCCTCAATTCTCCTTGCGAGGAGACTTTGATGTCGTTGCGGAATTCAACCACGCGATCGTTCCCGAGTCGGGCGACCTCGCTCATGTCGCCCTCATGATCTCGCTCGAGGATTCACTTTCTCCCAAACTGATGGCGTCGAGCGGATTCTCGAAGGATCACGGATTGCATCTGATGGGATCGATTCACCTCGAATATCCGGATGGAACGAGGACTTCTCTAACAGGACGAAGTTCTAGTGAGTCCACCTCTGGCAAGCTGAGAATCGCTCGGCGACAGGATGAAATCTTTTTCTTGTTTGCTGAGGCAGACAATGGTATCTGGCGATTGATTCATCAGGAAAAAGGTTCGACCGGAAACGTTCCGCTGGGCGGCGTCAAACTCGCTTGCATTGTCAAAGGCAATGTGACCACGTCAACGACCTGGAACCAAGTTTCACTACGAGCCGAAGAGATGCTGGTGTCGTCATCGCCTGATCCCAAGCCGGTTCTTTCGGTGGTTCGACTCGACGGAACGGGACTGCGAGACTTGGCCGAGCCGACGGGAAGTATGACAAGGGTCGGGTCGCCGGATTGGTCCCCCGATGGAAAACAAATCGCCTACAATCAGCACGCGGGTAGCACTCGGACAGCTCGGCTGATGCGCATCGAAGTATCAGGAGGTGTTCCGGTCGATCTGGGATTCGGATCAATGCCGACGTACTCACCCGATGGAAAACAGATTGCATTTTCGGCTGCTGGCCAAGGTGTTGGAATCATGGCCGCCGATGGCTCCAATCGCACGATACTCGATCCTCGCGGTTGGGGAATCCAGTGGTCTCCGCGCCCCAACCTGCTCACTTACAGCATTGGAGGCAACCTTTTTATCTGGGACCTGAACACGTCTTCCAGCAGACCCATTCTGCAAGGACCGTATGCAACTCGGTACAGCTACATCGACTGGAACATCAGCTGGTCACCCGACGGCGAACTGATTGCGATCAAGGGACGACGTCGCGACAACTCGGACGATGAAATTGCGGTTGTCACCGTGTCTGCTCCAAGTCGGCTTCGAGTCCTTGCGTCGCCTACAAAGATCGGCGGTGAGTTTAGCTGGTCATCTGATAGTCGCCATTTACTGTTCCCAATGTTGGACATCGAATCGGGACGGTCGCGGCTGCATTCAATTGACGTGGCTGCTTCGGGCTTGCCAAAAATATGGCCCAACCAACCAAGCGATCGACAGATTTTTGGAATTGATCTGTCGACCGATGGAACATGGTTCGCATTCACCGCCGAACCCGAATCCCGCGTCGTCCCCTGGCGAAGACAGCCAGAATCCTCGCCTTACCAGGCTCCCGCACGCTGAAACACTGCCGGTTGCTGCCACCTACCAAGCTTCACAATCAGAAGACTCATCGGTCAAGAAGATCGGCGATCGATTCAACGCGAAGACGCCACGCACCTACCAGCTCTCGATGAATAGCCTCAAGTTGACTGTAGCGTCTCATAGGCAGGTTGCGTGAAGTCGATCAACCACCGTCTGCCCCCGCTTCACGCGACATTCCTGCTAAAGGAGGGTGGAAGCAGATGGGTTCTTAAAATTCTTTAGATACCTACGACAAGCCACGGCACACGGAACTGGGCCGAGTTGCTCCTGTTGAACAAACGAATCGTCAGTCGGCTGGGTATCTCTTAGCCGACTGTCGAGAGCCACCGTCCCCATCCGACGGAAATGTTTACGATCTAATACTACAGCGCTAAGTTTTGGGCCATCGGCATCGTGTGATGCTTTCGGGGTCGATGCCGAGTTCGGCGTATCTGTCGAGCTTCGTTTGCGTATGGCTGATGCGAGCCGCTACGTTGCGTGATTGATAGTAGTTGATCCGTGAGGCGACCTGATCAAGCAACATGCGACGACTCTCACGAGGGAGTGACCAGCTGACAACGATTGCGTCGACCGCGTCGCGAATTTGCTGAATTGTCCACTCCGGATTTTTTTTCCCGCTCCTGCTGGCAGGTTTGCGAAAGAAACAGATAGCTCAACGACGTGATGATCAAGTGGCGTTTCAGACCCAAGTATCGGCGCCCCTCGTAACAGTCTAAGCCGACCTCTTGTTTCTGATCCTCGAAACAACGTTCCACTCGCCATCGCTGAAACGCAACCTGTAGCAGCATCGCCATCGAAGCGAACTCGCTCGCGTTGCTGACGAAGAATTTCAGTTCGCCGTCAAGCACGTTTCTCGCGACCACCAACCACAGAGACAGCCCCGGTAGTCCGTCGCTGCCTTTGAGTGTGACGCGAACCCGCTTGGCTTCCCAGATGATGGGACCTTTCTCGCCGTCTTTGACGCGGTAGCGTTTCCAGCGTTTCGCTTTCATCGCTTCGCCGTGCCAGAACACTGTTTCAACACTTCGCGGCGAACTTTCCCCGCTCTTGACGCGGGGTGTCTTGCGACCTCGGCCGCGGCCGCCCTTGCGATAGGGCTGCTCGGTCACTTCGGGATGCTTCTCCCAAACCGAAAACGTTCGCGGCACTTCAAGCACAAACTTCTGATCGCGGTCGGCAAGAGCTTCCAGGAATCCAGGTTTACCGCCGTAGCCTTCGTCAGCGGTTAGCCAAGGATATTCAATCCCCTCCTCCTTACTGCGATCAAGCAATTCCAACGCGATCTGCCACTTGGGGCGATAGACCATCTCATCGGGAATGCCGGCGGCGGCACAACGCTCGCGGTCGTTACTCCAGCTCTCGGGGAGGAACAGTTCACCATCGACCATGCAGTGAAAGTCTTCGTTCGCCGCAGCCAGATGAACCGTGACGATACAGTTCTCCTGCTTGCCGACTTTGCCGCACCACTGTCGTTGCACGCCAGGCGTTTTGTCGCCCTTCTTGACGTCGCTGGTTTCGTCAATGATCGCGACAGTGTTCTTGTTGACATGCTCATCACGGACGATGTGGATCAGCCTCCTGCGAAGTCCATCTTCGTCCCACCGATGCTGGGCGATAAATTCCTGCAAGGTTCGCACCGGTGTACCGGCTTGCAACGCAATCGGCTCCACACTCTTGGCGTCCAGGTCGGAAAGTTGACCACGGACATAGGTCGTCAAATGAGCCCTCGTGTCGCTTCGTCGAAAACAATCGCCAAAGCGAGCCAAGTAAGCATTTAACCGATCTTCGAGTTGTTCCAGTTCAGCGACATCCATGCCAAGCTCTCCGTGCAGCAAACAAAATCTCCAGCTGCTATTCTCAGCGAAAAGCCCGGCCCTCTACAATACCAGCTAGCGCTGTAGTACTAAAGTTGTCCGTAAAAAGCAAGTACGCCGATCGCTTGGTCGAGTTGGACGACAACATCGGGAAGATCACGGACACAACCCGTAACTGGTATCCAGACAGCACGCTTGTCTTCAACCAACGTGGCGACACTGGTCGCCATGGCCGGAGGCGACGCGTCGGCGGCAGAGTGGGCACGGCGAGGACCACAAAAGTATGCAGCCACTGTCCCAGCGGTCTATGATCTTTGGCAGGATCCCCAAGAACGCTACGACCTGTTCATGAACAGCTTCACCGAGAAAACGTGGATGATGGTTCTCTTCAATAAGGACACTTCAGATCTGATGAAGACCGATGAAGCCAACCCACCACGTAAACTTCAAAGTGAGACATACACCGGTCCAATGCAGATCGAACGATTCCGTAAGATCGACAGAATCAAATCGCTGCTGAAGAAGAAAGGCATCGACTTGAATGAACTGAAGGACTGATCCCCTTTGACAGGGCGTGGCGAGAAGTGATTCTCGCCACACCGTTTTTGATGCGTGCTCTCAAACTCGTCATGATGAAAACCCATGAAATTCAATCGTCTTTCAACCTTCACCGCATCTATCGCTATGTTGCTGGCCGCTTCTGTCACCGCAGTAGCCAGCGATCCGCTTGCTTCCTGGAATGACAACGCGGCAAAGCAATCCGTTGTGGCGTTTGTCGAGCGGGTCACCGACGAGGGTTCACCAGACTTCGTCCCTGTCGAAGAACGCATCGCCACATTTGACAACGATGGAACGTTGTGGAGTGAGCAGCCCTACTACTTCCAGCTCGCCTTTGCACTGGACCGTGTCAAAGCGATGGCACCGGATCACCCCGAATGGAAGACCAAACAACCGTTCAAGGGTGTCCTGGAAGGCGATCTGAAAGCCGTCATGGCTGGCGGAAAGAAATCGCTGATCGAGATCGTTGCAGCCACGCATGCGGGCATGACCGCCGACGAGTTCGAACAGATTGTCACCGATTGGATATCGACCGCGAAACACCCCAAGACCGGACGACTGTACAAGGAAATGATCTATCAGCCGATGCTGGAATTGCTGACCTATCTTCGTGCCAACGGTTTCAAGACCTTCATCGTCTCGGGCGGTGGGATTGAATTCATGCGTCCATGGACAGAAGCCACCTACGGCATTCCACCGGAGCAAGTTGTTGGCAGCAGCATCAAGTCACGCTACGAGGTTCGCGACGGCAAACCCGTGATCGTGCGATTGCCAGAGATCGATTTCGTTGACGACAAAGAAGGCAAGCCAGTTGGCATACATTCTCACATTGGCAGGCGTCCGATTCTCGCTGCGGGCAACTCCGACGGCGACTGGCAAATGCTTCAGTACACCACGATTGACCATTCACCAAGTTTCGGATTGATCGTGCATCACACCGATGGCGAACGTGAATGGGCGTACGGCCGCGAATCGCATATCGGCCAACTCGACAAAGCTCTCGACGATGCCAAGCAAAAAGGCTGGACCGTCGTCGACATGAAGCAGGACTGGAAAACAATTTACCCAGGTGAGTGAATGAACGACCAACGTCCACAAGACGATCGCTCAATGATTCAACGAGATTCGCCACCGAAGCATCATCGCGTGGCGCATTCTCGTTTTGACTGGAGCGGTGGCATGATGATGGGCGTGACCGCGATCAAAGAAAGCCTTCCGAATCGGCTTCCCAATCCAAGAATTCAGAATCGTGACTCGGTGTATCTGAAAAGGGAGGCTCCTCCAACTTCTGCACACGAAAGTCATAGACATTGAAAACGTGTGGTATGCCAGGCGTTTGATCAAAGCGACGTGAACTGGCACAGCCAACTTGAAACAGACCGCTGGTCTGGAGTGAAGTTTGTCTCTCGTGGAGTTGTTCCCCATCGACAAAGATCCGATAGCCACTTTCGCCAATATCAAGCCGTAATCGCCGCGTTCGCTTCTTGGTCCCCTTCAAGATCCATTGGCGAAAGATGGGTGTTTTCCCCCATCGTTCCGGCAGTTCATCGGTCAGAAGAAATCCACCCCCGGGTGAAAAGCGAATTTGCGTTCCGCGTAACTCGTTCATCAGCCCGCCCGACCCATCGGGACCACAAAGCAGACTCACCCCGTGGGGCGAATTGGGTGCTTCTATAAACGAGACAGTGACCTCATAGGTCGCAGGCAGCGGATACCGAATTTGATTCCGAAGAAGGAACGTGTAATCCAGCCAATCAGTCGCCACCCGAAAACCGCCTGCGACATCAGCAATCTCATCAAGAGATTCGTTTCGCGGCACCTGGGATGCGTCATCCGCATCGGCTTCGGCCAAGTCATTCGCATCCGATCCTTCGAACTCACGAGCCATTTGCATGGCTTCCTGATGGCACTTCTCGCTGGAACGCAACTCCACACTGTCAGGCTTGCCGATTGGATTGAAACTGGCAGCCAATTCGTTGGTGGTGAAGTGAATCATCTCACCGCGATGGTACCGTTCCAAAAGATTCAGCTGCGTTCGGCGGTTGTCCAGAATTTGCTTCGCATAGGCACGCTTCGACTCGATTTCCTCGTCCGATAGCCCGGGGAAACGTGACGCGACGAATTCTTGATCATCAAGCCAAACGGTTCCCAACGCATCCAAACTCAAACGCAGAGCCGAGGTATTCTTGTCATTCAACCTTTCGCTATTGAACACCAGTCGCTGTTGAATCGGCATCCACCACAGGTAAGCGGGGCCGTCGGCCATCTTGCAAATGAAACGCACTTCCTCCTCGTTCATGTTGCGTGTTCCCCAGTTGATCTGTTCGGTGCGGGGACCAAGAACTTCTAACAACTCAGAGACATCCTCAAACTGCCCTGCTTCCCAAAGAATTTGCAGGGCAAGCTCGGCACCGCGTATCCCGAATCCATATGTTCGATTGCGCTGATTGAATTTGCCCCAGGCAGCAATGGAACGTTTCGCCCACGATAGATTCGCCGGATCGTCGACCATCGTGACATCGGGCGTGCGACGCATCAGATAGTCATCCATGAATACGTTGGAACGCAGTTCAACCACCCCGTCTTCTGTCTCCGTCTCGAGACACTTATTTGCAATGTTCTTTTGCCAATCTTCGCTTCCGCCCCACCGAGGCATCAATGCCAAGCTGTAGTCCGAGTAGGCGGATTGATGATCAATGTGCCCGCTCAGTGCCAGCCTGAACCAATGTTGCACGGACAGCGGCGTGTTCCCATTGCCCATTTGCAGCTTCAATGGTTGCCGAGCCAAAAATGCCAACTCCGGCCGCAGCAAATAAGCTTCGACCGCGTGCGATGAGGCGATGGTTGAAAGCTTGTCGAACATCTCCATCGCAGAGGCATCCGTATCCGATACGAACTTTGTACCGCGATGATCCCAAGCGACTTCGCGAAACATTTGTCCAACCATGTGATGAACGATGTACGGTTGAACCTTCGGTTGCTTAACGGAGACCAATGCCTCGACCAAATCCATCTGGGCGACGGAATTCAATAGCCCAAACGACAAGTACATTGAACCCAAACAAATGTGATCGCGTCCAACACTTGATTTCCTTCTGGATGATTCCTGCCAAGCCGCAGGCCAAGCGGAAAGATACCGCCGCACGGCCGTATCATACTCATCTGAGGCTCTGTCATCGGCATGGAACCGTAGCGCGTCCACGTGCACCATCGCGACGAACATTGGATCGAACAATTCAGGCGATTCGGCGATGCGATCCGATGCGGTTGTCACCCGCTCCCATTTCTTCTCGTAGGAAACGTTCGTATCCGTTTTGAACAATGCAAACAGAACAATCGGATCCCCAAGTATCTCCGCCGCCTTCACCGTCTCCAGCACCTTCTCGGACGGATGCTCGAAACGAAATGCGTCCAAGAGGCACTCGCGAAGAGCCGCTTTGTCTCGCTCGACATTTTCACTTTGCTGATTGCGCGCGACAAAACGTTCCAGCATCAAATCAATATCAACCGCGAATTCATCGACGAGGTCCGAATACCGAACGGGAGGTTGGTCGCCAACAAGCGGGGCATTGAACACGTCCAGCAATGCCGTCTTCAGATGAGGATCGACTTTGGTGCGAGCCTTCACGACATCACGAAGCCGCATCTTTTGAGTTTCCTCGTCGATTGGCACTTGATCGAGACAAGCCACAAATTCCTTCGACTCGAGATCCTTCAGAGTCACCTTGGATTTGTCCCGATACTTCATCAGCTCGGCCTGCAGTTTCATCCGCTCGGCCATGGCGGCAGACGAAGCCGCGGAATCAGCCAATCGGCTCTGCTCCGCTTGGTAGAGATACAAACCGATGCCACCAACCACGATGGCACTCAGCACCAGCGTGAACAGCAAGACCTTCAACAGAAGTCGACTCTTGGTCTTTCCGCTGGATTCCAACTCCGATTTTGACATTCCAATCAATTCCGCCTGCGTTCGATTCGCCTGCGCAGGGGTGTTGCCACGTCATCGACACCAGCATCCGCCACTCCTGCGTTCGTCCGAACATTCTAACTCAACGATCGCCGCAGGGTGGAACACCACCCCCACCGATACGGAGCGAAGAGGAGCTGAGATCAACCAAGTCAGTCGAAGGAATCAACAGCAACTGTCACCGGAACAGCAGTCGGTTGCCGTTGGCAGAGAGAAGCTTTTGCGTTGTGCATCCTCGTCGCTGGAGTAGACCGCGAAATGATCGGCGATGGTTTCCCGCGAGGCCGCCTCGGCGAGTTCATCGGTGCAGACTTCACCTCGCGTGTACATTCGACCGGCGTCGTCACACACGTACTTGAAAGGACCACGGTAAACCCGCTGGTAACCGCTCGCCGATCCAGCACCGGACTGAATTGCATCTTCATCGGGGCGAGTTGCGATCACGGTCATGGAGCGAAACGCGATGCCTTCGACGACTCGCCAAGGTTCGGTTTGCAGGACCGCGATTTGAATGTCCTCGAAGCCCGCGTTTTCGAACGCTTCCAAAAACGCTGACAACTTGTAAGCCCCCGAGATGCAACCGCTCCATAATTCCGGATCCGCTTGCATCGCTTCGGGAACATCTTCGTCACAAACAATGTCGCTGATCACCGCTCTTCCGCCCGGTCGCAAGACGCGAAAAATCTCGTCGAACAACAACTCCTTCTCATCCGCATCGACCAAGTTCAACACACAATTGCTGACCACGACATCGATCGTTTCATCATCAATCATCGGCGACTCCCGACGTTGCTCGGCCAAGTACGCCTCCAGTGCACGCAGGCCAGCATCGTCGGTCACAGGATGTTGCTTCAGATACTGCTGAACCTCATCGCGGTCGATCGCGAGATCTTGAATCTTGCCTTTGCGAAACGTGACGTTGTCGTAACCGATCGCTTCGGCAACCTTGGGTTGCGACTCGCGAGCCAGAGCCAGCATGTCATCGTTCATGTCGACACCGATCACGTGACCTTCCTCGCCGACCACCTGCGAAGCGATGAAACATATCTTTCCGCCGCCGCTGCCTAGATCCAAAACGGTCTCGCCGGGACGAACGTACTTCGATGGATCACCACAACCGTAGTCGCGATCGATGACTTCTTGAGGAATGACTTTCAGGTACTTCGCGTCGTAGTCGACCGGGCAACAAAGTTCAGCCTCGCGTTCATGGGCTGCTTGGGCATAGCGTTCACGGACAGCGGCTTCGACATTCATTGACGACATAACGGGGTACTTCAGCGAGCGGTGTACTGCGGGAAAAGATGGACGGATCAGGCGAAAACTGTAACGGTAGAAAAGGAGCAAGGCATCAGCGCAGCAGTGCGCCGCCACAACCGCTGCCCGCACCAGCGGTGCAGCCGTAGCAGTGATCGGCCAAAGCGATGGGTTGGTCGATCAGTTCGTCCAGCGATCCGATGGACCAAACGGTCCGAGGTTTCTGCGACAAACCAATCATCTGGTTGAAATCACAATCGTAGATTTGACCATCCCAGCTGATGGACACCAGCGATCGGCACATCACTTCATCCGTGGCATTTGGATTGAAGTTATCCGACAGCAACCGCAGATAGTCGTCCAGCAAACCGCGTTTTTGCAGGTATTGAGCGTAGCGGCGGATCGGAATGTTGGTGATCGTCAGCAAACTGCCGAATTCAATCCCGTAACGAGCTGACAATTCGCGGCGGTAGTCGGCTTCCAATTTTGCTTGATCCGGCGGAAGCGACGGTCCGGTGGGGTTGTAAACTAGATCCAGCCGATGCGTGGCGCTGCCGCGGCGATACCCGAGCTCATTCAGTTTCAACAGACCATCGATGCTGCGTCCGAAAACGCCGCCACCGCGTTGACCGTCAACGTTGTCTTCCAAATAGCAAGGCAACGAGGCGACGACATCGATTTCGTGCTCAGCCAAAAATTCAGCCACCCAATCAAAACCGGGCTCGCTCAGAATGGTCAGATTGCACCGATCAATGACTCGCAGTCCGGCGGCTCGAAAAGTGGTGGCCAACCGTCGGAAATTGGGATTCATCTCCGGTGCGCCGCCGGTCAAATCAACCGTCGTGATCGACGAGCACTCCGCCACCAATTCCAGCAAACGATCCGCGGTGCGGTCGTCCATGTTTTCACGTTTCTTTGTCGGGCCAGCGTCAACGTGACAGTGGGTGCATGTTTGATTGCAAAGTTTGCCGAGGTTGATCTGCAACTGGTTCAACTGATTTCGCCGGAGAGCCCCACCTGCGACCCGAGATGCGAATGTCGGCACCAATCCGGTGGGTAGACCTTCATTCACAATCGGTAGCAAACTCGTCACAGGTGCATTCTCCAGGGGATAATTGGTGCCGGCATGATCGATTCAAATCGTACGATCCGTCATCGACAACAGCACAGTTCGAGCACGGAGGTCGACAAAGCCGAAATGGAAACCATCAAAGCGGTCCCAACGTACAAGATGACCAACGAAGTCCTATCCCCGTTGTTGGGACAAAACGGTAGGATGAAGTGAGCACGGTATGGGGAACCGGCCGGTTGTGCGTCGAAGCTCGTTTTCGCGAATTGCATTTGCGAATCGATTTTCCCTGCAATTGATTGGTTTTTGAGACGACGGAACGTGACTTCCCTCGTCTTGTGGGTGACTTGTGGCGTACGGTTTGCGTAGGGAAACATCGGGTCGAAAGATTCGCCAGTTTGACAGTCGGTCTGGTCTAAGGGACGGAGAATATGTACGAACGGTTTACTGACCGAGCCAGGAAAGTCATGCAATTGGCTAACCAAGAGGCTCAACGATTCAATCACGAATACATCGGCACCGAACACATTTTGTTGGGTTTGGTGAAAGAGGGCAGCGGCGTTGCTGCCAACGTATTGAAAAATCTCGAGGTCGATCTGCGAAAAATTCGCCTCGAAGTCGAGAAATTGGTGCAAAGCGGGCCTGAAATGGTGACCGTTGGCAAATTGCCACAGACACCACGTGCGAAGAAAGTCATCGAATATTCGATGGAAGAAGCTCGCAATCTCAATCACAGCTACGTCGGCACCGAGCACATTCTGCTGGGTCTGCTGCGTGAGCAAGAAGGCGTCGCCGCTCAAGTTCTGATGAACTTGGGGCTGAAGCTGGAAGACGTCCGCGAAGAAGTCCTCAACCTGTTGGGACACGGTCTCGAAGGCGCTGAAGTTGGCGAACGCGGTGGCCGTGGCGGCGACGGCGAAGGCAGCAGTGGCGGCAGCGGAAGCAGCAAGAGCGGCAAGAGCAAAACTCCTGCCCTGGATAGCTTTGGCCGCGACCTGACCGAACTGGCAAAGAAAGGTGAACTTGATCCAGTCATCGGCCGCGAACGAGAAATCGAACGCGCCATCCAAATTCTTTGCCGTCGTACGAAAAACAACCCCGTCCTGCTGGGCGAAGCCGGTGTCGGTAAAACCGCCATCATCGAAGGCTTTGCACAACGAGTTGTCGGCGGCGAAGTGCCTGAAATCTTGGCCGAGAAACGCATTGTCGTTCTCGACCTCGCCATGATGGTCGCTGGTACCAAGTACCGCGGTCAATTCGAAGAACGCATCAAAGCGGTCATGACCGAAGTGCGTCGCGTCAAGAACACGATTCTTTTCATCGATGAACTTCACACCCTGGTCGGTGCCGGTGGTGCCGAAGGCGCAATCGACGCTGCCAACGTTCTGAAGCCAGCTTTGGCTCGGGGCGAAATCCAGTGCATCGGTGCAACGACCCTGGACGAGTACCGGAAGTACATCGAAAAGGACAACGCCCTGGCTCGTCGTTTCCAAGAGATCATGGTCGAGCCAACCGGCAAGACGGAAACAATCGAAATCCTCAAAGGATTGCGTGAACGCTACGAAGAGCACCACCGAGTTCAATTCACCGACGATGCCGTTGTTGCGGCCGTCGAAATGAGCGAACGCTACATCACTGCGCGTTGCCTGCCTGACAAGGCTATCGACGTGATCGATGAAGCCGGTGCTCGTGTGCGTCTTCGCACCATGACTCGTCCACCAGACTTGAAAGAGATCGACGAGCAAGTCGAAACGCTGAACAAGGACAAAGAAGACGCGGTTGCCAACCAAGACTTCGAAAAAGCCGCCAACCTGCGTGATCAAGCCGAAAAACTTCGCAAGAAGAAAGAGCAGATCACTCAAGAGTGGCGTGAAAAGAGTCAGCAAACCGATGGCGTCGTCGACGAAGAAATCATCGCAGAAGTCGTCAGCAAAATGACGGGCATTCCATTGACTCGATTGTCAACGGAAGACTCCCTGCGTTTGCTGAAGATGGAAGAAGAACTGCACAAACGCGTCGTCAGCCAAAGCCAAGCCGTCACGGCCGTTGCGAAAGCTGTTCGCCGAAGTCGCTCGGGATTGAAAGACCCCAAGCGTCCTACCGGTTCGTTCATCTTCGCCGGTCCAACCGGTGTCGGTAAAACGTTGCTCGCCAAGGCGCTCGCCGAATACATGTTCGGTGACGCGGATGCGTTGGTGCACATCGACATGTCCGAGTACATGGAGAAACACAACGTTAGCCGTCTGATCGGTGCCCCTCCCGGATTCGTGGGTTACGAAGAAGGTGGTCAGCTGACCGAGAAGATTCGCCGGCGTCCGTACGCGGTCGTGCTGTTCGACGAAATCGAAAAGGCTCACCCCGATGTCTTCAACATGTTGTTGCAAGTCATGGAAGAAGGTCGCCTGACGGATTCGTTCGGACGAAACGTCGACTTCCGAAACACGATCTTGATCATGACCACCAACGCGGGTGCGGAAGCGATCAAGAACGAATCGGCATTCGGTTTCCAAAAACCCGATGGCGATGCGAGCTACGACTCGATGAAGTCTCGTGTGATGGACCAAATTGAACGCGTCTTCCGTCCTGAGTTCTTGAACCGTTTGGACGACACAATCATCTTCCGTCACTTGACCACGACCGACCTGAAGGGCGTGATCGACTTCGAACTGTCCAAGGTTCGCGAACGTTTGCTCGATCGTGGCTTGGCCATCGATTTAAGCGACGAAGCGAAGGAGTTCTTGATCAAGAAAGGCAGCAACCTCGATTACGGGGCTCGTCCACTTCGCCGTGCGATCGAGCAACGCATCGAAGACCCACTCGGCGAAGAATTGCTGCGTGGTGCTTTCGAAGGCAAGGACACGATCATCATCGATGTTCACAAAGACGACAGTGGCAAGATCACACGTCTGAACTTCGAAGGCGAAAGCCGCGGCTGGGCAGACAGCGATTCCGAAGAGGAAACCGTGCCTGCCGCCAGCAGCGACGATCAATCGAAATCCGATGAGTCGTAAGTCGCTCCGCGAATGACAATCAGTGTGCCTCGGCGAGCCAACCCTCGCCGAGGCATTTTTTTTGCACCAATGGCCCGATATCACTCGGGCAAATTTTCGATCCGAATTGATCGCGATGCAGCAGACTGCCAAGAACGCCCACTCCGCTATCAACAAACAGAAGATCCCTCTGTGGACGCATTCGCTCGGCCGGGTCGGTGATCTGGAAGACCTGTTCGGAAGGCTTGCGGGAACGAAACATCGGCTCTGGTTCGACTCAGCGTCCGACCACGAACACGACCGAGGGCGATACTCGTTCCTGGCAGCAGACCCGGTCGGCTGGCTCCACGCCTCCCTCACAGATCCCGATCCGTGGCCCAAACTCCACAACTGGTGTTCTCGAATCGCGGACTTCGGCCACTCTGCCGAACTGCCTCCCTTTTGCGGCGGGCTGGCGGGACTGATTCCGTATGAAGCGGCTTGGTGGTTGGAACCAACGACCCGAATGCCGGAGAGTTTTTTAGGTGGTCGACCTCAACTTGGAATGGCGATCGGAATCTACGACTGGACCATCGCGGTGGACCACTCCTCCGGCGAAGCAACGTTGATCAGCAACGGCCTGGATAGCTCGCTGAACGCTGATTTCGAACGAGCACGCCGTCGTGGCGAAGACGTGCTGAAACGCTTGAGCCGAACCGCCCAAGCACCTCGCACCGGTGCACCGCCACCGAACGAGAACCTCGAATCGATAGGCCATCCAACAAGAGAAGCCGGCGTCCGAAGCAACTTCGAATCACAACGCTACGTCGAGGCGGTCGCCGAGATCATCGACCGAATCCGCGCGGGCGACTCTTTCCAAGTCAATCTGGCTCAGACACTTTCGCATCCTGCGATGTGCGAAGCAAATGAGCTCTACCGTCGCCTACGTCAATCCAATCCGGCACCTTACTCCGTCTTCTTTGATGTTGGCACCGAGCAAATCCTGAGCTCCTCACCGGAAGGATTTTTGCAGGTACGCGATCGCCACGTTGTCACGCGGCCGATCAAGGGAACCGTGCCGCGCACCGGAGACGAGATCGAAGACGAACGCTTGGCTCAGGTTCTCGGTGGTAGCGCAAAGGACCGAGCTGAAAACATCATGATCGTGGATCTGATGCGAAACGATCTATCCATCGTCTGCAAAGACGACAGCGTTCGCGTCTCCGGACTTTGCGAGATTGAATGCTACCAAAGTGTTCAACACCTCGTATCGACCGTCAAAGGCGACTTGCGTGCCGACGTCACCATCAGCGAGTTGTTGGCAGCTTGCTTCCCAGGTGGAAGCATCACCGGCGCTCCAAAAATCGAAGCGATGAAAACCATCGCCCGACTCGAAAGGCAACCACGCGGAGCCTACTGCGGATCGATCGGTTACATCAGCGTTTCCGGCAACGCTGATTTCAACATTTTGATTCGAACCGTCACTCAACGAGATGGCCGGTGGCACTTTCCCGTCGGCGGAGGCGTTACCGCTCGCAGCGAACCCCAAAGCGAACTCGAGGAAACCTGGACCAAAGCCGCGGGTCTTTTGCGTGCAATTCGACCGGCGGAAAGCTAACGATCCATCCAAACATTCAGCCGAGATTCATTGAGTGTCGCCATTCAATTCCGCAGCCAACTTCTCGCGGAAGATTTTGCTGTTGTGCCGAATGTCGACCGGCAGCGGTTGATCGCGAATGACAAAACGATCGATCCGTTGGGTCAGTGGATTTCGAGCCGCTCGATCGCGAAGACGTGCTTCCAATTCCTTCGCCCGAGTGGCATCGCTACCAATCGTTAGGTCGATGGGCTGAACGACCAACACCGGTGTCTGCTCACCCGGCTTTCCAACACCAACCAATGCGCATTTGTCGACTTGTTCGTCCACGTTGAAAACAGACTCGCATGGAATGGTGAAAAACGTTCGCTTGGACGATACGACCCGATGCGCCTTTCGACCGCAGAACCAGAAACGATCTTGGTCATCGAGGTAACCCACATCGCCCATTCGATGCCAAAATTGCTCCGCGTTCTCGCCTGACTCATCGTGGACTTTGTGCAAAGCGTTCTGGTCCGCTCGCGTGACGTACCGCCGAGTCACCATTGGTCCGCTCACGATCAACTCGCCAATTTTGCCTCTGGGCAATTCCTTGGTTTGATCGATGCTAGCGATTGGACCATCATTGATTTCAATCACCTTCCATTGCACACCGTCAAACCGAGAACCGACGCAAACACCTTTGCCCTTGGATGCAGCAGGCCCAGTTTCCGAGATGACGGCACGCGACTCGATGGACGCAATTGGTAGTGCCTCGGTCGCTCCATAGGGAGTCTCGATCTTGGCCTCTTCGTGAACAAATCGACGAAGCGATTGCAGTGTCGCCGCCGGAACGGGAGCCCCTGCTGAAAGAACTCGCTTCAAGGTTGGGAATGGTCTGCCAATCGCGTTCGCTTCGCACCAACGTGTGACTGTTTTCCAAAGTGCCGGTGAACCGAACGCTTGATCCACCTCCCACTGTCGAGCCGCTTGGATCAACTTCTGCGGATCCACATCGGCGGGTCGTGTCGGATCCATGTCTGGGATGACCGTCGTCACTCCCATCACCGCATCAAACAAACCAAACAATGGAAAACACGCCAAATCACGTGAACCCTGCCGAATCTCATACCGACTTCGAATCCGATCGATTTGGGCGTGAAAGGTTTGATGGGTGTAAGCGACGCCTTTGGGCGGCCCAGTGCTTCCCGTTGTGAAGATCACCGCCGCATCATCGAGCGTCTGAACATCGGGAAGTGACAACGATGAGTTTTGATCGCCCAACTCCAAAATCTGCCTGAGCGTTTTGCCCCCCCAAAACCAACGCCTGCCAACGGTGATGTTGCGTTTCGCATTTGGAAACTTGCTTCGCAAGATCGTTCGGATTGCCTGTGCTTTTGGGATCCCCAAAAAGCCATCCGGATTCACTTCCTGCAAACAACCGACCAGGTGTTTCCGATCCATCCCGGGATCAATCAGCACGACCACAACGCCAGCCTTCATCATCGCGAAAACGAGCTCGATGAACTGGGCTCCAAACGGAACCAAGCTGACCATACGCATTCCGGGCTCGATTCCCGAAGCCAACAACCCGCGAGCGGTTTGAGTGCTTCGCTCATCCAACGTTTTGAAAGTCGTCAGCGCATAATCGCGATCCGATCCATCACGCTTGGCTGGTCCAGAGGGTTCCGCGATGGCGATCGCCCCCGGCAATATTTTCGCGATCGCGGTCAGTCGCGACGCAACATTGCCTGATGAGCCCGCGGTTTCGGCGAGGACCTGAGACGACTCTCGACCGCATGGACCATCACTCATTTTCACTCACCAAAACTTCGAGAATTTGATCCGCGATCGATTCTTGCACGACTCGCTGGGCTCCCTTCCAACCGGGAATTCCGTTGACCTCAATCAATTGCAATTCGCCCGACTCCGTTTCCAGCCAATCGACCGCGGCGAACTTCAACCCAAAGTCCTCGCATACGCTCCGGGCCGATTGCTCCCAACTGGCTTGCATCGGAACCAGCTCACTTTGACCGCCGCCTCGGACGTTGGTGCGAAAGTCGGATTCGCTGCGACGACGGATTGCATGAGCATGCTGGCCGACGACGAGAACTCGCAAGTCGACCCCGCCGGGAGGCACGAATCGTTGAACGTAACAAACCGCGTTCATTTGCGTGAGAGTCGAGAACGTGGTCCAAGCGAGCTCCGTGTCGCAAACTCGCATAACGCCGCGACCTTCGCCGCCAAAGATTGGTTTGACCACGACGTCGCCCCCCAGTTCTTCGAAAGCAACCATTGCCGCGGCGCGTGATTGCACGACTTGTGTTGCAGGTGTCGCAATGCCGAGCGACTTCACTCGAGCCAGGGTTGCGAACTTGTCGATGGCGAGCTCCAACGCGGCCGGTGGATTGACGACTGCGGTCGTCTTCAAGCGGTTCTGGTTTCGAACAAAATCATGCAACACCGCCAGCCGAAACGTGATTTGCTCCAACGAACCCGCCGGCATGGTTCGCGTCAGAACGGCACTGAATTCGTCCAAAGATCGCTCGCGGGAATCCGATCCATCGTGCCGCTGACACCACACCGTCGAACGCGACGGTTCCGAATCATCACCGAGACCGATTTGACTTCGCAATGATTCGTAATCAGCAAAGTGAATTTGCACCGACCTTCGCGAAGCCGCAGCTTGCAACTCGGACAAATGCCATCCCAGCGTCGCGGCTCTGCCGAGCGGTTGTGAACGAGATGCCCCAACCAACGCATCTCGTCCGCCCAGCACCAACACACTTGCGTGACTCATAACCCAAACGATTTTCGCATGACGTCGATGCTGATTTGGCCATGACGCCACGTTCTTCCCGATTGCAACGAGTGGATCGTTACGACCGCGGGACTGAACAGCATTGGGTCCACTTGATAAAAATCGTATTCGTACTGCTTGAAGATTTCGGCGAATGGTCGTCCATGATCATCCGAGGATTGACTCGGCACCTTTGACGCGACGCTATCAATCGCGTCATCTTCCGCATCGACCCAAAGCGTTACTCGAGCACCGTAAAGCATTGCGTCGTTGGTTCGTCCAATCCCACCAATCGTATCGCCTTTTTTCGCGGGAGGAGGCAGTGGTGCGTCGCCGTGAGCGGACACCACGCGGGTCACGTCGAACTCCAGTGCGTGCAGCTTATGCAGGGCGGTCTCGACGCTTCGCGAAACAACTTGAGCGCTGCCGGCGATGCTCGTGCTCGGGGCAACTGCTAAACACAGGCGACTGGGATCGACGCCGCACTCGTCCGCCATCGCTTCAATGACGTCCTCACCGGGCAACGTGTCAGATTCCAAAACTCCGACCGCGAAATCATCATCAGTCGCCTGACGCGACAGATGCAGTTGCTCGAGCATGGCTTCTTTGCCACGCAAGCACCGCATCGGCCCACTCGCCATCGCAAAGTAATCCGCGACCGAAACCGGCCAACCGGCATATTGACCACCCAGACACGACAGAACCGGATGATCGGTTTGGATCGTGACGGACAAGCCAACCAAATCATCGGCGGTCGCCGGCACATACCGAACATTCGCCAAATCACCCAAACAAAGCCTGGCTAACCCAAGCCCCGCTTCCAGCGAGCCACTGCACGTCACACCGGCATCCAATACCCGTGCTCCAGCGATCGTCAGCGGCAGAGAACGCATCCCAATCGCTCCGTTCCACAAGGATTCGAAGCATTCAGACGCCGATCGGGAAAGATCAGGCTCCACTCCGGTTCGGGGAAGATCGTCGGGTGTCGCGGATTTCATGCGACCAATCTAGCGACCCCGCTCAGGATTGACGATTGGCCCTCAAGCGTTGCACTGCGGAGAACCGATGCTCATTTTGAACACACTAATCAGGTGTGCATAAGTGCGTTGATCTTTCTGCCCCAAAATGAGACGACACGATGACTTCCAAGACCAATCTGCTGGCGATAACGCTGGCTGTGGCTGCGATAAGCAGCGATTTCTGTAGTGGTACCGCAACCGCCGTCGAATCGACACTCAAAATTGTTCGATCCGAACCCGAGGTGGGCCGCATGGCCAAAGACTTTGAATTGGAGGTGGCTGCGGGACAGCGTTCCGGCACAGTCCGCCTGAGCGAAATCACCGGCGAAGGCCCCGTGGTCATCGCAATCCTCCGAGGCTTTCCCGGTAGCCAGTGCCCCGCATGCGCTGGCCAAGTCGCTGACCTAGTCCGCCACGCTCACTACTTCCAGGCACGCAACGCGGAGGTCCTGTTGGTCTACCCCGGTCCTGCGTCGGAACTCAAAGCGAAGTCCAAGGACTTCCTCGAGGACACCAAACTCCCCGCCCCATTCACAATGCTGCTGGATCCAGATTACCAACTCGTGAGCGACTACGGACTTCGCTGGGATGCGCCTCATGAAACCGCCTACCCAACCACCATTGTGATCGGCAAAGATGGCAAGATTGACTTTGTGAACATCAGCCGAACTCACCGAGGTCGCACAACAGCGACCACCATTCTGGATCAACTTTGACACTGACGCCCGAATCGGCCGATTGGCTGCAAGACATCTCCGGAGCCACTTCGATTGAAGAGGTCCACCATGTCCAAACACTCTGGAGTGGTTACGGACAGATCCTACGAGTCCGACTGAACCAACCTCATTGGCCGAATCTGGCGTCGTCGACTGACGCGATGAAGTTCACCAGCGTCATTGTGAAACAAATCTCGCCGCCCGCTTTGGAAGAGCAGGGTGGCGGTCACCCTCGCGGATGGAACACATCCCAATCTCATCATCGCAAACTTCGATCTTACGAAGTGGAATCGGCTTTCTATTCTCATCACGCCCACCGATGTGATGGTTCCTGCCGAGTCGCGAAGTGCCTCGGCCAAGCCGACTTTCCGTCGGGACAGATCATGGTCCTGGAAGACCTCGATCAGGCGGGATATCCGGTCCGGCACCAAGGTCTCGATGCAACTGGCGTCGACCAAGGACTTCGATGGCTCGCGAATTTTCACGCGAGCTTCTTGCACACGGTCGAACAAGCCGATCAATGGAAAGACCTTTGGCCCATTGGCACTTACTGGCACCTGTCGACTCGCCCCGATGAATTCGATGCGATGCCGGCGGGAGAACTCAAAGATGCCGCGAATAAATTGGACAACCGATTGAATCAGAGCGAGTTCCAAACGCTGGTTCATGGCGATGCAAAAGTCACGAACATGTGTTTCGCGACCAAACCAAACCAGCCGCCCGCCATGGTGGATTTTCAATACGTCGGCCGAGGTTGCGGCATGAAAGACGTCGCCTATTTCCTGAGCAGCTGCGTCAGCGAGTCGGAATGCCAACGCAATGAGTCTCGTTATCTCGCGACCTACTTCGAAGCACTGCGCGACGCAATGTCAACTCGCGGCATCGAGCAAGCCGAATTCACGTCATTGGAAATTTCATGGCGTAAACTGTACCCGGTCGCTTGGGCTGACTTTGTTCGCTTCTTAGAAGGCTGGTGTCCCGGACACGCGAAACTGACGGGATACTCTCGCCGGATGGTCGAATTGGCCTTGGATTCACTTGACGATCAGCACGGTCACTCCCATAGCGACTAAAATCCACGACGCCCGCCTCTTGCCAGACACAACCGGAACTCTGTGACATGTTGATCCGCTCATTCCTTTCCATGGCACTGCTGCCGCTCTTGGCAGTCGCAACATCTTCGCTTGCGAGTGGAGATGAAAAGTCGCCGCCAAACGTGGTCTTCTTCTTGGTCGACGACCTTGGCTACATGGACATTGGTGCGAAAAACCCGGATACGTTTTATGAGACTCCCAACATCGACCGATTGTCGAAATCGGGCATGCGATTCACAGACGGCTATGCCGCCAACCCGGTCTGCAGCCCCACCCGATACAGCATCCTCACGGGCAAGTATCCGACACGCGTCGACGCGACTAATTTCTTCACCGGCACCCGCCCAGGCAAATTCCGCCCCGCACCGCTGAACAACCGGATGCCACTGGAAGAAACAACGCTGGCTGAATCGCTCAAGTCATCCGGCTACGCCACCTTCTTCGCCGGCAAATGGCACCTCGGACCATCAGAAGAGTATTGGCCCGAACATCAAGGCTTTGACGTTAACCAAGGTGGTCACAACGCGGGCGGACCCTACAGCGGCAAAAGGTACTTCTCACCATTTGAGAACCCACGACTCGAAGACAACACGGTGGGCGAACACCTTCCCGATCGATTGGCCAAAGAAGCATCGAAGTTCATCGAACGACACAAAGACGAACCATTCCTCACCTACCTTTCGTTCTACAGCGTTCACACGCCACTGATGGCACCGCCTGAATTGGTAAAAAAATACAAAGCCAAAGCAGAGCGACTCGGTCTCACCGACAAAGAGGCATTCGGCAAAGAGGAAAAACTCTGGGGAAAAGCAGAGTGGGAAGGACGTCCGGTGCGTCACCTGCAAAGCCATGCAACCTATGCGGCGATGGTCGAAGCCATGGACCAGGCGGTGGGGCGTGTTCTCAAGCAAATCGATGACCTTGGACTCGCCGAAGAAACCATCGTGATCCTGACCTCAGACAACGGTGGGCTGAGCACATCTGAAGGCTGGCCAACATCAAACTTACCGCTGCGAGGTGGCAAGGGTTGGGTCTACGAAGGTGGAATCCGCGAGGCGTTCATGATCCGCGCTCCGGGTGTCACTCAACCTGGCACAACGTGCAAAGAACCAGTTTGCAGCATCGATTTCTATCCGACCATTTTGGATCTTTGTGGCCAATCGCCACCAGCGGAAAAGATCGTTGACGGCGCATCGCTGAAACCATTGCTCCGCGGCGAACAAGCAATCGATCGCGAATCACTTTACTGGCACTATCCTCACTACAGCAACCAAGGCGGCTTTCCCGGCGGTGCCATTCGCGAAGGCGACTGGAAGCTGATTGAACGCTACGAAGACGGCCGAGTGCATCTTTACAACTTGCAAGAAGACATTGGCGAACTCAACGATGTCGCCGATCAAAATGCCGAGCGAGTGGCGGCGATGAGAGACCGACTGCATCGTTGGTACAAAGACGTCGACGCGAAATTCCTGCAACCCAAAGACGGCGAAGAACCTTGGCATCCCTTCCGTGATTGATCGCCTTCGCCAAAGAGATCACGCGTTTATTGATATCGCTTGCTAGCGTTTCCTCGCATCTCGCACCTCTCCCGAATCGAAATTTGGGGAGAGCAACAGCGATATACGAGGTCGAGCGACGCCGGTTAGGCGTACGCGAGGGTAAGGGCCGAACGAACTTCTGAAGAACAAGCGATCGCTGACGAAACGTCCTGTACGCCACGCCTTAAGAACGTGATGCGCCCTGCTTCCGCTTGCGATACTTGTTCGGATTATCGGCCTGTCCGGTGATCTCGTACAGGAACATGCTCGGCTTGGTTGGGCGAGGCTTGCCCCATTTGCGACGCGTCAACGCCAGCGACATCGTCAATTGGTCCTGAGCACGGGTGATGCCGACGTAACACAAACGCCGCTCTTCGGCGATGTCTTCGTCCATCCCACCTTTCAACGTTCGACTGTGCGGCAAGATGCCATCTTCCATCCCGACCATGTAAACGACCGGGAACTCCAATCCTTTGGCTGCGTGCATGGTCAACAACCACACCGCGTTCTTCATCGCCAACTTATCTTTTTCGCTGCCCATTTCTCGACCGGCCAGCGCAATGTCGGACAAGAACCCCGACAGATCCGGCTCTTCATTCTTATCCTCGTATGCGGCGACCGCGTTGGCAACTTCGCCAATCGATGCCATTCGCGATTCGCGCTCATCAGGCTGGTCATACAGCCGAGCGATCTCATCCGCGTAGGCGGTCCGCTGCAACAGCGTTTCCAAACCTTCTCGCATCGTTTCGTTTGCCAACCGTTGCTGCACATCGCCCAGCAATTGCTTCAGCTGATCAATTCCCCGAAGAGCGGCAGGGGTCAGGTCCGCGACGGATTCGGGATCGTTCATGACCTGCCAAACGGGGATCCCCTTCGACACGGCGCGATCAACAAGCATCCGCACGGACTTGTTACTCAGTCCTCGAGCGGGCGTGTTGATCACACGAAGCAACGAGATCTCATCGTCGGGCTGATTGATCCACTTCAAATACGCGACAATGTCACGGACTTCACGCCGGTCAAAAAATGACTGGCTACCCAACATCACATACGGCACATCATGCTTTCGCAATTCCGTCTCGAACAAACGAGGCTGTTCGTTGGTGCGAAATAGGATGGCGATATCCTTGGGCTGGATGTGTTCGTTTTCTATCAGGTGTTTGATTTCACGAACGACCGTTTCGGCCTCAGCTTGTTCATCTTTGTGCTGCACAATCCGAGGACGCTTGCCTGATGGGCGAAACGGCTTGAGCACTTTGTCGTGACGGACTGTGTTGAAATCAATCAACGTATTGGCCATCTCCAAGATCGCACCGGTGCTGCGATAGTTGTCTTCCAACCAAACCACTTCCGCATCCGGCCAATCCTTGCTGAAGCTGAGAATGTGCGACACGTCCGCACCACGCCATGCATAGATCGACTGGTCATCGTCGCCGACGACACAAAGGTTCCGATGCACCTCCGTCAGGTGTTTGGTGATCCGGTACTGGCTGCCGTTGGTGTCTTGATATTCGTCAACCAACACATGGTCGTACTTGCCCGCTTCGCGGTCGCGAATGTCCGTGTGCTCAGCGAACAACGTCTCGGTGTGCAGCAGCAAGTCATCAAAATCCATCGCCCCGCGAGCACGCAATCCATTTTGATATCGGCGGTAACCCGACGCGGCAAAATGCTCTTTGTCGGTGCTGGCGATGCTCATCGCTTGTTCTGGAAACACCGAAGCGCTCTTCCAACCGCTGATGATTGAAAGCATGTCACCGGGTTTCAATGCCGTGTTCGGCAAACGAAGCTCACGCAGAATCGCACGCGCCAGCGACTCTTGGTCACTGCGGTCGTAAATTGCGAAGGTCGCGGGAAAACCAATCGCGGGCGCATGCTCGCGGAGGATCCTCACGCACTGAGCGTGAAACGTGCTGATCGTGGGCTTTGGCGGGGCCTTTTGGCCACGTTTCCGCTTTTGATTTTTGTAGCCCAGCAGTTCGCCGACGCGATCCTGCATTTCACCAGCCGCTTTGTTGGTGAACGTCACCGCCAAAATACGATCAGGCTTCACGCCGTGCTTGATCAGGTTCGCAATGCGAAACGTCACGACGCGGGTTTTTCCCGTGCCAGCACCGGCGAGCACCAGAAGCGGGCCAGACAATGTCTGCACCGCTTTGGCTTGTGGCGGATTCAGACCCGCAACATCAAACGTGCTCAAGGAAGAAGAATCAGCCGGTTTTTATTCAGGCAACGTCAATGTTGACGCGACGACCTTCGCGGTCAAAACGGACTTTGCCGTCGACCAATGCGAACAAGGTGTAGTCGTTGCCCATTCCAACACCAGCACCGGGATGGAACTTCGTTCCAACCTGACGGACCAAGATGTTGCCGGCGATTACAGCTTCACCGCCGAATTTCTTGACACCACGACGTTGCGCGTTGCTGTCACGACCGTTGCGGCTGCTGCCCTGACCCTTTTTGTGTGCCATCGAAGTTCTGCGTTTTGATCAGTGAAAAATGGTTGTAGATTTTTGAGAGGTCGAGAGATTAGCGGAACGTCCACGTGTAATCAAGTCGTTGTTCCAGCCCATATTGATCCAGCATGTACTTTTGCTCTTCCGGATCCGAATACGCGGGTACGCCAAAGCGAACACGGTCTTCCGTTTGGTTCATTCTGTCGCCGGGGCGGTAGAAGTTCAACGTCAATGCTTTGCGGCGATAGGGTGCGTCTTCGCCTTCCCCGTCCTGTTCGAATGCATTCGTCAAACCGAACACGTCGATTGAGAAGAAATCCAAACCAGGTTCCACATCCACCCAAGTCGCCACCCCCCAAACGCCAGGTGCGCTCTCATCAGAGGTCCGTGGAATCTTGACCGTGCTGATGTCGACCGAATTGTGCAACGGAGCGGTGATTTGCTCGCGAATTGCGATTCGATCACGGGCGACCGGCAAAATTTGATCGACATAACTGCGATCGCTTTCGTGATCCCTCAGCACCAACATCGGGAAGAATCGGCGAGAGCTGTAGCTGACCGATTCGATTCGTTGGTAGATCGGATTGTCCGGGTCATCGACGGCGGGACGCAAATCGCCGCCACGGTAACGAACGCGATAGACCATGTAATGCACCAGTTTGCGTTGCATTCGGCCGTCTGGACGAGGCACATCGAGGTACATTTGGCGGAGTGGTTTGAACGAAAATTCGAAACAAAAGATTTCGCGACGCAAAATCACTTGTTTCGCCATTTCTTCCAGCGTTCGAGAACGCGGCTCGAAATGAGGCTCGCCATTGGGATGATTGTCGCTCTGCCAAGCGATCTCCGGATGGCTGTTGATGATCGATTTCAGGGTCAACGGACCGTCGAAGGTTTCCTTCGGATCCGGAGCCGGCGGAATCGCCGTCACCACTCCCGGCGCGAACTCCGTTTGCACCTTGGTCGACGGAGCAGCCTCTTGTGCGTGTGCGAAACCACAAATGGTGCTCGCCGAGATGCATATCGCGACAGCAACGACCGATTTTTGGCTCCATCGCGCCATCACGCCGGTCCAGCCCCACCTCGGCGGCAAGCCGGCCGAAGAGGCGTCCAAAGATCGAGTTCGTGTGGCGATGATTGACATGAAAAGCCGTCGTTAACGCTTGGTCGTGGGAAGGTCACTGGCTGAGATTACGTGCTCCGGGCGATTTTTGCTCGGATCCACCAAGTCAGCTGCGTCCAATCTTAATTGCTGGCCGGCCGAGGAAGCTGTTTCCGTGCCGTCCAAGCCGGATTTTTCTGCTGGATCGAGGTCGTTTTCCTCGCCTGCGGTGACCGCTGGCCCAGCCCACTGCAATGATGCCGCCAACTGGACGTCCGAACCGTTCAAATCATTCACGCTCTCGCCTTCCATCGTCAGGGTGGCTTGGACGCGGCGTCCCGAATCGTCGCTGAAGTGCATCATGATCCACTGGATCGGAATCCCCTCCACTTCGCCCGTCGCAGTGATGTGCAAAACTCGCAGCCCGGAATCGGACAGCTGCTCTTCGGATCGCACCAATTGGTCGAGCTGCTTGTCCAAAGTTCGCTGAACGTCTGCTTCAAATGCTTCCAGTGTCAGCTGGTTGCCTTCCGGTAGACGCGGCAAAGCTCGCAAATTGCACTGTGCAATGCTTTGCTCGTTCTCGATCATTCGCAAAATCGCCTGTCCAGCACCATCCTGCATGATTCGCCAACGACGATCCAAGAGCGCTGATACGCCGATCTTTTCACAATCCACAGTCATCAGCATTCGGTCCGACGGTGGCGGCGAATCAAAATCAATCGCGACTGCCGAACTCGGCAAGACCTGGGGTTTTTCAAGCGGTTTACGAATCATTCGAATCGTCGCGGTGACGTCAAAACCAGGTTCAGCCATTCCGATTTCGCGAGTTTCGTGGATGGCAACCGCCGCCCAAGTGACCGTGCGAGAGGAATGCTGGAACGTCAATTTCCCCAGCACTCGCAATTGCGTCGGAACGCCGCTGACCGAACCATCCATCTTTCCCTGAAACTGCAACTTCGCATTGCTGGCATCGTTGGAAACCAAGCTGATTTCGACATCGCTTTTGACCACGCCACTCAGGTTGAACACTGACGCCAAATCATTCGAATCCAAGGCGACCTTTTCACCAATCGACAGCGTTTGAGTTGGCAGAAGTCGGTCGAGAGCAACGCTGGCGATGGGAGTCCGCAGCAGATCCAGCTCGTCGTGATTCAAATAGTCGTCAGAGGCATAAATCGCCTCTGGCAGTGTGTCACGACGAGCCACCACCAGTCCCAAGTTGTCACGCAATTCGGTGGTCTGATCCATCCGGCTCAATCGGCTCACTCCCTGAGCCGAGTGGTAATGCCGTTCGGCCGCGATGATGGGCGATTCCATATCGGCGTTCTTTGGCCGCAGATAACGCTCCTCGTAGTCCAATGCCACTTTGGCCGTGATTGGCAATTGTTGCTTGGTGCTCGGTTTCGCAGTCAGGGCGAGCAATGGATCCTTAGTCAGATTGACATTGCCTTTAACGTCCATTTCCATTCGAACGCGGTAGAGCCCAAGATCCAAACGCGGGCGGAGAATCACATCGTTCGTCGTCGATGAACCTGCCGCAGCGGCTATCTTGCTCGTTCCCAATGTCCCAGCCATGCCGCCGATTGCGACCAACCGTCCCAGGAACGCACGGCGTGATGCGGGCGAAGAATTCGGAGTGACATGTTTAGAAGTCGAATTCGTCATGATCTATTCAGCGGATTGGCGGCAGAGTCGAAAATCGCGCGACCGCATCGCAGCAGCGGTCTCAATCTGTTCAATCGGCTCGACCGGTTCTCGCGGTTGATCCGATCTCGCTCTTCTTGCCGGCTTTCTCATTGTGAGACCGCCAAAGTTTCAAACTGATTGTAAACTTTGCACTTTTTTGGCAGCGACAAGGACACTTGCCGCACGCCCAAAAATTTTGTGCGACCGAAAACCAAGCGTTTTGCGGGACACTTGCAAAGTCAAATGCGATTTTCGACTTTGGGAGCGTCGTTTGGCCTGAAACTTTCACTAGTGACCCTCCGTCCTGATTTGGGCAAGGTAGCCGCGCATTTCGACAGGTTCACTTTCGGTTTGACACTGGGTCAACGAGGGAAACTTGGCGACGTGTCGGAGACGAAAAAACTCGTCTTTTTCGCTATCAACGGTGGTCTCAGCGAACTCTCGATGAGATCACACGCTCTAATCAGTACAGCCCACGAAGTCTGCCGAAATTCAGTGCTCTGTTGCTCGGTTTTCTTCAACTGGCGCGGCACGGAGTCGCGCCGGAAGAGACGGTGGTGAGAAATTGGATGGTTTTTGAGAACCCCCTTTTTGGTGGTTTCAAAGACAAAGTCTCTCCGCTCGATCTAACCGATCGTCTTATGGATAAGGCGACCTCCGGGCAAATTGGATTGACGTGCTGACGACCCGCCGGGGTCGCAAGGACAACGGCACGGGCAATCTGGCATGGGAAACCTAGATTATGCATACGTCTTACCGAAACATTGCTGTCAAAGAACTTCGCGATCAACTGTCTCGCTTTAGCCCTCGAGCCAAGAAGATCGAACAGTCGTTGTTGGCCGAGAAATTGCTGTCGGAAATTCAGCCCGATCGCGATTACTCGATGGACTACGTCACGTTCCGTATCACCAATTACCGCCCCGAATCATCGTTGCGACAAACAATCGCGTCGGCTGATTTGGTTCACGACCTGCGTTTGCTAATCGAAGACCTCTCCGACTCGGCCGACATCGGCGCCAACGAGGCCGGCGAACACGTTCATACCGTGGCCGATCTCAGCCGCAATTTTCACGTTTCAACCAAGACAATCAGCCGCTGGCGCGATGCAGGTTTGGTCAGCCGCAAATTCCTCTTTGGCAAACGCAAACGCGTTGGATTCCTCAACAGCAGCGTCGATCGATTCATCGCAAACAACCGCGACAAAGTCCGCCGTGGCGAACGCTTCAGCCAACTGACCGACAATGAAAAGACCGAGATGGTCGAACGTGCTAGGCAATTGGTCGAAGGCGGCGCCACCTTCGCCGAAGTGATCCAGCAAATCGCGACGATCATGCATCGTTCACCTGAAACGGTTCGCTACACGCTGAAGAATTTCGACGCTAAAAATCGCCAACTGGCAATCTTCCCTCATCACCGGGAAACGCTCAGCGACGAAGACAAGCGAGTCATTCACCAATTGCAATTGCACGGTGCGACCATCCCGCAACTGTGCAAACGATTCAAACGAACTCGAACCAGCATCCAGCGGATTTTGAACGAAGTTCGAATGCAGCATTTGCTCGAGATGCCTCTCGAGTACATCTACAACGAAGACTTCGAAGACGCCTCTCGCGAAAACGAGTACTTGGCTGAGATGCCCGTTTCCGAGACGGCTCGCAAAGTACGCGCACCTTCGGAATTGCCAAGCTACTTGGCTGCGTTGTACGACGTGCCTTTGCTAACGCGGGAACAAGAGGGTCACCTCTTCCGCAAAATGAACTACTTGAAACACCGTGCAAACAAACTGCGTCAGTCGTTGACAGACGCCGACCGCATGGACACCGCAGTGATGGACCAAATCCAATCACTGTACGAAGAAGCGGTCAAAGTGAAGAACAAGATCGTACAGGCAAACTTGCGTTTGGTTGTTTCCATCGCGAAACGCCACGTTGCATCGGCGGAGGATTTCTTCTCGCTGATCAGCGACGGCAACATGTCCTTGATCCGTGCGGTCGAGAAATTTGATTACTCGCGTGGCAATAAGTTCAGTACCTATGCCTCTTGGGCGATCATGAAAAACTTCGCTCGGACCATTCCGAACGAGTTCAAACATCGCGATCGTTTCCGAGCGACGCCGGACGAGATGTTCGTCGCACATCAAGACGAACGTTTGGACCCGTATTTGGAAGAGACGGTTCAATTGCAACGTCAACGTGAGTTGGCTCGCATCTTGGATCGACTGGATGAACGCGAACAAAAGATCATCACAGCTCGCTTTGGTCTACAACGCGGCGTGGAACCGTTGACCTTGAAAGAGGTCGGCGAAGAAATGGGCGTGACCAAGGAACGCGTTCGTCAGTTGGAAGCTCGTGCACTGAGCAAACTTCGCGATGCAGCACGAGATGCCAAGATCGATGTCGAACTGGGTGCCAGCTGAACTCGATTGACTTCACCCAAAGCAGTTCATTGAGCTAGACTGGGAGGCTTCTTTCCCCCACCTCCCACCTAGCTTTTTCGCTCATGCATCGCTTTACGATTGCGGTGTGCCTTGCCCTAGGCACATTCTTCCTGAACCTCTCCGCATCCCAATCCTTCGCGGACGAACGCCCCAATATCATCTTCATCTTCGCAGATGATCTTTGCTTTGATTCCATCGCGGAACTTGGCAACAAGGAGGTTGAAACCCCCAACCTCGATCGGCTCGCTCGCGAAGGCACGTCGTTCAATCACGCCTACAACATGGGCTCGTGGAGCGGTGCCGTTTGTCTGGCCAGCCGGACGATGCTGAACTCGGGACGCTTTGTTTGGCAGGCGCAGGAAATTTACAACCAATCAGAAAGGGAACGCCAGGAAGGCCGCTGGTGGGGCGAGATAATGAAGGCCGCCGGCTACCGCACCTACATGACCGGCAAGTGGCATTGCCGGGCCAGCGCTGAAAATTCATTCGACGTGGTTCGAGACACCCGCCCCGGTATGCCCAAAGATTTCCCTGAGGGCTACAACCGGCCCATCGAGGGACAACCTGATCCGTGGTCGCCTTCCGATCCCAAATGGGGCGGTTTTTGGGAAGGCGGCACGCACTGGAGCGAGGTCATCGCCAATCACTCCGATGACTTCTTCGCCGACGCGGCCAAGCACGATCAACCCACGTTCATGTACTTGGCCTTCAACGCCACCCACGATCCTCGCCAAGCCCCACAGGAATACCTCGACAAGTACCCTACGGAAAACATCCTGGTACCTGCGAACTACCAACCTCTGCATCCTTGTGCGGAAGAGATTGGATGTGGACGCAACCTTCGTGATGAGCGTCTAGCACCGTTTCCACGAACCGAGTACGCCGTTCGGGTTCACCGTCGCGAATACTACGCGTTGCTAACTCACATGGACGCAATGATCGGCCGCATTCTTGATTCGGTTGAGGCGTCCGGCAAAGCCGACAACACGTGGATCTTCTTCACCGCCGACCACGGCCTCGCCGTTGGCCAACATGGTCTTCTTGGAAAGCAAAACCCCTATGACCACAGTGTCCGAGTGCCGTTCCTTGTCAAAGGCCCCGGAGTCAAAGCGGGCGGTCGAGTTGAAGAACCGATCTACCTGCAAGACGTGATGCCAACGACGTTAGAACTGGCAAAGGTTGAGAAACCCGAACATGTCGATTTCCACAGCGTGCTTCCCTTGATGGACGGAGGCGTCACTCCATACCCAGCAATCTACGGCGCCTACCTCAACCTACAACGCAGCATTCGCACCCCCGAGCACAAACTCATCGTGTTCCCCAAAGCCAAAACGGTGGAACTGTTTGACATGCGGAACGATCCCGGCGAGCAAACCAACCTGGCCACGAACCCCGCCATGCAACCGATCGTCAAACACCTCTTCGAGCAACTTCAAGGCTTGCAAGAAGACCTAGGCGACACTCTCGAACTCACCGATGACCTGATCGGATCGTAAAAAGGTGTCAGGTACCTTTTTGGAAAACTAGGCAAAATGCCACGTCGAAATCCCGTCCAACCATTGGCTGAGACCGACATAAATTGTCGTCGGTACCCAACGTATACATGTCGAAGTATTCGGCCAGGGTTGCCACGCCTGGAATGGCGTCGTCTATCTCAATTTGCGTTGCAGAGCCGAGGGCCTCGTTGCATGCCCCTGGTTGGGCATCGAAAATCCAGTTGAATCACTGAATCGGTGGGGCATCTGAGTTTTCTTTTTGCCAGTTTCGCTATACGTGATAGGCGTCGCGTCCTTCGTCGCTGCCAATTGATGCTGCTTCGTCAACACAGTCCTAGAACAACGGCTTGAGCATTAGCAGGCTGTAGATTTAGTCGCATACCGAATGACAATCATTAGCCGTTGGGCGTTAGCCCCGGTTGGCGTCGAATCAACCGCCGCTAACGCAGGTCGGCAGGAATGATCGGGTAGAACCTCACGTAGGCGAGTCTCTCTGAGACTCGCAAATGACAGCGTCTCGGAGAGACGCCGCTACGTGATCAGGCCCAATGACTCTCGCTCACGTGCTTAACGCGGTGCGGCTCAATAAATCAACAGCCTGTTAGTTCACGCGTACGGGCGTGAGCAATTTCCAGTTCATTGAAAGGATCAGGTCAGTCATAGCGGTCGGCCTAATGGCACGGCTGTGCAGATCACCAGAGACCGCCCACAACCTGCAAGCTTACCATGTCGCCTACCACCAGTTCTTCATTGTCTCGATTGCAAGCATTGGTCCGCCGCTACACGGAGTAGAATCATCACCGAATCTCGATTTTGGCGGAAGGGTTTTCGGCTTTATTCAAGGCAAAGAATTCAACTGCATACTCTTCTGACGCGAACTCATAATCAGTGGATGCGCTTCCGGATGTCACATCGAACGATCTCGGGACAAAGAGCTCAAAAGCGATGTAGGGCACCAAAGCAATCAACGCCAATCCTCCAACGGCAAACTTGCGTGTCAGCCGATTCCATTCGTCGAAATGCGGCATTGCGGCGAAAACCGCAACCCCAACAACGAGCCAACACACAACAGTCCGCCCCCAACGTTGAAAATAGAATCGGGGTTTGCAGGCACTGCACAATGGGAACTCAACTCGCGACCATCCAAAGAGATAAAGAATTGGCATCAAAAATACCGCGAGCGGGTTTTGTGCATTCGTGTTGATCTTTGCTGTCGATGTAGGCAGGCAATGACAAACCACACAGCGATCTGGAAAGACCGGCATAATTCGCTTCGGAAGTCTTACGTCAGTTGATAAAGCCATCATCAATCCAATTTTGCGGACGGTACCGTTCTGCAGGCTGCCGGGAACGCCCCAGCCATTGCCAAACGATCACCACTGCCGCCCCGTTGCAACCAATGCCTCACCATGCTTCTCGACGCCAATAACCGCACGTGTAAAGGCAACCAATTCAGATGCATCGGAAAAATCGAGTGCGGTCTGGATGTGAACAACGCGACCGTTCGCTATCCAAACGAGTTCACCCCAACCTCCGAGTTGGCCAACATACCGACCCTCGTCGCGTATTGGCCAGCCAGGAAGGCTACTTAAAGGGCGATAGTCGTCGCAAACTTCACCAAAGTTGATGAAATGAAATCCAATCGATGAGTTTTCATGGTCAGACTGCCAAGCCAAAGTAAATTCTGCGAAACGATCAATCTGCGGACGCATGGGTGCCCATGGGACATAAACAAAGACGACGGCGTTCGGTGATTGTGCAGCGTTCTGAACAGCCATTTCAACTTCGCTTTCAGACATCCTATGAGTCGCTTCGAAGAATTGCCGTAACACTTCGACACTCGTGCGATCATTTCTTGGCATGCAGCCGCAAGCCATCAAGCAGCAAAGAACGGTGAGAAGTGATAACGGCTTCATTCTTCATTCGATGAAATGCGGATGGCGGCAACAGTCTGAATGATTGCAAAAACCGCGACCATTGCCGCACCGAATCATCACGTTGATACTCGTCGTGGTCCTGGATGATCAGCACGTGTCGAATACGAACTGGAAGCAGTGGATAGGCGACCCAATATAGCATCGAAAGTACTGCAGGTATTAGCGACAACCAACACGGGCTTTCAAGCGGGTTTGGAGTTGAGAACCCTCAATTGCATAAACCACGACTGGCGACCACCTTGTTTGTCTCAGGTTCCATCGAGCCCCCCCAGCCAAGTAATCGTCATGTCCAGGCACGATTGAGACTTGGTGACGAATCCGAGTTGCATATTCGGCCAGAAACGCTTCGGGCGATCGGTGTTTGCACGTGGAGTTGCCAGATTTTCGGTGGCGGACGGGCACACGCTCATTGACGGTTTCTCGACCGTCCTGTTTACGAAACGGATTGCGTATTCATTCCGCCTTCTTTGCTGGCCAAAGCGCCAGCAAGTTGGCGAAGATCAGGATGGTTCCGCCGAGTATGAGTTCAAAGGTCAACGTTTCACTTGCGTACTGCACGGAACACCAAACACTGAGCAATCCAGGAATGAACATGGCCCAGGTGGACGCCATCAGTGGTTCCAGGGTGTAGAGCACCGATGCTTGCGTTGGTGACACGCTGGGTTGAAACCGATTCATCAGCGAGAACGCAACCAAAGACGGGAAGATCGAAAGCAACACGATTAGCACATAAAACCTGGGTTGGATCGTCAATGCGTACCAACCAGAGCTTGCTGCATCACTTGCCGTAATCTCTGGGATGCTGGGCTGAATCAGCGCAAAGAACAGCAGCGCTGACACGGCGGTTGTTCCAAACATGGAAGGTGTGAACGCAAGCGAATCCAACCGCTTGCCAAACCAGTCGACAGCAACGATCTGGCCGCTGAAGAACAGCACAGCCAGCAGGGTGAGCGTGTCACCGGTTTTCCATTGCCCGAGTCCATCGCGTGCAAAACTCAAGCCGCCGTCGTTCCACTGCAGCAATCCAGTCAGGATCGCCACACCAACCAGGGAAACTCCTGCGGCGATCAGAACAATTGGTCGTGGTCGTTGTTTTTCAAAGAGCGTCGCAAGAATGGGTGTCCAAACCACAGCGAGGCTGGTCAGGAACCCACTGCGAGACGCGGGAATGGTCGACAGTCCGGAAACCTGCAACACCATGCCGACGACGAACAAACACCCGATTGCGATTCCGGCCAGGAAGTGTGACCAGCGGACTCGCCTCATCACGCCCTGGCAACAGATCGCAAACATTGCGAATGCCAACGTGAATCGCAAGCCGATCATCCACGCGGATGCCGCGGCCCGGAAAGCTCCGGAGGCCGTGTGCTCATCCACGCCGAAGTGTTCGTCAGCGAGAAGGTTCAACGCTTTCATGAATGGGAACGAAGATCCCCACAAAACGTTGACGACGACCAACGCCAGAACAGCACGACGATGCGAGACCAACTGGGCTGATTCTGACAATGGTAGCTAACATCAGGCAAGAAGTTCGGGGATGGGATCGTCGTCGCCCCCGATCTTAAAGGGACGTCCGTTAGGCGCGAAGAACTCCTCATCCAAGGGCAATCCAGCTGCCGCAGCGATCGTCTTGTTGAACGACGAAACGCTGACCGGGTACTCGTCGACATAACCGCCATGCTTGTCCGATGCTCCAAGGACTTGCCCACCCTTGATCCCGGCACCCGCCAACAAGCTGCAGAACACTCCTGGGTGGTGATCACGACCCGCGTTTGCATTCAGCTTCGGCTTGCGGCCGAATTCGGTCGTCAAAACCACAAGCGTTTCATCCAGCAATCCCTTCGAGTGAAGGTCGCGAAGCAAAAAGCCCATGCCGTCATCGACCTGAGTCGCCTTCTCGTCCAGACGCGAATAGAGGTCTTGGTGCATGTCCCATCCGCCGAAATTAACTTCGACAAACCGAGCTCCTGATTCCACCAAACGACGCGCGAGCAAACAGCCTTGGCCAAATGAATTGCGTCCGTAGGCGTCGCGAATCTTTGCGTCTTCTTCGTTCAGATCAAAAACCTTCAAATGCTCGCTACCCATGAGCTTGCGAGTCTCCAGGTAGAGCTGATTGTAGGCTTCGACGTCGTTGTTATCCCGCTGTGATTGGAATGATTTATCGAACCGATTCGCCAAAGCCAAACGTCGATAGAACAGTTTCTCATCCAGATACTTCGGCAACTTGATGTTTTGCAAACCGGAGTTCGCATTCGCAATCGGAACGGGCGAGAGTGCCGGCGGTAAAAAGCCCGCACCTGGATGCCGGTTGCCGCTGCCGATCAGGAAGTTGCCTGGCAATTCCTTGTTTGCGCGACCTTGTCGATCCACCATCCATGCCCCCATGCCAGGATGCTGAATGGAATTGATCTGTTTGTAAGCTGTCCGCATCAGATAGCGGCCCTGTTCGTGAGCCCCGGTTTCTGTCGACAAGGATCGAACGGTCGCAATTGCGCCCGCCAGATACGACAGCTTTGGAAATCGGTCGCCAAACTGAATGCCAGGGACTCGCGTTGAGATCGGCTTGGTTTCCCCCGCCTCTTCCACGCCTTCTTTCGGGTCAAAGGTATCCAAGTGCGACATCGCACCATCCATGAACAGATAGATGATGTGTTTTGCCTTTTTAGCGGATGCCGTCGCCGCGTGCGCTCGGCTCTGAGGTGACAACTCATCCCACCAAGGTCCACCTAGCATGCCACCGGCGAACGACACGCCGAGCGTTTGCTTTGCCAATCGCTTAATGAATCGTCGTCGATCTTCCAGGGTGAATTCAATTCCGGCCATGATTCGATCTCGTGGGGGCTGAACCGCAACGCAGGCGATGAGTGGGATGAGGGGTGAAAAGAAGCATCAATTGGTGCCAGGTCGTGTCACTGGACGAACAGGAATTCTCGAGTATTGAGCAATGCCCAAATGATGTTTCCGTAGCCGACACCGGTCTGGTTCTGACTTGACAATTCGCGAGAAGCGAGAATGCGATCTTCCGTCGATGGCTTGCGAGTTAGAACGCTTAAGAAGATGGCGTCGATCCGATTCTTGACGTTGTTCACTTCCAACACATTGTCAACCAACGCCGATCCGGGCTCCAGCATCACGTGAGTGATTGGTCCGTTGAACATGGCCAAGATCTGCGGCACGGTGGCTTCGTCTTGAGAACCATTGATGACCTCCCGGTCGCCCTGTCCGAACTGACGCAGAAAGTGATCCGCAGGCAATGGTGCTGGCAATTCGCTCGCACGGCACAACACGTTGCGTTGATAGGCGTGTTGATTGAGATTCCGTTTGTAGGTGGATGCAAAATAGGTTTCCTTGAATTTTGCAGATCGTCGCTGGACCTCCTCAAAATCGACTTTGGAGAAATCCAGGTCCATCACGGGTTTCATCTCCTTGGCCGTTGGACGTTGGAACGGCCACGGGTTGTCGACCGCTAGTGTCAAGATTGAGTCCCAAACCTGTTCGGCCGTCATCCGCCGAACGGTGGGTCCGGGGAAGTAGTACAGGTCCCCATCGGTGATGTCATAATCGACTGCTTTGCGTTGATAGGTTTGGCTATACAGCACAATGCGTGTCAGTTCTTTCAGATCAAAACCGCGGCGAACCAACTCTTTACACAAGTAATCCATCGCGGCTTCGTTGACGCATGGGTTCTCATCCCGGAAGTCATCCACGGGATCGACGAAGCCAACTCCCATCAGACGCTTCCAAAGGCGGTTCACAACGGTTTGGCTGAACCGAGGATTTTCGGGGCTGGTTACCCAGGCGGCAAATTGCTCGCGCGGGGTGGATTTGGCAGCGGACGATGGGATCTCTCCCCAAAGCACCTTTGGCTCGACGAAATCCTTTGGCTTGGCGTCGCGATAGGCGTAGTCGTGAGGCAAACGCAAACGTCGAGGTCGCTCACTGACGATGTAAGTGTTCGCTCGCGCGATGCGTTGAAACTCACCGGGCACTCGCCCCTTTTCGTATCGCTTCTTTCCTTCGTTGATGAGATCGTTCGCAGGGTTCGTCTTTTCATAGCCGGGATCGCCTTTCCGCATCCGCGTGCTGGTCCCGGCGGTGAAAGCAGCCAATTGATAGAACTGGTACTGCGACCACTCATCGAATGGGTGATCGTGACACTGTGCGCATCCGATTTGAGTCCCCAGAAAAACTCGTACCGTGTTATCGATGTATGGCAGCGGCATTCCATCGTCACGGAGCTGGAAACCGACGGCTGGGTTGTCCCAGACTTTGCCGTCAGCCGTCAGCATCTCGTACACCCATTTGTCGTACGGTTTGTTCTCGGCGATCGATTCCTTGATATATCCATTGTAAGGATCCGCTACCAAGTTGGGCTGAGGACGATCCACCAAACGCAGCGTGTCTGCCCACCAGTTGTACGTGTGACTGACGTAGTCCGGGCTGGAAAGCAATTGATCGATCAGTTCCTCCCGACGATCACTGGATTTCGAGGAGAGGAACTGTTCCGCTTCTTGCAAAGTTGGAATGCGACCAGCGACGTCCAAATAGATCCGACGCAGAAAGACTTCGTCGCTGGCCAATTCTTCGGCAGCGATTCCTTCGGCCAGCAATTCTCGCTCGATGAAGGTGTCCAGTTCGTTTGCCGCGTAGCGAATCTCATCGCGGCTGGATTGCCGGACGGGAGCGACGTCCATGTCCACCGGCTTCTTCGTGCGAACGCTTTCTGGTAGCCGAATCTTCGTTTGTGTGTTTGGCTTTTTGACGTTTCTCTGGTTCGCTCGTTGGGCGTCCGCATTGGGTCCGCCAACGCAAACGAGGAAAAACACTACCCAGATCAGACACTTCGAACCGCCTCGGTGACACATCGTGTCCACTCCGAAAAAAACAGAAATCAGAAAAGATGGCATCGTGCTTCGTCCCCCTCTATCATAATCCACCGACCTGCGAGCAACCGGCCAATCAGACGCTCAGTTTGCTCGCTGATTTTCGCTCCCCCCCTCCCAATCCCACCTTTGCAACGACCGGTTGCACAGCGATCTCGAAAAGCCTCCGGTGCTATTGGCGTCGCCGGCACTTCGGACAAAGATTGCCGCCACTCATTCAAACGCATTCCCACTGACTATGAACCCAAACGGACCCACCTTGATGAATCCTCTGCGTTTTCGCCGGTTCCTTCGGCCACTGACTCAACATGCCTGCGTCGCCGTCGCAGCGTTGTCGATCGCTCAGGCCGTTTCTGCCGCGCCCCCTTCGGCAGCAACCGCCGATGCCACTGGCACGTGGACAACCAAAACCGTCGCGTCTGATGGTAAGGATTCGAAACAACAGGATGTTGAAATTTATCGGGGTGGAAAATTGATCGCCCGTCACCACTCCAGCCTCCTGGGCACGCCCGGCCTCTATCCGTTGCATTCGCCTTCGGGACAACCGCTGACCCGCGACTACCCAATGCAGGAAAAGGGGAAGTACGAAAAGGACGATCACCATCACCACCGTTCGCTGTGGTTCACACACGGAATCGTCAACGAGTTCGACTTCTGGTTGGACAAACCGACTCCGCACACCGGTTACGTCGTACAAACTTCACTCTCGAAAGAACAAAACAAAAACAGCGTGACGTTGACCACGAAAAACGATTGGAATGACCCCGACGGCAATCGCGTCTTGAGTGACCAACGACGTTGGACGTTTTCCGAATCGCATGGCGATACCGTCATCGACTTGGACATGCGTTTGATGGCAACCGATGGCGACGTCGTCTTTGGAGATACCAAGGAAGGCACGCTGGGAGTCCGAGTGGCGGGCACAATGAAAGTCGATGCGAAACTTGGCGGCACCGGACAGAACGCGGAAGGCTTGAAAGACGGCGCCGCATGGGGAAAGAAGTCTTCCTGGGTTGATTACAGTGGCCCAATTCAACAAGCCGATTCGGACGAGCCATCCGATTGGCCAACCGCGGGCATCACGATGTTCTATCATCCAGACAATTCGCGTCCCGAGTGCTACTGGCACGTTCGCACCTACGGTTTGTTCGCGGCCAACCCATTTGGACGCCATCACTTTGGCCAACCAGAATACGAAGGGGTCAAAATCGCCGAGGGAGAACACTTAGATCTTCACTTCCGCATCGTCTTGCACGACGGCGGCTTTGATCGCGAAAAAACGGAACAGCACTTCGCTGATTACTCAGAAACCAAACCGTCACTTTGAACTCGCCAGATGCATTCCCCGGTGACTCTTCGCCGGAATCTGCCGCAGCGGCGTTTCATCCAAATGGATTTCGTTTGGATGGACGCCGCGTCGTTGTCACGGGCGGCACGCAAGGTGTCGGCGGTGCGATCGCTCGTGGACTAACCAGCGTTGGCGCCGATGTGGTCTTGATTGGTTTGGAACGCGACCCCGCGACCGAAGCGACACTGGTCAGTTGCCGAGAAAACGGCCGAACCGCCGAGTTGATACTCTGCGATTTGTCAAAGCCAGCCGAAACATGGATCGATGATCTGCTAGCCCAGATCGATCGGGTGATGCCGGGTGTCGATACGTTGGTCAACAACGCGGGAACGTTCATCGACGTCCCGTTTTTGGAAATGACTCCCGACCGGTATCAAACCACGATGAACTTGAACGTCGGGGCGGGGTACTTTCTGACGCAAGCCTTTGCGAAACGTTGGGTACAAAATCAAGTCGCTGGTCGCGTTCTGTTCACCGGTTCGATCAATGGCTTCTTGGCCGAACCCGACCACACTGCCTACGACACCTCAAAAGGTGCCGTGGCTTCGATGGTTCGTTCGCTTTGCGTCTCGTTGGCTCCGCATGGCATTCGTGTCAACTCGATGGCCCCAGGTCTGGTTCGCACTCGACTGACCGATGTCGTCAACCACGACGCATCCATTGAATCATGGATGCAACTGCACACCCCCAATGGCCTGATCCCTTCACCAGACGCCTGTGTTGGAGCAGCGATCTTTTTGCTCAGTGACGTTGCCCAGCACGTTCACGGACAAACGCTGCTGGTTGACGGCGGCATGAGTACGTGGCAACAACCCGATCTCCCCGCAGAACGTTGATCTGCTTTCCCTCCCCCTTCCCACCAAAGTTTCTCACCATGGCACAACTCGGTTCGCGTTCCAGAAGTTCGCTGTTTGCGGCCATCGCGTTTTCCTTTTTCGCGAGCGTTTTGCACCCACTTCTTGCTCAGGGTGATGTGAAGTTGCCCGGCTTCTTCACCGATCACATGGTCCTTCAACAAGAAAAGCCGATCCGAGTTTGGGGGTGGGCAGAACCATCGGAGAACATCGAGGTATCCATCGAAGACGATCGAGCCACCGCGACAGCGGACGACCAGGGACACTGGATGGTTGAGCTTCCCGCCCGCTCCGCCAGTGCCGATCCGGTTGCGATGAAAGTAAAGGGCAAAAACGAAGTTCAGCTGACTGACATTTTGGTCGGCGAAGTTTGGTTGTGTTCGGGTCAATCCAACATGGAGTGGCGAGTCCAGTCCAGCGTCAACGCGGCAGAGGAAATCGCCTCCGCCAACTTCCCTCAGATCCGACACATGAAGGTTCCGCGAGTTCCTTCGCCGGTTGCCATGGATGACGTTCCCGCACCTTGGCAAGTCTGCTCACCTGAGACCGTGGGGCAATTCACCGCCGCTGGATACTTCATGGCTCGGCGGCTGCATCAAGAATTGAATGTGCCGATCGGATTGGTCAATTCATCGTGGGGCGGGACTCGTATCGAACCATGGACGCCACCGGTTGGGTTCGAAGGAGTCGAAGAATTGAAAGACATCTCCGAATCGGTCACGCAACGAACTCCCGGGTCAGAACCCTTTAAGTCCGCACTTCGAGGTCACTTGCAATCGACCAAAGCCTGGGTCGCAAAAGCCGAAGCAGCATTGGCTAATAACACGTTCATCGAACCAGCTCCGGCATACCCAAGTTCGCTGACTCCATTCACATCACATGGACAGCCAACCACGCTTTACAACGGCATGATTCATCCGTTGATCCACATGCCTATCCGAGGTGCGATTTGGTACCAAGGCGAAGCCAACCACCGTGAAGGCATGCTCTACACCGCCAAGATGCGAGCATTGATCGAAGGTTGGCGAGCGAAATGGAACCAAGGGCCATTCCCTTTCTACTTCGTACAGATCGCACCTTATCACTACGGCGATGAATCCGGCTCAGTCTTGGCCAAATTCTGGGAAGCACAAACGGCAGCTCTGGCGATTCCAAATACAGGCATGGTCGTCACCAATGACATCGCGACCGTCAATGACATCCACCCGCCGAACAAACAAGACGTGGGCAAGCGTTTGGCCGATTTGGCGCTACATCACGATTACGGAAAAATCGACTTGATCGCTCACAGCCCCGTATTGGACTCCATGCAAACGGAGGGCGGCCAATTGCGGCTTCGGTTCAAACACACCGGAGGCAACCTAAAAACCAGCGATGGTGAGTCGCCCGATTGGTTCGAGATCATTGGTCCTGACTCAGGCGGATTCCAAACAGCGAACGCCAAGATCGAAGGCAATGAAATCGTTTTGTCTTCCCCCAAAGTCCAGCAACCGACCGCGATGCGATTTGGATGGGACAAACTTGCCGAACCCAACCTTCGCGGAGCAACCGGGCTGCCGCTCTCTACATTTCGAGCCGGCGAGGTGCCTGAGTTTGCTCAAACGATCCCCGACGCGGCAGAGTACGAACTGGTCTACGAGTTGGATCTGAGCAAACTGGGATCAGAGATCCAGTACGACGTCGACCGACATGAAGCCATCTCCGATTTCGACCGAGTTGCCTATTTGGTGTCTCTCGAAGACGCCAGCGGCAACGTCAAGTCAGTCTTTGTCAGCATGAAAGCATTCACTGACGACATCGCGAAAATTGGCATTCCGACCGTTGATGCAAATGCAAAGTTTCAACAATCCGTCGAATCAATGAACGTCTACGCCAGCGACAACAGCGTGTCGTCGGGGAATGAAATCAAAAACGGCAGAATCGAGTTTTGGCCAAACAACTACAGCCCTAACAACGCCGCCAAAGTGCCGGGCGCATCCGGGACCGCTTTCGACTTTGGCGATGATCCCGGAATGCCAGTGGACGGTTATGGGTGCATGCAAGTTCACAATGTGGATGCACGCCAAACCGTCTTTGCCATCAACCATTGGAAACAAGGCCCGGGCGCGGACCTAGGAATTGGCAACCACTCTGGCGAGCACAAAGACTGGACCTTTACCAGCAACGCGGCTCAATACGCGAGCAAGAAACTGCAAGTCCTGGTTCGTCCAGTGAAGTGACCGCGGACATCGTCAACGTGAACGTCGCCTTATGATTCCGTTCGCTCGAAGGCAATGACCATCGCATGGAGTTGATGGGGAACTTCAAACTGGCTTGAAGCAGGCGTGTTTCTTAACTCGGTGGGAGACCACCGAGCTACGGGGCTGGAGGCTCAGTGGTTGGCTTGGCCTTTGATGGTTCGCTGAGCAACCTCCCATGCCTCGTTGAGATGCTCGGCGTATGCGTCCGACGATAACAAATTTTCTTCAGACGTATTGCCGCGAATTTCGATCAGCCAACCGTCGACGTAGGGCGACGCGTTGATCACGGAAGGCTCATCCAATGCATCCGCATTGATCACGATCAGTTCTCCGGCGATAGGAGAAAACAGATCACTCTCGGCCTTTTTGCTCTCGATTGATCCAATCGTCTTGCGAGCAGTCAGTGGCGTCCCGGCTTCGACAATCCAATCCAGAAAATAGACGTCCTGCAGCAAACGCACGGCGTACGCTGACAAACCAAACCGCCACACGCAATGAGCATCGCCCGTGGCGGCTGATTGGTCCGGCGATGGCGTCGCCCACATGTGATTTTTCGCGTAGCGATAACCCTTGGGAAACGACGCATCAAACTCGCCCATTGCGAACGTGAATTGCTCCCCAAGGTCCGAATTGGAATCATTCATTTGAATTGCGCTCGTTGAATCAATTGGCCGCGGCGACATCGGTTTCGCCATGCACAAAACCTTGCGGGAACACTCTTTCAAACTTGCTGGTCGCAACTCGTTTCCATAATCCTGTTCGCCCGACGACTTTGCCAACTCGCGTCACCGGTACACCCCAGTCGGTCGATTCGATGATTGCCGCTTCTTCGGGTGCGACACAGAAGATCAGTTCAAAGTCCTCCCCATCGCTCCAAGCATGCTCAAGCGGAGTCCGACCGCTTTTCTCCGCAAACTGATGTGCGGCTTCTGAGATCGGCAGCGTCTCGAGTTCCAACTCCGCTCCCATGCGACTGGCGGCGAGCATCCGATCGAGATCCAAACTGAATCCGTCGCTGACATCGATCGCAGCATGCACGTTGACCGTTTGTTTCAACTTGGCAGCCAACTCGACGCGTGGTTCAGGTCGAAGATGTCGCCCCAACAAACTACCGCCCAAAGCTCCCGTGACGAACAAAGCGTCCCCTTCTTCGGCACCCGTTCGCAACCATGGTTGTTCTGTCCAACCGAGAATGGTGATGCTGATTGAAAGCGGACCGTCATAAGTCGATAAGTCGCCGCCAGCGATCGCAACTTGATACTTTTGTGCCGCTTCGAGGATGCCCTCGTAGACTTCGCCGGCAATCTCGGTTGCGTTCTCAGCGGGCAACGCCAGGGTCACCAGGGCGGAGGAAGGTGTCGCCCCCATTGCCGCGATGTCGCTGAGGTTGATCGCCATGGCTTTGAAACCGATGTCGGACAGCGACTGTTCTTCCGATCGAAAATCGACGCCGTCGAGAATCTGATCCGTGCAAGCAACCTGGCGAAGCTGAGGTTGGTCGGACGAGACGGATCCCGGCCAATCGATCACAGCCGCATCGTCGCCAATGCCGACTGCGACCTGAGGCAATTGGCGAGTTCGACCGCGAAGGTAAGCGAGGAAGGACTGTTCCATTCTGAGTTTCAGCTTCTATTTCAGGGGAAAATTGATCACACATCTTTGAATGAGATTCACCGTCATGCGTTGCAGTTCAGATGTGTGGCAGTTCAATCATATCAACCGATCGGCGTTGGCCTACGGTTACCGGACGCCAATACGCTCTGACCGACTGATTCCACAGTCCGCAGACATTCAGATGGCAGATTCAAAGCGGCGTTGTCAGGCTGGCCTTCGTTGAAAGTGAGATAACCAGCGATTGTCTTCGCCACAATGGCCCGTCATTACAATCCCCCACAGCGTCATTCCTGGCAGCTTACTCGGCAAGCAATTGCTCGATGCTCTCTCGCATTTGCTGCTCGCCCGGCGTGCCTTGCCAGTTCATTTCACCCTGCCACCATCTGCGAATGAACCCATCCTTGTCAATCAAGTAGGTCGTTGGCCACATGGTGTTCCCCCAGGCGTTCCAGTTGCCCGATTCTTCATCGAATAGCACGGGGTATTCGAAACCGTCTTTTTTGACGGCTTCCAACACGCGTTCCCGACTACGCTCAGCGGACGTTTCGGGGCGTTGAATTCCGATCACCACCAATCCCTTGTCGGCCATATCGTCATGCCAAGCTTGGTAGTGAGGGAAGTTCCGTTGGCAGTTGATGCACTGAAACGCATAGAAGTACACCGCGACGACCTTGCCCCGCAGATCTTCCATCGTCACGGGTTCTCCTTGAAGCCACTCGGCACCGTCGAGCACAAACTCCGGAGCTCTCGGGTAGGTTCGCTTCACTTTGGAGAAATCAAACGTCTTGCCTAACAACGTTCCAATCTTGGCCTGCTGATCCCGAGTCAATTCGCCGACCAAACTTTGGCGTTCACGTGCCTGGATTGCAGCAACGTCTGCGGCCGCTTCGCCGGCTTCCAGTTCTTTGTCCGCAACCTGCTTCTGCAGTTTCGCGACTTCTTTGTCTGTTGTGGCGAAGGTCGCCTTCAACTTTTCGACTTGGCTATCGTTCAACCCCAGTGCCGTGACCGCATCCGGATGAACCACGAACCGAGTGCCCGCGGCCTGTTTCTCGAGTTGCTTCAAACGATTCATCTGATCGTCAGACAAGATGCCAGAGAGCCGGGCTTTCAGCATCGCCGTCAGCTCACGGATCTCGTTGGCTTGTTTATCCAAAGGAGCGATCCGATTGACCCACCATCGAGGATCAACTTCGCCAATGGCGTTGTACACCTGATCAATTTGTTCCGTCGACAGTTGCAACTCCGCGTGAACGGAATCGTCACGAACCATTTGCAACACGTACGGCGAAGCGGGCGTACCAGAAGGCTCTGCGGCGCCCGCTGGTTGCGACACCAATGATACTGACAACGCCCCCAATACCCCGGCGAACAAGATCAGGCCAACTCGAATCGACATAGGGAATCTCTTTGAAAAAGGCGGAATCGCTGGTGAACAGGCGGTATTGGTGAGTTTTTCTCGCACGTCGTTTCGCGAAATCGAGCCGTGCGATCACCAACAAGTGATCCGGTGCGAGATGGTCGTTTTCGCTCATTCTCCGCCATCGATCAGTCCCTGTGGTGAATCATCCTAAACGGGCGGGCACCGGAAATTGCAAACTGAACTTCGTCCCGCGACCAGTTTCGCTCTGCACGGAAATGCGTGCCCCGTGAGCTTCAATGATCTTCCGCGCGGTTGGCAGACCCAGCCCAGAGCCGCCGTCTTTTGTGCTGTAGAAAGGCTCGAACATGTGCAGCACCGTGTTGTCGTCGACGCCGGTTCCGGTATCGATCAAATCCAAATTCACGCCACCGCGGGTGCTGTAGGTCCGTGCCCAAAGTTGTCCGCCATCGGGCATCGCTTCCAAAGCGTTCTTCACCAGATTCATCAGTGCCGATTGCAATGCGTCACTGTGCAAGCGTATCGATGGCAGGTCGGGATCCAGATAGCGTTGTAGTTCCACGTCTTGAGAATCAGCCTGAGCCTGATAGGCATCGAGGACTTGCTGAATCTGATCGTTCAGACTGCCGGGAACCAGGTCGATGTGGCGTAAACGGGCAAATCGCAGAAAGTCTCGCAGCAACCCTTCCATGCGTTCGCATTGATTTCGAACCATGTCGACTCGATTTTGACAGCGACGACTCGACGGAGAATCGATCTCCATCAGATCTTCGCTTAACAAATCGATGTTCATGTGAATGATCGAGAGCGGATTCTTGATCTCGTGAGCCAGCGAACCGGCGAGTTCAGCCAATTCTTCGTACTGCCCGCGAGCCTCACGCATCTCCGCCTCATGACGTGCTTCGTCGCGAGAACGCTTGCTACGAGAGGCCGCCGACCGTCCAACATTCACCTCGTCACCCGATTCGTTCGGGGGATACGCGTTGTCCTGGCTGGGATTGTCTTGATTAGAAAAAATGGGCTCGGACATGGATGAACGCGGGACAAAGGGCGGGCGACGGTTCGGCCCCATCTCTCCGGAGGGCTCAGCAACCGTCAATTGTATCGCTGAAACGGGTCGCTGCCGATTGCCGACGGGGCGATTTCATGGGCGATCCTCCCGATTCACTCATCCGCGGCGTGGGCAGGCAGATGGCACATGCGGAGCGATTGAAAGGTCCAAGGTGAGGATCTCGCGACCTCGACGAAAGCGTCATTCGCGGCTAAAACATTTGGCTCGCTCATTTCATTTCCCGAACGATCTCGATGGGTCGCAAATGTCCTCCGCTGCCGCAGCTTCCGAAACCACTCAGAACTCCGACCCGTACATTCAATCGCTGTTTGCCGAACGAATTGGCGGGGCGAACTACGGCAAAAGCACCGAGATTTACAAGTTCGAAAAGATCAAGCGAGCCAAACGCAAAGCCCTCGCGGATCATCCTGAACGACAATTGCTCGATTTCGGAATCGGTGAAAACGACTCGATGGCAGACGCCTCGATTCGCGAAGTGATGGGCCGGGAAATCAACCAAGTCGAAAATCGCGGATATGCCGACAACGGTGTCGCTGAGTACAAGGAAGCCGCCGCACGCTTCATGCAGCGTCAATTCGGCGTGAAGTTGGATCCTGAAACACAAATCAACCACTGCATCGGCAGCAAACCCGCCTACGCGATGTTGCCCGCCTGTTTCATCAATCCAGGCGACATCACCATGATGACCGTGCCCGGTTATCCAGTCGCGGGCACACACACTCGTTATTACGGTGGCGACGTGTACCGATTGCCATTGCTGGCCGAAAACAAGTTCTTGCCGGACTTGGACGCGATTCCTGACGACGTGTTTCGTCGCACGAAGTTGATGATTCTCAACTACCCGAACTCGCCCACCGGTGGTACCGCCCCGAAGTCTTTCTTCGAAGACGTGATCACGTTGGCGAAAGAAAAGGAGTTTGTGGTCGTCAACGATGCCGCCCACATCATGCTGACCTTCGACGGCAAACCCACCAGTTTCCTGGAAGTTCCCGGGGCACTCGATGTCGGTGTCGAAGTTCACTCGATGAGCAAGGGTTACGACATGATCGGATGGCGAATGGGATTCGTCGCCGGTCACCCATTGGTTGTCAAAGCGTTCTCGGATGTCAAAGACAACAGCGACAGCGGTCAGTTCATTGCCACCCAAAAGGCCGCTGCGGCGGCGCTTGATGACGACTCGATTCCAGAGCGTATTCGCACCAAATACCGCCGACGAATGGAAAAGTTGGTCAAGGTACTGCGTGACTGCGGTTTCGAAGCCGAAATGCCAGGCGGAACCTACTTCCTCTACACCAAATCGCCCACGGGAACGGCCAGTGGCGAAACCTTCGCCGCTGCTGAAGATGCGACCCGTTTCTTGATTGAAGAAAACGGAATCGTCACGGTGCCATGGGACGATGCCGGTTCGTTCCTTCGTTTCAGCGTCACTTACATCGCCGAAGATGAAGCCGCCGAAGACGCTTTGATGGCCGAAACGGCTGCCCGGTTGAGCGGAGCCGGTTTCCAATGGAAATCCTAGGCGGTCCCCATTTCGCAGTCGCGGGCGCCGGCGAAAGTCACGGTCCCGCGGTCACGACGATCATTCATGGATCCCCTCCGGGATTCCGGATTCGTCGCTGCGATGTGCAACCGTTCCTGGATCGACGCCGCCCCGGCGGCAACAAACATGGCACGCCGCGAAACGAGAAGGACAAAGTTGTCTTTCTAGCCGGCCTGTACCGAGACGATACGGATGCGTTGCTGACCGGATCGAAACTGACGGTCGATGTCGATGATCAGTCCTTCGAAACGGAAGGATACGAAGATGGATTCACAACCGGTGAACCTATCGCCGCGATCGTTTTATCGACTAGCAAAAAGTCGGGTGACTACACCCAGTTCAGCGGCCCGACCGGCGAAGTCCGGCCCGGGCACACTGACCTGGTGAAATTCCATCAGTCCAAAGGCTTCGTCGACGTTCGCGGCGGCGGACGGTCGAGCTATCGCTCCACAATCACCGATGTGATTGGTGGCAGCGTTGCTCGAATCATTCTGCGAGAGTGTTTTGGAACTCGGTTTGTCTCTTCCATTTGCCAAGTCGGATCGTTGAAGTCCAAACAGAGCTTGGCCGACACGCTGACGATCGACAACATTGACGAAATCGAAACCTCGCTTGGTGAAGCCGAGATCGCATCAATCGATCACGAATTTGCAAATGAAGCGGGCGAACTGATCAAAGAAACTCGCAAACGCGGCAATTCTCTTGGTGCGGCTGTCGAAGTGGTTGCCGTTGGAGTTCCGCCACTGCTCGGCCAACCGCTCTACCAAAGCCTGAAGGTTCGGCTGATGGGAGCTCTCGGTGGGCTCAACGCGGTTCAATCGTGCGAGATCGGATCGGGCGTTGATGTCATCCCAAGAACCGGAAGTGAAAACAACGACCCGATTCGCAGCAGCGGCTACCAGTCCAACACGCACGGCGGGTTGCTCGGCGGCATCACAACGGGCAGCCCGTTGGTTGCGAGAGTTGGTTTCAAACCCACCTCGACCATCAACTTGCCGCAAGATTCCGTCAACAAACGCTTGGACGAAATCGAATTTGAGTTGGCAAAAGGCCGGCATGATCCATGCGTCGGCGTGCGAGCCGGTGTGACGTTGGAATCACGCATGGCAATCGAGCTGCTCAACTCGGTGTTGGCGTATCAAGCCACCGCACATTGCGGTGACTCGATCAAGCTGTTTTGAATTTGCGAACGTTGCTCGCTTGGTCGAAACCGAGCGAATCATGCAACGACGATCCTTAGATCGCTTCGCTGCCTTCGAACAACGATACTTCGGCTCCATCGAGGAAGCTCACCAACGACTTGGCCCGGTAAGGCTGCTGAAGTTTTCGAACAGCTTTGCTTTCGATCTGGCGAACACGTTCGCGAGTGACCTGGAAGATCCGGCCAACCTCTTCCAACGTGTACGTGTATCCGTCAGCCAAACCGTATCGCAAGCGAAGGATTTCCCGCTCGCGATAATTCAGCGTTTCCATCGCCAAGTCGATCTGATGCTTGAGAGCCTCTCGGTTGGTTTCGACCAATGGATCGTCGTCCCGGTGATCTTGTAGGAATTCGCCAAAGACACTGTCGTCGTGATCGCCCACCGGCTGATCCAGCGACAATGGCTGACGGCTCATCTTCAGGATCACACGAGTGTCATCCAAAGACAAACCACTTCGCTTGGAAACTTCTTCGGCGGTTGGTTCGCGGCCGTGTTCTTGCACCAAATCACGAGTGATCTGGCGGATTTTGTTCATCGTGTCGATCATGTGAACGGGAACACGGATCGTACGACTTTGATCCGCAATCGCTCGTGTGATCGCCTGACGAATCCACCATGTTGCGTAGGTGCTGAATTTGTAGCCACGAGCGTGTTCGAATTTATCGACCGCTCGCATCAAACCGGTGTTGCCTTCCTGAATCAAATCCAAGAATGACAATCCGCGGTTGCGATATTTCTTGGCGATCGAAACGACCAATCGCAGGTTCCCGGCGGACAGAACACGTTTGGCCGCGTCGTAGTCATCGCGATAGGTATCGCAACGGTCGACTCGGCGAGACAACGTGCGAGGTGTTTCGTAGGTCAATCGCATCAGACTGCGAAGCTCGGAACGCAGCTCATCACCTGATGGCATACCAGGCATGGTCGAACGGTGAGCGTCAGCCAGGATGGCTTTGATTTCTTGCATGCGTTCGCAACTGCGACGCAGCTTTTCGAAGATGGGCTGCAGCTTGTTCGTTCGCAGGTTCATTTCTTCCACCAAACGAACCGCTTTGTTCCGGCGGATCACCAGGTTTCGCCAAGCAGCACGTCGACGACGCATCGGCAACGACGAGTTGATCGCAACCATGTAGTCGCCACGATTTTGACGCAGCAGGTAATCAAGTGTCCGAGTGTTGGGAACGATCCGTTTCATGATCGCCTTTTTCTCAGCCGCGTTGGTCACGCTGACTTCGATCGTGCGGTCCAATCGCAATTGTTTGTCGCGGACTTGTTGCAGCAACTTCAAAGCCGCCTGCAACATGAAGTCCGTCGCCATCATGCAATGACGATAGCGTTCGCGAGTGGCTTCGATCTGCTGGGCAGCAGCCACTTCTTGATCCCGTGTCAGCAAAGGGATTTGTCCCATTTGCATCAAATACATACGCACGGGATCTTCGGTCGGGTCGGTTGGAAACTCATCGCGACGCGAAACAACGTCTTCATCCCCCGCCGCACCTGATTCAATTTCCTCGGAGATAGAATCCGAGAACTCTTGACCCATTGTGCGTGATCGGCGATTCACCGAATCCTCGGCATCAAAGGCGTCGTCCTGCAAGCTACGGCGGCTGAGCTTCTTTCCCATCAAGGTCTCCTCGACACCCGAAACAACATCAACACGGTTGGGTGAATGAGACCAAGCACCGGCGGTGCCATTCGCCTGTTGAGGCAACGCATAAATCATAGCAAACCGTTGTCGCATAGAGGTTTAGGCGGATTAACCGCCCGCGGGGTGGATAAGCTTGCGACGTGACGTGTGGGTTCAAGACATCACCAATGTTGCGTTCCCGCAACGTTCGATGAAAAACCACCACACGCCTCAACTTCGTGATTATTTGATGCACGACGTTCCCCCGCCTCGCATATAAAAACGTAGGTCACGTCTGAGTGATGTCGCACAAGATTCGCAATTCGTTGTCATCATTTTGGCCCAACGGTGGATCAACCCAGCTGGTCCGTGGGGACAACGCTCCACCCAACCAGCAACAGCAAACCCTCCTTGAGCTGCATCAGTGAATCAGGGTGCCCCACCGTCCGCTACAACGATCCCCACCCACCGTTTAAACTCGCTCGTCGCGTCAAAGCAAAAGTGCTCAATCGCGAATGCGGTCCATACAATGGGACGCAACTCGACGACGTGAAGTTCCGTGGAGCCCTCGAATGCGACTGGATGGATTGGATGAGTGACTGGGCCGACTACTCGCCGTTAAGCCCCGAACATGTCGCCGATCCGTCTCGTGTTGCCAAATCATTGGCCGCGATCGCCGACAGCGGGGTCTCCGAAGACCTGCTGCAATTGTTGTGGTCCGGTTTGGTCGAGCACCTGCACCTGACCGACGATCCTGACGAATCGATCGATCGATTGAGTCAATTCATCGGCGTCTCTCGCAGTCCAATGGCGTTGCTTGCGTTGTTCGAACGCGACCCAATGATGCTGCCGGCGTTGCTGCAAGTTTTGAGCACCAGCCCCGCCATCGCGAAACTTTTGATCAATGACCCCGAAAGCTTCGACCTGATCCGAGCCAGCGATGGATCGCCCGCCCAGCGTTCCGTTTTGGTCGATGAACTATCGGGCGAAATGGAGACGATCCAGACCAACCGCCGAGCCGCCTTTGCGATCCGCCGTTTCGCCAGCCGCGAAATTCTGCGGATCGCCTACGGAGAATTCGTGCGTGGATTGCCACCGGACAAAGTTCAATCGCAGATCAGCTTCGTCACTGATGCGATCATGGAGGCCGCGTTGGCATTCGCGACAGCATCCGTTTCATCCAAAAAGCCGACTCCACAACGCATCGACGGCAGTCAGCCTCAATTTTCGGTCATCGCCCTCGGCAATTACGGCGGACAAGAAATCGGTTACGAGTCGCAATTGGACCTTCTGCTGCTGTGCGACCAAATTGACCGCAAAAATTCCAGCCACGTCGAATTTCACAAGCGAGTCGCGCAAAGCCTCGTGGAACTGCTCCAGTCCAACGGCAGTCAAGTAATCCCGTTCACCTTGAGATTTGACCATCAACCCACCCAAAACGAGTTGGCGCTGTCGGACACTCAGCGACTGGGCGTTCAATCGACTCGCCCCCAATCCTCACTGGGAAGACAAACCAGCGTCAACTCAGGGGCGGATATCGACTTCTTCGGCATCAGCGAAGCGGCGACGCACTACGAGAGAAACGGTCGGACCTGGCAACGACTCGCGTTCGTTAAAGCGAGGCATGCGGCGGGCAACGAAGCGTTGTCCAAAGCGTTTCTCAATCGCATGGAACCTTGGGTCTACCATCACCTGCTGACCCGTAGCGAAATCGCCGACATCCGCGTGCTGCGTCGCAAACTAGAGAAGCGAGCCCTCGCGACGACGTCGACTGAAAGTACACCGATTTCCGATGTTCCGGGTGGCCGCCGCGACATTGAATTGACGATCCAGTTTTTGCAACTGCTTCACGGAGGAGATCTTCCCGATGTTCGAGTCACGGGGACGCTCCACGCGATCACTGAACTTTCGCGTCATGGGTGTTTGACTTCGCAAGAAGCCACGATTCTGTCGACCAACCACGCAAAACTCTGTCGTTTGGAACACTTGCTGGCGGTCCTGTTTGACCATCGCATCTCGCACTTGCCTGACGATCCCGACGTGCGAGCGCGTCTGGCTTGGCGTCTCGGTGTTCGAACGGAATCCGAGAGCGGCAAGGCCATCCATGTTAAAGGCGACGCCGAACGATTCGCGAAAATGTTGCAGGAAACATTCGATGTGAATCGGAAAATCATCAACCACTTGATGGTCGATGAAGTGCCTCCAAGCGAGTTGCCTGAATCGAGCGAAGGGCAGGGCGACGGATCGGAAAATGACGCTGGTACTCAGCGTGATCTAGCCGTGATCACGGAATTGATTCTGGACCCCGATCCCGACATCGATGCGTTCGAGCAAACAATTGCACAATATCGATTCAGCAATGTTCCTCAAGCGATTTCGAACGTGATCGCGCTCAGCCAAGAGACAGTTTCGTTCTTGTCCCCGCGTCGTTGCCGTCACTTCTTTGCCGCGGTCGCTCCACGTGTGCTGCAAGAAATCTCGGCCTCACCCGATCCCGATTCGACACTTGCTCGTTTGGTCGCGATGACAGATTCGATTGGTGCCAAGGCGACTTTGTGGGAACTTCTGCGAACCAACGACGCAACCTTGCAACTCACGATCTCAATGTGTTCGCTGGCACCCTATTTGACGAACATCTTGATCGACCATCCCGGAATGATCGATGAGTTGATCGACTCGTTGGTAATGGATCGTTTGCCCACCACGGAACGTTTGGACGCTCAAACGATTCGATTGTGCGATGGAGTCGATGAGATCGTCGACGTCCTACGTCACGTCAAAGCGAGTGCCCATCTGATGATCGGTGTTCGCGATTTGCTGGGCAAAGAATCGATCGACGCAATCAGCCGGTCGTTGACCGACATCGCGGAAGCTTGCTTGCGGCGAGTGGTCGATCAAGAACACGAACTCCTCGCACAACGATATGGCGATCCACTTGATTCAAACGGCGAACCATCGGAACTGGTTGCGGTGGCGCTGGGCCGTTTCGCTGGCGGCGAGATGAATTACCACAGCGACCTGGATGTCACGTTCGTGTACACGGCAGAAGGCGAGACCCAACGCCGTGTTGGTGGTCCTCGTTCCACGCTTTCCAACCGGCAATTCTTCAATCAACTCGCCGGCAACATCCTTCGTCGAATGGATCAATCCAGTGAAGGACGTTTGTATGAAATGGACTTGCCCTTTGCCGGAGGAGCAGACGAATCTGTTTTGGCGATGTCACGAGACCAATTTCTCAAACCATTCCGCCAAAAAACTTCGTCGCTTTGGCAATCGGTCGCTTTGTGCAAAGCGCGTCCGATCTCGGGTTCTCGCGAGGCCCGCGAATCCATTGAACGAATGCTTCGCCGCGTGACCCGCAGCGTTAGTTGGCGAGACAGCATGAACGGCAAACTTCGTGAATGGCGTGAGAACAGTGAGTCGACCGCCGGACCAAACAATCTGAAACGCGGTGCCGGTGGATTGGTCGACATCGAACTCATCGCCGCCGTTGGTGTGCTTCGAACCGCCGACTCCGAAGATTTTCCTCTGCACGCCAACACAGTTCAGTGTCTCGAAGAACTCTCGCGTGCCCAGTGTTACTCGCCCGAGGACATTCAGACATTAGCTCGCAATTATCGTTATTTGCGAAGCATCGAGGGCAAACTTCGTTTGCTCAACACCGTCGCGAGACACGAATTGCCACTCGGTTTTGATGACGAAGAAGCGCCGCTGGAACTCAAGCAATTAGCAAGTTTGACTTCGGCGGACTCGCCCCAAGCTCTATTGCGCGAGTGCGAGGCGGTCCGCAAAGAAAACCGCGAGCTGTTGAATCGCCTGGTTCCAAAGTCTTAAAGAGTCGCTTCGATCCACTCTCGCCAATCTTGCCACTGCATTTCGTCCATGCTGGACGTTGGCAACGAAGGCAGCATCACGGTGCGTCCCAAATCGGGACGTTCCAAGTGCACCGAAAGCAACCCGTTGATATCGAGCTCGAAGCCAAGTCGTCGCATTGGATTCACTTCGTCCGGTGCGACCTCGATCGTATGACGTCCCAGCGTTTGCCAGTTCTCACCGTTCTTGCCGGAAGATTCCACCAACGACAACGTCATGCGGTTGTCGCGCGCGGTTCCGTTGAGTTGCCGGTTTGTCCGGGCGGGTGTGGGCGTTCCTCGAGGAATGATAGGCAGAATCCTTCGCTTCCCATCACGATCTGCGACGACGAATCCAATCGAGTGTCCAGCAACGCCCTTGGCGGGAGGCTCTGAACACAGTTGACCTGGCAATTCAGAAGCCACGCAAGCGGCAGCACCATGGGCCGCGTCGACTTGATCGTAAAACGCAATCGCCGCGTTGGGTGCTCCTTTCCTCAACACTCGATCGCGAATCGCAGGCAGTCGCAGCAACGGCCCCATCGCCAAACAGTGCTTCAAGTCCGAAGGCAAAACACCGGCTCGCTGACAAACCAAACGAATACTTTCTTCGATAGAAAGCAGGAGATCTTCGCACTCGGTCAACCATTCGTCTCGGGTCAGTTCCACCGAATCGATGTGCCCCTGGTGTGCGATTTCGACGCGAGTTTCAGGCATCAGCAACAATTGATTCATCGCTCGTTCGCCCGCCATTTGAATGCGGGTGACGTGAATCAGTTCTTGACGATTTGCGGGTAAACCTTGGATACGTTTGGGTGCACAAGGCAATCGCGAGGAGATCATTTCGACCAATCGTCGCGACCAAGCCATCGTGCTGTGGCACCAATGTCCCGCCGTCGCAATTTGCCGAATTTGTCCACCGTAGACTTGCAATACGGAGACATCCAATGATTGCCCCGTCAGACCCACGTACAAAATCGGCGCGGAGGATTGCGAATCGATTGGCGGCAGGGGCGTCTCTTCAAAACTGCTGCGATGTGGACTTGTCATTGCAAATCGCGTCACCGCGATGCTTCGTTCAATCAATCGAACTGCCGGCAGACCGGCCAATTGTGCCGACTGATAGATCGCTCGACGATGCAGTTGGTCGTAACTTGACGGGACAGTGATCGCGACCGCATCGGGCCACCGTTCATGTCGCTTCCAACTCGTTCCCAGCGCCATCGGCGACGATGAATCCCCATCGGGTGACCCCGGAGAATTCACTTGGGTCAATGTGTTGCCCAGCAAATGCCGCATGCACAATCCCATCGTGACCTCGGGCGGGCACATTCGCCCACCGATCCGACGCATCATGTCGTCCCGGCCGAAGTACATCATTTGACAATGTGCCACCCGCTGCGGGTGACGCTCACGACGTTCATAGGCACTGTCGCCAAACAGGATGGTCGATTGCCCGGTATCTCGATCGGTCTTTTCGGCAACAGCAATTCGGCACAATGGGCGAGGCCCTTGAGCCGACATTCCCGGCCAACCCGCGAGCATGTTGCCATCGGACTGAGTGATTGCGGTCGCGGCGTGGGTCATGCCAAGTTCAATGCCAATGACACTGAGTAATCCGCGTCGCGTGGACTCCCCGCCCACCGTTGTGTGGTCTTCGCCGGTTTCGCGGCGAGCAAAGTCGAGCACCCAGGCGGGAGTCGAACGGTCGTTGTCGTATGGAGCCATCGCGCGGGCGACCTCGTCCATCGACCCATATCGCTCGGCGGGATCTTTCGCCAGCATTCGTCGTACGATGTCGGCCAGTTTTAAGTCGACGTCGTTTCGAAGCGTCATCAGGTCAGGTACTTCGCCATGCCGGTGACCATACAGCTGTTCGACCAAGTCACCGGTAAACGGAGGGTGCCCCATCAGCAGGTAAAACAGCGTCGCGCCCAGCGAGTATTGATCGCTTCGCGAATCGGCCGAGTTGGCGTCTTCGAGCTGTTCGGGTGAGATGAACGACAACGTCCCAAGTAGCGGCCGGTTTTTAGCTTCGGTTGATGCCGAGTTGAGCGAATCTTCTTCGTCTGGCAAATCCATCTCCCGAGGCTTCAAACCACGAGGTGACGGATACCATTCGGCGGAGAAACGGGCCAACCCGAGATCTAACAACTTGATCGTTCCGTCGTGGGCTCGCATCAAGTTACCGGGTTTGACATCGCGGTGGACGATGCCCGCCGCGTGCGCGTGGTGCAATGCAAATGCTGCTTGGCGGATTGCCGAGGCTGCATCACCAATCGACATCGGGCCTTGATCATTGACCCATTGCGACAGAGTTCGCCCGTCAACGTATTCCATCGCCATGTAGTGGATGCCGTCCGCTTCGCCGGCATCAAAGGCTGTGACGATGTTCGGATGCATCAAACTCGAGGCCGCACGAACCTCTTCGTAGAATCGATTGACCGACTCCACTCGATCGAGCCAACGTGTTGGCAGGATTTTCAGCGCAACCTTTCGTCCCATCGATCGGTGCTCCGCGAGGAACACTTCGCCCATGCCTCCTCGACCGATCGGGCGTCCAACTTTGTAGACACCCACAATCTCGGGGATAGACCGATGGAAGCTTTCGACTTCAAATCCAACCTCAGAATGAGTTTGGTCACGCGTTAATTCGCCCATTGAATCCGCATGCGACGCATCCAATCGATCAGCCCACGAACTCGCATCGTCACTACCGGGCTCTTTCGAGTTATCGGAGAGACGTCGCATGGCCTGGCCGGCGGGATCGCCGATCAGTTCCGGTTCGTCGGGAGAATTGGACAATGGCAGACGAAGAATGAGGGATAGCGAGTGCACAATGAGTGCACCCGGGACACAACCAAGACTCGTCCGGACCAAGTCGCACTCGGTTCCGGATTTGGCACCCTCGGCCTACACTCTTCCTACTAGCGTAACGACGCAGCGGAAGATTTTCCGCCATGATTTTCGCAATTTCGGCCGTTCAGTCCACCCTTCCACCGAATAAACCGCAACCGTGGCCCCGACTCCCCCCTCCGACACCACCCGCCTGCGAATCGCCACCCGAGAAAGCCCCCTGGCCATGTGGCAGGCCGAACATGTCGCCAAATTGTTGAAAAAGCACGGTTTCCAGACCGAAATCGTGCCCTTGGTCAGCAAAGGCGACACCGACATGCGGCCGATCGATGGGACTCGCCAAGTCGGTTTGTTCACCAAACGGATCCAACAAGCCTTGGTTGACGATGAAGCCGACGTCGCGGTTCACTCCTTGAAAGACTTGCCCACCGAGCCGGACAGTCGTTTCGTTTTGGCCGCCGTCCCGCCGCGAGAATCGGTGCTCGACGCTCTGGTGTTTGCCGACAACAGCCCACATTTGGAGTCCCAAACCGGCGCCGAGTCACCGCTGGACTATTTGCCGCAGGGAGCTCGAGTTGGAACGGGTAGCACTCGCCGGTTAGCTCAATTGAAGCAACTTCGTCCCGACCTGGAAGTCCTTCCTATTCGCGGAAACGTTCAAACTCGATTGGCCAAACTCAACGCCGGCGAGTTCGACGCGATTGTTTTGGCCCACGCTGGGATCTTGCGTTTGGAAATGACCGATCTGCCGCATCGTTTATTTCCTCTCGATGAGATGATTCCCGCCCCCGGCCAAGGTGCCTTGGGAATCGAAGTTCGAAGCGACGACGCCGGAGCCATGGATGCGATCGCAAACCTAAACGATGCGGCAGCTCGATTGGCTGCGACGGCGGAGCGAAAGGTGCTATCGGAACTTCACGGCGGATGCTTGGCTCCGATCGCTTGCCATGCCAAATTGGAAACATCTAACCACGGCACCGAGCTATGTCTGCGGGCAATCGTGATGTCAGCCGATGGCGAACAACGGTTGCAGGAAGACGCTCGCATCACTGTCCAGCCGAACGACGCTGACTTGCACGTTGCCGAAGCTCACGAGTTGGGAACACTCGTTGCCAAACGTTTGCGAGACAAAGGTGCAGACAAACTGATCAGCACCGTTCGTGAAAATCACTGACGTCCAGCGACAAACTCTGCACGACATCATCACTTCGTTTCACCACCACCTACGACCATGAACTCACCCGCGAATTCCTCCGCTGCTCGTCCCGCCGCTGGTCCCAAAAGCGTCGCCGCATTCCAACGTGCCTCCGCGTTGATGCCCGGTGGCGTCAACTCGCCTGCCCGAGCATTCGGTGCCGTGGGTGGCACCCCCTTGTTCATCGAGCGGGCGGAAGGCCCTTACTTGTACGACATCGATGGCAACCGATACATCGATTACATCGGATCATGGGGACCGATGATATTGGGGCATGCCCACCCCGAGGTCATCAATGCAATCACGCAAGCCGCGGCAAAGGGAACGAGCTACGGCGCACCAACCGAAGCGGAATCGCGACTCGCCGAACAGATCATCGAAGCCGTTCCCAGCATCGAAAAGGTTCGCTTGGTCAACAGCGGAACGGAAGCAACTATGAGTGCGTTGCGAGTCGCTCGTGGAGCAACCGGGCGAAAGAAGGTCATTAAATTCGCGGGCAACTATCACGGGCACGTGGACTCATTGCTCGTCGCCGCCGGAAGTGCCGCGGCAACATTGGGTGCACCTGATTCTCCCGGCGTCACTCCTGGTGCGGCCGAAGACACATTGGTTCTTTCGTACAACGATGTGTCGGGATTGCAGAACGCATTCGCTCAACATGGCGACGACATCGCGGCGTTGATCCTCGAACCCGTTGTGGGAAACATGGGGTGCGTTCTGCCAACGATGGAGTTTCTCAACGCAGCTCGCGATTTGACGACGAAGCATGGATCGATCCTGATCTTTGATGAGGTCATGACAGGTTTTCGCGTGGCATACGGTGGTGCCCAAGAACGATTTGGAGTCACGCCCGATATGACCACGCTCGGCAAAATCGTTGGCGGCGGAATGCCACTGGGTGCTTACGGCGGTCGAGCCGACATCATGAACCAAGTACTTCCAGCGGGAAAAGTTTTCCAGGCGGGTACGCTGAGCGGAAACCCCGTTGCCGTCGCGGCTGGTTCGGCGACGCTTCGTTTGTTGAAAGAGAACCCTCCTTACGAACAACTCGAACGATTGGCGGATCGCTTGGCCGATGGCCTGGATCGCGCGGCGACCTCAGCGGGAATGGCTCACACCGTTGCCAAGGCGGGTGCGATGCTGACGCTGTTCTTCAACCCCGAACCAGTCGATTGCTGGGCCGTGGCTGATCGTTGTGATCGAGAAGCCTTCGGACGCTACTTCTGGGGATTGATTGACGAAGGCATCTACATGCCATGCAGTCAATTCGAAGCATTGTTTTTCAGCCAACAGCACACCGAGGCCATGATCGACGAAACCATCGCCGCGGCGGAAAAGGTTCTGAAGTCGCTGTAGGTTTGGCGTCTCATGTTCGGTGATGATCCAACCAGAATCGCCGACGTGGCGGACAGTGCATGGCAGACAGTGCATGACAGACAGTGCACGCTTGAGAATCGATTGCGAATTTGATCTCGCATCAGATCGATCAGCCGGGATTCTGCCCGTCTTGATAAGCACGCAAACGATCGATCAAAGAAAGCAATCGATTCGCGGCGGTTGGCAGGGCAACTTCACCGAGTTCTGTGAGTGCGGCGGACGGGCCCCGAGTCTTCTCGCAAACTTGCTGCATTTCGATTGCGATGCGACGAGCCAATCGTTCTTTTTCTTGGCACAATCGCAAGCGAGTCTTCCAACGAGCCACGTTCTTGGCTTCTTCGGTGGCTGGAACACGATCGCCTGGACGCACCGTCGAACGTTTTCGGCTCAGCTGATCTTGCGCGGAGGTCAGCTCGAGCTCGGCGACTCGGGTTTGATCTCGCCAGTAGGTCACTTGATTGACCGAGAAGTGTTCATCCACACGATTCAATGTCGCGTGGATCGATTGGCTGGACAGACACATGCGGTCTGCCAAACGCTCGACGGCCTGGCGAAGGGCATCGAGCGAATCGAGATCTCGAACGTCGCTTTGGGTCACGCCAGTTTATCGAGGAAGCGGTCAAGTGCCGCGTCCATCTTCTCCGGAGTATCGTAACTTCCATCGGCAATTTGACGACGGATATCAGCAACGCGATCGATTCGGATTTCACCACCACCGGCGATGGGTGATGCGGAATCCAAACGATTCGCAGAAGTCGCGGCGCTGGACAAATCGAGTTGGTCCTCGGGCGCGGCAGAGGTTCTTGTTGTGGCAGCGTCCGGCTTCAGACGGTTCGCGCCGGCATTGGCAGCTGGCTTGGAAACCGACGAGGCGGCTTGGCTCGTGGAAAGTCGAAATGGACCGTAAATTTGCATCTTGACGCGTGCTCCCGGGCGGAAAGCGGAATTGACAACCGGATGACATACCGGACCTTCGTGGCCCATTTGGCATGTCGATCGATCGACAAAAGTTTGAAAAGGATTGTGGGTGCGACAACCGATCCGTCATGGGAGTGCGCTCGGGGCGCATCCAATCAGGGAACTCTCGACTCGGTTATCAGCGTTGCAATCCTTGTCCCAGGAATCAATCCGTCAGAATCGGTGGAGACTTCGCAAGCGCAGTTTCGAGAACACGTCTGATATCGGCCTGAATCGCCGATGGCCTGCAGTCTCATTTGAATTCTGAGCAAAAGTTCTGGGCAAAATTCTGTTCCGTCACACTATCAATCGCGTGAAACCGCCGGCAAGGTCAACGCAGCCAAAAAAATTGGCTTTTGCAAACGAATTGATTCAAGCCTCACGAGTTGCCATCCGTGACCGGTTTCTCGACTCCCAAAACACCTGACCGGATCTTTACCGTCCCGTGACAGTTGGGTGTGAAACGATCGGGTTTCACATCCCGCCGCCGGAGTTTTCCACTCACGCTCCGGGGGATGGGCAGTTTGGTCCAGCTACCGGCTTGCCCGAAAGGTACTGGCAAGGGACGATGTTGATCCTCCTCGTTTTCCATTCGCAATCCTCATCGCCGCAACGGTAATCTCGGATCCCCGATGACTACGAATTCAGAGTCCTCCGCTCCCCCGACGGCGAACTCCACCGCCAATGTATGCCTGGTCGTCCTCGCCGCCGGCAAGGGAACTCGCATGAACAGCGAACTTCCCAAGGTCCTGTGCCCTGTAGTCGATCGGCCCATGATTCACTTTGTCCTGGACGCCGCCGACAAAGCTGGCATTCAGAAAAAAATCGCGGTGGTGGGCTACGAAGCGGATCTGGTGCGAAAAGAGCTCCAAACCCGCGGCGATGATTCGCTGACCTTTGCCGAGCAAACCGAGCAGCTAGGAACGGGGCATGCCGTTCAAAGGTGTCGCGACCAGCTGGCCGGCCACGAAGGCCTCACTCTCGTCATCGCTGGTGACTCCCCGCTGATTCAACCATCCAGCCTGATCAAGCTGATCGAGCATTTCCAAGCCACCCGTCCGGCGTTGCTGCTTGGTACTTTGACCAAAGACGATCCGACGGGCCTGGGCCGAATCGTGCGAAACGAAAGCGGCCAATTCACCGGCATCGTGGAACACAAAGATGCCACCGACGAACAACGCGAAATTCGCGAAGTGAACATGAGCACGTATCTGTTCAACAACGAGGACTTGCTCGAATCGCTTTCGAAACTGAGCAACGACAACGCCCAAGGCGAATACTACCTGACGGATTGTGCACGTCTGCTTCACGAAGCCGGACGCCCCGTCGAAGCCTTGCCCGTTTTGCAGGATTGCGAATCGCTTTCCATCAACAACCCCGAGGAACTCCAAGTGGTCGACCAAACAATGCGAGCGATGGGTTATGCGTGAACTGAAAATCTTCAGTGGCCGAGCAAACCACGATCTCGCTGAAAAACTGTGTCGCCACCTGCACCTGAAACCCGCTCGCATCACGCTGGGCCAATTTCCGGACGGCGAAAACTACTGCAAACTGGATGAAGATGTTCGCGGTCGCGATGTTTTCCTCGTGCAGCCCACTTGTCCACCCGTCAACGACAACTTGATTGAGTTGTTGACGATGATCGATTGCTGCAAACGTGCCAGTGCCGAGCGGATCACCGCCGTGATTCCTTACTTTGGCTACGCCAGACAAGATCGCAAAGATGAAGGTCGCGTGCCGATCACTGCGAAGTTGGTTGCGAACCTCATCACACGAGCCGGTGCCGATCGCGTCCTCACAATGGATCTGCACGCCGCACAGATTCAAGGTTTCTTTGACGTTCCCGTCGATCACCTGTACGCCGCTCCGGTTATCAACGATCACTTTGTCAGTCGCCGATTCGCTGGCGATGAGGTTGTCGTTGTCAGTCCCGACGAAGGCAGTATCAAGCGAGCGCTCGGTCACACCAAACGACTCGGTGGCAATTTGGCCATCGTCGACAAACGTCGCACCAACGCCTTGGAAGTCCGCCAAAACACGATCATCGGCGGCCCTGTCGAAGGCAAAGTGGCTCTCATGTTTGACGACATGATCAGCACGGCCGGATCGATCTGCGGTGCGGCTCGTTTGGTTCACGAAGCGGGTGCGAAAGAGATTCACATCGCTTGCACCCACGGGGTTCTTTGCGGTCCAGCCATCGAAAGACTGCGTGAAGCCCCAATTGATTCGATCACCGTCACGGATACGATTCCTGTGACGGGTGAGAAATTGTTGCCAAACCTAGTCCAGCTTTCTGTGGCACCGTTGTTGGCCGAAGCCATCAAACGAATTCACCACGACCAATCCATCAGCGAACTATTTCGAGAACGCTGACACTCAACTTCGCGTACCTGACTTATTCGGAGTCTTGGCAAAAGTTTTCGACGATGCCAATTCCGGTCAGTCCGTTTCGACGAAGCTCATTGACGAGTGTTTCGATTTCCGAAACATCCGTCCGACTTGCGTCACGTACGACCAACGCCGAATCACACAGACTCGCGGTCGCCAACGCGGACGTGCCGCAGTCGATGATCACCAGATCGAATGACTGTTTGAGTCGCTCGACGACCTGTTCTAACTCGCTCGAAGCGGGCGACAATTCGTCCGCTCCCGGCAGCAGAGGGATCAAAGTCAACGCGTCAGACTCGGACGCCACGGCAATTTCTTCAACGGGAATGCCGTCGCGAATGGCATCGATCCAGTCGTGATCCAACTCCAGTGCGAAGTCGTCGACCAGAGTAGGACCGTTGCTGTCGGCATCGACCAAAGCAACCTTCATTCCCGTGTAGGCGACACTCAATGCGATGCCCATCGCAACGGTCGAGCGACCTTCACCGGGCAGAACACTGGTCACTGCGATCGACCCTAGTCCATCGAGCTGTGCGTCGACGATGTGCTGCCCGAGTTGATCGGCCAGCGACCCACACAAAAACAATTCGGAAACCGTATCCGGAACATCCAATTCGTTCACTTGCCAGGCAGCGACAAACGGTCGCTTGGCAACTTGCACCGGTTCTTTGATTGGTGCGGAAATTGTTTCAATTGCGGCCAACGGTTCTGGCTGGATCAACGGTGTGGGCTCTGCCACGGTCGCAGTCTGCTGCCGCATTGATTCGGCAAGATAGCGTTCCGCTTCGCTCATCGTCTGAGCCGCGCGAGCCGCAACGTCGGGTGTCGATTGTGGCTTGGGCACTTCTGCCGGAACATGGCTCGGGGCCGCCTTGTGGGCAACTGGCTGCGATGCAACCGATTCGATTGTGTTGGTGTCCGACACCGGTGCAACTGGAATCTTTGCAACGCCAGAGACAATCAATGGTTCGCCAATTCGTCGAGCCGTTTCTTCGGCGTTCACCGGTCGATCGATCCGCAATCGAGTCGACTGATCAGCGGTCTCCATCCAGATCGATGATGATTCGGCCACGGATGCATCCAACTGCATTCCGGTCACATCATCGCGACGATCACCCACCATTGGTTTCAACCGGTCAGATGGCTGGCTGATTGGCGAAGGTGATTTTTGGAGCGAGTGAGCCTTTGGTGCAGGAACAACTGGGTCGCTTACCGGAGCAGGTTGATCCGATGGCGTTCCGGCGACGGCGCCTTCCGTTTCTCGTTGGCGACGCATCGAAGCGGCACGATCAAGTCGCAACACGGCTTCGTCCAAGCGGCGAGTGACACGTTCGGATCGCTCCAGACCAGTCAACGAATCTTGATTGGCGGTGTCATTCGTTCGCGGCAACTCGGAGACGGATTCAATGGAATCGACCGCCTGCATCTGAGCCACCGTCTTGGAAACGTAGCGACGATTCCGAGCATGCGATTGAATGAAGTTATTGGGTTGAGTCATCACGTTTCCCTGTCACTCAGCGGCGCAGATTAAAATCGGGATAGAAAGGCGGTGCGGCAACTCGGGCCTCGGGTTGGTCACTCGTCGCCGGGGCTTGGGTTCCGACCGAACCCTCCGGTCCATCGCCTGGCAATGCAAACCGGAAGTCGGGAGTGCTTGGTGATTGAGTTGCAGGAAATTCGTTTGCTCCCGCTACCTGTTCGGCGACGGTCGCTGCCGGCGAACCAGTGGCAGTCGGTCCGGCAGACGCGGCGTTTGACGCTTGCTCACCCATTTCCGATGGCATTGGTGGCAAGTAGTCCATCCAGTTTGAAATGGGGCCTGGCGTTCCGGACTGCAGTGGAACGGGAACCGCATCTGGCGTCTCTTCAACCGACGTCGTGTCCGTTGGTGGCACATCATTCATCAATGCGTCACTACCGAACGAGGTGTCTTGATCGGCGGTTGTGTCGAATTCTTCCTCGGTGATTTCTGATGGCGAACCGGCAGCGTAGTTCGCCGCCAAGGCATCAAGTGTCATGCCTGCATTGGTGGGCGACGACACGGCTACCGCTGACGATTCCTGATGGAATGGCACCGAATCAAATGGAGCATCTGCACCGACGCCGTGTTGCATCGTCGATGATGCCAATTGCGACTGAACCAAGCTGGTTCCACCCGGAACCACTCCCATGGCCTTGGTCGCCGATGGTTGGCCCAAAGTTGTTTTGTTAACAGAGTGCTTCGGAGTGCTAGACGAGGCGGCGGCCACAGACGGACCGGGCGTGACTTGACCGACGTTCGGTTTTGGATTGCCGATCTTGCCAACTGCGACGCTGTCTGTCGCTTTGCGATCGCCTAAGTGCTTCTTTGGTCGCGTGTTCGCTTTGTCGCTGGCGATTGAACTGATTGGAGATAGATCGTCCTTCTTCGCTGCCGAACGATCGGCCTCGGGCTCCTTCGCTATCAACGCTTCTGAATTTTGTTGTGCGTTCGGATTTCGTCGCGGCGCGAACACCGCCCAGCACGCCAGAACAGCAAGCAAAACCAGCAATGTGTTCCGTGAACCAACAACCGCCAACGCTCGGTTGCTAAACGTCTCCGAGCTTTCTTTCCACGACGGCTTGGATGCCACTTCGGTTGACTTTGAATCGACCAATACCGTTGCGGTGGTGGCGGGCGACGACACAACAGGCTGCACCGACGGCGCATTCTGAGTCGTTGCATTCCGAGTTGTGTTTTCACGAAGCGCTGGAGCAGCAACTGCCGCTGACGCGTCCGGTGAACTCACCAAGTTCTGAGGCGGCACCAAATTGGGCAAACGCGTGACGCTGGCAGGAGCGTCCAAGTTGGTGGGGACTTCCGTTGCGGCATCGAGCATGTCTTGCATTGACAGCCCCGCATCGCTTCCTGGTTCTTCCGGAGGCACTGTTTCTTCGACATAGGCCTCTTCCGGACCTGTCGGCGGACAAAGGTCGGGCAGTCGAAGCAACGTTGGCGCCATTTCATCCATCTCCGTGCGAGACGGATTGGAGCGACGGCTTGGATTGGTATTTTTGGACGCGGTTGTCATGCGTACTTCTCTCGTTTTGGAACGTGAGTGGTCTACGGAAACATCCTCCACGTACAGGACTCTCCAGGCGCAACATCTCCCCTCCACGGATCGACATCACACAGAAACGATCTTGAGGGAAATCCGGAATAGCGAAACTTTGCGGGCGACTACAAGACGGATCAAGCAAACAACAACCGCCGAACCAGTTTCACGCGATTCGTTTCATTAGTGCCACTCCAACGAGTCGGGACAATTCTCAGTTTGCTTGGACTCTGTTAAACTAGAAGTTGTCGAACTTCCCACTCACCTTTCGGTACAAATCGATGAAACAAGTTTTCCAAGGCGTTTGCTTCGCCTCTTTGTTCGCCTTCGGCTCCTGTGCATTGCCAGGTTGCGGATCCGATGAACCAGCATCCGTCGTGGACTCAACGGACCTTGATGCGATCGCAGATTACGAACGAATGATCGCCGAAGAAGAGAAAGCAGCTCAAGAAGGAATGGAAGCCGCAGAGTAGTTCGCAGATCAGATAAGCCGAAATAAAAAAGAACGCCACGTTGGAAACAACGTGGCGTTCTTTTTGAAAAAGCGATCGCTGCCAGGATAAGCATCCTGCAGGCATGTCGAATCAGAACTCGCCGTCAATCACTTCACGAGCTCCTCGCGATCCCAGTGCCCCCCACAAGCCATAAGGGCTTTGTGCTCCGGGCTGGTTCATATTGGCATCGTTCCCGTTTCGCCAGACCACCGGGTTGTTCTGATTGCCAGCTTCGATCGATGAAGTGATGAATTTCACAGCACCATCGCCCATCAATACGTGCGCTCCGCCTTGGTGACGACTAGAAACCGTCATGATGGACGGCCCATTCGAATCGTGTGGAATACAGGTGGGGCTGTTGGGAGGCAGAATCGTGTGAATTTGCGATTGCGCGTTTTGGCAATCAGCCCAGCGGAAACCGCGTCCTTTGCTGACGCCCTCGAGACCTCCAGCTGTCCAAAATTGTGGCCGTTGAGAGTCGATCATCGTACCGTTTTCGATACATAGCCGAGGATTTTGGCGGATCTCGGTCTGTGCCGGCTGTCCATTGGGGTGACGTTTGGCACGAGTTCGATTGTCAAAATCACCGAGGTCAGTTGCAATTTCTCCCATCGCGATGGTGTTGGACAATCCATCCAAAACGTCGCGGAATTTCACCTGCTTGTGTTTTACGAAGAAACCTCGGTTGGCCGCGCGAGAATGCTGTGCGTAATTGTTTGCCTGACCAGCATTGGCTGGCCTTAGGTCGCCGTGCATCGTCCACCAGAAAGAGTCCCCCATCGACATCGCATAGTTAGTCCGGCCCAAGCTTGGTAGCCCTTTGCCCGGGTCGCTGGGACAACGCAGTGTAGGAAGCTCCGTCGTCCATGGCTTGTATTGGATGTTCTGGGGAGTTGGGCCCATCGCTGGCCATGGATTTGTTGGTGTACCAATCCCAGCCCCGGTGTTGCCATCAGTCCGCTCCGAGTTCGGATTGGTGATTTGCTCCCAAAGCCCTTGCTGCTCCATAAACGGAGTCATCCCTACGAGGGCACTCAGTCGCCAGTAGTTGTGGTTGTTGTAACTAGTCCACCAATTGTGGCCACCATTTCCCACGTCGGTCCCCACACCCTGCATCGGTGCCCCGTTGTAGGCACTGTGGTAGTTGTGAATGGCAAGACCAAGCTGCTTGAAATTGTTGCTGCAGCTCATTCGGCGAGCTGCCTCACGAGCTGCCTGCACGGCGGGCAAAAGCAGTCCGACTAACACGCCAATGATTGCGATGACAACCAAAAGCTCGACCAAAGTAAAACCACGCTGAGAGCGTCCCCTTGTGACCATCTGTTCATTCCTTGGAAAGAAGTGCGGATAACGATCTGGCAAAGCAGAATCCCACATAGACATTCCAAAACCCGAACTTCTACCACGCTCAAATAACGCATTCGCCACCCGTGCACCAACGCAACGGACGCCGAGACGCCTTAAACACCGCAAATCACCTTGCAAAACGAGAACGCAGGCCTGCTCCAACGCCGCAAAAAAACTCAAACCCTTAGAGATTTTTCATCTTAAAACTTGGGATTGGCCGAACCGTTCTCGGAAAACATTCGGTTGGTCATCGTTTAGCGACGCAGATATCTCATTCGCCCCCGCACAAATGAAGAACGCCACGTTGATCGACAACGTGGCGTTCGCGGTGTTTCAGCAGCGGAAAACGATCGTTCTTAGAATTCCCCGTCGATCACTTCACGTGACGCACGAGATCCCAAAGAGCCCCACAATCCGTAGGGGCTCTTCGAGCCCGCTTGATTGAGGTTGACCGCGTTGCCACCCAAGTGGACGACCGGATTGTTCTGGTTGCCAGCTTCAATCGACGAGGTGATGAATTTCACAGCACCATCGCCCATCAAAACGTGCACCCCGCCTTGGTGACGGCTAGCACTGCTCATGATCGCATTGCCGTTCGAATCGTGCGCGACGCACATCGGTGCGTTTGGTGGCAAAATAGTGTGAACATTCGATTGGGCGTTTTGGGAATCGGCCCAGCGAAAACCGCGGCCCTTGGTCACACCTTCCAAACCACTGTTGACCCAAAATTGCGGACGAGTTGGATCGATCATCGGCGAGCTGTCTTCGATGCAAAGCTTTGGATTGTCTCGCATCAATGCTTGAGCACCTTGACCGCCGGAATGCGTTTTCCCGCGCGTCCGATTGTCACCGTCACCCAAGTCCGTCGCAATTTCAGCCATCGCGATTGTGTTGGACAAACCATCCAAGACGTCGCGAAATTTTGTTTGCGAGTGCATCACGAAGAAACCACGATTGGCGGCACGTGAATTCTGTGCGTAGTTGCTCGCCTCACCTGGATTCGCCGGACGCAACTTTCCGTTCATCGTCCACCAGAACGAATCGCCCATCGACATGGCATAGTTCGTACGACCAAGGCTTGGCAAACCTTCACCTGGATCGCTCGGGCAACGCAACATCGGGAGTTCCGTCGCCCAAGGTTTGTATTGAATGTTGTCGGGGGCAGGTCCCATCGGCGGCCAAGGATTGGTTGGAACGCCAATGCCCGCACCGGTATTTCCATCGGTGCGTTCTGAATTGGGGTTCGAGATCTGTTCCCACAACGCTTGTTGCTCCATGAAAGGAGTCATCCCAACCAAAGCGTTCAGTCGCCAGTAGTTGTGGGTCGTGTAGCTGGTCCACCAGTTGTGAGAGCCGTCGCCGACATCCGTTCCAACTCCGTGGATTGGGGCACCGTTGTATGCACTGTGGTAGTTGTGCATCGCCAGTCCGAGCTGCTTGAAGTTGTTGCTGCAACTCATTCGTCGCGCAGCCTCGCGAGCGGCTTGCACGGCGGGCAGAAGCAGCCCAACCAGCACGCCAATGATCGCAATCACGACGAGCAGCTCCACCAAAGTGAACGCTCGACGAGATACGTTTTTACTTAACATGAGAACTTTCCTGGGTTTGAATATTTAGCACTTGAAATACTTTTGATCTGGCGTGCCAATCGACGCCGACATCGCATGCGATTTTTTCGCATACTGTATGTTCAAGAGAACACCACTATTGAACGCTGGCGTTCCAGAATTGGCCAAAAACCCCCGAAAGACGGAAGCACACCCGTCTGCAGAGACAGGCGTAGCAACGGTTCCGCCTTGCAAACCCAGTAAAAAACCACGAACTTTTATTCGCGAAAAACGGCCCCCAACCGATGGGACACGGTGACCCCGCTTCGAACTGATGACCGCCTCGGCTTCGAACTAAGAATAACAGTCACCATTGCAGTGCCCAGCTAAGATTCATCTTCTCGTATTACGATGAACCTCATCTCACTTCAAAAGCGAGGCGTTCAGCTCGTTCGCTTGCGTTTCAGCCTTCTTCATGACGGCTGCAATTTCCACCGGAACTCCGCCTTGCTGCTTGCTTTCGTAAGCCGCTTGCATGAACGCGTACAACTCGATTGTTTCAGCGGAATCGACCGGTGACTTTCCTGTACGAAAGAATTGCGCGATCTCAACGAGCAACGGACGGTAGCCGTCGTATTTGCCAATTTCCGAAATCGTTTTCTCTCCATAAACCATTCCGCCGTAGCCTGAACTGCCGGCCCGGATTCCTCGGAACGTTCCAATCCGGCCGTCGTCCCAACGACCAACGGCTAACTCGAAATCATCGGTTGAGGTGTGAGAAACCGTTTTGCAACCAACGCCCATGCACGTGTAAAGCGTTTCGACGCCGTGGATCCCGTACCAATACAAATCCACGTGTGACGGTTCGATCTTGCAAGGACTATGAGCGCTGCAACCAAGGACTCGCCCCACCGAACCAGACCGAATGGCCTGCGCACCGTTGCTGTACCGCAAGGATGAGCTCGAAAAAACCGGCACGTTGTAGTGCTTCGCCGCATCGAAGATGGCGATCGTTTCAGCCAAGTTCGATCCAACAGGCTTGTCGATGAAAACGGTTTTCCCAGCCGCGAAAACTTTCAGTGCCTGTTCGTGATGAATTGTTCCATCGTTGGTTTCCAACAAGACACAGTCGACTTTGGACAGCAACTCGCTGATGGAATCAACGATCTCGATTCCCATTGATTTCAGTTGTTCGGTGTAACCTGGAATTCGACTGCTACTGGATTCAATCGTTTTGCTTCCGTACGGGTAAGCCGCAACGACACGGAACCCAGCCAAGGCATCATCGTCCGAATGCTCGGCATTGAACTCTTTCGCAAACGCCGGCGTGTGAGACGTATCCAAACCGATGATGCCGATCCGAACGGGCTCGTCGCCACGAGCGTTGTTGACCGACGACAGCACGCTAGCGCACAAAAACATCACCACACCCACCAAACCAAATCGCATGGAACCACTTTCAAAACAAAGACGAAGAACAAGATGAACGAACCAAGCTGGACCTACAGAGAAGGCTCAGACCACCGGCTTCCAACCCGATTGATACTCGCGACCCCAATACGCAAGCGCTTCGGGGTTCCCGACGGGTTTGCCAGTGATGGAATCAATTTCCAGTTCCGATGAGCTGCGATAGGCCATGTTTCCCAAGTGACACAGCAGCGTGCTCAGATGCGCTTCCTGAATGTCCGCGTTGGGTCGGCGACCGGTGCGGATGGCGTCCAAGAAATCAGCCAAATGACTGGTGTCGCCGCCCTCATCGTTGACGGTCTCGATTTCCTTGTTGCGATCATCAAAACGAGTGAAGCCATTTCCTCGGACGATGATCGAACCTTCGCTACCGTGGAAGCTGACACCTACCGCCGCATCGTGTGGCCCCAAAGGAGACCAACTCAAACCTTCCCAGGTCGCGGTTTTTCCCTCGGGGAAATCGTACGTCACCATCATCGTGTCGGGCGTTTCTTGATCGTCGTCATGACGGTACTTGCCGCCACCGGAACGAACTCGACTGGGCGTTGTGACCTGCAATCCCCACCGAGCCAAATCCAGCACGTGAATACCGTTGTTCCCCAATTCGCCGTTGCCCCAATGCCAACGCCAATGCCAGTTGTAATGAACCACGTTGTCCACGTACTCGCGTCGCGGTGCGGGACCTTGCCATAGATCCCAGTTCAACCAATCCGGTACGGATGCTGTTTTGCCATGGCCGATCGATGGACGCCGGTTGTTGTACCAACTGCGTGAATAAGAAACGTCACCGATGCCGCCCGAATGCACCAATTCGATCGCGCGGATGACTGCCGGCCAACTACGACGTTGCGACCCCATTTGCACGACTCGGTTGTGCTTCCGTGCTGCTTCGACCGCCAAGACACCTTCCTCTGCGGTCTGACTGCATGGTTTTTCAACGTACACATGCTTCCCGGCGGCACATCCCAAAATCGTCGCCGGTGCGTGCCAATGGTTTGGAGCTGCCACAACAAGAGCGTCCACGTTCTCTTCTTCCAACAACTTTCGAACATCAACAAACGTTTTGGGTCGATGGCCTTGAGTATCGGCTACGGAGTTTGCCACTTTGTCCGACGCTCGCGAATCCACATCGCAAATCGCGACCACGTCCGAACCGGGATCTTTGATGAATCCTTTCGCCAAAGCCGCTCCGCGATTGTTGACTCCCATGATCCCGACTCGAATGACTTCGTTGGGGGACTTTTTCGGAGCCGTTTCTGCGAACACGGTTCGAGCGGTAACAGTCGCACCCAATGCTGCCCCCGCTTTCAAAAATAACCGACGATCTCGCGTCCGATTCTTCGGATGCATGGACGCGGAAGACTGCACACCAGAATGCTGAGGACGCATGGTCACGGCGAAATCCTTTGGCTGGATCGAACGCGTCAACCAACATTCGTCACATTGTTTTTGCCTCCACGCTATGAAGCGTGCAGGACCAAGCGTGCGACGACTGCGATTGGCAAATGGTCTTCGAAGCTTCGACTGAGATCATCTCCATTCTTGCAGCCGCCACCGCAGTAGACGGTGAACCAACAGCCTGCATCATTGGCGGAGATGTCTAGAGCGTCGAAGACCAATCGATCGATGGGAGGGAATGGAGGTGGGACAACTGAGCTTGCTTCTCGGCCAACTCGACTAGCAACGGCCAGAGATCGACTCAGGGCGAGATGCTTCGCTGATGCTCATTGTAAGCAGATTCGCCGGTGGATTGGGCTTCCCACTTTGTCTCCCGCCCATTGTGGATCCGGCTGGACCCTGGACACGAACCGAAGATGGAAAGAGATTGACACATACTTTCACCACCTGTCGACCGCCGCAACGGTGCAAGAGACCCTGATGAGCCTTTCTGATTCGACATCACCTCCAAACGATTCGTCCGCCACGATGATGGATCGGCTGGTGTTGTCGTACCTGGATATTCGACGAGCAATTGGGCTCAGCGGTTTGGTGCTGCCACTCGTTTTGGGCCCCGGTGGCATGCTGCTCGGGATCGAAATCCAAGAAAACATGAGCAGCTACTATCACACTCCGTTGCGGGACGTGTTTGTAGGAACGCTTTGCGCAATTGGTATCTTCTTATTCTGCTATCGCGGATACGACCGGATCGAGAACTGGACGGCGAATATTGGTGCGGTCGCGGCGATCGGCATCGCTCTGTTTCCGTTGGACTATGGCAGCGATCCATTGATTCAAAAGTCTTTTGTGGGCTACGTCCATACGTTCAGTGGCGGCGTGTTTTTCACGACGCTCGCGTTTTACTCGCTGTACCACTTTCCTCGCGATTCCAAGCGTGAAGCCGAGTCCCATTTGTTCGAACGCTCGATGGCGTTTCGTGCCAGCGGATTGACGATTCTGTTGATCACCTTCGCCATGGGTGGCTACATGTTGCTTGTCCCTCAGGACTGGAAGGACTGGCTCAATGGCTACAACTTTTTATTCTGGGCCGAATGGATCGCCGTGTGGTCCTTCGCAAGCTCATGGCTCGCCAAAGGTCGAATCATCGTGACCGAAATCGGTGTCGAAGTGCTCGCTTATTCGCGAAAGATGGTGCTACAACACGGCTTGGGAATCAAAAACGATCCGTGATCCACACGATCATTCGTCATTGTGCCTGAACGCCAAACGTCCGAGCGAATTCAACGTCTTCTTCGCTGAGTTTTTCGAGCGGCACCGAGATGGTTTGTCGATTGTCCAGCCTCAACAGCGAAACGTCCGACTTCCCCACCGATTGCAACATCGCTTTGATGGTAAACGTACCGCTGGGGTCCGACCACTCACGCGGGAACTTCGTCGCGGCTTTCCGAATGGAATCCCAACGGCTCAAGATTTGTTCGAATTGAACGTCGTTTTTCCAATCAGAGTCGTCATCGAGTTCCTGCTTTAGCAACCGCTGCAACTTTGAATTCGCCGGCGGAGGTGCGCTGCTGGTTGCGATTCGCGTGAACTGAATTCCTAGAGACCGATCGGGACGGAACACACTGTTCTTGGACCGCGGCTCCCAATACTTTGCCATTTCGGACTGTTGCTTCGAAGTCAGTCGCGGCAAATTGGTGGCGTCAAAAGCCTCCATCGTGGGAAGCAGATCGTGGTCGAACAACATCGCTCGAACCGGATCGAGGCAATGAAACCCAACTCGCAAATCAAACTGGGTTGCTTTGCCGATGTAACTCGCTCCTTCGATCTTGTAGTCGACGCTACCGGCATACGGCATGCCCATTTCAGGCGAGAACTCCCACATCCCAGAACCTGAAAGTGTGAGTTGCTTTCCAGCGGAAACACCACCAGCGATTTCGACTTCTCGATCAAACGCCAATTGGCCTTCTTTCATCGGATCCCGTGGAGTCATCAGCGAGAAGATTGAGATTCTCGACGTCGCAACTTGATCATTGTCCGATGAAACAAAATTCAACTCGCTCTCACTACGAGAACTGAATCCAGACGTCGTTTTGCCATCTTCGGGCAACTGCAGAAAGATCAATCCCGCGATGGCACCGGTGGCAAAGGGGAGTTCGCCTTTGGCCCCCTTGCCTCGAATCTTTCCGGACGTGGTGCACCAGATTTCGCCCCCACAAAATTGAAAGAGCCCTGGATACCGTTCCAACTCGTAAAGCGTTCGACGCTGTTGCTCCATTCGCACCGCTTCTGCCCGCTGGCTGGCGGCCTGATGAAAATGAGCCATCCCTGGATCACCAGGCGGCGACCCAAATGAATGGTTTGGTCCCGCCTCATAAGACTCCCGCGTGCGTCGATGGTAATTCGCCAACGCACCTTTGTTCGCAAGCTTGTTTCCCATGAAGGGAATCGTTTGGTAGGTCCCGGACCATTCCTCGGAATCGGAGCTCTTCACCACGTATCGCAATCGGCATCTTTGCCGCACCATGATTGGATTGCGTTCGCCTTCGGTTCGTTCAACGATTCGGTATTCGATTCCATAGTCAAACGTTTGACCGACGGCGGGCGTGTAAACGACGTCTTGACCGGAAGCCACGTTCAGCATTCCAAGCGTTCCCGCGATCATCCCGATCACGCAGCAATGCCAATTGCCAATCCTCGACATCCTCACAATTCCTCTGCCAATTGTTCCATGTCTGTCCTCAACGTTCGCATGTAACGACGCCACTCCAATTCGAGTGTGACACGGTCGCCAAAGCATTCATTGAACAACTCGACGAGTTCCATTCCCTTCTCCTTCGGGGGCGTGTCCACCGGAATCTTTCGTGACTTGCCATAAAACCGAATCAGTTCATCGAATCGCTCCGTGAACAAGTAGTGCGTCAGGGCCCATGCTTGTCCGTATGCGGGAAGCTGGTCGCCAAGAGCGGTTTCGACGATGAACCCAAGATCCGAAACGATGAACTCCACACTGCCGCGGACGGGATCGCCTTCCAACGCGCGGTAGTAGCTGATCCGATTTTGATCCACCACCCCCACACCACTCCAAACCGCCAACTTCGATGACTCAAAGTACGACGCCAATCCCTCGTGAACCCATCGAATGAAAACGCCATCCCTCGGAAACAAACCCGTGTTGGCGGCAAGTTGGTGAACCGCTTCATGCGAAACCGTAGCAACGTCTTCGCTCTCGTGTTCAATGTCGATCAACAACGAAACCGTGTTAGCGAACCGAATGATGTGAGCAGCGTTCGGACTCCGAGTCCGTTTGGCCTGCTCCTTCATTTCATCCAGTTTGTCCGTCAACTGTTTCAGATACAAAAAGACCTCGGTGGTGCCGGAGTCGTAAAAGAACGAAACGTTTTCCTCGGGAAGGTAAAAGCCCGCAATTTGTTTCAGGCCCATCTCGAGACGTCGTTCCATCAAGAGAAAATCTTTGTGCTCTGAAAACAGAACGGCGTTGAGCGGTTCGTTTGGCGGCCGTAGGTAAAACCCACGAAGTGCGAACGTTAAGAAGTAAGACTCGTAGACCTTCTCCAACAACTCCAGACGCATTTCCGCGCGAGTCATCTTGGTCACCGCGTCTTTTTCACTTTGCGGGTCGTGGAACAATGCGAAATGCTTGCTCCGCGACATCTCCATTCGACTTCCACCGATCAGATCTCGAACATGAGCCTCGCTGGCAGAATTGTTTGGAACCGGACGATTGATGTGGACCATCAACGACGCCAACTTTTTAATTTTTTCGTCCGTCGGATCCAACTTCCATGCGTCGCTGAGCAAAGACTTGCACTCCTTCAACATTCCGTGCTGAAGTGCCCACTGAGCCAATTTGATGTAGTTCTCAACCGTCTTCTCGCTGAGGATTTTCCCCGACTTGCGTTTGAAGATCGTTTGACGCGTCGGCGTTTGGATCACTTGCAGATCCCGAGCGTTGAAATACAGCGACCCTCGCGGATGGCGAAAGGTGACCGTCCCGCCAGGGTTGTAGTTCGTCTCGCCTTCCAGCAACAAACCCGCATCCGTTCCCGGAATCTGATAAATCGCGTAGTCCGCTTGGGCATTTCGAGACAAGCCAAGGCTCGTGGTGAGCCCGCTCACCATTAACCAAGCAAGCAAACTCATCAGCGGTTGCGACCATCGTTTTCGCCCCGATGATCCACCCGGCATTTGATATTCAATCGGATTGCCCGCCATTCCTGTCCCCATCGCCACGAATCATTCGTTGACCACCCGGCACCAATCGCCCCGCTCAGGCAGAGCGGTCCGCGAGGTGTGGTCGCCATCCCCTATTGAAGGAGCAATTGTAACTCGTCGTCGCACAGATTGTGCTGACAGCCGCAAAGGGAATCCACGCAATTGGCGGTTTGTCCTCGCCAAAGACCGTATAACTTCACACGCGATGCTTTACGGATGAACAGTGGAGCACGCCGCAAACATCAGAATGCCGACACAACCGATACGATGCCGCATCGGTTGATCGCTAATTCAAGCAAACAAGTTGCAGTGGCCAGCGAAGAGTTCATTGAACATCTCGCGGTATCTTCACAGGACGTATCCGGTCTGTTTCGACGCTTGCCGACCATCGGTCCAGCTCGCGACTCATCCTCTCAGCAATGTCGGGATATTGCTTCGACACATCCCGTGATTCCGTCGGATCGTTTTGTAAATCAAACAAAACACTCGGCTCGGTGGAGTCTTTCAATTTGGCACCTCGCGTCACGTAGGGTCGAACAAGCTTGTATCGCCCATGCCGGACCGCCGCGTTGTGTGTGTAGTTTGGCGATGCTCGATTCCATTGCCAAAACCGCATCGTCGAATGTGCGATCGATGCGTCTTCCAAAACCGGCACGAAACTTTCGCCATCCAGTCGATTCAGCATGGAAACATCAACTCGACAAAGATCCAGGATCGTCGGCATCAGATCAACAAACGTGACCATCTGATCACGCTGTCCGGGAGCAAGCCGTTTTGACCAGCGAACGAACAAAGGCACTCGGATGCCGCCCTCGTTGACCTGATACTTGGTGCCTCGCAATTCGCGATTGAAGCGTTCGCCGGTCAACGGATCGGGGCCGTTGTCACTCGCGAAGAGGACGATGGTATCTTCGGACAATCCCAAATCATCGATCTCCGCCAACAACTCTCCAATCCCGCGATCCATCACTTCAATCATGGCATAGATAGTCGCAGTGGATTCGTCGAAACCTTGTTCGCGGTACCGAGCGATGACTTCGGGCGGTGCTTCAAGTGGACGATGAGGAGCGTAGTGTGCGAGGTGCAGAAAAAACGGATGCTCGTGGTGCCGACGAACAAACTCGATCGCTCGGCGGTTCAAATCATCGGTCAAATAGCTTTCATCGACGTCGCTGATTTGCCGCTGCTCCGAGAAGGGATACCGAAAGTAGCCAACATCATCCGAACCGAAGAAGCCTTCAAATTCGTCGAAACCGCGATCCAGTGGATGAAAGCCATCGCCTCGACCGGTATGCCACTTTCCAACCAGTCCAGTCGCATAGCCAGCATCTTTCAAGACATCAGCGATCGTTGTTTCGTCACGTCGCAGGCGAGTCATCTCCGGATACCTGTTCATGTTCAGGGTCACCACGCCGGTGCGGTGCGGATACCGTCCAGTCAACAATGCCGCCCGCGCGGGTGCACACACGCATGATCCACTGTAAGCCTGCGAGAACTGAATTGACTCGCTGGCGAACCGATCCAGATTCGGTGTTCTGGTGGGAGAACCATCGCCACCAGCGAGATCGCCCACTGCTAGGTCGTCAGCGAGAATCACGATGACATTGGGACGTCGACTCGTCGCGTCGCTTTCTGACTTTGCGTTCGCATCTCCATCCTGAACTGCTGGCGCTTGGCCATGGCATTCGTTCAGCGATAGCAGGATCAAAATGGCGGCGACAAATGGCGAAAACTTCATTGATGGTTTCTTGATCGTGGTGGGATAAGAGTCCAATCAATGATACAGATTCATTCGAGAAACTGGCGTGGCTCGCTATAACGGACGCATTCGCGGTGCTCCGGCTGCTTCGATGATCCAGAAATGTCAGCCACGCTCCAGAGGCGATGCTGCTCGCGACGTTTACCGAGCAGGGTTCCTACGTTCACGTTTCGCTCAAGCCGGAGTAGCATCATCGTATGGCACCCCGGCACGGAAAGCCTACCAAACCGTTTCCGCAGCATTGCAAAGTGAGTCATGTCCTCGCCAAGCCCTCGTTCAGCCTCCTCACCGTCCAAACCACAACTGTCGGTTCGGAAGAAGATCCTGTTTTCCTTCGTATTTGTTGTGGGAGTGCTTGGAACGATTGAACTCGTGTTGCGTGCGGCGAGGATTGGCGAGCCACCCGCCATCGGTGTGCTTCGATTTGGTTACGACACTGGCATTCCGATTTTCGATGCAGACGGAATTGAACGGGAGGGTGAGTTTTATCAAGACGTTCCTCTGTTCGAAGCGGATCCCAATTTGTTTTGGAAACCAATCGCCGACACACCGTTCACGGGGGCGGACGGTCTACGTCTGCCGGCTCCGTCTCAGAAGTCAAAAGAGGATGGTGCCTACCGAATCGGAGTGATCGGTGACTCATGCAGCTTTCTTGGCGAGAAAGTCTATCCGGCTCGATTCGCAGATCTCTTGCGGCAATCGACCAACCGTGAAATCGAAGTCGCCAACGCCAGCTGCCCTGGCTACACATCTTTTCAGGGCGAACGACGGTTGCAAACGTTGTGGCCGTGGGAACCAGACGTGGTCCTCGTTTATTTCGGATGGAACGATCACTGGAAGTCGCTCAACGGCCAGACCGATCAGGACACGATGCAGCGTCAAATTTTGAGCGATCGCGCACGCACCTGGTTGGGCAAGTCTCGAATCTTCTGGTGCATGTACGCGTTGCGGACAAAGCTTGCACCACTGAAATCAATTCGCGACGCGCCTGTCCGCGTTCCGCTGGACCACTATCGAGAAAATCTTCAAGCGATCCTCGCGAACGTCAAAGAGCGAGATTTGCCGGTGATTTTCATCACCGCACCTTCCGCCTATCGGGAAGGAAAGGTGCCACCCTGGTCGTACGAATTTTTTGGCCAGTTCTATGGGATGAGCTCCGAAGAAGTTGCCAACATCCCGCAAACACATCGTCAGTACAACGACGTCGTACGGCAGATCGCGGAGACCAACTCATCCGCATATTTGGTGGACGTCGCTGCTGCCTGGGGAAAGGCGGAGGACGAGCCCAAAGATCCAGAACGATTCCGGAGTGATCGGATTCACTTGACCGAACAGGGCCACCAAGAAATTGCCGAGCAACTGCTTCAACGATGGAACACTGAAGATCGGGGGAATGCAGAACTTGGGCTGACAGCGGAACTCGAGACGAAATGATGCCACGGATGACTCTCGCTGGTCCTCCTCCGCGAACACCGTTCTCGCGACAGCCAAAAAGAGCGAAGCCAAACCCGAAGCTAGAACGGCAAAACGACCGGAAAAACAGACGCACGAAAAAAGCCAAACCCCAGTTTTCGCAGGGTTTGGCTTGAATCATCTCGGGCTGTCAGGCCCGTTGATAGCGGCAGAGGGACTCGAACCCCCGACACGCGGATTATGATTCCGCTGCTCTAACCAGCTGAGCTATGCCGCCGATCGAAATGTGAATTTCGAGAGGGCGAGAATGTAGGCGAATCCGCCAGGCTTGAAAAGATGGCTTCGGCTCTTCCCAGACGGATTTGACGGCAATTTCAATTTCCGGCGAGGGTATTTGTCCGGCGGTACCCGTGTCGGCATTTCAAACCCTGGACTTGAGTCAACTTCGACAGATTGACGTTGTCGCGGTTTCCCCCAGACCGCTACAAACACCCCTTGGGACGAAGGACCGTACCGATCGCGCGAACCGATCATCCTTTTGATCGCCCCTTGAGAAGGAACTCGGATGTACCGACTGCTGCTCTGTTTTCGCTATTTGCGAACCCGCTACATCGCACTGGCCTCCATCATCAGCGTCACGCTGGGTGTCGCTACGCTGATCGTCGTCAACAGCGTCATGGCTGGGTTCTCCGCGGAAATGCACGAACGCCTCCACGGATTGGCCTCGGACATCGTGATCGAATGCCACGCCTCCGGCGGAATGCCTGATCCTGACGCTCACCTCGACGAGATCAATCGAATCGTTGGCGATCAAATTGCCGGGTCTTCAGTAAGCGTCCATGTCCCCAGCATGCTCGGCATCGATTTCAACGGACAACTGATCACGCATCACGTCAATCTCGTCGGCATTGATGCCGAAACCTATGACAACGTCAGCCATTTCGGCCGCTACCTGTTGCATCCCGAAAACAAAACCGCGGTCAGCTTCGATTTGCGAGAAGACGGCTACGAGGAATCTCGTGAAGGATTCCCTCACTCCGGTTGGGGACACCGTCAAAAACGGGCTCGCGAACAAAAGTACCTCGAGGCCGAACGCAAACGCATCGCTGAACTAAGCCGAGAAGCCGCACGTCTGGCCAGTGGCAAACCCCAAAAAGACTCAACCGAAATGGTCGAGTCCGACGGACCGTCAATCAGCTTTGGTGGCCCCACGATCGGAACGGCACTCCCCGAAGGGCTTCGTGAAGATGGCGCCGGCGATTCGCCCGTGTACTTCGATGCCGAAACCGAGCAATACCCGGGCATCATCTTGGGAATCGCAACCTGCAGCAATAAGTCACGAGACGCTGAAGGCAACGTTCGCGATCATTATTATTGCCGCCCCGGCGACGATGTCCGTTTGATGTTCCCGAATGCCTCTGACAAACCCAAAGTTGTCAACCAAAAGTTCACCGTGGTGGATTTGTACGAGTCGGGCATGAGCGAATATGACAGCACGTTCGCTTTCGTGCGTTTGGATCAACTGCAAGATTTCCGCGGCATGATCGATCCAATCTCTAACACTACCAGCATCACAACCATCCAGTTGAAATTGATCGAAGGAGCGGACTTGAATGCCGTTCGCGATGCACTGCGTCAACGTTTCCCACCGGACACCTACGCCTACAGCATTCAAACTTGGCGGGACATGCAGGGCCCCTTGCTGGCTGCCGTTCGTTTGGAAACAACCATTCTGAACATCCTGTTGTTCCTGATCATCGCGGTTGCAGGCTTCGGTATCTTGGCCACGTTCTTCATGATCGTTGTGGAAAAGACTCGCGACATCGGAACCCTGAAAGCACTCGGTGCCAGTGGCAGCGGCGTGATGAGTATCTTCCTCAGCTACGGTTTGCTGCTGGGAATCGTCGGCAGTGGAGTGGGTTTGATTGGCGGAATCGCCTTTGTCCACAACATCAATGACATCGCCTCGGTGATTGAAAAGATCACCGGCCAAGAGGTCTTTGACCCGACCGTTTACTACTTCACCGAGATCCCCACGATTCTCAATCCATTCACGTTGGCATGGGTGATGGCTGGCGCGATCGCGATCGCAACCACTGCCAGCGTGCTGCCCGCTATACGCGCCGCCCGCATGCATCCAGTCGCCGCCCTCCGCTTCGAGTGATCAACGATCGATCATTCAAACACTCTCCCCAATCTCCCTCCCTTCGACCAACGAATTGATCCATGCATTCCTCGCCTGAACTGCTGTTGGAAGCCCGTGGAATTCGCAAGAGTTACCACAAGGACAAGATCGAATTGCCGATTCTTCGCGGCATTGATGTTGGATTTGTGACGGGCGAAATGTCAGCACTCGTCGGACGAAGCGGAAGCGGCAAGAGCACGTTGATGCACCTGCTGGCGACGCTCGACCAACCCGACTCGGGCGAAGTGTGGTTCGATGGAACTCGCATTGACAACCAAAGTCGTGCACGTCGGGACCAATATCGCAACTCACAGATCGGAATCATCTTTCAGTTCTATCATTTGCTGCCGGAACTGTCCGCGATCGAAAACGTTTTGGCACCCGCCATGATTCGCCGCAGCGTTCTGGGTTACCTTCGCGATCGCAAGTCTTTGCGACTTCGCGCCGAAGCAATGCTGGACCGAGTCGGATTGCTCACTCGAAGCCATCACCAACCATCCGAAATGTCGGGCGGCGAAATGCAACGTGTGGCCATTGCAAGATCGTTGATGTCCAACCCCAAGCTGTTGCTCGCAGATGAACCGACCGGAAACTTAGACACAGAAACCGGAGCGACGATCCTGAGTCTGCTTCGCGAGTTGAACCGCGAAGACGAATTGACGATCGTGATGATCACCCACGACGATTCAATCGCTGAAACGGCAGATCGCTGCTACCGAATGTGCGACGGATTGTTGGAAGACAACGCATCAAACTTAGCCGGTGGCGACCGCTCGGATTCAGCCAAACTAGAAACCGTCGCCGCCTAAACAACCAATCGTATCACGATCGCCATCCGCGTAGGCCAGGTCTCACCTGGCGACCAGCCAATGCTTTGTAACAAAGGCGTAGGCCAGGTTATCACCTGGCAACCCAGCCGATGCTTTGGCACAAAGCGAGGCGTGCTCCAAGCATCCACTGCTTTGAAGCCAACAAAGCGAAGCTTACCTACAACTGCAAATTTGCAATCCAGCGGCTTTCCCGCCTAGCGGTCAATCAAGACCGTAGTGCTCGATCTCTGCCCAGTAATCATCGAACGCACCATCGGCGTGGAAGTCAGGACTGTTGTCCAAATCGTGGCACTTCATGCAGGCTTCGCGGGCCTCATCCAGCGGTAACTTCATCGCTTCCCGCAAACGAGCCTTCTCTTCGTCGCTGACACCACTGTCGGCTTCTTCGGCTTTCGTATGAGCCGCACCGGGACCGTGGCAGTTTTCACAACCATTGCCATGCAAATGCGAACTGACTTCCAACCCCAGGTACCCGGAAACGTACGGGTAATACCCTTGCGGGTTCCAACCGGTCACGTGGCAAGAGATGCATTCGGGGTCGAAGTGACGAGAAACGTCGCCACGTTCACCAGGATTGACTAGATGCTCGGTCGCCTCGAAGTGAGCGGATCCTTCCCAGATATCGTACGCGGTTGTGTGACACTTGCCGCAGGCTTCCGCACCAACAAACTGTTCGCCGGAAGGATGCTGGATAGGCTTGAGCCCCAAGTTGTCGAAGCCCAAATCCCGCAGTTGGAACTGGTAATCCTTCATCAACGCTCGCATCTCAGGAGCGTCTTCAAACTCATGAGTTAGCGGAACACGGGCGTAGCGAATTGGCCCATCGGGATACAACCCAACCAGCCCAGCGTACATGCCTTTGTCGCCGGTCAAAATCGCCTTCGTTTCTGAACCTTCAATTGACTGCGGTTGATAGGTTGGCTCGCCGTATCCGCCCGCGATCACGATCAGGTCAAAACCAGGAACGGTTCGAACCAGCTCATACGCCGTCTTCTCGTCACCGTAAAACGTCAGAACGGTGTAATCGGGGTTCTCTTTCTGAATCGATGCCAAAGCTTCTTTGGCCGAGTCGACCGGAGCGACCAACTGGATATCGTCGCTGAGTTTCGTTTCCAACGAGTCCGGATCCAAAATCGTTGTGACACCCAACGTCATGCCGCCTTTTCGAACAACGCGATGCGATGGCATCAAGGAACGATCAAACGGGATCACATTGGCCGAGACATAAATTGCTTCCTCGGGATCTCCAGGCGATGCTTCCTGAATCAAATCGTTCACGCTCAATCGAACGTCGTCGGGGCCCAGACCCACGGAGACGTAATCCATTTTGCGAAGAGCTTCGAGCGAACGGTGGAATTTGATCTCGGACTGACGGCCATAACGCCGGACCAGATTTCCCGCGTCGATGGGAGCCATCTCCCAACCTTTTTCGCGAAGCTGTTTCAGGAACGTCATTCGGCGGGCGACGCCGCCTTTTTGATTTTCCAAACCCGTGCAACCACAAGGCTCGATGTAGCCATGTTGTTGGCCGGTCACAAAAAGCGTCAGCGGCGGCTTCGGCCAAGTCTTGTAGTCTTCCGGTTCTTGACCGCCACCAACGGATTCAGCGTCGATCAAGGTATCGATGATCGGAAAATTAGGCCCCGTCAATTGAAAAGCAGCATCCGCTTCTGCCGGCAAACTCAATCGCTCAGCCGCTGAACTTTCCGCATCGCTGACCGGGCGTTTGGCAATCATCTTTTCAGGCGAAATCAAATCGATCGCCGAACCTGAATCATCAGCCGAACGATGATTCTCGGGCATTCCTAAGGGAGTCGGAACGACCTCCGCTTCAATCTCTTTTCGAGCCACGGGTGTTGGGACGATTTCGACTCTACCCAAATCCGAGGCGGATTTCTCCGACTGAGCGTCTTCGCTCGTATCGATCTGGCTGATGTCAATTTCACCATCAAACTTGCCCGGTTTTTCCTTCTTCGGCGTTTGAGGCTCTTCGGTTTCGGCCGTCCATGTCAATTCGCGATCAACGAGTTCGTCGGATTGTTGTGCCGATCCGGGTTTCTCGCCGATCGAATCTAACGAAGCGGAAGTCGCAAACGAGAGTGGTTGGTTTCGAGCAAACCGCCAATCATCCGACGGCAATTGGACTCGCCCCTGATAGTCAGCCGCTGAATCAACGGCAACCGGTTTGACCGCCACCAATTCGGGTGGCGACAGGGACTTCACCTCATCGCTTTCAAATTTTTCCGCCACCGGAAGCAAAGGATTGCACCCCGACAAGGTGATCGAAGACGCCCCCAGGATGGCCAGCATGCATGACCAACAAGAACGTTTTACAGAAGCCATTGCTCTCGCACCAAACTGGGTCGACAAACAGCGAAAATGGGTGCGTAGCGAATTCATCCGGGCCTGATCAACGGCGTTGAAAGAGCTTCTTTCCGACATTTCACGTCCAACGCACAAGGGACCACGATCATCATGGATGTTTTGATTCGATCGCAGCGACGACATCGTCATGGTCCCCTTGGTTACGCGACCCGTTTATCTTAACGCGCCGGCAGCGAAAATTTCAGGCGTAATTTCATGGAAGGCACGTTGGGGTTATCGGACATAATCGTCACCAATCCATAGTCTTCTCGGTTCATGCCCAATCGATCGATTTTTTCGTCACCAGGGGTCAGGGTGAATTCGAGGCTATACAACGACATCGACCCGTTCTGGATCGGCTCGTTCAATTGAGCTGACACGACACCCTCGGGAGTCACCTTGCCAACGGAAAGCTTGGTTTTATCGCGTTCGGGGCCTTTCAAAACGACAAAGGCTTTGGCCGTTTGCGGCTCATTTTCGGTGATCTTTCCGAAGTCATAGATGTACCCCCCACCGGTGACGCCTTTCAGCTTGGTGCTTTCGAGCATGCTCAGCACGCCAACGATTCGGCCTGTCACTGCCGCGACAATTGTGGTGCCCGCGTCGGATTCGTCATCCACATTCACTTCCACATCGTTCGACGCCTTCTCTTCGCCGACCTTATTGAACGGCATCACCAAATTCTGACTGACTGGCCCCTGATTCAACCCGGGAGCGATGGTGGCTTTGACCAAGAACGCCTGCGTCGCTTCCGCGTGTTCCGCGTCGTCTTCCTCAATTTCCATCGGAGTGACTTCAAATTCAGCCAGTTCGTTCATCTCGTCGCTGGTGAATCGTGGTTGCCCCAACTCGATTTCATCGCCCATGTAGCTGTAAACCTTCAGCTCCAGATCGATGGGTTCGCCCGAGGCAACCTCTTTGAACGTCAACGTCTCAGGCACCAATTGGACTTGGCGAACGACTTTGCCGGTGATTTCGAACCGAATCGCAACCTGAGTGGGATCGTTGGTCCGAAGTTCAGCCGATTGTCCGAACGTGGTTTCATTGGTTTTGACCGTCCACGACATTTTCACTTCGGTTTCTTCGCCAGGTGCCAAACTTTCGTTTTCCAGCGTTCCGACGGTGCACTTGCAGGTCGACGCCCCAATTTTTAGCGTCAAAGGTGCATCGCCGACGTTTTTGACTCGGAAGACATGCTCGCCCTCTTCTTCCGGCTGCATGATTCCGAAATCGTGCTCATTGCCATCGGGCAATTCAACTTTCGGAATGTCCTCGCTCCATTCCTTCTTCAGCGACGCCATCGCATTGGCGGCCGTGGTTTCGCCATCAAAATCGATGGGTCCAAAGTGAGGCTCGTAACGGCCGTAGCTGGATTCATTGATGTTGTAAGCAATCGCGGCACCGATTCCGGCAACGACCAAACAGACGAGAAACGTTTTCATGGCAAAACGACGACGAGAAAAGAAAAATCAAGAATCACCGCTGGAGTACGCCCAGTACCTCCAAACGGTTCATTGCTGAACAATTCCGCCGTTACGGACGCAGAGAGTCCATCGCTTCCTCCGCCGATTGCCGAACTGGTTGCCGGACGGCGGACGATCCGATCGGCCGCACAACCAAGACGAACTGCAACGACAATTTTCGCGTGACCACACCGCCGGCTTCCGACAACGCGACAGCTTTTTCTGCCAAGTCGCTTACGATTGCTGCTGATTCGCCCTCCGCCTCCGCGATCGCGGCCCGCTGTGCCGCAATCCCCTGATGTTGAGGACTAAGTAATTGGCAGCGATCATAAATCGTTCCGGCCCGGGCGAGGACTTCGGTTTGGCCACCAATCTGGTAACGATGAAGCATCAGCTCCCCGATCGCCTGCAGTTTGGAAGGATCATTCCCCGCTCGCTGGATCGCGTCGGTCAATGCGTCCTTGAATCGCGGCGCCATGTCGGTCGCATCGCGATTCGCGACGACTCGCTGCACCCAATCCTGTTCCAACGCATGCAGTCGAAACATCGCAGGATCGAACGAGTGCGGATCCGCTACCATCGCTCGCTCGCACAATTCCACCACCCCGGCCAGATTCCCTCGACGGATTTGAAGATCCGCTTCCGCCATCCAACGTTTGGATTCGGCAACGGGTCGATACGAAACCATCCACAAAGCAACCGCAGCCAACCCGGCCACAGCTGCAATCACAGCAGTCTCCGCTCCTTTGCCGGATGTGGCATTCGCAACCCTTTGTGATGCAGAACGTGACGGCGTTAGGGCGGGCGATAGAACAATCGCGGCCAACGTCCACAGCACCACGGCGATTCCCGGAACTGTCCAACCACCTGAAAAACTGAGGTGCATCATTCCCGCCGCCAACGCAAACCAAGCGATCCGGCGAACATCCCACAGCGATGCTACGACCGAGTTGCCATGGATCACATCCGCATCTGATTCCGCCATCAAAGCAAGATCGGCTAGCTTGAACCACCACAACCAACCAACCGCACAAGCCAGCGGAATCGCAAATAAATGAGCGTCGAAATCAGGCAACTCTTGGTTCCGAATCCCAACGCCCCAAACGGCCAACCAACCCAGGAATGCTCCAATCGGGACGCACCACCCGACCATCGGCATTTGCGATCGAACTGCAGCCGCATTCGTTGAAGGCTCCGCAAGCGACGGAGTATCGGCGGGAGACTCCGCTCGCCAGAACAGCCATCCGCCGACAATCAACAACGCAACGAGCAAGGCACCAGCGGGCAATCCACCCGCACCAAGAGTCTCTGCAACAAAATGGTGTGGGTCCGCGATAATTTCATGCGACTCTGGCAATCGAAATTGATGATAAGCCTGCTGATAGTTGCCCGGTCCCGATCCGGTCCACGGCGAATACTCGACCAGCCGCCAAGTCGCGTCCCAATACTGAAAACGATATCGCACCGATTCCGGCAACGCATCAATCCAGCCGGTTCCAAACCAACCTCGAGCCGCCAAAGGCAGTGCGGCAAACACCGCTGAGATTGCCAGCAACGACGCGTTAACCACTCGTCGTCCAAACGCGTTCGCCCAGACGAAATCAACCAGAACGCATCCGCCAACAATCAACACTGACAACAGCCCGGCGCGACTGTGAGTGTCGTTTAACGCCAACGCCAACACCACGGCGGCCAAAGCCAAACCGCCCAACGCCGTCAATTGTTGGCTCGACAATGAATCACGTTCATGACTCGATGAATTCCCGTCGCGATCACCGGCAGGACTGTTTCGTTCAACAACACGTTGCCCAAACCGCAACTTCGCAGCAGCACCAGGAAAAGCTTCACCAACAATTCGAAGCAGCACGGCGATCACAACGACCAGTACCATCGCCAACAAACCCGCCAGAGTATTGGCCAACGCAAATGTCGCGGTGGGTCCACCATCGCGAAGACGATTCTCAAAAATCATCCGAGCGTTGGAGCCTTCCGGTGCGTTGATACCGACTTCGGCCAACACTCGCTCGGGATCCGCGTTGTATTCACGCAAGGTTTGAGGCAATGAAACATGCACTTGATGCAGAGCATGCGTGGCCAACAAGACTCCTCCGACAACCAGCAAACCCAGCAAGGCAAGTTGGTTCATGCGATTACGCAAACAACGCCGTAAAACCACAAACCAAACCGCACCGAGGATCCAAACCCAAGCTTCGTTGCTGGCTGATCGCCAGTCGCCACCGATCTGCCAAGTTTGATCATTGAGACCGGAGGGCACACTCAGCTGTGAGATTGCCGCGTATCCAATCCACAACGCAAGGAGCAAAACAATCGCGTCGATGAGCAAACCAGGTTTCCGACTCGTCGGATCTTGCGAATGATGTTTGCGTTCGCCAGAGATGACCAACCGGGCGGCACCGAAACACTGCACCGCCGCCACGATCAGCAGTGCCGACAAACACCAACCCAGCGCTCCTCCCTGTTCAACCTCCGTCGAGTCAGAGGGATGGTAGAACGCCCACATCATTAAACCAGCAAACGCCGCCAAAACGACGGACGCCATTCCACCGGGTCCGGCAGAGACAAAGGGGGATCCTCTGGAAACCGTCTTGGAATCATCGACCGAATCCACCGTTGATTCCTGGTCGAATGATTGCTTGGGTGCGCCGCTCTTGCGTTTGCGATTCACTTATCCGGCCGCCGCCACTGCGTGGATTCCAGGATGCCCACCAAGGTCAACAAACACATCACGATTCCCAGCACCGCAATCGCTTGCCAAACACCAACATGCGTCAGCAGCAGAGCCGAAAGACCACATGTCGCGGTGATCAAATGGATGGTTGCCACCGCTCCGGTTCGCGAAAGACCGAGATCGACCAAGCGGTGGGACAAGTGACTGTGGTCGCCTTGGAATGGACTGCGGCCCTGTCGAATGCGAATCCAAATCACCGTGGTCATGTCATACAACGGAACCGCCATCGCACACAAAGGTGCCAGCACCGCATGCGGTCGATTGCCAACCCATCCCGATGCCGTTCCATCACCTGAATCACCGGCGGCAAAAGTTGCCATCAACATGCCAACCGCGATCAGGAAACCAACCAGATAACTGCCACCGTCACCCATGAAGATTTTTGCTGGAGGACGATTGTGAAATAGAAAACCGATCAGCGCACCGGCGACGACCAACAACAACGACGCAACCAACAACTGAGGTCGATCGGTTCCCGGATCGGGAACGGTCAGCATCACCAGCGCCATCGAAAACGCGATGATCGCGGCCACTCCTGACGACAACGTGTCCATGTTGTCGAGCATATTGAATGAGTTGATCACGGCGACGATCCAGACGACGGACAACAACTTGGTCAGCAATCCGCCGTCGATGAACAACGACAACTCAATGTTCAATCCCCAAACGATCGCCGCTGCGATGCCAAACTGAACTCCCAAACGAAATCCAACGGGCAATCCAAACCGGTCGTCCGCTAAGCCCAACGCGACCAAAATGGTTCCCGCCAAGATCAACCACCACACATCGCCGCAGCGGGACCAAACACCGGGGGCATGCAGCATCGCCGCGTCCCACCATTCTGCCGGCACGATCGATGGCGATGTCAGATTACGAAGCGACGTGATCCAAGCCGGCACCGACTCGGGGTCGTTCAGCAACGCCGCGGCCAAAGTGGCGAGCGCGATTGTCATCAGGATTCCGAAGTAAATCCCGAGTCCTCCACCCAGTGGCGTCGGCACGGTGTGGCTGCTGTGGCCTCCCGGACGATCCAGCAACCCAAGCTGAGCGGCGAACTTCCTGATCGGGAACAGAACCAACCAACTGAACAGTGCCGCCAATCCTGCGGCCGCGAGCACGAGTCCGATCGTTGCCGACATGAAATCTCGCGCAATTCAGAAAATAGAGAGAACGATAGAAAAGCAAAACGGTGCTACGCCCAAAACGCGAAATGGTTCGATGCCGCCAGACGCTGCCGTGGAGGGCAATTTGAACGGCGAATTCCGCTCGTTTCCAGCCGACGACTCGCTATAATCACCCCTAGCGTCCACCGCCGCTGACATGCACGCCTGTTTCCCCACCAAACTTGCCTGCAATCCAGCGGCTCCCGCGACGTCCCGCCTCCCTCCCACCCAACATTGCGTGCCTGGTTCATGCGTCCGATCTCGCCCCTCCGGCTGGCAACAGGTTTTGTCTGGATTGCCTGCCTCGCATCCATTTCTGCGTCCCTCGCCAACGCGGCCAATCCGAAACCCCACGATAAATGGGCGGTCGGGGCCAGCGCGGTGGAATTTCTGCAGGACCAGTGCATCGATTGCCACGATGGTTCCACCGGCGAAGGAGGATTCGACATCCACTCGGTGTCGACCGATTTGTCGAACGCCGCCAACCTGAATCAATGGGTTTCGATTCACGACCGAGTTCAGAAGGGTGAGATGCCTCCTCCCGAGGAAATTGAACTCGACCCGCAAATGGCTCGTGATTTTACCGAACCACTCCGGCATCAATTGCGGACATTTCAACTCGACCAGCAACGACGCATCGGACGTGTTCGAGGCCGCCGATTGAGTAACGAACAATTGTCTCGTACCCTGCAGGATCTGCTGCGAGTCGAATTGCCACTCGAAGACTTGATGCCTCCCGAACAACGGGTCGGTGGCTACGTTCATCTGGCATCGGCGCAATCAATGTCGCACTTTCAATTGAGCACTCACTTGAAAGTCGTCGATGCGGCTCTCGACGCAGCATTCGCAAAGGTGCTGGAGCCAACATCGGATTGGGAAATCGACATGGCTCCTGAAAAGATTGCCAACAAACCCAAAGGCCGACGAAACCGCGACCCTGAAATGCGGAAAGGGCTGGCCGTGGTTTGGTCGTCTGGAATGATCTTCTACGGTCGTATCTCCTCGACGCGAGTTCCCGAGGATGGTTGGTACGAGATCACTCTGACAGCGTCCGGACTAAAAATGCCCGAGGACCACGGCGTTTGGTGCAGTGTCCGAAGTGGTGAGTGCAATTCAGGAGCTCCGCTGTTGTCGTGGGTCGGAAGTTTTGAAGCCGAAGCCGAGCCCAAGACGATGACTTACCAAGCGTGGCTTCCCAAAGGGCACATGTTGGAAGTCCGCCCGGCCGACCGAACGCTGAAACAGGGACGCTTCCAAGGTGGCCAAGTCGGGTTTGGCGAAGGCGAAGACCAAGACCTTCCCGGCGTGGCGATGCACTCGCTGAAGATGAAACGCATCTATCCCGGTGGCGACCGCAAAGAATCTCGTGATCGTTTGCTGGGCAGACTTCCGCTTCGCTACAACCGTGAGCTCAATCGTTCGGAAGTCAACGTCGACAAATTCAATGAGAAACGAGATCGAAACGAACTGCGTGCGGCGATTGTTCGATTCGCTGATCTCGCATTCCGTCGTCCGACAGATGCATCAACAATCGAATCCATTTTGCAACTTGCCGAAGAAGAACGGCAAAGCGGTGCGACCTTCATTGATGCATTGCGTGCCGGCTATCGAGCCGTGCTTTGCTCGCCTCGTTTCTTGTATCTGACCGAATTCGCGGATGAATCTGGGAAACTGGACGATTGGGCGATCGCTTCGCGACTGAGCTATTTCCTGACCGGTTCGATGCCCGACGCTGCTTTGCGAAAAGCAGCCGACCAAGGTGTGCTCCGTGACGCAGAAGAACTCCAACGTCAAACGGACCGCCTGCTGCAAACTCGTCGCGGACAGCATTTCTTGGTCGACTTCTCAAACCAATGGTTGGACCTTCTTGACATTGATTTCACGGAACCAGACCGACGGTTGTTTCGTGATTTCGATCCGACCGTGCAAGCGGCCATGCTGGACGAGACGCACCATTTTTTGCAGCGTCTTCTGAATGAGGATCGCCCGATTCGTGAACTGGTCGGCGCCGACTACACCTTCCTCAACACTCGTTTGGCGCGGTACTACGGTCTAACCGAATCGGATGCCGACATCGCTGATTTGGATGACCAAACTAAACTGGTTCGCGTCGATCCCGAGTCTCCTCGTGGTGGACTGCTCAGCCATGGTTCGATCCTCAAAGTCACCGCTGCGGGCAACGATACGTCCCCTGTTTTGCGTGGCATTTGGGTTTCCGAACGAATTCTCGGCATCGAAATCCCGTCACCGCCTGAGAATGTTCCCGCGGTGGAACCAGACATCCGTGGCGCGAAAACCATTCGCGAATTGCTGGCCAAACACCAAGCCGATGCGTCTTGTGCCGCATGTCACCAAAATATCGACCCGCCCGGTTTTGCACTTGAAAACTTCGACGCCGGTGGCCGTTGGCGTGAACGCTACATGCAGAAACGCGGCAACGCCTACAAACCCGGTCCCGCCGTCGACCCAAGTTTTGAAATGCCCGAAGGGTCAACGTTTGACTCCTTCGTTACTTTTCGAAACCTGATCGCGAAGAAGGACGAACGATTGGCCGCGAACGTTGCGTCGCACTTTGTCACTTACGCTACCGGCCAAACCATCCAGTTTGCTGATCGCGATCGAATCGAAAAGATTGTCTCGAATTCGAGAGACAACCAATTCGGCTTTCGGTCGCTTTTAGATGAAGTCATCCGAAGCGATTTGTTTCTTTCCAAATAAGAAAAACTGACCCGGCAGCCCCAATCGTGTCATCCGATCGAAGCTTCCATCGACCGCTTCGAACCATCCCGCCCAACGCCCCGCCTTCGAGAATCGATTATGAAACGCAGCAACCTCCATTCGCGAAGTCCACTGAAACGCCGCACACTCTTGCGAGGCTCCGGCGTCGCGATGGGACTGCCGTTCCTGTCTGCGATGCGTCCATCATTCGCTGACAACGACGGCGGCGAAGAGTCGGGCCGCGCCAAACGATTTGTCGCCATGACGGTTGGCTTGGGATTGCTGCCCGAGAACTTGGTCCCCGAAGGCGAGGGAACGAGCTACCAACCCTCTCGCTATCTGAAGGCTCTGCAAGATCTTCGCGAAAAGGTGACGGTCGTCTCCGGCTCGTCTCACCCCGGCGTCAACGGTGGTCACCGTGCCGAAGCCAGCATTTTGACTGCGACGCCGATGGGCTCGTCAGGTGCCGTCAACAACACGATCTCCATCGATCAATACCTCGCCAAACACAAGGGTCACAAGACACGGTTCCCGTCGTTGGTGTGCAGCACCGGAGGCTCGACCAGCCCGTGCTACACCGAGAGTGGAGCGATGATCCCACCGATTACTTCCGCGTCGCAGTTGTTCGCCGAACTGTTTGTGAACAGCTCACCCGCGGAACGCGAAAAACAGGCAGACCGGGTACGCCAAGGTCGCAGCATCATGGACATCGTCGCCGAAGATGCAAAGTCGCTGCAGCGAGACCTGGGTAGTGGCGACCGCGACCGTTTGGACGCGTACTTCACGAGCGTACGTCAACTCGAACAACGCATGCAGCAATCGCAAAAGTGGGCTGAAATGCCAAAGCCCTCCGTGGATGCGAGCGCACCGGTCGATATCCGAAACCCCAATGATCTCATCGCGAGAATGAAAACGATGTGCGATGTCGTCTCCTTGGCCTTGCAAACCGATTCGACGCGTTACGTCACGTTGCACTTGCCCGGCAGCGGCGGTGTCGTTCCGGTCGATGGCGTCGAAGAAGGCTATCATTCACTCAGTCACCACGGCCGCGACGAGACCAAGCTCGAACAGCTCGCACTCGTCGAAGAAGCCATGATTGGGCAATGGGGCGAATTCCTTCGCGGACTTGGCCAACACGGCAATTCGCATGGCAATTTGTTGGATGACACCACCGTCTTCCTCACCAGCAACCTCGGCAACTCGTCCAACCACGACAATCGAAACATGCCCGTGTTGATCGCCGGAGGCGGATTCAAGCATGGCGGTCACTTGGCTTTTGACCGCAAGAACAACTACCCACTGCCAAACTTCTACGTCTCACTACTGCAACAGCATGGCATGGAAGTCGACCAGTTCGCCACAAGCACCGGCACCATGACCGGCTTGGGCATCACCGGTTGAGTCGTCACCAAATGACTTCGGTGTGAATCACACCAAGAGCCAAAGCAATCCAATCACATCAGCCGCTTCGGCATTGGCGTGGGCTGATGAATGTTTGGTGATGTAACGCACTATGGTTGCGCAAGTTTTCATCCCGGCAGGGATTTCAAAGAGTAGCCGTCGGTAAGCGATAGCGACACCAACGGACACGAAAACCCGGCGTGGGCACTCTCCATCCCTACCGGCAAGAAAAGATGCATCCGCTATCAGAGCGACAAGAGCAGACATGTCGTAGTCCAGCATTGCTCACGGTTGCCTCCACCAAACCAGGCCGCTCACCAACAGAGCCAATCTGCCTAAGACTGCTTCGCAATCGTGGCTTGAGCCGATCCTTGATCAGTAGTTGCCCTGCATGATCACCGGGCAAGCATGGACGCACATCGCGAGCTCGAAACACAACAATGGAAGAATGATCTCCCATGGTGACTTCTCGTTGGATTATGAACGACGTCTAAAGAGCGGTTCCCCGTACTTGCAAAAGACGCCCCCTCGGTTGCAGTGAGCTACCTCAATAAATCAATAGAGCAATTTATCAATGGCAGGTGATGCCACAAAGCGAATCCCAAGGCCAACGCCCAACATTTGTGCAACTTCGCTCGCTTTCAATGCACCTATAGTTTTTTCGCCCCATCTACTAGGGAGTTGCACGAGCCCCGGTGCTGGCCGGACAAAATGAATTTCCAAAATAATCGGATTTTCGATGTCGCGTGATCGGAGCCACAGCGATCGGCTTCGGTGAGATAGATTGCCCCAAAAATGGAAACGGAGCCAAAGACGAACGACGGCCAAAGATGACTCAATCGTCTTTGGCCTCCTTATTGCGACGACGGAGTTCCATATGTTTTTTCGCCAAAGGTCAAATCAGGTCGCAGGCGAATGCAAGGAATTTTAACGAACCCGCAGTATGGAATATCACTCAATGGTCCACACGTCCGTCCACTCAAATCGAAGCCGAAACGGCTTCACCCTCGTAGAACTTCTGGTGGTGATCGCCATCATCGGTGTGCTCGTCGGGCTGTTGCTCCCGGCGGTTCAGGCGGCTCGCGAAGCGGCACGCCGCATGAGTTGTGGGAACAACATGAAGCAACTCGGTTTGGCGATGCACAATTACCACAGTGCCTACAACCAACTTCCCACTCAAGGTGCCGGAACCACACAAGCAGGAGCCGGGATTTTCAACGGCTCGCGACAATACAACAACGCTAGCCTTTCGGCATTCGTTGGCATGCTACCGTTTATGGAACAGCAGGGGCTTTGGGAACAAATCAGTAATCCCATGAACGTTGACATCGATGGCGCCAGCCCTCCAGCGGATACGGCACCATTGCCGTTTCCTGCAATGGGCCCGACCCCGGCTTACAACTGGAGCGGTGATGCCTACATCCCATATATGACTGAAATTGTTGCGTTCCGTTGCCCAAGTGATCCAGGCGTCAGCGGATCTCCCGGTCGTGCACGCACTAACTATGCCGTCAACCTTGGTGACTCGATCAATCACTTTCAAATTAACGGCCCCTACGACAACAACTTCAATGTCTCCAGTGTTTATGGAACGATCTCCAGAGGTACTGACCGTGGCGCATTTGGCCTTCGCTATACCCACAAGTTCCGCGACATTCTGGATGGCCTTTCTAACACCATCGCTCTGGGCGAGATCGCGACGTCATTGGGCGATCGCGACAAGCGAACACAGCCTGCCTTGAACGCTGGCGGTAACACCGATTCTTCGGGCGTGCCAGGAAACCCAAGCTTGTGCCAACAGTGGGTGAGCCCCGAGCGTCCTCAGTTCTGGTCCAACGGATCGGATGGCGGAACAGCACCTTCGCTCGAAGGAGCCGACAGCGTGCATTTCCGAGGCTCATCTTGGGCAACATTCTACCCCGCTCATACGGGCTTCCAGACCATCTTGCCACCCAACCGTGAAGCATGCTGGGTCGGACATACTCTGTACCCAGGTCTGTTCCCGCCTAGCAGTCAGCACCCCGGTGGATGCCATGTTGTGATGGCCGACGGAGCGGTCAAATTCATTACCGATAGCATCGAGGCTGGCGATTCGACAGCAGGAACAGTCAACTTCGTTTCCTTTAGCACCGCAAAGCTGACCGGCGTGCGTGCTCCCGGTAACGCCAGCCCTTATGGGCTCTGGGGTTCGCTTGGCACTCGTGCAAGCCGAGAGGTGATCGGGGAAGAATTCTAGACCGCTTCCAATCTTCCTGTTTCACTTTCAACCGTTTCTGAATCACCACCCAACTATGTTTACCTCAAAAAATTTTCGAAATCTGATTTGTTGCCTTCTTTTGAGTTCGTTTGGTTTCACAGCAGGTTGCTCAAGTGATGAAAACCGAGTTGTTGAACCAACTCCAAAAGAAAAACGTGATGCCGACGAGGCAAAAGGTCCCATGGGCACTGCCAAGGTCTAGGTCCATCGGACTCAGATAAACAACAAAACGCTCCTCGTTCATCGGGGAGCGTTTTTTATTTGACACGTGATAATTGCACCCCCTGCTTGTTATGTCACTCGCGGGGAAGAACTCAAGTCGGCAACAATGGAACAAGCTAATTTCGGAGCAAGTTAACTTGATGAAAGTCCAGTCGATGCAGACTCGCAGTTGCCCATCTCAAACTTTGCATAACAAGTCGATATGGCTAGCATGGGCATGCATCATCGTTGGATTGGCTTTAGCGATCGGCTGCGGTCCTTCTGAAACACCTTCCAGCGATTCAAACTCGCTGGAGGCGGATGGAACAAATGATTCACTGAGCAGTGCTCAAGCCGCTTTCGATCGTGGTGACTACGACCTCGCATCGAGCCTCCTGCGTTCTTGTATGATTGCTCAGCCTGACAACGTGGAAACAATTTGGTTGGCCGCACGTGCGGAAGCAAAACGCGACAATCTCTCGCGGGCGCTGGATCTTGCCGAGACCATCACCGAGTCGGATCGGCCGCTGCAAAACGATGTCATCGACTTCTGCGTGCAGACCGCATCGGACCTGGATGACCATCGTCGGTATGAACATGCCCTACGGCAATCCATCGCGGCAAATCCAACGCACCCCGAAGGTTACCATCGTTTATGGCAACACTTTATGAGGCATGGGCGGACGTTTGAGGCAGCCCAGGTGGCGGACTTGCTGACCGATCGAGGGCAAGCAAACGCTGACCAACTGGGTTCGCTTATTTTCCGTGGTCAATCGTACCCCCGAAAATTCACTGGCTCAGAGCTCGAACAAACATCGCAGCTATCGAACCACTTCGAACCCGGTGAAGGACGAGCCCGATATTACTTCTCTGTCGGTGACTTTCTGAGTGCGAGGAAAGAACTGGAGTCATCACTCGCTGACAACTCATCCAATCCACCCATCAATGTGGCGTCCGCGAAAGCCTTGCTTGGCCGCGTGTTGGCTGAGCTCCAAGCCGACGATGATTTTCTCAAATGGCACTCGTTGCGAAAACCGTCTTGGGAAGTCTACGACGATTACTGGTTCGCGGTCGGAAGCCACCACTTCGACCACGGCCGGTACGAGTCCGCCATACATTCACTTCTGCAAGCACTCCGGCGTAATACCGCCGACCTCGTTACTTACCAACGGATTCAACAATCATTCAAAGCTCTTCAGCAAAACGAACGCAGCGAAGCTTTCGCGGCAAGAGCCGCCATTGTCAACGAATCACGTGAGACATTGAAATCACTGGGACTCGATCCTGGCAACGATGAATTGGCCGAAAAGATCAGCGGCCACCTGCTCGAACTTGGGCGGCCGCTTGAATCGCTTCGATGGGCCGAGCGAAGCCTTCCAAAAACCGCGTCGAGACAATTGGCTCAGATAGGCCAGCAACGGCGGCGACTTCGCGGAGTCCCCGGCTTACGTCAAATGATGGCGGAAGACGCGATGTTTAACCTGGTGCCTTCGCAATTTGATCTGCAACCGCTCGCAACGAAGGGCACGAAAGAGACTGACGAATTGAGTTGGTCTGCGAAGGCGAATGCCAATGTTGACATACGCGTCCGAGATATTGCTTCCGAAGTGGGACTGGAATTCAAGTGGTACCAAGGCGAGGAAGTCGACCTGTCATCGATTGCTCTGTATGAATCGCTGGGAGGTGGTGTTGGCGTGATCGACTATGACGCTGACGGAAACCCAGACTTGTATTTTGCCCAAGGTTCAGCTGATCCGCCCGAACTACGTGGAACCCGACCCAATCAACTCTTCCGCAACCTTGGCAAGCGGTTTGTTGCAGTCGAGCAGCAAAGCCAATGCGACGAGTTTGGATACTCTCAGGGCATCAGTGTCGGTGACGTCAACCAAGATGGGTGGCCCGATTTATTGGTTGCAAACATCGGTCTCAATCGACTCTTCATCAATTGCGCCGATGGTACCTTTCGCGATGCAACCGATCAGATGCACGGACAGGACGAACGCTTCACATCGTCGATGGCGATTGCAGATATCGATGGCGACGCGTTGCCTGATCTGTTCGAAGTCAATTACATCCAACTCGAAGGCGCGTTCGATCCACCACAATTCGACTCGCAGGGACGAGAACTGCTCCAAGGCCCCCTCAGCCAGCTTCCTGAATCGGATCACTGGTATCGCGGCGACGGACGTGGCAATTTCGTTGGAAGCGAAATTGATGAATCCATCGCGAAGGCGGGCACGGGACTGGGCATCGTGATCACCAACATCGATGGCCGCGTTGGAAACGATGTCTTTGTTGGCAATGACGCCCGTCCAAACCATCTGCTAACGACGAAAGAAGGTCACTGGAAAGACATCGCCAGTATTCAAGGAGTCGCTAGCGGTCGCTTCGGCCTCTCGACCGCCTGCATGGGAATCGCCACGGGTGATTTCAACCGAGACGGTCGATTCGACATGCACGTCAGCAATTTCATCAACGAATACGACAATCTGTTCCTGCAAAACGAAGGCGGAACGTTTCGCGACGTTGCGCCGAGCTATCAGTTGCCGCGTTTCTGCTCCAACAACGTTGGCTTCGGCTCCAAGAGCCTGGACCTGGACCGGGACGGATGGCTGGACGTGATGACGACCAACGGTCATATCTTTGACCAAAGCCACCTCGACGAGCCCTTCCGGCAGAAACCACTTCTAATTCACTGCTGCAAAGACCGATTCGAACGAGCCAGGGTCTCGGCGTCCTCCGACTACTTTTCCCAAGAACATTTAGGACGAGGTTTGGCAAAGCTAGATTGGAACCAAGACGGACGTGTCGATTTTGTTGTCACCCACTTGGATCGCCCGACCGCGTTGCTGGAGCTCGACACAGACACCATCGGACGAGGACTGCAACTGGAGTTGATCGGCGTGCAGAGCGAACGAGACGCGATTGGAACCCGTGTCACGATCAAAGCGGCACACGGCAGCTTGGTGGATTGGGTCACGGCGGGCGATGGCTACTTGTGTACCGACGAAGCCCTGCTGGACTTCGGGTTGGCGGATTGCGACAGGGTCGACGAAATCCGTGTCCAGTGGCCCAGTGGCGCCACTCAGACGTTCCGAGACATCGCGACCGGCCGACGCTACTTGATCGTCGAAAACGAATCGGTTCTGCACCAGAGGTAGGACTAAGCAGGTCGGCAGGAATGATCGGGTAGAACCCCACGTGGGCGAGTCTCTTTGAGACTCGCAAATGACAGCGTCTCGGAGAGACGCCGCTACGTGGTCAAGCCCAATGACTCCCGCTCACGTGCTTAGTGTCCGTGAAACCGATGTTCGCGGGCCAAATTTCCGAGGGTCGCGCGGCCGAAATCCTTGCCTTACCGGCCCGCTCGGCAAAGGTTGCAAAGCTCACCTAAGGGCGTTTACCCGGACATCGATCCAGGTTGAGGCGTGAATCCATCGATCCACAAATCGCCTGCGTCCGATTCCTTTTGTAGATCCCGCAGTTTCTGCACAACCTGCGCTCTCTTGTGCAATGCTCAGCATCCGAAAGCTGAAACGCCCTGTATTTGAGCACCGATGCCTAACAATCAAACATATTGAATGTGAACCCCCTCCCTAAAGAGGTACAAAGCCCATGCCCAACATTTAGCGACTTTCAAATTTTTCTTAAATTTTATTATTTGACTGCTAATCTTTCCCGACCCCACAAACCAGCTTCGGTGAAGATCTCTACCCTAAGCTCGCGAGAAACCCCAGTAGGAGTAGGCGTTCGATTTCCCAATGGCAAGTTTCGGCCTATTGCTTGCGTTAGGCCAATGAACATCACCGGTGTCACTTTTCGCTGCACCTGACTGCATCGAGTCACACCACCAATTCATTCGCACATGCACATGGAAATTTAAAGCAATGCGTCGTTCTGACTCCACTCGTTTATCCAGAAGTTCCGGCTTCACCCTCGTCGAACTGCTCGTCGTGATCGCCATCATTGGCGTGATGGTCGGCCTGTTGCTTCCAGCCGTTCAATCGGCTCGCGAGGCCGCACGCCGCATGCAGTGTTCCAACAACATGAAGCAGTTGGGATTGGCCGTCCACAACTACCACAGCACCTTCAACATGTTCCCGGCCAACATCGGCTCGCAAACCACCACTGGCTCGCCTTATCGCGGAGCTTCATGGCTCGTGCAGATTCTTCCGCAAATGGAACAATCGCCTCTCTATGAGAAGCTCACCTTCGTCGATACCGACTTCAGCACCCAAGACGCTGTGAACCGAAACTGGGAAGTCCTCGATAACGCAATCGTTCCTGGGTTCAACTGCCCGTCGAACCCAATGCAGAACTATCGCGACAACAACGCCAACGGCGACACCACCGCAATTGGCGCACCTGACACCTACAAAACTCAAATCGTCGACTACGTCGGTGTTGCTGGTTACTACTACACACCAGGGATTCGCCAAGGCGATAGCACCTGGCAACCGGGCGGACGTAGCGACGGCTCGCGTAACGTTTGGACCGGCTACGGCTGGATGCAAGACGCTGGCATCATCGGCATTAACAACTCGAAGTACCGCAACCCTAAATTCGCGAGCATCCTCGACGGAACCAGCCAAACGATCGCGATCGGCGAACACTCCGCTGAAATGCCTCACGCTGACAAGACACGTACCGACAGTCGCCCGAGCAGCCACGCTGGTGGAGCCTGGAACGCTGGACCTTCACAGCACGGCTGGTTGGGTTGGACCGCCAACATCACGGTTCCACGTTGGCCCATCAACAGCATCTACTCGGGCAACTACACCCAACTGTACGGCTACACGCTGCACAACGGTTTCCGCTCCAACCACGTCGGCGGTGCAATGTTCACGATGGGCGATGGTGCGGTCAAATTCATCACCGACAGCATCGACTTTGATGATGTCTTCATGGCGATGAACGGACGCAATGACCGTTTCGTCTACCAGTATGAATTCTAAATCACTTCGACTCAGCTCCAATCAAGATCTATTCAAGAAGGAATCTAATTTAATGAACGGGTTATCGAGACTTCTCACCGGAACGGCGACGCTTGCCGTACTCACTTTTATCACGGGATGCGGCCCCGAGCTGCCCCCCATCGGCGAAGTCACGGGGCTGGTTACCCAAGACGGAAAACCTGTTGAAGGTGTCGCACTTGAGTTTGTTCCTACCGAGGGTGGGCGACCATCCATGGCGGTGACGGACAGTGAGGGTCGCTACAGTGCGATGTTCACCGCCGACACCGACGGAGCTCTCGTCGGAAAACATTCCATTCGCTACGAGATCAACGGCCCAGCCGCTCCGATGCCGGCCAGCCCGGACGCTGAGTTCATCCCAACTTCCAAGAAGCCCGACATGGGCGGAAAAACAAAGATCGAACCAAGCGAAGTCGAAGTCGTCGACGGCAGCAACGAAATCAACTTTGAGTTTGTTGCTGGATGAGTCTTCTGCGAATTGCGATTGGATCGTGCCTGCTGATGACGATTGGTTGCGAACCGCAACCATCGTCAAAGCTGGGGCAAGTGACCGGCACAGTCTTTCATGACGGTGTGCCGGTCCCGAACATGGCAATCGAATTCCACCCAGTCTCCGGCGGGCGTCCATCGCTCGCCTTCACGAATGACAGTGGGCAATTCGAAGCGATCTATCTAGCCAATGTTCCTGGGGCGAAGATTGGCGCACACGACATTCGCTATGAACTGACACCAGGCAAATTGGCGGCTGATATCTCTCCGGCAGAAATGCTGGAGATTGAACGACCCAAGATTGCAAACGGAGCGATCCTCGACCTGACTCGCGTGACCGTGAAGCAAGGCAGCAATCACTTCGAATTCAAATTGATTCCGCCTCCCGAAGGAGAAATGCTTCCTGAAGAAGCGGGATACGAAGCTTCGGCACCGCCCGCGGATCCCGGTCCAGCAGTTGATGCCGACGAACCCGAAGTGATGCTTTTTGTTCAGCCAATCAAAGAAGACGCACCAGCAGACGAAGCCGCACCGGAATGAACGTTGAGGTCACTTCCGGCGTGCTTTGATCCAACATCGCTGATGTCAATCTCATAGGCAGCCAACCGGAACGTTTCGCGAAGCAACCTTCGCGAACGTTCGGTGCGGGCTCGATCAAGCCAAGCCGGCGAGTTCCGTTGCACGACGAACTCTTGAGATTCCGATCATGTAGGCGGCGGTTCGAAGTGACACTTCGTGCTGAGCCGCCATCTGCCAAACCTTTTCGAACGCTTCATTCATCGTGTGATCGAGTTCTTGACGCACACGATCCAGCGGCCATCGGTAGTGCTGCCGGTTTTGCACCCATTCGAAATAGCTGACCGTCACGCCGCCCGCGTTGGCGAGAATGTCCGGCAGAATCGTGACCCCACGATCGTGAAGTGCCGCGTCGGCATCTGGATCGACCGGACCGTTCGCTGCCTCAACAATGACTTTCGCGTTGATGTCTTGAGCATTCTTTTGCGTGATGACACCACCCAACGCGGCGGGAATCAACACCTCGACATGATCGAGTTTCAACAACGCATCAAGCGGCAAATGCTCGGCTCGCTCGAATCCTTCCAGCAATCCCTTTGGGTGCGCAAACTTGTGACGCAGCAACTCGGGGATGTTCAATCCGTCGGCGTTGTAATAGGTCCCGGTGATGTCCGAAACCGCGACGATCGGAAACTGGGCGTCATGCAAGAACTTGGCGGCATGTGAACCCACATTCCCAAAACCTTGAATGGCAACGCGAGTCTTTGATGCATCCATTCCCAAACGCTTGGTCAACTTCACTGTCAAAGTCCCGACCCCGCGACCGGTCGCTTCTTCACGGCCCTTGGCACCATATTCTTCGACGGGCTTTCCCGTGATGACGGCCGGATGAAAACCGTGGTACTTTTCCCATTGGTTCCGGAACCAGGCCATCACTTGGTGATCCGTACCCATGTCAGGTGCGGGAATGTCCGTATCAGGCCCCACGATGTCATGAATCTGATCGACAAACGCCCGAGTCAGTCGTTCGATCTCGGCCGACGACATCTTGCTGGGATCAATTCCAATGCCGCCTTTTGCTCCGCCATATGGCAAATCGACCACGGCGGTTTTCCAAGTCATCAAACTCGCCAATGCGCGAGTTTCATCCAGGTCGACTTCGGGGTGGAATCGCAATCCGCCCTTCATGGGGCCGCGACTGTGATCGTGCTGAACACGAAATCCGATGTAATTCGCGAGACGCCCGTCATCGAGACGGATGGTCACTTGGACCTGCACCTCACGCTGGGGCATCAACAAAGCTTCTCGAAGATCCGGATCAATCTCTAAACGATCCGCGGCTTGGTCAAAGAAAATCCGCGTGGCTTCGAAAGCTTTCATGTTGCCTACCAGTTATCAGACATAAACACCATTACAAACCTAGGTCACCAAACAGCGGCGTGCTGAGATAACGTTCACCTAAGCTGCACATCACGGTGACAATACGCTTGCCCTTCATCTCGGGTCGCGCAGCAATCTGAGCAGCCGCCCACATGTTTGCACCGCTGCTGATCCCCGCGACGATGCCTTCTTGCTTGGCAAGCTGACGCCCCCACTCGAACGCATCTTCGTCATCGACCTGAACGACGTCATCAATGATCGACGTGTCCAAATTTCCGGGAATGAAGCCTGCGCCAATTCCTTGAATGCGGTGTTTGCCAGGTGATCCGCCACTGATCACGGGCGAATGCTTTGGTTCGACCGCGAATGCTTTGAAGTCTGGGTTTTGTTTCTTCAAGTAGCGAGCCACACCAGTGATCGTTCCGCCCGTTCCAACGCCCGCCACGATCGCGTCGATCTTCCCGTCCGTGTCGGCCCAAATTTCAGGGCCGGTGGTCGCTTCGTGGATCGCAGGGTTAGATGGGTTCTCAAATTGCTGCGGCATGAACGAGTTGTCGGTTTGGTCGACCAACTCTTGAGCCGTTGTGATTGCCCCCTTCATCCCGTCACCAGCAGGCGTCAACACCAAGTTGGCCCCCATCGCTCGAAGCAACGCACGGCGTTCGACCGACATCGATTCAGGCATCGTGAGCGTCAGCTTGTAGCCTTTCGCGGCACAAACAAACGCGAGAGCAATTCCGGTGTTGCCACTGGTGGGTTCGATGATGTGCGTATCGGGGTTGATGCTTCCATCGCGTTCCCCAGCTTCGATCATCGCAACGCCGATACGGTCTTTCACGCTATTGAGCGGCTGAAAGAACTCGCACTTGGCGAAGACAGTCGCATCACCCGAAGGCACCAAGCGATTGATCTGCACCATCGGCGTGTCACCGATCGCGCGGGCAATGTTGTCGAAAGTTTTTCCTCGAGACATCAGGCTGTAACCTCCCATGTATCGCCGCTACGGAACAGCTTAGACAGATCGCCTTCGCCGCGTGCCGCTTTGGCTTGCGTGACTTGCTCGTTGATTTGATCGTTGTACGTTGCCACTCCAGCAACACTACGCAGAACACCGATTGGCTCTGGCATGTCGGGGTAACGCATCCGTGCCAACATCATTTGGATCGAAGGATTCGGATCATGTGCGTCATGAATCAACAAATCATCGGCTGGGACATCGGCGGTGTTGACGACTTCGAGATGGCTGCCGACCAAACGAATCCCCTTGTCACGTTCGGCACCAAAGATCAACGGCTTGCCGTGTTCCAACTCGATCACATTGTCCGCACGCTGTTTACGTTCTTGTGCGTAAGCCATCGCCCCATCGTTGAACACGTTGCAGTTTTGATAAACCTCAACGAGTGATGTTCCTTTATGCTCGGCAGCCGCCTTGAGCGTTTTGCCCAAGTGCTGAACGTGTGCATCGATGCTGCGTGCGACAAACGTCGCTTCGGCGGCCAATGCCACTGACAGTGGACTTAGCGGGTGATCGATCGCACCCATCGGCGTGCTCTTGGTGACCTGACCTTCGGTGCTGGTTGGGCTGTACTGCCCCTTTGTCAGACCATAAATCCGGTTGTTGAACAGAACGATGTTGACGTCGAGGTTACGGCGCAAGCAGTGGATGAAGTGGTTGCCACCGATGGACAACGCGTCGCCATCGCCGGTGATGACCCACACCATCAAATCGGGGCGGGTCGACTTCAACCCGGTCGCGAATGTTGGTGCACGACCGTGGATGCTGTGCATTCCATAAGTGTTCATGTAATACGGGAATCGGCTGCTGCAACCGATGCCGCTGACGAACACTGTCTTCTCGCGAGGCACACCAAGATCCGGCAGGATCTTTTTCATCTGAGCGAGAATCGAATAGTCACCGCAACCTGGGCACCAGCGAACGTCTTGATCGGAGGCGAAGTCAGCGGCCTTGAGGACAGGAAGATTCATAGGATTGAATGATTGTGTGGGGATGATTTTGGCAAAGTTGAACGACAACGAAAGCGAACAGATTGGCGAACGCCTAACCCGCTTTGCTTTGCGAATGCGTCGAAGTGTGTTTGCTGATGGCTTCCACCAATTCGGAAACAGCAAACGGTTTGCCTTGGATTTTGTTGATCCCAATGCAGTCCACGAGATACTCGGCACGAAGCAGCATTCGCAGTTGGCCCGAGTTCAGTTCCGGCACGACGACCGTTTTGAACGACTTCAGCAAAGTGCCGATGTTGCGTGGCAACGGATTGACGTAACGAATGTGGGCATGGGACACCGAATGACCGGCTTGGCGACAACGATTGACCGCCGTGTGGCATGCGCCATACGTTCCGCCCCACGACACCACCAAGACATCGCCCGACGTTTCGCCGTTGACGTCTTGCTCTGGAATCCGTTCGGCAATCTTCGCGACCTTGGCCGCGCGAGTATCACACATGTGTTGGTGGTTGGCGGGATCGTATGACACGTTGCCCGTGCCGTCCTCTTTTTCCAGTCCACCAACGCGGTGCATCAACTCAGGCGTTCCCGGAATCGCCCAAGGACGTGCCAAGTTCTCGTTGCGAGCGTATGGCAAGAATGGGCCGTCGCCGGTGTGCTCTTCCGGATGACTGCAACTGATCGTTGGCAACTCATCCATGTCCGGAATCTTCCAAGGCTCGCTGCCGTTGGCAATGTAGCCATCCGACAACAGCATCACGGGAACCATGCATTCCGTCGCGATACGCCATGCTTCCACGGCCATTGCGAAACAATCGCCAGGCGAACGTGGTGCCAGGACTGGCATTGGAGCTTCTCCGTTGCGGCCGAACATGACTTGCAACAAATCGCTCTGTTCGGTCTTGGTCGGCAATCCGGTGCTGGGTCCACCGCGTTGAACGTTGATCACGATCATTGGCAATTCCAACATCACGCCCAATCCCATCGCTTCACCCTTCAAAGCGATGCCAGGACCACTGCTGGCGGTAACCGCCATCGTGCCGCCAAATGCCGCCCCGATGGTTGCTCCGATCGCGGCGATTTCGTCTTCGGCTTGGAATGTGCGAACGCCAAAGTTCTTGAACTTGGTCAGCTCGTGCAAAATGTCCGAGGCGGGCGTGATGGGATACGTTCCGTAGAACATCTCTTTGTTGCTGATCTTTGATGCAGCAATCAATCCCCACGCCAGGGCTTGGTTGCCCATGATGTTGCGATAAGTGCCCGGTTCCAATTCCGCGGCTTCGACTTGATAGCTTTCGCTGAACTCTTCCGTCGTTTCGCCATACGCCCAACCGGCACGAAGCGCCGCAACGTTGGCCGCGGCAACGTCTGGCTTCTTACCAAATTTGGCTTCGATGAAACGAAGCGTTGGATCGAGCGATCGACCAAACAACCAGTACACCAATCCCATTGCGAAGAAGTTCTTGCAGCGATCGGCGATCTTGGTCGAAAGACCGTGCTCCGCGACGGCCGCGCGAGTCAGTTTGGTCATCGCGACCTTCACGACTCGATAGGACTGGTCAATCACGTCGGCTTCGAGCGGATTGCTCTCGACCTTGGCGAGCTTGTATTCCTTCTCGTTGAATCCATCTTCGTTGGCGATCAGGATTCCGCCTTTGCGAAGGTCGCCAATGTTGGTGACCATAGCCGCGGGGTTCATCACCACCAACGCGTCCAGGGTGTCGCCGGGCGTGAAGATCGCCTCGCTCGCGAATTGAACCTGGAACCCAGAAACCCCAGCCCGGGTGCCGCGTGGGGCACGAATTTCAGCGGGGAAATCGGGGAATGTAGCCACGTCGTTGCCTGCCAACGCCGAAGTGTTGGTCAACTGCGTGCCCAAAAGCTGCATTCCGTCGCCCGAGTCACCGCACAAGCGAACAGTGATCCCCGGTACGGATTCGATTTTTTTATTGGTCGTCGGCGTAGAAGTGGTCATGGATGCGAAATCGCCCTTTCGGGACGTTCAAGCGGGTCGACCCAGCCTGCCTTAAGGGCAGTTGAAAGCTCGGTCGAATCGAAAAGAGGTTGAGAATTTGCCGGTAAGCAACCGCACGGGCGAGAGAGCCAGCAAAAAGTGGTGGACTTTAGGGATTGTATCGATCAATCCGGTTAGGAAACTGACCCGAATTCTAACTTTTTTCCCATTCCAGCGTCATACCCGTTCCATCTCGCGAACGTAAACCGCCAAGGAAGTTTCGAACGTGGATGCGTCGATCTTGTACTTCGGGGCCGCATCAGTGAATTGATTGCAGTGTTCCACCAACACCCGGTACAGAAATCGGAACAAATGCCGGGGCACTCGCAACGACTCAAACGCCGTCAACATCCGCTCATACGACAACGAATCGTCGAACAATTCCTTGGGATCGGGATGCTTGCCCTCCGCTGCACAGGCATTCATCCGTGAACGCGTCAGGTCGTACAGCGATTCACCTGTCCAAGAGAAAGCGGGAATGACGTTCTGCTTATCCAACCTCGCTCGCTCATGAAACTCACGCGTTTCGCGTTCAGTGTCGCGGTAGAGCTCTTCGGGCAACATCAACTTGAACCCCAATCCGGGGTGCTTCAGCAATTTGTTATCCAGCAAAGGCCAAACAAAACGGCGCATCAGCTCGGGCTTTCCACCCGTCATGTGAGGCTCATCGACCCGGTCCATCAAAACGATCACCCCGTCAAATCCCAATCGCCCCAGCAGCGATTGAAACTTCCGAAGCAACTCGTAGCGGTCGTCGGTTCGGTCATAACGAGGCAGTGGCTGGCTGGCGAGTTCCTTTGCCGGGAACTGCATCAACACCTTGCGAACCGAAGACGTCTCTCGTTTGCCTACCCGCATGTGGCGGTGGATTCCCATCGCGGCGAACTGATTGCGGCACCACCGAATCAGATACGGCAGTTTGCCAAAAAAGCACAGCACTGGGATGAACCAGAGCAAATTCCAGGTCCGCACGCCCTCTTCATCTGCGGAGTTCCAAAACAGCCAACCGAAAACGCCCACCACCAACACACACCAAACAATTGCAAACCAGAAATCCAGTGATGCGGTCCAGTTTGCGTACCCCAGCCGTTTGCGTAATTGCTCAAATCGGCCTGAAAACGTCGATGAGGTCGACTGATCGTAGGAAGCCGCCAGCAGCAACAAATCACGAGCGTCGTTGCGATCGAGCTTGGAAAGTTTGGCCGTGTCGATTCGATTGCCATTGTCAGCTTTTGGACGATGCGAATCGCTTTCCAGCAACACCTGATCGACCAGTTCGGTCACGCCTAGACACAAGATCGCATCCATGTGATCCCACAAGCGCCACGCATCGAGAGCTTTCTCAGGCTTACGAGATGCACGACGCCCCAATCGTTCACAGAAGTGATCCAGGAACGGATTGAAGTCGTCATATCGAATGATGTAGACGCGGCCGTCCGGGTTCTGGGCGTTGAAATGCACCAAATGCCGATCGACCTGCAATCGCATCGCGGTTTTACCGCTGCCCTTGGGCCCAAAGATGATCGCCGTCGCGGGCTCGGTTGGGTCCCCATACACCTTGTCCCAAGCAGGGTGGTACGCATTCTGAATGCAGTGCTGCTTGAACACAGGGTCGGTCTGCGCATCCTCCTCCGCGAACGGGTTGCGAGCAATGCCGTGATGTTCCAAAAAACTTTGCGTGTTCAAAGGATCAATGTCCGAAAGGAACGACCAAAAGAGCCGGGGTGTTTCAAAAGTGTCGCTGCGATCAAGAACGACACGTCAAGTCAAACGTTTTCACTCGTCAATCGAAGTGATCATTTCCTTGAAATGATCGCGGTTCGATTCGATCAAAGCGATGGGGCCATACATCTTCACGAAGAACTTGCGACTGTCTGGGTGCACCAAGATCGCCCCCATCATCTTGTAATTTTCGCGTTGGACCTTTCGTCCGCCAGAGAACGGTCCGCCGCCCATGGTTTCGGTGAAGGTGCCCGAGACTTCGATCACGTGCGTTTCCCAATCACCTTCCTTCTTCACTTCGGTCTCAGCGACTTTCTTGTTCGAGCCGCTGAATTGATTCTTCCATCGATCCAGGTTGGTTTTCACGTCTCCGCCCGCTGCCATCATCGTGATGCGAGCTGACGGTGCATCGTCGCCTTCACCGTCTTTGACCGCGAATTCGTGCTCGATGATCCGGCTGCGAGGGGTCGTTTTCTTAAACGATTCGGGCACTTCCAATGATCCCGCACCAAAGACATCCACCGTGACAGGCTTCGCCGTGGCGGCGTCTTGAGCTTGAACGTTGGTTTGACATGCGACGGCGACGAACAGGAACGCTGGCAGGGCCAAACTGACGACACAATGATTGAGAACACACCGATTCAAAACGGACATGGAGCACCTCGTGGAAGGACGAATGAGAGGAAATCGATTGGATTCGATCTCAGGATATCCACCATAGCAATTCATGCACCCAATTATGAGGGGCTGGCAAAGAAACGCTACACTGCCGACGTCCACCAGCAACCTGCCCAGATTGCCCGTCCATTTCGCGTTGAAACGCCCGATGTCGCCACCACCCGCCGAATCGACTCGCCGCTGGACCTGGGCTCAACGTCACGCGATGTTCCTCGTCGGGGTCTCGCCGATCGTCGCGAATGTGATCGGCAGCGTCTTCAACATTCTTTACAACCAAACGCAGATCCAGCCGCTGCTGTCGCCGGCACAAATGGACCGTTTCCATGCCTGCTGGCAGGTTTTCAACCTCTTCGTTTATCCGGTGGCGATCGCCTGCTACGTCGTTCCACTCTGGCAGTTGCGCCGAGTCCACCGGGCACTTTTGGATCATCAACCGGTCGATTCTGAAACCCTTGCCGCAGCACGTCGACGAGTGATCCATTTGCCGTGGTGGTTTCTGTTGGTCGCCGCGATCGGGTGGTTGTCCTGCATTCCGATTTTCCCCCTGGCCATCGCGTCCGCGGGCGAGCCGCTGTCCGGGGTGGTCGTTTGGCACTTGATCACCTCGTTTGTGATCGCGTCCCTGATCGCGGTGACACAGAGTTTTTTCGCCGTCGAGCTCACCGCACAAGCCACACTATTTCCCGTCTTCTTCCAAGACAGCAACCCAGCCAACGTTCCTGGTGCGGTTCCGCTCAGCATTCGGGCCCGCGGAATCCTGTGGGCTTTTTCCGCGGTTGTTTGCCCCGTGATCTCGTTGGTGATGCTATTGATCGTGCCCGACGCAGCCAACTTGTCACCAATGTTCGGCGTCACCGTAGGTATTGTCGCGATCGCATTCGGGTTAATCACCAGTTGGATGCTCGGGCGGTGGGTTACCGCGCCGGTGATGCAGTTGCAACGCGCGGCATCCAGTGTCGCGCGAGGCAACCTCGACGTACGGGTGAAGCTTCTTCGCAGCGACGACTTCGGGCACCTGATCGAGCGATTCAACCGGATGGTCGACGGCCTGCAGCATCGCCAGAAGCTTCAGGAAACCTTCGGTCGTCACGTCGGTCGCGAAGCCGCCAAACAGATCATGAATCAAAGTGATGGTCTCAACGGCAGTGAACAAGTCATCTCGGTGATGTTCGTCGACGTCCGCAACTTCACCCGCCAATCATCCAAGCTCTCGCCGACACAAGTCGTCCAGGCACTCAACGTGTTTTTTCAAGAAGCGGTGGAAGTCGTCGAATCTCATGGCGGCATGGTGAACAAGTTTTTGGGCGATGGTTTCATGGCGATCTTTGGCGTCGGTGGCAGTGCCGTCGACCACGGCGTCAAAGCGGTCGCGGCGGGCCAAGAACTGGCGGCGTCGATGGCAAACAAGAAAACCATGATGCGAGAAGCCGGCTGGGAAGATTTCGCAATTGGAATTGGAATCAACACCGGGCCGGCGGTGGTGGGCTGCATCGGTTCCCCCAAACGCCAGGAATACACCGCGATTGGCGACACGGTGAACATCGCCTCTCGAGTCGAATCGCTGACCAAGCCGCTGGGTCATTCTCTCCTGATCACACAGTGCACAAGAGCAACCTTGCCGGAATCCTTTCCCGCCACCGCGTTGCCCGAGCAAATGGTCAAAGGCAAGACAACCGCGCTGGCGGTCTTTGCAATCCCCGATCTCTCCGAAGCGACAAATGAAACCGACCAGTCCGATCAAGTCGACGACAGGCCTCATTCAACCTCGAAGACAGCGATCTCCGACAAAGATTTGCTGAACACTCCTGGGCAATCCTGAAACAAGAACGCATCGCCTATCCGAAGCGTTCACCTCGAATTATTCTTGCCAGCATGCCCGAACACTTCCAACGCTACGCGATCATCCTGGTCAAATTCGCGGTTCCAGTCGCGATCATCTGGTTTCTGCTAAGCCGCATTGAGCCCGCTCAGTGGGATGACCTGACCGCCCGATCCATCAACATGCCCTTGCTGGTCGGTGCGCTCGCCGTTGCGACTTGCGCCTTGCTGGTTTCGTTTGTTCGGTGGTGGGTTTTGGTTCGCTGCCAAGGCATCCCGCTCAGCCTTTTGGAAGCGATGCGTTTGAGTTCGATTTGCTTTTTGCTGAGCTTTGTCTCGGCCGGCAGTGTGGGCGGCGACCTTTTCAAAGCCGTTTTCCTAGCCAGACGATCGCCGGGCAAACGCATCGCCGCCGTCGCCTCCGTGGTCGTCGACCGTGGCGCAGGTTTATACGGATTGCTGTTGCTCGTCTCCGGTGGACTGCTGATTCATCAGTCCCAAGACCCGTTTGAATTCAATGGCATCACCATCGATGACATCAAGGTCATCACCATCGCGTTGCTTTCGGTCGGTTCCGCCATCCTGGCAGTGCTGGTTTTCGGCGGCAAGTTCGTCGACACGTTGCTACAACGGGGCGAGAAGCTTCCCGTGGTCGGTTCGCTGATCAAACACGTCGGTCCGCCGCTGCGGATGTTCCACCATCACCCCTGGGCGTTCGCATCGTCGCTCGTGATGAGTGTCGTCGTGCAAGGACTGCTGGTCATCAGCATGTATCTGATCGCGGTCTCGATGTATGACTTGCCGCCAACTTTGGCCGAACACTTCGTCATCGTTCCCATCGGCATGCTGATGTCGGCATTGCCGCTGACTCCCGCCGGTGTCGGTGTTTTGGAAGTGACCATCGAAACGCTGTATCACATTGTTCCTGCGAGAACGACAGACGCGTCAGGCACCTTGGTCGCCTTGGCGTTTGAACTGGTCAAAGTCGTGATGGCGATCATCGGCACGATCTTTTACTGGACGGCCGGACGAGAAGTTCAAGAGAGCCTCGAGGAAGCAAGCACCACCGAGTCAAGCACTGGCGAGTCTGCCGTGGATGACTCAAACACGGACGATTCAAACGCCGAACAGGCGACCGTATAGCGGCGGCAACAACACGATCAATCCGACCACCGCAGCAGCCAGGCTCATCACCAAAACAGCGCCCGCGGCGACATCGAGTGCTTGTCCGATTCGTGGGTGATGCTGCGGGTGCAAAACCGAGACCAGCAACTCAATGGACGAGTTGAGCAACTCCGCCGTCAGCACGCCGCCGATCGCAAGGATCAAAACCGCCCATTGGATCGGTTCCAAATTCAACCAAGCAGCAATGGCGATCACCGCCGCTGTGATTGGCAAATGAACCCAGAAGCTGCTTTGTCCACCAAACGCGAACCAGACCCCGAGCGTGGCACAACGAAACTTCGCGGCCCAAGATCCCGGCTTCGGCCCCATCACTCACTCCAGCCCTTCGACGCCAGGCGGCGGAATCAACTGACCGCCCAAGCGACCGAGCCGGGTTGATGGCAAAAAGCGTGGTTCAACCATGAAACCAATGCTCGTGTTGTCGCGTCCCGCGTCCACGTTGGCGGCCAATTGAACCAAGAAAGATTCGCCGACACGGGTCAAACCGAGCGTCTGTCCGACGTTCCCGGTCTCACCAAAGTCATACACGTTTCCGGCCGAAACGATCCATTTGTGATTCAAACGGTAATCCAAACTGGTTCGCAGAACCGTGCTGCTAATCGGACCTTCCATCGACAGCACGCCAACATACAAATCCCCCAGACCAGGTCGACTGGTGCGGAACCCGGCACTGATCGAACGCAAGCCATTGTCGAAGAAGTCGATGTAGCCATCGCTTAGCAACGTGAAGCGATCGCCAATGTTGTACTGAGCGTCAAACATCGTTGGGCCAAGTGTCTCGCCAAAGTTGTCGCGGTCTTCCTTGGGATACAAAATCGTTTCCATGTCGAACCGGAACAGATCGACAATCCGCTCGCGTCCTGGCAACCCGCGTTTTGTTTGGAAACGATGCTTCATTCCCAAACGCAATTGCTGCAGGTCGTCGGCAACCGTGTCGCTGGGACTGGTCACATTGCGTTGGATCCCCTGACGGAACGCATAGTTTCTTGGGTCAAATTCCGGCGGCAGGGTGCCCCCGAACAGGGTCCCCGTGAACACGCGTCGAAACTCTTCCTGAGCGTTGTCATCCAGCGGATCGTAGTAGGGCAGCTCATCGATGTCCGTGTCGCTGTCAGCATAGAAATACTCTGCCGACCAATCGATTTTGTGAGCCAATCCGCGAATATTCAGTAGTGAACTTTGGATCGTTGGATCGACTCGCGACATGGGCAGGTTCAAACGCAGACCGCCGCCGCCCCACAACCGTGTCACGTCGTCGCCGTTGGCCCCTTCGCCGTAGTGTGCCGCTTCACCAATCGCAAACGGAATCACTTTGACCGGACCAGCGTCGATCGGTGCCGAGATTTCCTGCCGTGTTCGTGTCACCACACCTTCGCGGTCCAGTTCACCCGGCAGCGTGTACGTGCCCGCCGCAATCACTGGGTCCTCGGCAACATCAGCGACTTGCAAATGCTTGTATCCGATCTCATTGTGCATCGACCACGTCAGCGTGTCCGCGAAAATCGATCCACCCAAAGCGTAATGCTCGATCGTGGGCAGTTCTTCGGTTTCCATGAAGAAATCGTTGACCTGGAAGTTGGCCGCGATGTCCAACATCTGCGAACCGGCGTACTTGCGGAATCGCAATCCAGTCCGATGATCAGCGTCCTGATCCCACTCGGATTCGAAGTACTGCTCCAGGAAGTTGCGATCGCTCAAATAGCCCACCTCGGCGATGAATTCCCAATCGCCGGGCAGGTGATGTCGATGCTGCAACGTCGCTCGTCCTCGGTAGGTTTCTTCGGGTTGCAAATCGCGACGACCTTGTCCCAGGACATCCAACCCGTCGTCCTTGATGATGTAGCTGTCGTAAGTTCCTGATGCCGGTCCGCCGAATCCAAACAAACTCGGCAACGCGTAAGTCGTTCGAGTCCCCACGGCGGGACCGCGTTCGCTCAAGTAATCAGTGAGCAAAATCGTTTCGACGCCGTCGGGCGGATTGGTAAATCCAAGCAGTTGAAACAAATCCCATTCCAACAGCACCTGTGAGCCAAAGATGTCGTCGTTCCGTACATCCGCACCGGTCAAATAAAACGTCGGTTTTCGAAGCGGCGTCGTGAACCTTGGCCAAGCCAGCACGGGCACACCGCCCAGATAGACGAAGTTGCCGCCGCTGGTGATGATCGGTTCACTGTCCGCAATCGGTTGTCCCGTGATCGGATCCGCACGCACGGTGGATCGCTGGGTCAGTTCCAAACGATTGCTTTGCAACCAATAACGAGGAACGCCCATTCGGCTGCTGGTGACTGCCGCGTCGATGGCGGTGAAGTTGCCGCGATTGATCTGCTGCATCACCTCCGCTTTCAATCGCACCGTACCCGCGTATTCGGGAATCGTTGTGATCGTCTCCGCATCCAACACCATGCCGACTTCTCGAGTGACGTTGTAGTACATCGATTCGGCATAGATGACCCTGTCGCCTTGTTGAAACACGATGTCGCCTTCGAGATAAATCTCGCCATCGTTGGATTTGAAATCTTGGAGCCCCTGAAAGACATCACTCAATCGAGGCATCCAAGCGACGATCCGGTTGGCCGACAATGACACCGTGCCAAGTGGCATGATTTCGCCGCTGGGCAAACGAGCCGAAACGTCTTGGACGGTCACGGTGATCCCGCCACGACCAATCGCTACCGATTCGTTTGTTCCGGGACGATTGATGTATTGCAGATCCGCGGGTGTATTCGAACCGCGTGAAGTGATGCTGATCGCTCTCGTTCCACCTGCGACGATAAACGGCGATCCCCCGATACCTGTGATGCTTGGCATCGTGGTCACAGAAGGGGACGTCTCCATCACTGGAGGCTGAAAGCTTTGAACCGGAGGTGGCTGGTTGGAAACCACGGGCGGATCGAGCACCAAGCCGCCGGACGGCAAATTGGATTCGCCCATCACCGGTTCGAGATACTGAACGGGTTGGATGTACTGAGAATCTGGCGAGGGCGATCCTGAACCGAGTTGGCTGGGCTGTGCGAGTTGGCTGGGTGTATCCGGACGGATGCCCATTTTTGCCCACCAAGCCGGTGAAATTTCGGCGCGTCCGCGATACTGTTCGGCTCTGACGATCGGCACCGACTCCAACTTGACGGTCCGCACGATTGGCTGAGTGGTTGTTTGGCCCGGCCCCAACGTCACGCGATCCATCAATAGGCTGGCCGTCAATTCTTTTTGCTTGCCGGACAACGCGACGAAGATGGAAGCGGCCTCGTATCGCTTGCCTTCGAATTTCAATTCCACGTTGCCGCGCACCAGCGTGAATTCTCGGTCACCTTGATGCCAACGATTCACAACATCACCGGACAACTGCAACGTCTGTGAAACATCGGTGACTTCGTACACCGAAGGTTCCACAGATTGTTGGGCTGACGCCGGCGAAAGACTCAACAACACGCAAATCACCGCACCAATCCAAGCGGTGAGAGCCGTCCGGTCCAGTCGACATGGCGCAGCAGCCAACCTCGCCACCGGTGAATGTGTTTCACGCGAAGGACGAGGCAATGTGTCGAAAGGTTGGAACCGATCAGCCAAGCGGGTATCAGCTCGAGCGGGAAATGCGGGAGGAACGACTTCACAGACCAACGCAAAACGAATTGCGCGATCCTGCCGCGACCCTACGAAAGCCGATTGCCCACACACAAGCCAAATTCAGTTGGATTTCGCCCAACCCATCTCGCGTCAACCATTTGCGTGCTCGCTCCTGATGCGGATGCTTTGTCCCAAGCATGCACGGCACGCCAAACGTCCCCATCCCACGAACGCCCGATGCGTCGCGGTCACTTCGTTTAAGATGCGTCGATCTACCCCACTTGGCACACCACAAGTTGCCGCGTCCCCGCCTTCCTCCTAGCCCGCCCAATTGCCATGCCAAGCAAACCTACCCATCTTCAAACATCACCGCCCCGGTCGCCCCACCGCTTTTGGTGCACTGTTCTACTGCTCATCACTCCGACACTGACTTTCGGTCAGCTCGCTGGCGAAACACACGCTCAGACCCTTCGTCCGAACGTCGTTATGTTGCTGGCCGATGACCTGGGGTATCGCGATGTGGGCTGTTACGGCGGTCCCGTCGAGACACCGACGATTGATCAATTGGCTGCCGGCGGCACCCGCTTTCAACAGTTCTATTCGGGTTGCGCGGTTTGTTCACCTTCGCGTGCCACGCTGATGACCGGTCGCCATCACATTCGTGCTGGTGTTTACAGCTGGATCCAGGACGAGTCTCAAAACTCGCACCTGCGTTTGCGAGAAGTCACGCTGGCGGAAGTCCTTCGGGACGCCGGATACGCGACCGCACACGTTGGCAAATGGCACTTAGGACTGCCGACGGAAGAACGCGACAAACCGACTCCCGATCAACATGGGTTCGACCATTGGTTTGCCACATGGAACAATGCTCAACCCAGCCACCGCAACCCGGACAACTTCATTCGCAATGGTGAACCGGTCGGTCAACTCGAAGGCTACTCCTGCCAACTCGTTGCGGATGAAGCCATCCGATGGATGGACCGCCATCGTGAATCGGATCCCGACCAGCCGTTCTTTTTGAATGTTTGGTTTCACGAACCGCACGCACCAATCGCGGCACCCGATGAGGTCACGCAAAAATACGGGAAGTTGAGCGACAAAGGTGCGGTCTATTCCGGCACCATCGACAACACCGACCAAGCAATCAAACGGCTGCTCGCAAAATTGGATGCGTTGGGTGTTCGCGAAAACACACTGATCGTCTACGCATCGGACAATGGCAGTTATCGAACCGATCGTGTCGGCAAGCTCCGCGGACGAAAGGGAGCCAACTGGGAAGGCGGAATTCGCGTGCCAGGAATTTTCCACTGGCCCGGTCACATCCCCGCGGGAGTTGTCTCGAACGAGCCGGCCGGTTTGGTCGATGTGCTGCCCACGATCTGCGGGTTGCTGAAAATCTCACCACCCCAGGTTCACTTGGACGGCAGCGACCTAACGCCGCTTTTGACCGGGCACGCCGATTCCTTCGAGCGTCATCAACCTTTGTTCTGGCATCTGCAACGCTCACAACCCATCGTTGCGATGCGAGATGGCGACTATTCGCTCGTTGGCTTTCGCGATTACGAGATGTCGAACAAAAACCTGTTCGAAGAAAAATGGATCCCTGCGATCAAGAATGGCACGTATCACAACTTCGAGTTGTACAACTTGAAAGATGATCCCGGCCAAACAAAGAATCTGGCCGCGGAACAACCCGAGCGGGTTGAAGCGATGAAGCAACGCATGCTTCAAATCAACGCCGGCATCATGAAAGACGCAATGGACTGGCACCTCGGCCCAGACGATCAGAATTAAACCCGCAGCTCGTCGTCCAAAACCTGCAGCTCGGTGGTCCCCCACTGAGACGATCATGGTTTCTGCAACAAACTCTCGGTGGGGACCACCGAGCTACAGGTTGGCGATCGCTTACAGATACCGAACTACAGCGACGTTGAGCGAGCTTCGATCCGTTTCAGGATGTCGCGGATCTCGATCAATGTCGTTTGAACGTTGGCTTCCTGTGGCAGCTCGGGCTGGGTGGTAGCAGTCAAACGTGCGGGCTCGCCTCCGGCGACCATGTCGCGTTGCTTCAACACCGCATCGCGAAAAGCTCGACCGTTTCGGATGCCAGTGAGACGGACTAAAGAGCCCGGTCCAGACTGGCCCGCCGTCTCCACGCTGACGGCTTCCAGCTCCAGTGCCCGCATGATCGGTCCTTGAACCAAACCCAAGTCCGTGATCCGGTCCAAGGGCACCGTCTTCTCTTGCCGCACCAAAACACCACGACTGACTTTCAGCGTTCGCTCGGTCAGCGTGCAACGGTGGCTCTTCAAATACAAACCCGACACATACCAAGCAATCGGTGCGATCAATGGCAGCAGTGGGATTAGAAAGATCGTCAGCAACGAGGTCAAAACGGCGCTGATCAACCAATACACTTTGACTTTGGGATTGAACTCCGCTTCCCAAAGAACGGTTTCGTCGGTGTCATTCATCGTTGCTGTCAAAAATTGAAAGGGGCCGGTGTGATCTCAAACCTTCTTCGTTGGATCAGCCCCCATCTTGGCAATCTCTCGCAAAATCACCGAGAATTCGCTGAGTTTCCTTGTTCTCAGACCATGAGATCATTCGACGCTAAGAAAGCGGCCGATCCGGCATTTGCCGCTTCATGTGCTCAAACGCTTTCGGAGTTGCCAGGCGTCCTCGCCGGGTTCGAACCAACAACTCGCTTCTCAGCAGAAACGGCTCGACTTCGTCTTCGAGCGTGTCCGAGCTGACGTTCATCGTGTGAGCGATCGCGTCCAACCCGGCTGGGCCGCCAAGAAAAACTCGCATCAGGGTGTCCAAGTAATTGCGATCTTGTTTGTCGAGCCCCAGATGATCGATCCCGATCATATCCAACGCGGCTTCGCAGACACTCGCTTCCACATTGCCTTTCGTTTTGCTTTGGGCGTAGTCGCGGACCCAAAGCAATCGGTTGTTGGCCAATCGAGGTGTGCTGCGACTTCGATCCGCAATGACTCCGGCCGATGTTGGGTCCACTTCAATGTTCAGCTTCTTCGAGTTGCGAAGCACGATCTCCGCCAACTCTTTCCGCGTGTACCACCCCAAGTGCTCGCGGATTTGGAATCGATCTCGCAGCGGAGCGGTCAACATCCCCGCTCGCGTGGTCGCACCGATCAACGTGAATGGTTCCAAACTCAAATTCAACGTTCGCGCGTTGACGCCTTCCCCCAGCACGATGTCGATTCGAAAATCCTCCATCGCCGTGTACAGGTACTCTTCGATCGCCCTCGGGACCCGGTGAATCTCGTCGATGAACAACACCGATCCTCGCGAGACGTTCGTCAGGTACGGCAGCAGATCCCGTGGTGCTTTCAACCCGGCACCGTTGGCCATTTGAACGGTCGTTTTCATTTCCGAAGGAATGACCGTCGCAAACGTGGTTTTTCCTAGTCCGGGCGGTCCATCGAACAGAATATGCCCCAGAGGTTCGCCACGCACTTGAGCTGCGTCGATCGCGATTCGCAACCGCTCGATCACATCCTGCTGACCGACCATTTCCGCCATGCGCTGTGGGCGCAGGGTCACATCCGGATCAGGACCGCGATCGGGCTCATCGCCACCATCCGCGGCGTTTTTTCCATGCGGAGGACCGTCTTCCGGCGGATCCCCGCCAGGGTCTGGATTCGATTGTTGGTAAATTGCTTCGCGAGCCATCAGGCGATCAATCAAACGGTTTCAGGCAATGAAATGTGTCCGGAACGTCTCCAATCCGCCCGGAAAGTTCTGCTACTGTAACGGTCCGCTGGCAACCCGCGAAGCGACAAACCCGATCGAACCAACGATGACGTCCAACGATCCCTCCGAACCCACCCCTACCGAGCCCCACGAATCGCCCGCCCGAGCCGAAGAAATCGCTCGGTACGAGCCGTATTTGAGAATGTTGGCTCGAATGCAGATGCGAGCGAGCTACAAAGCCAAACTGGGTGCATCCGACATCGTTCAACAAACGATGATGCAAGCCGTTGCGGCCATCGATCAGTATCGCGGCACAACGGAAGCCGAATGGCGGGCTTGGTTGCGGAAGATTCTGGTGCGGCAAATGTGTCACCTGGATCGTGATCTGCACCGCGACAAACGCGACATTCGCCGCGAACAATCGATGGAACAGCGGGTGGCTCAATCATCCATGCGGCTGGAAGGCTTGCTAGCCGGAGATGTCGGCACTCCCAGCCAGCACGCGATGGTGGGTGAATCGCTGGTGTCATTGGCCGACGCGATTGAATCGTTGCCGGAGGCCCAGCGTGACGCGATCGCGATGCATTACCTCGAAGGATTGAAACTGTCCGAAGTCGCCGAGCGAATGGACAAGACCACAGGATCGGTCGCGGGGCTGCTGCACCGAGGCATGAAACAATTGCGACAGAACTTCCATGAATGAACCTACCGACTCACCCGAAGACGACCACGTCCAAGACGGGCACGCTGAAAACGAGACACCGGAAAACGAACTGTCTGAGAACGCAGGCGAAATCGATAACGAATTCGATGACGACGAGGAAGGTTTCTCGCTGGAACAACTCGGAGCCGCCTACGCCCGAGTTGCAGCGATGTCGGAAAGCGGTGACGAAACACCGGTGGACCTGGATCCCTCCGAATTGTTGCGTTCCGAACCGGATCCCAACCCAAACGAAAACGAATCGGCCGAAGAGTTTATCGAAGAAGATCCTGACAGCGACGAAGCCCTGGCAGTCGCGGCGCAAACCTCAGCCGAATCAGACGCCTCCGCCGAACAAGCCGCCACTCCCGAAGCCATCGTGGAAGCAGCCTTGTTTGTTGGCCACCCAGAGAACCTGCCTCTGACACCACCTCGTCTCGCCTCGATCATGCGTGGTTTTTCACCGGAGGAAGTCGTTGACATCATCGACAAACTCAATGCGTCCTATCGTGCAGAACGACAGGGGATGCGAATTGTCGAACAAGACGGCGGGTACCGGATGGTGGTCGCCCCCGACGTGGAATCGGTTCGCGCCGCTTTCACCGGCAAAATTCGCGAAACGCGACTGAACCAATCCGCCGTCGAAGTGCTGTCCTTGGTCGCTTACCAACCCGGCATCACATCAGCCCGAGTCACCGATTTGCGGGGGCGCGACAGCGGCTCGCTGCTCAATCAAATGGTTCGTCGCCGACTCGTCGAAGTGAAACGAGAACCGGGCGAGGGCAGTGACAAACTGGTTTCGCGGTTCTATCCCGCCGAGCGGTTACTTGTTCTTCTGGGACTCGAGACCATCGACGACTTGCCGCACGTCGAGGAAGCCAACATGTGAGTCAGATTCCGACTCGGTCCGCCGAGCCTGCATGGCTCGCTGACGATTTTCTTGGCGAATCAATTGCCCGCAAGCGGCCTCGATGTCATTGCCCAAACTGTATCGCACGGTGGTTTTCAAACCGGATGCCTTCAGGATGTCAGCGAACGATTCGATGACCGGTCGCGATGACGCGTGCAGATGAGGGGACGCTTCGATCGTGTTGTACGGGATCAAGTTCACATGCACTCGCAGATCGCCAATCCAATCGATCAACCGATCTGCATCCTTTGCGGAATCATTCACATCACGAAGCATCAAGTATTCGATCATGAACTCACGATCTTGGATCGTTTGAATCTCGTGAATCGCGTCGTGTAATTGTGCCAGCGATGCCTTCTTGCCCAGCGGAATGATTTTTTCGCGAGTGGTTTGATCAGCGGAATGCAGACTGAGAGCCAAATTGAGATTTGGGAATCTCTTTGCCAACCGAAGCATCCCTGCGGGAACACCGACCGTTGAAACCAAAACCGTCGACGGCGAGCGTGCGAAGTGATCGGGCGCCGTCAGCAACTCGATCGCTTCGGTCACGTTCACTTCGTTGTGCAACGGTTCGCCCATTCCCATAAAGACGATGTTGCTAAGTCGTCGGTCTTCGCCTCGAAGAATTTGCCCCGCCTGAACGACTTGGTCCAAGATCTCTTCGGTCGCCAAGTTCTTCGCGATTCCCATTTTGCCGGTCGCGCAAAAGTCACACGCGGCGGCACATCCGATCTGGCTTGAAACGCACAGCGTCGTGCGTCCCGTCGCGATGCGAAGGATCACGGATTCGATCAGCATGCCCGACTCGGTTTCGAACAGCAGCTTGGTCGCTCCGTCGATCTCAGAATCCATCCGTTGATACAGCTTCAACGAGTGAAGTTCGATCGCCTCAGCCACCGGATACTTCTCTAAAACCGCTTCGTCGGATTCAAACTTCTTCAGCAGATCGTTTCGCAGTTTCCGAAACACCTGCGGGTCCAACCGACGATCGCGGCGCAATGCCTCCATCTCGTGAGTCTGAAAGAGTCGAACGGAGGCGGGTGCGGCGGTCATTCCGGGCTTACGGGTTCGCTAGGTGGGGGCACGCCAGATGGAGTGTCGTAGGACGGCAGTTTCGGGACGAAAACCTGATAGATTGTTAGCGTTCGTGTGGAAACTAGAAGAGCCCATCCTGATTTTCTGTCAAGAATTGAATCCCAAGAATGAATCTCCGGCGCCCCCCTCTTTCGCTTTGTTTTGCGGTTTGTCTCAGCTGTTTTGCACCCGTTGCAAACGCTCAACGAGATCTGACTGACATCCCGAAACCTGATCCGAACGCGGAAGCGGCGGCGATGAAGTTGGATCCCAAAGCGGCGATCAATCTTTTCGCATCGGATCCCGCGATTCGCAAACCGATTCAGATGAACTTCGACTGCACGGGGGCACTGTGGGTGGCCAGCAGCGAGTCGTACCCGCAAGTCAAACCGGGCGAGATACCCAACGACCAAATTGTCGTGCTACGAGATTTGGACAAAGACGGCGTCGCCGAATCCAGCACCGTTTTCGCGGACGGGTTATTGATCCCCACGGGTGTGATCCCCGACGGGCCCCACGCCGCCTACGTCGCGGCCAGCACCGAACTGCTGTACTTCAAAGACACCGACCACGATGGCGTTGCCGATGAACGACGCGTTGTGATGAGCGGATTCGGAACCGAGGACACACACCACTTGGTTCACACACTTCGTTGGGGTCCCGACGGATGCTTGTACTTCAACCAATCCATCTACATTCACTCGCACATCGATACGCCCGATGGAACCAAACGTTTGGACGGAGGTGGCATTTGGCGTTATCGCCCCAGCACCGGACAACTGGATATTTTCTGCAAAGGATTCATCAATCCGTGGGGGCACATCGTCAACCGCTCCGGCGAATCCTTCGTGACCGATGGAGCCGCCTTTGATGGCATCACCCACGCCTTCCCCGATGCCGTGTTCAAAACCTCTCCCGGTGCGACCCGATGGTTGCTGGGACTGAACCCCGGCAGCCCCAAACACTGCGGTTTGGAAGTGCTCTCCGGAACACACATTCCACCAGAATGGCAAGGCGACTTGGTCACCAATGACTTCCGCAGCCACCGTGTGTGCCGATTCAGTGTGCGTCCCAATGGAGCTGACTACATCAGCCGTCAACAACCCGAACTGGTAACGACCGAACACGTTGCATTCCGTCCCATCGATGCTCGCATGGCTCCCGACGGAACCGTGCTGATTGCCGATTGGTACAACCCCATCATTCAACACGGCGAAGTCGACTTTCGCGATCCGCGTCGCGACACCGAACATGGTCGTATCTGGCGACTGTCCTTTCCCGATCGACCACTCGATCCATGGCCCGACTTTTTGGCCGCGACCACATCCGAACTGCTGGGCTACCTCGAAGACGAATCGCTTGCGGTCCGTCAATTTGCTCGTCAAACGTTATGGGATCACCTGGAAGATCCGGGCATCTTCGACACGGTGGACCAATGGGTCAACCAAAATGGAAAACAACTGGCGACGCGAACGCTGGAAGCTCAGTGGCTTCGCGAAGCGGCTGTCCAACCGATCGCGACCGCTCCCGCGATGGCTCGCATTCAATCGTGGAAATCCGATCCGAGTTCGGTTCCCGACAACGCCGCAGCTTGGCTGAGAAGTCAATTTCGATCAGCCAACCAACTCACGACGCTGAACGCCCCCACCGCCAAACAAGCCATGGCGGATGCGGCCAGATTGGTCGGTGCCGCGACGGAGATCACCGACCTCGCATTGACCTTGGAAGTCATCGTGCAGTGTGGCCAGCTGGACACCGAAGAATCAGCGGTTTGGCTCCACCAAATTCTCTCGCGTTTACTCGCATCGGACCAATCGCTGTCCTCGCAAAACTCAATCGATTTTGCTCTGTGGCAATCCATTCGCGAAACGGCGGAGCACTGGCAACATGGCAACGACACGCTGCAAAACATCTGGGAGGAATCCCCGCAAACGCTGGCGTGGGCAGTCCGAGCCGTTGGAAATGCCGACGCAGCGAAGTTATTGATCGATCGCATCGAATGGGAAGAAATCTCTTCGGACGAAGCCGATGACCAATGGCTTCAAGCGGTTGGCGAAGTCGCGACCCCAGAACAACTCGGCGGTGTCCTGAATCGGTTGCTTGCCGGAAATCCAACTCACGTCGAACGCCGCATCAGCACATTGTTGGATGCGACGGCACCACGAAAGAACGTTGCTCCTGCCAATGCGAACGCCAGCGTGAATCAATGGCTGGCCAAACAAGACACCGGCCAATTGAAGGCGTCGACGATGTTATGGATTTCGCGAGCGACCCAGCAATGGAAGCTGCAATCCACGGAAGCAACCTTGTTGTCCGCCATTCAAACTCGCTCGGACGCGGCTGCAGAGGACCGTCAGATTTGGATCAACGCTTTGGCATCGCTCTCGTCTCCTAAGGCCAACCAACAATTGATGAGTATCGCCAAAGAAGGGTCGACCGCTGATCGAATCGCGGCAATCGACGGCTTGGTCAACTCGCGTCCCGGTGCGGCGGTTCCGTTGGTCTTGGACGCTCTAACGGAAGCCGAACTATCGAAGGCCGCCGAAAACTGGTTGGTCAGTTCGCTTTCGAGACCGGATCTGGTGAAACGATACGCTTCGAAAATGAGCGACATGGAATTGCCTTCCGATACCGCTCGAACATTGCTCCGATCGGTTCGTTCCGCCGGAGGCAACGCCGGGTTGGAACAAGCAATCCGCAAGTCCGGTAAGCTCGACGATGCGACCTGGGTCTTGTCGCCGGAGCTGAAAGACCGGTTGCTCAAACGAGTGCAAGAAACAGGATCGGCCAAGCGTGGTGAACTGGTCTATCGTCGCAATGAATTGCAATGCATTTCCTGCCACGCCATCGGACAGGGTGGAGGACTCGTTGGCCCCAACTTGGTCTCCTTGGGCGGCAGCTCGCAGCCGGACTATGTCCTAGAATCGCTGCTGGCCCCAAGTGCTCGATTGAAAGAAGGCTACTCCACTCGCAAAATTTTGACCGAAGACGGGGAAGTCATCAGTGGAATTTCCATCGGCGAAACCGACGACGCAATTCGATTGCGGTTGGCCAACGGCACCGTGCGAGAAATTGAGATCGATGCGATCCTGGATGACGCTCCTGGCAAATCGTTGATGCCTGAAGGTTTGCTCGACAATCTGACCGAAGCTGAACTGGTCGACCTCACGACTTTCCTTGCTGCTCTCGGACGGGAACCGCAATTCACCGTTTCAACAGAGAACCTGGTCCGAAGCCTCGAGACGATGAACTACACGCCAGCGGCAAACAGTCGGCTGAACCGAACCAGTGTCGATACGGCGGCTCAAGACGACCCTGCGATGACTTGGCGTGCTCTGACGACGATGGTGGACGGCAAAGTTCGCTTGGAGGAACTCGACAAATTCAAACAGCATCGTCATACGCCGCCGACCAGCTTCATTCGTTTTGACATCGAAGTCACGCCGGTAGACTCCGATGCGACGACTACCGACATCCAGTTGAAGTTGCAGTCAAAAACCGACGCCGCGGGGAGCGGCAATGAATGGGACGGCATCGAAGCCTGGGTCGACGGGAAGCCGATGCCGACCTGGCAATTGAAGAATCTCCCCTTGTCGCGAGGTCGCCACCGCATCACGTTGTCCATCAATCGCGATGCCGTGACGTCGAACATTGGGATCGCTTTGGAAGGCGACGCGATCGCAGCGACTCAAAATTGAAAGGGAGTTTGTGGGACGACGAAAAAAGAACCAATCGAGCCGTCAAAGCGGCAGCGACTCCGATCCGCCGGTCGACTCAAGTTCCACAAACGCAAGCGAACCTGAGTCACCGACTCAGGATGGCGAAACCGAGGCGACCGAGTCACCGGAGAAGCTCACCGCGGTGATCGGTGATTCCACGGCCGAGAGTTCTGAAGAGTCGGTTCCGCCTGGCACCCGCAAACAAATCCTCTTTCCCCAGCTGCCATCGCTTTCGCGGATCATGTCCGTGGTGATGCTGGTGATTGGCATCTTGGCGGTCGGGGTTTTGTTCTACCGATTAATGATCGGTTTTTTCGTTCCACTGTTTCTGGCCGCCCTTTTGGTGGTCATTTTCCGACCGGTCCATTTGTGGATTTTTGAAAAAGTCGGACGACGGCGCCGGCTAGCCGCGGGAACGACGACCGCGTTGATTTTGTTTATCGTCTTGCTGCCGCTGGGTGTTCTGGTCTCCGTCGCGACGACCCAGTTCACGATCCTGCTCAGCAAAATGAACCTGAGCAATATGTCGGTCGCGATGGAACGAGTCCGCTCACAAGTCGGACTGTCTCTTCCACACCCCGAACACTTTCGCGAACTCGACCGAATCGTTGGCGACATCAATGTGCCGAGAGCGGATGACCCGCAAGCCGTCCGGACCAAAATCAACGAGCTTCAGCAAGCCGCTGCAATTATCAACTACCTGCAATCAGAAGTTCCCAACGCTGGTATCGCCGAGGGTGCATCGGAAATTGCGATCAACAATCTGAACGAGTACGCGGAACTGCTGATTCTTTCCATCGACTCAGAGAACATTGATCGAGACATCGACATTTCGATCAGCAACAACCTCGTTCCCAAACCCTCCGCACCGGCGACCTCGTCGCTAGGCCAAATTGATCCCGATCAATTGGATGCCGACGCGGATTTACTGAATGACGTGGAAGAGTCGTCGGTCGCAGAAATTTCGGATCCACCTGTATCGGCCATCACGGTTGAACCCAACGAGGACGAAACTGATTCGGCCAACGATCAAGTCTCCGATGCCGACTCACCGAGCGAAGTGCCCAAGAACCCGCAGCCTCAATTGCTGGTTCAACTGAACAAAAATGAACGCTTCGAACAGCCAGCGGTCAAAACTGCCGCGGCGGTTCGAAGCTGGATGAATCAGTTGTTGGGCGGTTCCCTTCGCAGCCAGCTCAGTCTGATTGCGAACCCCGATGAAAAAGACTTTTCCTCTCTCATTCGAATGGCTCGCGAATCCTTGCAGCCCAGGTTCGTACGGCTGACAAGTGCGACCGGCAGCATCGTTGTCCAAGTCATCTTTGGTTTGGTGATTCTGGTCGTGTCGGTCTACTTCTTCTTGATTGACGGTCCGGTAATGATTCGCACGCTCATGCGTCTGTCACCCATGGACGATGCCTACGAACATCAACTGCTGACGGAATTCGATCGCACCAGCCGAGCAGTGGTGCTGGCGAGTGTTGCCAGCGCCGTTGTCCAAGGGATTTTGGCGACGATCGGATTCTGGCTTTGCGGTTTCGACCAAATCGTGCTGCTGTTGTTCCTCACCAGCGTGATGGCTTTGGTTCCCTTTCTGGGTGCCGCGTCCGTTTGGGTTCCGTGTGCGTTGTGGTTGGGTTTGGTGGATCAGCGATGGATCGCCGCCGCTTTCCTTGCGATCTACGGTGCGGCCGTTGTTTCATCGATTGACAACGTGATCAAGGTTTATGTCCTGCACGGCCGCAGCCAACTGCATCCACTGTTTGCACTGCTCAGTGTGATTGGTGGAGTGTCCGTGTTTGGTCCGATCGGGATTCTGGTGGGCCCCATGGTGGTGGTCTTCCTGCAGACCCTGCTGGAGATCCTGAACCATGAACTGAAAACGAGCCACGCTGATGAGGAAATTGACCCGCAATCGGCGGGCTGAAATGCCTGCGAAGCGTAGTTACAATACCCGTGTCTCATAACAAACAATTCCCGCCGGATTGGTCTCGCTCATGTTGGTCACCCCTTGTCCCCGTTGCCACGAATCAGTCCGAATTCCTGATCGTTTGCTTTCAGGACAGGTTGCAGCGACGGCTCAGGTTCAGTGCCCGTGGTGTTTGTCGACATTGGATCAACAGGAAATTGAATCGGTGATGCCTCCCGCACTGATCGTGGTTGGCGACAACCTGAACACCAGTGCAGACCCACTCACGGAATTGGAAGCCGTCGATGTTGACGATGAAGAGCCTGCCGCATTAGGTGGCTTTGCTCTCGCGGGTGCTGCTTCCGAGCTGGGGACGCAAGCGCCAGACCCAGAAGCCATCGGCTCGACAGAAGAAGTCGCCGAGTTGGAAGCTCTGGACTCGGATGTGTTCGAATCGCAAACCGACGAACCCGAGATCACATCGGTGGAAGCTTCCGCCGACGCCGATGACTTGGATGAGTTCACCATCCCGGAAGATCGAAGCGACTCCGCGGTCGATGGCGCCCCCGAAGTGGCTCCGATGGCGATTTACACCAGCGACAAAAAACGCCGCAAAAAAAAGTCGCTGATCAAAACCGTTGGATCGCCAATCCTCGGTGCTCTTCTGGCGTTGCCCATCGGCGGTGGATTGCTGTGGTACCTCGACGCACTTCCCAACCTCGGGTTCTATCCACTCGATGGAACTTACAGCTCTTCCAATTCCATCCAACGTTCGGCTGCGGCACCGGTCAATCCCGGCGGATACGTCCCACCAATCATGGACGAGACGCCGGAAGGCCGTTCGCTCGGAGAAGACCTGAACAACGGCTCGAGTGATGACACCTCGACTCCAGCCCCGGTCGAACTCGACACATCGGAAGCGGACATGGTCCCTGCCAATGACCCTGCCACGGATGCTTTGGCTGAACTAAGTGACATGGCCACGAGCAGCAACAATCCTTCCGCGGAAGATGATTTTGAAACACCGCCGGAAGACCTGCAGACGTTGCCGTCCGACGAATCATCGGTCACCGAAGTGGCAAAACCACCAGTGGACTCCATCACGACCTCCGAGGACGCTCCCTCGGATGCGCCGGCAACCGCCAGTGAAGATCCAACTGCCGAAGAGCCTCAGGATCATTTGCCTGGTTTGCCGGCAGCAATCAACGAAATGGTTTCCGACGACGCGGAAATGCCAGCGACACCAGATACAACCGCGTCCGAAGATAGCGACGCTGACATGTCCGCCGCCATCAACGAAATCGATATGGTGTTGGAGCAACTTGAGAGCATCGATGCTGCTGATCCCAAATACGGCCAAGCAGTGATCTTTGCCTATGGGACGCTCTCTCGTTTGTCCGCGGAAACATCACCCGGTAACTACGACCAACTGCAACCGTTGGTGGATCGCATCAAATCCAACACGAACCTTTTCATTTCGTTTGCCAAGCAGGTTCCAGCCTGGATCGACACTCCGAAGGACGATCGACAAACCGATGGAGCATTCATCCTCGGTAAATTTGTTGATGCAAAAGAATCCGACGGTTACCAAGTCCGACTGATGAACGGCAAAGCTTATCCGGTCACGTTCGCCGATAGCGTGGAGGCTCAAACAGTCACCGCGGTCGCATTCGGAAAGCTCGATGTATCCGATGAGCCCGCATCGTTCGAAATCAACTGGATGCAACCTGCCAATTGATCTCGATCAACACTCGCTAAGTGATGATCGAATCAATGACCTCGCCTTCGCTGCGTTTCATTGGACGTCCGATCGGAGTGTCCAGCTCTTCGGTCGGATCCAATCCCAAGGTGGCCAAGATCGTGGCGTGAAGGTCCGGGATCGTGACCGGACTGTCCACATGAGCATCTGGTTTGTCGGCGTTGGGTTCCGGTCCCGTTGCACCGTGAACATGTCCACGGCGAATACCGCCGCCAGCCAACAGCGTGCTGAAGCCATGGATCCAATGATCACGTCCGCCCGCCGGATTGATTTGGGGTGTGCGTCCAAACTCGCCACCACAAACGACCAGCGTGGACTCCAACAACCCACGTTCTTCCAAACGTTTTAGTAGAGCAGCGATGCCTTCGTCCAACGTTGCCGCCGCACTGGATTGCAGGCTGTGATTATTGATGTGACTGTCCCATCCATTGAGCGTCACCTCAACGCAACGAACACCGACCTCCACCAACCGAGATGCAGCCAAGCAACTTCGACCGAATGGGTGGTCACCAAAGGCGTCCAACTCGGCTTGAGGCTCCTCTTTCACATCAAAGGCGGTCAGTTGGTCACTCGACATCATCTTCCGAGCCGCCTGCGTTCCCGCCAAATGCAATGTCCGATTCTCTTGCAAGTTCCGAATTCGACCTCGAGTGAACTGAGGTTCGAGCACGTTATTCAGTGCATCCAGCCGACGTTGGTAACGCGACTCATCGACTCTCGGGCGAACATCCGGAACCGGTTCGAGCGGGTCGCCAGTCTTGAAGGCATCAAACTGTGGTCCCAAGTAGCCACCCGTCGCGGCGGAACGTCCGGCCAAGATCGAGATATGCCTCGGGATGTCGGCCCCCGCATCGTCGGCGTGACAAAGAATGCTACCGATCGACGGATGCTCCAGCGTTGGATCCGGGCGATAGCCTGACTTCATCGCATAGATTGCTCGCTCGTGATCGCCTTCCTTCCCAACCACGCTCCGTACCAGCGAACAAAGGTGCATCTGCTCGGCCAATCGCGGCATCGTGTCCGCGATTCGAACATCCTTCAACGTGGTCGCGACATCGCCGACATCACCACCAAACTTTGTGCCCGGATGGGGATCGAACGTTTCCAACTGACTCGGGCCGCCTTCCATCCACAGCAAAATCACGCTCTTAGGTGGTTTGCCCGGATCCGCTTTCTGCTCCGCGGCCAGCGTCAACCGACGTGCCAGCGAAGACATCATCAATGCGGACCCTGCTCCCAACAGCCGCCGACGTGACAGATGAATTTGAGCATTGCACAAACCGCTCCGCAGTCCCTCGCCCAATCGACCGATGGATCCGTGCTGGTCGTTGAATGAGATGCTCATGAAAGGCTCCGGATGGTTTCAAACAAAGTTCTGACTTCAATGGTTCCAGGCAAACTCGCTGCTGTTGAGCAAGATCCACGTCAAGTCTGTGATCTCTTGCTTGCGTGATGTTGGCGGATCATTCTGCTCACGACTCTCAGCGGTGAGACGTTTCACGAAGTGTTCAAGCTCTCGCTCGCTGGGTTCACGATTCAACACCGTTAAATACAACGTTCGAACCACATCCTCATCGTCTTTCGCAAACATCTCGATATGCGAAGAAGCATTCAGGATGGGATTTGGACTTGCCGTTTCGTTGATCAGCTTTCCGTTCAACATCACCAATCGCTGAGTAATCGTGACGGGTTGTTGTGTGAACTCGTCTTCCCCCAAATCGCCGTACCGTTTTAAGAAGTCGTTCAAACTTCCGAACTGCTGCAACTGAACCAAAAACGATGAATCACGGTTGATCGTTTTGATACGTCCCGCCTGAATCGCCGCCCCGGCAACCTGCTCGCTTCGCAGATGAGTCACAGGGAACACCGCCATCGCCAACTCATGCTGTTCGGTCACATCGAAGTCCGCGCGACTGCTTACACGAAAAGCGGGTGAATCGGTGATGCACCGAATCAGCTTTCGAATATTGAAATCACTTTCGATGAACGCTTCGGTCAGCGTTTCGATCAATGGCGACGGTGGCGAATCCAAAGGCAAGTTATCGACTTCACCCACCTGGAATCCATAGTCCGTTTCAATGGCTGGTGGCTGGCCGAACAACAACGTCCAGACACGAGTCACCGCGGCCCGGGCGGCTGGTTTGTTCTCGGTATGAGTCAACCAGTACGCCAACCGTTCGCGGTCACTCAGGTACCGAGGTAGCTCGAGAGGCTCTGGCGCATCGCTTGGTTCATCACTCGCAGATTCATCTGTCGTATCAGTGCTGTCGTCGTCAGAGGAATCGTCTTGTCGATTCTCGGGGCGTGGAGGCAACAACTCACGAAGGAACGGGACGTTGGGCTCCACCGGTACGGTTTCATCCGCGTACAAGTACTGATACTCGTAGTTCGCTCGCTTGTCCTTCAAACCCTGAACACCTTCGCTAGTCGCCGCCGTGAAGAATGCCGCGAGCGAGTGAAAGTCTTCTTGGGTTCCCTCTCTTAAAACATATTTCGCGTCTCCCTCCGCAGCAGCTTGCATCGTCGCGTCGCCAACGCCGCACATGATCCAGGACGCATCACCAAGCGAAACGTTCCCCAGAAAATCATCGTGGCATTGCAGGCAATCAATTCGCACGCCTAAAAAAGCTCGTGTCGTTCGAGCAGCCAAGCGGATCGGATCGGGCGCGTTGTCTCCGCTGTCGAAAGTGACGGTGTGAAAGTTGACCTCCGGCCGATCCGTCCAAACTCCTTCGGCCGTGATCAACATTCGCACCAACTCGTCATAGCGAGTGTTCTTTGCGTATTGTTCCGTCAGCCATGAGCGGAACCGTCTCCCACGGTAAAAGATGAATGGTCCTTCATCGGCACCTACCAAATAGCGAGCGGTTCGTTCGGCCCAGTAATGATGAAAGCGTTCGCTGTTAAGCAATCTCTCGCGATGCGTCTCGACACGATCGGCTTCGGGCAGTCGCTGCAGCGATCGGATCTCTTCCAGAGACAACCCGGTGCCCGCCAATGCCAGCGACAAGCGGCGGCACACAGTCATCCAATCCGCCATCGGAGCCGCGTCCAATCCGCGAGAGTCCAGTTCCGCACGCCATTGTTCGCTGAGTTTCTCGGCGACGAGTGCGAGCTCTGAGTCGCTCTTTCGCGAGATGGCGTTGCTCGATGGTTTCAGGTCCGAAGAACGCAAACTGACCGGTTCGATCGCGGTCGCTGGATCGTCGTTCAAAGCGATCGCGACGGACTCGGTACCGATATCGTCTACATTCTCGTCCTGAGCCACGACGGACTTTGCATCGCCCTCATCAAAGATTGCAGATGGATCAGGACTCAAACCGGAGCACAAAAACCCAAACGTCATCAACGCCAAAAACAGCAACAAGCTCCAGCGTCCAACTGAAACGAGGGCACGTTTACATCGGGGCACAAGCTCAGCGTCGACGACCGGATCGGACACCAACTCGGCCGTCACCAGCGAACTTTTCGCGAATGAGTCAGGGGACTCGTCGCTACTGTCGATCGTGGTTTCAATGGGTGGCATGTGTGTGTTTCGCTTTCCGGCGGGCTATCTTGCCAAGGACAACTCAATTTTATCCGATTTCTTCAGACAGTCTGTATCAGCGTGAATCGAGTCACCGACGACCCATCCAACGACTTCTTCTTCGAAGCCTACGACCGCGAAAACATCGCATACGGCATGCAACCTTCGCCGGAATTGGCTGCGTATTTGAAACAAACTGGTGCGAAGGCATCGACCTACACCCAACGGCCAAAAGCCATTGATTTGGGTGCTGGGGCCGGCCGAGACACGCTGGCACTCGCCGCGGCGGGCTATGACGTCACATCGGTTGATGTTAGCGAACGAGGGCTCGACCGGATTCGCGAACGAGCTGAACGAACCGACTTGTCCGAACGAATTCAGACGGTCGTTTGCGACGTGCGCGAGTTGTCGATGGAAGCGAATCAGTACGCCGCCGTCATCGCGACGACTGTTCTGGATCATATTCCTGGGACCGATGCGCCGGCCGTTTGGAAAAAAATGTGTGCCTCCCTGACCGATCACGGCATGCTGTACGCACAAGTTCACACGACCGAAGATCCGGGCAGCAACCAATCACCGGGCAAGGAAAGCGACCAACCCGTCAGCGAAACGGCGGGTGCGGTGATCAATTATTTCCGCCCCAATCAATTGGTCGGTTGGGCATGCGATCCCGATTCGAAGCTGCGTGTCTTGCGGTACGAAGAACGCCTCGAATGGGACACCACCCATGGTGCCCCGCACCAACACGGTAAGGCGGTTCTGCTGGCCGTTCGCCATGGTTTCCACCCGGAATGGTTTGGACAACCCGCAGCATTCCCGCGTCCCGAACAGGATTGAGGAAGTTTTCGCGAATCTCCCCAACGGGTGGCTGGAATGGGTACGGAACAGAATATGCTGGTCTGAGCTGCCGTCTTTGCTTGCAATTCACTGCATTCACCTTTCCTCCAACGAATTCACCAGTTACCAATGTCTGCCGCCCAGTCGTCCGCTCAAAGCCAACCCAATCTTTCGTTCGATGAGCTGAAATCTCGCTTGGAGCCTTTCGAACAAACACACCTGCTGCGTTTTTGGGACTCGCTCGATTCCGACCAGCAATCTCGATTGAGCGAGCAGATCGCGCAAGTGGACTTCGCCCGGCTCAAAACGCTGATCGAAGGCAAAGACAAATCGGTCGACTTCGGTGAACTGGCCGCGCGGGCAACAATGCCACAAGCGGTCGCCAGCGACGGAAGCGGTTGCGATTGGACTCTCGAAGACGCCCAGAAGCGTGGCGAAGAAGCCCTCCGAGCCGGCGAGATCGCGACCGTGTTGGTTGCCGGAGGACAGGGAACTCGGCTGGGGTTCGATCAACCGAAAGGCATGTTTCCCGTAGGGCCCGTCAGCGAGCGAACACTCTTTCAATTCTTCGCGGATCGTTTGATTGCGGCGGGCGAAAAGTATGGCGTCGACGTGCCTTTGTATCTGATGACCAGCGAAGCGACCCACGTCGAAACACGTCGCTACTTTGAAGAGAACAATTACCTGGGATTGAAACCCGAGCAGGTCACGATCTTTCAACAAGGCACCATGCCCGCGGTCGATGCGGAGACCGGACAAGTGTTGTTGGCGGAGAAAGGCTCTCTCGCGCTCAGCCCTGACGGCCACGGCGGAACCCTGCGTGCTCTTTCACGAAACGGGTGCATGGAAGAAATGCGGAAGAACGGACGCAAGCACCTATTCTACTTCCAGGTCGACAATCCGTTGGTCGGTTTGTGCGATCCTGTTTTCATCGGCCACCATTTGCTGGCCAGCAGCGAGATGACCACGCAAGTCATCCGCAAACGCTACCCAACCGAAAAAGTTGGAAACGTCGTCGAGATCGACGGTCAGACCCAGATCATCGAGTACAGCGACCTGCCTGACTCGGCCGCCGAAATGACCAACGCCGATGGCAGCCTAAAACTTTGGGCCGGCAACATCGCGGTCCATCTGTTCGACCTGGACTTTCTGGAGCGGATGCTGGATCTAGACACGTCCCTTCCAATCCACCGGGCCAACAAAAAGGTCTCGCATGTGGTTGCGGACGGCCAATTGGTGACACCCGAGAGCCCCAACGCGACCAAGTTCGAGCAATTCATCTTTGATTTGCTCCCAAATGCGAAAAACACGATTGTTTGCGAAGCCAATCCGGCCGAGGCCTTTGCACCGGTTAAGAATGCCAACGGTGCGGCGACGGACACCCCCGAATTGGCCCAACAAGCGATTTGCGATCTCCACCGAGGCTGGTTGAGATCCTGCGGCGTGACGGTCGACGATTCGGTCAAAGTCGAAATCAACCCCCGATTCGCGATGGATTCGAACGAATTGTGCGAGAAATTGCGACAATCGGGCGACTCCGATGGCGAACAATCGATCTCGTCAGATCGATATTTTTCGTAAAAACGGTTGGGGGATCGGTTGGGTCAAGTAACATATTGGCCCGACTGGTGGACTCGCCGTGTTCACCTTCCCCACAAAAACCACGCGAAACCTTCGCTGATTTTTGGGGTTCAAATGTTAGCCCTCCGTTCTCTCCCCACGGCCCCCGCCTGAAAATCATGCGATCATCCACATTCAGCCCGCCCCGGCAGCAAGCCGGAGCGGAGCGACGTCGCTTTCGTTCGGCTCGCCCAATCACCCGCAATTCCCAGCTTCCCGCTGTGGCTTGGCAGCACCCAGCCAGCAAGGCAGATCATCCGCGAACAGGCGGGATCATGGTCGGGCTGTTGATCTGTTTGGTTTTGATTGGCGTTGGAGGCTACTTCGGCTACCAGCAATACATTGCAAAACAATCAACGATCAGTGCGGATGATTTGATCGTTTCCGAAGTCGTCAAAGAGGCATTTGATCACACGGTGGTCGAACAAGGCGAAATCGAGAGTAGCAGCAATACCGAAATCATCTGCCAGATCGAATCTCGAGGTGGATCAGGCACATCGATTTTGTGGGTCATCGACGAAGGCTCACGCGTTCGCAAGGGCGACAAATTGGTTGAGCTCGATTCATCCAATCTCGAAGTCCAGCTAAAAGAAAACCGAATTGAAGTCATCGTGGCCGAAGCCAACGTCGCCACCGCTTCGGCAATGGTCGAGCAAGCCAAGATCGCTCGCGAAGAGTATCTCGAAGGCGTCTACAAGACCGATGAGAAAGCGATCTTGAGCGAAATCGCGGTGGCTGAGCAGGAGCTTCGCAAGGCTCAATTGGCCATCGGCAGTACCGAACGTTTGGTCGCCAAAGGTTTGGTCAAATCGTTGCAATTGGAAGCCGACAAGTTTGCACTCGCAAACGCTCAAAACCAATTGGAATCGGCTCAGGGCCGCCTGAAGGTGCTGCAGAACCTGACTCGCCGAAAGATGCTGGTCCAGTTCGATAGCGACATCGATGCGGCAGAAGCCACGCTGTCCGCGGCACGCTCCGAGTTGTTGGAAGAACAACAGGAACTCGCCGAAGTCGAACAACAAATTGAAGTCTGTGTGATGTACGCCCCGACCGACGGCGTCGTGGTCCATGCCAACCGATACAGTTCACGTGGCGGCAACGCTGAGTTTGTCGTCGAAGCCGGTGCTCAAGTGCGTGAGCGTCAAGCGATCATCGAACTTCCCGATCCCACTCGCATGCAAGTTCGTTGCAAAGTCAACGAATCTCGCGTGACACTGCTGAAGCGAGGCATGCCCGCCAAGATTCGCTTGGACGCATTGCCCGACGTCGTGTTGAAGGGTCGTGTCACCAAGGTGAACCGCTATGCCGAACCGGGTAGCTGGTTCAGTTCTTCGGTCAAAGAATACGCCACCACGATCGAAATCATCGATCCGCCCGAAATCATCCGAACCGGCATGACCGCGGCGGTGGAAGTGTTCATCCAACAGCTTCCCGATGCGACCCAGGTACCGATCCAAGGCTTGTATGAACACGGCGGAAAGATGTATTCGCTGGTACAAACCGGACCACAAAGCTTCGAGACTCGCGCAGTGGAAGCCGGTGCGATCAACGACACCATGGCAAACATTGTTTCGGGTTTGGAACCTGGCGAGAAAGTCGTTCTGAATCTGCGAGAACATTTGAACCTATTGGATCTGCCGGAGATCGTCGCTGTGGACAACAGCGAAATGCGTGACCTACGCGAAACCGCACCCGTGGAAGGGGCCGGGGAAGCCGCAACAGGTGCGGAAGCCGGACGCAAACCTGGCGAGGGTCCTCCTGGCGGACGAAAACCCGGCGCGGGCCGACCTGAAGGTGGTTCGCCCAAAGGCGGCGGAGGTGCTGCCGGCGGTGGCTCAAATCGCCCACGCCCTAATCAGCAAACCGCCATCGAGACATCCGACGAGGATGTTTCGGACTCAGCCGGCGACGTTGATGATTCGAAGAGCGAACCGACCAAAGCGATCACGAAGGTCACTGAAACCATTCCGGTCGCGTCATGAGTGTTCCCAACGCCTATGACCCTCAAACGTCGGACGCATCTTTGAGCGGAACCGCTGTGGCAAACACCGAATCGAAGGCTGGCGTGAAAGGAAAACGCCTGGCCACGAGCATCAAGAATCTGACGAAGGAATACGTTCTCAAGAGCGAGACCGTACGAGCTCTTCGTGGAGTCTCATTCGATGTGCCCGAGGGTGACTTTGTCGCGATCATGGGACCATCGGGTAGCGGCAAGAGTACGTTGCTGAACCTGCTGGGATGTTTGGACCAACCCACCGCGGGTCACTTGATGTTGGGCGATGATGACATCGGCACCATGTCCGATGATGAACTCGCCGACATCCGCAGTCGTCGGATTGGTTTTGTCTTTCAGTCGTACAACTTGATTCAACAACTCAGTGTTGTTGAGAACATTCAAGTGCCGTTGTACTACCAGGGCAAACTCGGGCCCGAGCAACACAAACGAGTTGTCGAACTGGCCGACCGAGTCGGCCTAGGCGACCGACTTGATCACCGTCCCAACCAACTCTCGGGTGGACAGCAGCAACGTGTCGCGATCGCTCGATCATTGGTCAATGACCCATTCTTCATTCTTGCCGACGAACCAACCGGGAACTTGGATTCGGTCACGACCGAAGAAATCTTGACGCTGTTCGATGTCCTCAACAGTGAAGGCCGGACGATCATCCTGGTGACACACGAAGACGATGTCGCAGACCGAGCCAAGCGAGTCGTTCGTCTTAAAGACGGCATGCTGCACAGCGATGATTTGGTCCCCGAGGCACAACGCGAAAAAGCTCGCAACGCGCAGCGAGAGGCCGCCAAAGCTATCCTTGCAAAACAGGGCCTCGAATCATGATGTGGCTTCGTACATTCTCGCTCGGTGTCAAAAGCCTGACTCTGCACCCGCTTCGAACCGGGCTGACGATGCTGGGTATCTTGATCGGTGTTTGGGCCGTGATTGTGTTGACCGCGATCAGCCAAGGCGCCAGTGATCAGGTTCAGAAGCAAATTGAATCGCTCGGTGCAACAACCATCATCGTCCGAACGGTTAAACCGTCCGAAGAGAAACTCGTCGATCGCTCAGCCTCCAAGTACGGACTGTTGCGTTCGGAGCTCGACCAAATTCTCGCAACACTGCCAACCATTCAAAAGGCAGTTCCCATTCGCGAAATCCGTCGCCAGTTCACCTACCGAGACAAGTTGTGCGACGGACGTTTGGTCGGTTGCACGCCCGGCTACGCAACCGTCAATCAACTCAAAATTCGCGAACGTGGCGGACGCTTTTTGACGGACGCGGATGGACTCAACAACGAAAACGTTTGCGTGATCGCGACGGGTGTTGTCGAACGTTTGTTTCCTTATGAGGAACCACTCGGCAAAAGAATCTACATTCCCGAGCACACTGATTTTTACCGTGTCGTTGGCGTCTTGGAAGCTCGCAATCCATCCGCGGCCATCGGTGGCTCATTGGACTCGCAAGACTTTTCCAAAGACGTTTACATCCCGATGCAGACGATGCAAAAGCGCATCGGCGACACAATCGTGACCCGTCGCAGTGGCCAGTTCCAAATTGAAATGATGGAACTGAACCAGATCACGTTGCAAGTCGAGAAGGTTTCGCAGGTCCGCACGACCGCCGCTGTCATCGAAAACATTTTGGCACCCAAGCACGCGGAAGTGGGTGACATCGCCGTCGTGGTTCCACTGGAACTGCTGGAACAAGCCCGCAACTTACGATTGATGTTCCTGGGCATTGGGATCTTGATCGCCTGCATCTCTCTGCTGGTGGGCGGCATCGGGATTATGAATATCATGCTCGCCAGCGTCACCGAGCGAACTCGCGAGATCGGTATTCGTCGCGCCCTCGGTGCGAAACGAGCAGACATCGTGCGTCAATTTTTGGTCGAAACGATCGTGCTCAGCTTCGCCGGTGCGTTCCTGGGCATTCTGCTGGGATTTGCCGGCCCACCGATGTACCGGCTGTTCATTGGATTGGTTGCCAGTGGTTTTCCAGAGCAATTCGAGGCATTGCCAAGCGCCATTCGTGATTCGCAACCTGCGATTGTTTACGAAACCATTCCATTGGCGGTGATCATCGCGGTCATGGTCGGTTTGGTGAGCGGACTTTATCCCGCAATTCGTGCAGCTCGAATGAATCCAATCGAAGCCCTGCGTCACGAATAAGGATCGGTTCAGGGAAAGGCATCTGAGACTTCTCGGCGAATCGGTCACGTTGCCGTTTCGCCCGCAGGCATCAGGCTCAGATTCCCCGATCATGCCTAAGGTCTTTTGGCGTGCGACGGAGGATCTTCCGCTAATAAAGCCTCACGGGTGCTTTGCTTTTCTTAAATGGGCTCCGTATCTTAGTTAGGCCGCTCATTCACGATTTCCCCGTCTCTTTACTTCATAGGATCAACAACATGCGTGAAGTCTCGACTTCAAATTTCGGAAGGCGTCAATTTCTTGCCGGTGTCGCGGCTGGTGTTGGCACCGTCGCTTTAAGCAGCCCCCTCCGTGCGGCGGCCAACGACGAAGTCCGCATTGCCGTTTTGGGCGCGGGTGGACGCGGTGGCGAACTGGCACGAACCGTCGACTCGGTCGCTGGTGCGAAACTGGTTGCGGTTGCTGATCCAGACGAAAAACGAGCCGCGTCGATGGCTAAAAAGTACGGCGCAAAGGCCTACACAGACCTGCGAGCAGCACTTGATTCGGACGATGTGGACGCGGTTGTCATCACAACTTGCAACCACTGGCACTGCTTGGCTGCTCTGTGGGCAATCGATGCCGGCAAAGACGTCTACGTCGAAAAACCCCTCTCGCATTCGCAGTGGGAAGGGCGTCAAGTTGTCGAAGCCGCGAAGAAGTCCGGCGCGATCGTTCAGCTGGGAACCCAGCAACGCAGCGATCCCATTCAAATGGAAGCTCGCAAGTTCTTGCACGACGACCAAGGACTCGGTGCAATCAAATACGTCCAAGCCAACCGGCTCGGCGTTCGCGGTCCGATCGGCAAACGCGACAAACCACTCGAGATCCCTAGTGAAGTGAATTACGACTTGTGGCTTGGCCCTGCTCAGGACCAACCCATCATGCGAAACAACCTTCACTACGATTGGCACTGGGATTGGAACACCGGCAGTGGTGAAATGGGCAACTGGGGTGTCCACATCCTGGATGACATTCGCAACGTCGCTTACCAAGACAAAGTTTCAACACCATCCAAGATGATCGCCGCTGGCGGACGCATGGGTTGGGGAGACGCGGGCCAAACGCCCAATGTGCACTTCGCTTTGTTCGAAACCGAAATGTTTCCGACCGTGATCGCACTGAGCAACATGTCGATCAAGCCGGGCGAAAAGGGCAGCTGGAAGGTTCCCGGCGGCAAGCCGATGACCGGACCAGGCAGCGGCTATGTCGTCGTATGCGAAGGCGGCTACTACCTTGGCCAGCGTGGCAGCGGCAAAGCTGTCGACCTGGACGGCAAAACCATCCGCAGCTTCAAGGCCGACGTAAGCACCGTTCCTGCCCACGTCAGCAACTTTGTCGAAGCGGTCAAGAGTCGCAAAGCGGAATCTTTGGCAGCACCGATCGAGAACGGTCATCACAGCACTGGTTGGTGCAACTTGGCCAATGTCGCAATGCGTTGTGCTGGCAACTATAGCGATGAGCAAGTGCGTTCCGCATCGGAACTCCCCGCTTGGTCAGCCGTCCTTGATGACATGCACGAATCGCTGAAGCGATATGGCGTCGACATGTCGGAATTGAAGTCCGGCCCAATGCTGACGCATGATCCAAAGACGGAACGATTCGTTGGCGAAAACGCTGACGCAGCCAACCCGTTCCTTCGCCGCGAATACCGCCCAGGTTACGAAGTCAAACCTGTCGCCTAATTGGCGGACGACACTGGATAGAACCGGGGGCAATCGCCGAATGGGACTTACTTCACCCTCCCTCTGGGAGGGCCGGCCCGCTTCGGGCCGGGGAGGGCGAACCTAAAACCCGGTGTGTAGCCCTCCCCTCGCTTCGCTCGACCCTCCCAGAGGGAGGGTGAATTGGTAAATCGGGCAATCGCCCGGCGGCTGATCAGGAGCGTGACCAATCCCATCAGCGTGCAACGCAATCGCGTCCGGTTCTGAATCCCCCTGTCATGGGGCTTTCGCAAAGTTCCAGCAACATCGAGACTCATCGTCTCGTACTTGTTGGGAAGACCTTCGCTTGCTGCGATGGCTTTTGTTCATGCCGACGGAGAGCCTCCGTCGGCGACAGCTTGGCGAGCGTTCTAACCTGTAGCTCGGTGGCCCCCACCGAGACGAACCTGGACACGCTACGACGGAAACTCTCCGGCGGCTACGGGCACCATCCGTGACAAGCGTCAACTGTCTCGTCGCAGATCCGATCTTGGTGGCGATCGCAGTTCCGCAAAGTAGTTCTTCCACGCTGATTTGTCGTAACCAAAGTCGACGTCCGGTGCGATCGATCGCAGTAACTGCAACACCTCAGGGTGTCGATGCGGCGTGTTGACGACGACTTGTTTGCTGCCTTGAGAGAACCCGCCTCCACCGGCGTTGTCAAAACCGGCTCGTGAACCACCACCGACCTGTTGCGTTTGTTTTTCGATCGTAATCAATGCGTCGATGTAAACGAACGCTGCTTCGGGATTGGGGAAGTATGCGAGAGCACGAGCTGCGGCCTTGACCTGCTTCGGGTTGTTGCTTTTCAACCACGGCATGTAGGTCGCGATTGCCGAACTGGTCTCATTGGATTGCAACCAAGCCAGAGCATCTTCGCGAACCACATCGTCGGTATCCAACAACCCTGTCTTTACGATTGCTTCCACGGCGGCCCCGGTTCGAAATTCTTTCAACTTGTTGAGCCATACCATTCGAACCGGACGCCAGTTCGAACCGCGTTTTTGTGAATCGACCAGCTCCTTTGCAATCGCTTGCGACGCCAGCGGGTCATCGATCGCTGCCATCTCAGCCATCGCTTCCGCGTCGCCTCGCTGAATTTTGGACAACAGTTGTTTGATCGTCTTGATCCAACGCTTCGCGACTTTGTCGTTCACGTCGGCGTTTTCTCGCCAAGCAACGACCTCCGGCAGAACCCACTGACCCTTGCGATCTTTCACCAATCCTTGGTTCCGTCGCCAGACTTCCGTGAGTATCCACTTCCCGTCCTTCCGCGTGTAACCCAGCGCGGCCCGGGCGTTGGGATGGTCGGGTAGCAAGTCGATTGTTCGCAGCAAGTGATACTGCCGTTGCTGCAGCAGATTGTTTTGCCGGCACCAAGTCGCAAGCTCGTAATGTGCTTGCCCGTCCTGGCCGGCTTCGACGACGCGGCGCCGGTATTCCTGAAGCTTTTCATCGCCAACAATCATTCGCGAGTTCGCTTTTGCGATCGCGACAGAGAGGTCTTGATCGACCTGCACCAAGACGTAGGGCGTCTTCTTCGATTCCACCTCGCGAACCTTGCCGGTCAACTGTCCACCGGTGCTGAGCAACAAAGTGTCCGCCTCCGCCGCCCGAACTGGCAGGCATGCCACGCCAGTCGCGAATACCCCCCGCGCGATCAATCGCATTTTCCGACGAAAAGATGACCGAGGTGTCGGTTGCAAGCGGCGAAAAGTATCCATGGCTCGGTTCTTTGGCTCATCAGACGAAATGGAGCGACCTTTCCAATTATACGTCAAAGTCGTGACGATCCAGTTTGATCGGCTCAAGCGGACCGCTTCGGCGGCCGATGGGGATACTTGACCATTCAGATCATGTTTGTAAGGTTTCACACTTCCAAAGTCATTCAGACCGTTTTTTGCGGTCTGGAGATGAGTCGCAATGCCCATTCGCCTGAACGAGACAGCCGTGGTGAACCCCACTTATGTCCCCTCTGAATCCGAATCCACACCTGTCTCGGCTGAGCCAGCATCCAGACCGTCGTTGCGTGTTCTCACGCCGGCTGAGATCGCTCACAACGCGGCTGCTGCGGGCCCTGACGTCGATGCGCAGGGGATTCCAACCAAACGTGGTGCCCTGGCGGCGGATCCTCCCCTGGCTCCCACAGACGAATTTCTGGCCGAACTGAAGCGAGACAGCGATTCATTGGAATCCGCGACTCCACAAGAAGTGCTGAAATGGGCGGTGGATCGATTTGCCCCGAAATTCACCATGGCGACCGCCTTCGGCCCCGAAGGCATGACGATCATTCACATGCTCGCCGAAATTGCTCCCGAAACGCCAATTTTCAACTTAGAAACCGGCTACCAATTTCGAGAAACTCTCGATCTTCGCGAGAAGGTCAAGGAACGCTACGGGATCGAAGTCCAGTACAAATACCCGTCGACGACGGTCGAGGAATTCGAAACGCTCCATGGCGGACCGCTCTACAAGACCGACCCCAATCGCTGCTGCTTCGAACGCAAACTACGCGTGCTACATCGTGCGGCCAGTGGTTGGCATGCATGGGCCAGCGCTATCCGTCGCGACCAGAGCGAAGATCGTGCGAAGGCTCCGATCGTTGGCTGGGACAAGAAATTCCAGCTGGTAAAGATCAGTCCTCTGGCAAACTGGACCAAAAAAGATGTTTGGTCGCTGATCTCGAAAGAGAGCATCCCATACAACCCATTGCACGACCAAGGCTATCCGAGCATCGGATGCCAAGCTTGCACGCGTCCTGTCCAACTTGGCGAAGACGAACGAGCAGGTCGTTGGAGTGGATTCCAAAAGACCGAATGCGGATTGCACACCTCGGAATGACCTTGGTCGGTTGAACCTAGTTCGGAGAAATTTGCGATGGTGATCAATGCTGCCGTTCATTACGCCTGTTTGGCGATGATGGATTTGGCGATGCACAGCAACGACGGGCAACCGGTCCGCACGTCCGAGATCACTTCGCGCCATGACATCCCTGGACCCTATTTGGTGCAGATCCTTCGCACATTGAAGTCGACCGGTTGGGTCCGTGCGGTGCGAGGTTCCCAGGGTGGTTACGTTTTGGCCGTCGACCCGGATTCGATCACCTTGCTGGACATCGCCGAAGCAATTGGTTGCACGGAATCCACTGATCGTGGTGACCAACCAATGTCCGATGCCCAACACGCTCTTCAGCGGCGATGGAACGAAGCGTCGGAAGAATCTCGAAAACGTCTCGCTCGCGTTCGTCTTGGCGATGTCGTCCGCGAATGCCAAGACGTTGCCGCTCCGATGTTTTACATCTGAGCGAGTGTTCTCTCTTTATGAAGCAAGAGCCCTGTCTTGACGAGGCGATTGCTCAGCCCCTCAACAACAACGTCTGTTTGCGTTGAGTGGATCAAGACTGCTCGTACGCAGCGATGCACTAGCACCTCATTGCAGATCAAGATCGCGGCACGCTGGAATCAACAAGGACCATTCGAGATCGCATGCTATCAATCAACGAACAACGCCACCGATCCCATGAGCTGGAATCGATGGCGTTCGTTCTTAAAAGGTTGCCTGGGCCAAGAAGTCAGACTACCCGAGCAACGACAACACGTTCTGCGGGTTTTGGTTTGCAAGCGATAGAACGTTCGTTCCCGATTGAACCAAGATTTGAGCCCGCGTCAGATTGGCTGACTCTTGTGCAAAGTCAGCATCACGGATCGAGCTTTCTGCTTCTTCCAGGTTAGCGAGCGTTTCGTTCAAGCTGACCAAGTTGCTCTCCAAGCTCGTTGCCTGGAATGCACCGAGTCGACCGCGAAGGCTGGTGACTTTGTCAATCACTTCGTCGATCACCGATGCCGCACCGTTGACATCGTTCGTCAAGCTTTTTGCTTGACCACTGCCCAGTTCATACAACCGACCGTTGGCACCACCGAGTTGGCCGGTGCTCAGACTCCCGATGCCCAAACGAGCTTGCTGGTTACTGGTGACGTCTGGCCCCAATTGGAACAACGCACCACCACCGGTGATCGAGAACGAGAAGTTCGCGGAACTTCCATCGTCGACGGTGACTTCCAAATCCAGCGATGATGTGTTGATCGACAATGTGTTGGCACGACCGTTGGCTTCCACACCATTGACCGTCGCCACAATGTCTTGTCCGGTCGCCCGTGTTTCAGCCAGCGACGATTCGAAGGTCCCTGAAGTTCCTTCATTGATCACATCAATGTTGATCAATGCTTCGGAACCGTAGGCGGTGGACGTGAACTGCAATTGACCTGTTGCGGTGCTCGCGGAGATTCCCGTGCTATCGCTAACCAAGTTGATCGCTGCCGCGATTTGGTCTTGTCCTGTTCCGCCAGCAAAGTTGAACGTCTCGGCACCGGACGCACCGTTCAGCTGAAACACCAAGTCATCCAACAGCACTTCTCCACCGGTGTTGGCGGTTGTCAGTGGTGATTCAGGAGCGACAAACGCGTTCGAACCAGAGTTGTTGGTGCTCGTGAATAGGTTGGTGCCTTCGTCGTCCTGCACGGCATCGATGGCCGTCGCGATCGCAGCGTAATCGCGATTGGTTGGCGTCGCGGCTTGCGAGTTGAAGGTAACCGTCAGAATTTTCTGCTCTTCGTCGAACGAAGCGGTCGCGGCATCATCGGCCGTCGCATCATTCAGATCGATAAACTCGATCTGAACATTGTTGAATTCCGAGCCTTCTGCGATGGCATCAATCTGAAACGCAACATCGGCGGTGACATCGGTGGGCAATGCCGCTGGAGTACCAGCGACCGCTGTTCCGGAAGCCGAAAATCCATCTTCCGCGCTGATCAGGTTCTGGATGGCAACCGCACTTGCATCCGCGTCCGCTTCACCAGGGTTCGCTGAATCACCAGTGAAGTTCCCCGTGACGGTTAGCACGCCAGTTGTGTCGTCGTACGACACTACACCCGTGTTCGAATTATTAGGATCATCCACGAAAGCAACGCTGGTGAAACCTTCGGGCCCGACGATGTCAATCGATTCGCCATTGATGTCCGCCGTCGTCGAACTACCGAAACTGACGGATGCTGGTGCTGCCGGGCTGAACCCACCCGTCGTAACGGTTGCTTGAGTTGCTTCGGACTGGACGACGACTTCAACGTCAATCTGACCAGTGATGCCCAAGTTCGCTTGATCGATGTTGACGTCACGAATCGAATCGACGGTCCCGGCGGTGGACACGAAGTCCAATGAACCATCCAGAAGCTTCCGACCTTGGAAAGTCGTCGTTTGTGCGATTCGGTTGATGGCTTCGAGTGACGAGTCGATCTGCAACTGGTTTGCAGCGATCTCTTCTTTGGACAGAGCCCCATTGTTGGCCGCTTCGACGACCAAACCACGAACGTCGTTGAGCAAGTTGCTGACTTGACCAAGAGCACTGTCGGCGGTGCTGATGATTTGGCTTGCACGCCGCGTGTTACTAATCGCTCGACCAAGGCTGGTCACTTCGCTTCGCAACGCCTCACTCGCAATCAAACCGGCCGGGTCATCCGCCCCGCTGTTGATTCGCAAACCCGTGCTCAATCGAGTCAATGCCGTTTGCAAGTCTTCGTTGCTTGCCTGTAAGCGGTTTTGTGCAACGAGTGACGAAACGTTGGTATTGATTCTTGTCATGGGTGGCGAACTCCGTTTCCGATTGACTTCTATCTAAGTCAGGAAAGGCCGCAGATCCGCGGTCGTGACTCAGAAGCAAAAAGTGGGGCAGCGGCCTCATGCCGCAAACCGGTGTTTGATTTCTTCGTTCCTATCGTCCGGCTCACCCCGATGATGGCAATCAAACCGCCTGAATCAACGTCTGTTGCGGCGGCATCACGTTGCACGAGGAATCATTGGTAGAATCAACGCAACGTGACCAACTTGCCCGACTGGAATTTTTTGACATGCCAGCCTTCTTTCAAGCCTCACTCGACCGCCCCGTCATCCATCGCCTTCCGGCCCGATGCACTCGGCTCTTGTCCATCGCCGCGTGCTTCCTGGCGATGTCGGCACCCATCCTCAACCAAGATTTGGTCGCTCAAGAATCGGGCGAGAACAGCGTTCTTTCTTCGCCTGTCGTCAATTCGACCGACTTCACCGCAGACAAAATTCGCGAAGCTCATCGTAAATCTCACCAAGGATTCAGCAGCGACGAACTGATCCTGCAAGATGAGCTTCGTGACGCGTTTCTCCAAGAATTAGGCATCGATCCAAACCAAGAATCTCAGTTCGATCGACAGCGTGCCGCCTTGCGAGCATTGCTGCAACTTCGCAAACGAGGTGACCTGAATGTCCCCACCACCCAGCGTTCGTCGGAGGCCTCCGAGTCGATCAACGCCGCCATTCCAACCGCCGAAATAGCGATTCGCACCGTTTTGGATCGTCACGACGCGATGATTGACGACGTTCTGTGCGATCCACGAATGAGAAACGAATTGCAGGAAGAAGCCGAGCGTTTGTCAAAAGGCATCTACCCAGAAACCGTTCGCCGTGCCGTCCTGCGGCTTCGCAAATCCAGACGCCTTCGGCCCGAGCTCGTCCTCCGAGTTGCCGATTGGGATCGAACCGTCACCACACATCCAATGAAACAGCTGGATCTAGATTCACTGCCCAATACGCCGGGCGTCTATCTCTTCCGCGATTCAACTGGTTATCTCTACATCGGTGAGGCGATCCGATTGCGCGACCGTATCGGTGATCATTTGCGAGGCAGTCACAACGCTGGACTGGCAAGTATCCTGGGCGATGACGCAACCAATCCAGTGACGTTGGAATTGCACGCGTTCCCAAACGATTCACCGGCGAAGAAGTTGACGGTCAGGCGTGCCTATGAAAGCGAACTCATCCGCAGCCGGCATCCTCGATTCAATCTTCAACCATAGCTCGCAGTTAGCAACCACTGCGGGTTGTAACGATTGAACCGATTAAGGAACCTTGGCAGGACATTCGACCGGTGATTTTGTTTTGAATTGCCCGCCTGAGTGACAAACGCGAACTACGTTGGCGTTTATGAAATCGCTCGTCCCAGCCGTTCTGTGTCTCACCGCGATCACACTCGCATGCGAATCGCCATCTGCGTTTGCAGATTGGTTGACGATGCCGAGCACCTACACCCACGACGTCGCATCCGGACAACGCGTCACTCAGTTCGCACCGATTGACGCCCCGACGACCGCGATCACACAAACGCTTCGCACCAGTGGCTACACTCACTTTCGCAGCACCATCGCGTACGGCCAATCAGCCGACAACTATCACCGAGTGGAAGAGTGGGGCGATCCGGTACGACCTTATGGGGAATGGCGTTTTCCCTACCGCCCTTACAGCACTCCTTATCCCAATTGGGGCCAACCCTATGGTGGCCTGAACATCGGACTGGGTGGTGGCTATGGATGGGCGGCACCCACGCAGTACGGACCTCAGCCCAATCCATTTGGATACGGCCCCGGATACCACGGCCAGCAACCGGGTGGACAACATCCCGGCGGCCCCAACGGTCCTGGCAACGCCAACGGTCCCGGCAATACAAACAATCCCGGCACCAATCCCGGGCACGGACATCACCGTGGACATGGGCGCGATCGCAATCCAAATCCTGCCGCCGGCACCAACCAGTTCGCACCTTACCCATCGGGGCAGGGCACTCCGTATCCGGTCGCCCCTTACTATGATGGCTACTATCCCAACTATCGCGACTGAACCAATTCCCTCGCGACGATGGCCAGTCGAAATCAGCGACCTCGTTTAGCCAAGATGCCGTTCATCACCGGTGGCGATACACGATCGGCGTAAACCAACGCTTTCCCACCGAGACTCAAAATCACTTCGCTGCGACCGCGTTTGATCGCCAACAAGGTCGCTTGAGCAACTCGCCTCGGCGGCCAACTACCAATGCTGTTTGATTTTTGGTCTGGTTCTGTCTCAACCAATGAATCAAAGAACTCACTGCGAGTGGTGCTGGGACTGACCAAGGTCACTCCAATTCCGTCGCCCACCAATTCGGCTCGCAACGAATCGTTCCAGCCATGCAGTGCAAACTTGCTGGCGCAGTACTCGCTCTTGTCCGGAACCGCTCGGTGGCCCAAGACACTGCCGATGTTACAAATCACCGGCCGTCCACCATTCTGCGAAACCGATCGCAGGCGTGGCAGTGCATCACGCGTCCAATCGACGGGAGCGAAGAAATTCACCTCCATCACCCGCCTCATGCGTTCAGGTGAAGCATCCGCGAAAGGTCCAATCGCTCCCACGCCGGCGTTGTTGACTAGCAGATCCAATCTGCCATCGCCGAGAGAGTCCGCAACGTTCAATGCGGCCATGCGAGTCGAAGCCTCCGTCACATCACCGGCGATGCAGTGCACACGCTCGGGCCGCGACGTCGAATTGGCAAGCTCCGTCAATCGCTCGCGACGGCGAGCCACCGCGACTACGTGAGCACCTTGGTCGACAAGCATTCGAGTCAACTCGAACCCAATGCCGCTGCTTGCGCCGGTGACGATTGTCACGGAGTCCTGAGGATCCCAAACCTGCTGAAACGGCAGCGGCATGTTTAAGCCACATCGCTTGAACGTTCAACGGATTCTTCTGATGAATCCTCGCTTGAGTCTTCGAGCTCTTCTTCCGAAGCGGTTTGTTTCCACATTTCGAGCGTCGTCGGCGTGACGCTCAACGCGCTGCGATTCACAGTTCCCATTGCCGATGCTGGCATGCGAACTCGCACAATGACATGGTCGTTTCCAAACTCACGCGACTCGATTTTGCCGGTTGCTGAAAGGAACGAAAGCAATTTGCCATCATGATGAGCGACACCGATCTCGACATCCAAAAACTCGCGAGACAAGGCTTCGCCGACCGCTTGAGCCAAAGGCTTCAAACCTGAACGCGAGCGTGCACTAACGGGGATGGCGTTGGGATAACGATCCAAGACGCGATTCAAATCTCGTGGGCTGGTGATCGCATCAATCTTGTTGAGTACCAACAAAGTGTCTTTTGCTTCGATGCCCAACTCTTCGAGCACTTGATACACCGCGCTGATTTGCTCAAAGACCTGCGAGCTACTCGCATCAGCAACGTGCAACAACAATTCGGCTTGGCGAGTTTCTTCAAGCGTTGACTTGAAACTTGCGACCAACGAGTGAGGAAGATCCCGAATGAAACCAACCGTGTCGCTGAGCAACACGTGCCCCCACTCAGGCAAATGCCAACGCCGTGTTCGAGTGTCAAGCGTTGCAAACAATTTGTCCTGTGCCATCACACCGGCATCGGTCAGAGCATTCATCAACGTGCTCTTACCGGCGTTGGTGTAGCCGACCAAAGACACCGTCGGCGAATCCGATCGAGCCGCGACTTGTCGTTCGCGTCGCAGCTCAACGCTCTTCAGCTCAGTCTTCAAGTCGTGAATGCGTTTTTGTGCCAACCGGCGGTCAACTTCCAATTGCTTTTCACCCGGACCACGCATGCCCACGCCCATCGACTGACGCGACAAGTGAGTCCACATGCGTTTGAGGCGAGGCAGTGAGTATTCCAGTTGAGCCAACTCAACGGCCAAACGCGATTCGTGTGTTCTTGCCCCCGCCGCAAAGATATCCAGGATCAACTCGGTTCGGTCGATCACTTTCGCGTTGGTCTTCTTTTCCAAGTTGCGAATCTGCGCCGGACTCAAATCGTTGTCAAAGATCACCACATCGGCTTCATGGCGTTCCACCATCAGACGCAGTTCTTCGACTTTGCCTTTGCCCAAATAAGTTGAGTGATCGGGCGTGGAGCGACGTTGAATCAACTCATCGACCACTTCGGTTCCTGACGTGGTCGCCAACCCATGCAATTCTTCCAACGGATCTTCTTCGACCACGGTGTCGGGCAAGATCAAACGAGCCAAAATACTACGCTCGGGAGCGTCGTCGTGCAGGGTGATGTGTTTATCTGACACGAGGTGGAGGATGCCTTGGTTTTAAAGGTTGGATGCGGAGTCAACGACTCCATTTTACTCTCAATACGGACCCTTCGCACACCGAAAGGTTCACCGCTCGAGACTGGATTTACTACGCAAAATGTGGTGATAGTGTTGTGCAAACCGGTGCGATTCGTCACGAACATACTGCAGCAAACGCAGTGCAAACGCGTTTTTGCTCAATTTCAACGGTTCCGAAATTCCCGGTCGAAAAATCTCTTCATCGCGTTTCGCAAGGCTAATCACGGTTGGCGGCTGGATGTCCTGATCCCGAAACGCCGCCATTGCCGCGTTCAATTGACCTTTGCCACCATCGATCAACAACACGTCCGGAAAAGATTCCTGTCGATCTGACAAGCCGCGAAAACGCCGCGACACAACTTCGTAAATGCTGCGAAAGTCGTCGATGCCTTTGACTTCCTGAATGCGAAATCGTCGGTATCCAGGCTTGAACGGCAACCCGTCGATGAATTGGACGAGACTGGCAACCGTTTCGTTCCCTCCCAAGTGAGCGATGTCGACGCCTTCGATCACGCGAGGCGTTTCCGACAATCCCAACACTTTCTTGAGTCCCGCCAATCCTTTTTGCGGATCGATATAAAAGACCTCGGGCTGAGCATGGGTATCCAGTTCGCCTCGTTCTTCCAGTCGCTCGATCATATTGATTTCGTCGCGCAGAACCGCGGCTCGCTCAAAATCCAAAGCCTTGCTAGCGGCCTTCATTTCGCCTCGCATCTCTCGCAGCAACTTCGTCTTTCCACCGTCAAGAAACGTTTGCAAACGCTTGATGTCGCGGCGGTAATCTTCTTTGCTGATTCGAAAGTTGCACGGCGCGGTGCACTGGTTGATGCTCGCCAACAAACACGGCCGAAACCACTGCCACCGTTCATCGGATTCACTGATGTCAAGCGAGCATGTTCGAAATTTGAAGATCCGCTGCATCACCTGGATCGCTCCGCGAAGAGCTCCGGCACTGGTAAACGGACCGTATAGCTTCACACCTTTGGACGGTGGTTCTCGCGTCACTTCCACCCGCGGGAATTCCTCTCGCGTGGTGATCATCAAATAGGGAAACGACTTGTCGTCCTTCAGCTCTTTGTTGTTCCGCGGCTGAATGTCCTTGATCAACCGGGACTCCATCAGCAACGCGTCGACTTCGCTTTCGGTTTCGACAAAATCGATGTCGGCGATGTCACCAATCCAATCGGCAGTGCGAGCGTCCTCGCTGGCCGCCTTTAAGAAATAACTGCTCGCACGAGAACGAAGGTTCTTCGCCTTGCCGACGTAAATGACCACGCCGGCGGAATCTTTCATCAGGTACACGCCCGGCGATTGCGGGAATGTCTTGACCTTCCGGTTGGCTTGCCGAAACCCTTGGCTGAAATCCTGCAACACTTTGGACGGAACCGCAGTATCAGACGACGCCTCGACATCCGAGGCAGCAGCCCCATCGTCGACGGGCTCTTCATTGATTTCGGTTTCGCGGTCGTTCATTCGTCCCTGTTCTGGGCCACACCATGGTTACGAAGATGGAACTTGCATTGGACCGTGTGCATGCCCATTTGGCAACAATCAGGTCCTTCCTCGACAGCAGCGAATGCCGGGCCGTTGCATGCCGTTTTCGTGGGCAGGCTGCTAAAACGCTCAAACATACGTTCGCCCAGAACCGCTTTGTGGAAAACGCTTGCTGCCGCAGCATGATCCATCATCGAACACCCCCAATTGCTATCAATTGGGGTCGATCGCTAGCGAAGTCCTCGAAGCGGAGGTCCGGTAGGAGCATTGGCGGAATAGGCCGCCGGACCGGCTACACCGTAACCCTGCATTCCCGATCCCTGCATTCCCGATCCCTGCATTCCCGCTGACGGATTCATTGGCGCCTGAGTCCAAGAGGATTCCGACGCGGGCACGATTTGGCCCGTCGATGCGGAGCTGAACCCCATCGAACCCGTCGCAGTGCTACCGAATCCTCCCGGCGAAGTCATGCCTGACATTTGGACCAAGTTCACTTGGTTTGGGTTCGTCGTCGGCATCGTGAACAAATCGGGATCGCCGGACAACAATTGGTTGACTGTGTAAGAAGCGACTTCCAACTGCATCGCCAAGGGTGGACCGGCGGCGGGGAACAGTTCCATCTTGACTCGGTGTGGCAAAACGACGTTCGCCGCTTCGTTGAACCGATGATCCGAAGAAACACTTTTCGCGACTTGCCGACCATCCGGCGAATACAAGAACAAATTCGTCACGTATCCCGCTGAGGGCTCGATAAAGATCACTCGTTGGTACATACCCGATGATGTATGCACGGACGTCCGGACTTCAATCAATCCGTCACTGCGAAGCACTGGAACCCCGATCACAGAACTCGGGTCCAATCGAGCCAAACCGATCGCTTCGATCAACCAACTCGGATCCACCGGCAAGATCGAACGATTAAGCTGCTTCGCGTATTGTTCGTGATTGGCGTAGTACAACGTTTTGGAAGTCATGTTCTCCGGGACTTCGAACCAAAACTCGTTCTCGTTGCTCCCCAAATCAATGCCTGCTCCCATGATGACCGGGACGCTGGCCTTCATACGAAAACGCTTCTCTCGTTGTAGGTTGACGGTTGCATTGAGCTTTGGAACCGCCGGCATCGACAACACATCCAACTTGGCTGAGTTTGTCGACAACTGTTGAACCACATCGGTTCGATTGACCGCCGCGGCAAGCTGGTAGATGTCAGGCGACTCATGCAGAACTACCGGTGGAGCTGGGAAGGTCGTGTTCGATACCGCCCGAACGCATCCGGTCGTCTGCGCCAGCAAGCCAAGCATCGCGATCACACCGACCAACGCGAGGTGTCGATCACTCATACGAATCAATGCCGGCAAAGAGAACTTGGGCAATGAGAAGGTGGAAAGCATCGGCGTCAATTCTCATTCAGGGAGTTCGTCGACGTCACGGTAAATCAAATCAATCAATTCATCTTGGAGCTTGCCAGCTTCGGACGGGCCGATCGCCACCACTTCCACTTCCATCGTCGATTGGTCCAAGTTGGACATCAGCATCATCGTTTCGCGAGACACTGGCTTCGGTGCGTCCCCGTCGCCATCATCACGTGGATCTTGTTCGGGAGCGCCGATCGGCGAACCGGTTGCGGTGGGCTCGATGGTTTTCAAATGTCGTTTGCGTAACAGCAGCAGGGCCAATAGGAATCGACTTTTTGCTGCCGCGGGTTGGTCCGCCATCGATCGCAGCAGTTCGATCAGAACTTCCGGCGGTGCAACTTCGCGTTTCTTTTCTTCCGCTTTCGGCACGCGGTTCTTCCACCAACCGATCGCGTCATCCGGTGGTCCTTTCCAAGCGTCCCCGGCAATATCGATCCGTTTGAAATCCTCATCGGATTCGAAAACGACGGAATAATAGACCTCGCCTGGCTCCAAAGGACGATCGCCGACGCTGCAGCGGCGGGTGGTTCGGTTGATTTTGTATTCACCAATCATGATTCGACCCTAGCAAAGCAAACTTCCCCACCGAAAGGCAGCTTCTGAGCTTGCAGAAGTAGCTTCCAATGGCGTATTTCGAATTCATCTCGCCACCGATATGGCGTCCCGGCTCACTTCCAAAACCGTCACAAGTCGTCGGCGCCGACGGACTTGGAATACCATCGTGCGATTGCACAACTCCAAAAGTGTGTGGGTGGGTTTGTTTCGTCGAAGATCGTTCTCATTGATACTCCTGGCCGTCTGATGACATCCAATCCTGTGAACAACTCCGCTTCGAACATGCCCGGAAATTCGAACACGCCTGGAAATCCAAGCGTTCCTGACAAGAAATCGACGACCTCTACCGTCGTGATCGCGGACCCGAAACCTCTCTCTCTCTTGGCCACCGCAGGTGTTCTGCATCACGAAGGCATGCGATGCATTTGTGCTCGCAGCACGGACGCAGTCTTAAAAGCGTTTGAACTGGAATTGTCCGACGACACCTCGACCTTGCCAAAGCTTCAAGTTCGGATTGATGAAGGCCATCCACAACCGGGCCATTCCGATGCATCGGATCATTCGTCAACCAAATTCGCTATCGACCTGCTGATCTGGGATGTGGCCGACGATCCCATGAGCGTGCTGACAATTGTCCAGCAGATCCGCCAGTTCTCTCCATTTCAAAATCTGCCTGTCGTCTTGTTGGCCGATTCCAAATGGGCAGGACTCGAAAAGAAAACCGAAAGCGAGATCGCTCCCACACATTGCCTCTTCAAACCGATCGATCCGAAGTCGCTGATCACGATCGCTCAGCACCTGCTTTGGATGCCAGCACTCCAAGCCACCCATCGCCAACGCGGCAGTCGCCCGACTCGACCGGGCTGGGTCACTCTCTGATCCAATCAAACTTCGATTCTGACCATGAATGAAACCCGATCCATCATTCAGGTTTGGGGTCAATCACGTCTTCCACCCACGACTTCGCACGCATCATCGTGGGGAAACCAATCGTCGGTGCGGATAGCATCGCCACGTGCCGCAGATCATCCGGCGTGCAACCCGCCTCGAGCGCTTTGCGACAATGAGAATGCGCGGCACCTTCCAAACCTGCGCCCAAGGAAATCGCCAATTTGACCAGCGCCACCTCGCGGTCATTCAAAGGCCCCGACTCTCGAGCGGCCTTGCCCAAGTCCTCATAAGCACGCATGTATTCAGGGTGATCAGCATGCATCTGGCGGTAACGTTTAGGAATCATGTTGTCTCCGCGTCTAGAATCGCTTGGGTCAAAGATTGCATTGTGGCAGACGCAGCGACCGCGTCGACGCGCCATCCCAATTCGCGAACGGTTTGGGCGGTCAGCGGACTGATCACCGCGATTCTGGTCTCGCCGATGAAATCACCCAACCAACGGTGAACATTCCTCGCTGTCGCGGGACTGGTCAACGTGATCCAGTCCAGTGGTTGCTCGTCGATTTTGCCGCGTGTCGCTGGATCCATCTCGGGCACGTCCCAGTTCTCATAAGCGACCACCTCACGCACTTGAGTGCCTGAGGCACGCAAGCCATCCGTGACGACATCTCGGCCACGCTGAGTCCGCACAACCAAAGTTGACTTCAGTGGTGGTTCGGCGTTTTGCAAAGTCGTCAACAATGCGTCCGCATCAAAAGACTCGGGGATCCAGTCAGCTCGCAAATGATAGGTTGCCAAGACATTCGCCGTCGCGTCACCGACAACCGCGATCTTCAGACCGCCCAAGCAACGCATGTCACGGCCGACATCGAGCAAACGATCTAGAAAACTCTTCACGCCGTTGCGGCTCGTGAAGACCAACGAATCAAAAGTCTCGATCTGATCAATCGCAGCATCCACTTCCGACCAGTCATCCGGCGGGCAAATCTTGATCGCCGGTTGCACGATCACGTTGGCCCCCAATTCTTCGAGCGGTTTTGCCAACTGGTTCGCTTGGTCCTTCGGACGTGTGACCAAGACATTTTTTCCCGAGAGCGGTCGACGGCTGAACCAATCCATCGACTCAGCCAACCCAGTGACCTCGCCAACAATCGTGATCACCGGCGGACGAAATTTGCTGGCGGGAGTCAGGTGCCCGGCGACCTCGTCCAACCGACATTGAATCTTCTGCTGGTCCGGCAAACTGCATCGCCGCAGAATTGCGCAGGGTGTCTTGGGATCCTTGCCGCTGCCAATCAACGCGTCAGTCCACTGCTTCGCCGTCGTGACTCCCATATAGATCACCAACGTTCCGGGAAATCTTGCCAGTGCTGGCCAATCCAAATCCGATTTTGCCTTGCCTGGTTCCTCGTGACCGGTCACCAAAGCCACCGCCGAGGCAATTCCGCGATGCGTGATCGGAATGCCCGCATACGATCCCGCCGCCAATGCCGCGGTGATTCCCGGGACGATCTCAAACGGAATCCGCTCCGCCTTCAACGCGTTGACCTCTTCGCTGGTCCTGGCGAACACCGCCGGGTCGCCCCCCTTCAGACGCACGACACGTTTGCCCTCTTTGGCGTGCCGGATCATCTCGGCGATGATTTCATCCTGCTTCCAAATACGAGATTGGCCATGCTTGCCGACGCATTGATGAACCGCCTGCGGGGCGTGCACCAGCATTTCGACATTGCTCAGCCCGTCGTAAAGGACGACCTCGCAATCCTGCAGGCATTCGCGTCCGCGGAGTGTCAGCAGTCCGGGGTGGCCGGGTCCTGCCCCCACCAATGCGACGAATCCCGGTGTTGTTTCAGAAAGAGCAAGTTCAGAATTCAAGGAGTTGAAGCTTTTTCGCGATAAATAAGGTTGGAAAACAAGATTATGGAACTTCTCCGTTGACCTGGACAGTCGGCTGAATGGACGTCATACTCCTCGATTCCAAATTTTGACCAATTTGATCCGTTCCCTACCTAAGCGTGTCCGCCGGACACTCCGAGCGAAATGCCAAACACTTCAAGCGCCTCGAAACGTCTGCGTCAAAACGAAAAACGTCGTTTGCTCAATCGTGCCACTCGTAGCAACATGCGATCGACGATTCGCCGTGTCCGTGAAGCTGTCGAAAACAACGATCTGGAAACTGCCAAGAACGAGTTCAAAGTCGCTCAAAAGAAACTGGACCGTGCCGCAGCGAACAACTTGATCCACAAGAACGCTGCTGCTCGCACCAAGAGCCGACTGAACAACCTGATCAAGAACGCAGCTCAAACCGCCTGATTCGGGCCAATTTTTTGGCCAGCGTCGCGAATCCCCGCTGACCGGCCACTAAATCTGAGACCACGAAATCACCCAAAGGTCCTGTTCCGTCAGGACCTTTTTCGATGCGCGGTCGAAATCTGGCGCAAAATGCTGCCTCAGATCGATCTGGGCAGAGATCCGGCGAAGATCCAGCAGACTGTCACTGGGTCGCCGGTCACACGGCACTCCTCAGAACTGCCGCTCGGCTCAAGCGTTCTGGTCAGCCGCCAATTCCGCCGCGGCCAATCCTCTCGCTCGCTGCCGCCAAATGTGCCTGGGCACCAAAACCGACAGCAACACAGCGGCAATCACCGATGTGACCAAACCCAACCAACGAGTCAAACTCGAGCCGGTCGCCCCAGAGACCCCAGCCTCAGCCACGGTGCTCATCGTTTCGGTCGCCATCGCTCCGCAATGAACCCACAGCAACTGCGGCCCGGCAGCCAACAACGCCGCGGCCAAGTACGGAACCTGACGTGCTCGGGAAGCTCCCATCGTGTAGCTGATGATCGTCGTTGGAATTGGCGACAAACGCACCAACAAATGCGTTCCTAAATTTGCTTCGCGAGCCCCCGACCGAATGATCCGCAGAGCTTCTCGCCATGACGCGTCGGTCCCTTCCGCCTCAACATCGATCGAAGAATGCCCCAGCGACCACCGGCCTAAGTGATAGTTCACCCAAGCCGACACGACCGCGGTGACAGCAAGCGTTGGCCCACCAACCATCAGGCCAAAGACTGATCCCGCCGCAATGGACACAAACGTTTTAGGAACGAACAGACACATCGCCAACGTTCCCAATACCACAAACGCCAACGGCCCCGCATCGCGACCGACATTCAACCAGTCACCAGCCAACTCAACCCCGACACCGCTGACCAGCCCGCACACGCCGACAATGACCAACACCATCGGCAGCAAACGCCTCGCGATCTGTGCTGAACGTTTCAAACCTTTGCCTGTCCCAATCCTTGTAACATACCGTCGCGATCGCCAACACGATCCGCGTCCGCTTCCATCCGCTTCATCATCCACAGATGAAGGCTGCACAGCGGCGTACCAACACCACCGCGAGCATTTCGCCACGCGTGAACGAGCCGATACGAATCAACTCGCACCGCCCCAACAACAAACCCGACGGTGCCACGCTTGATGTTACCAGCAACGAAAACTCGAGTCTCGTTCCCTCACTCAAACCGCCTGCTTTCAACGGCTTCCTAGGCCAATTCAAGGTCCGGTTCTCAAACGGTGCTGTTCAGCGACGGCTACAATGTGGGCCCACCATCAACTGCCCCACCTAATCTGAGTGCCATGAAATCGCCGTTCACGTGCCCCTGCCTACCGCTCGTGTTCCTCGCACTGACGCTGGCGATTTCGCCCAGTCAAAACATCGCGTTTGCGACGAAAGATACCGAAGAAGCGTCGGAAGAACGGGCCCCCAACCCGCGGACCTTACCGGCGATCTACCTGACCGCGAATGATTTGTCGATCGCAACCGGAAAACCTTCGCTTGTCATCATGTCGAAGGGATCCACTCACATCCCAGTGTGGTCGTTGTCTGGAGGCACCAAAGGGCAATCGGTCGCCGGCATTGTCAACGGACTTCCCAGTGAGTGCCATGCGGTGAAGGTCGAAATCATCGTGACGTCCACCGATGCGGGAACCAGCCCGGAACTAGAAGATCTCTACCGGGTTCACTTGTCACAAATGGTCGAGGACGCACCGTTCACAACGGGATACACCTTGGGCAAACCCGTGCGAACACCACTTCCTGCCGGCCCGCTCCACTCCCGCACTATCGTCCTGGAATCTTACTATGAAGTGGTCCCCAACGCGCCGCTGACGGTGCGCATCCAACGAGAACCAGGCTTGCCTGGCGATACCTTCACTCGCCCCACGGGACTGGCGGTCGTGAAGGTGACACCACTGAACGCCCCAGCAGAGGCTCATGTTGTCCAGGATGTGAGCGGATACAACTCGTGGCCGATGACTCAAGCCATCGGAGAGAAACTCGTCTGCACCTATAGCCGGGGCTCAGCACACTCAATCAACGAAGACGCTCGCGCGGTGTATGCACGCACCTCGGTCGACGGCGGAAAGTCGTGGACGGCGGAAACCGTCATCGCGAACACCCCTGGCTTCGGCGAGGTCACCGTCGGGAAAGGCCTGGATTCCACGGGAGCGATGCTGCTCTGGGTACGCCGAGTTGGGAAACAGCGACACCACGACCTTTATAGCACCACCGATGGCGTGTCCTTCACGCTGATAGCGACTCCGGAACTCGCGATCCAACCGATGCAGATCACCGATGTCTTCGCGGTGCCCGATGTTGGGCTGATGGCATTGTGGTTCGCAGGAAACTACAGCGACCAAGCCGTTCACTCATGGGGCGTGATGACCAGCCCCGACGATGGCGTCACATGGACTCAGACTCCCGTCGAGTCCGGGCTGCTGAAAGCGGACTGGCCCACTGAACCCTCTGCTGTCTATCTCGGCGATGGCAGGATTCTCGCTGTTGCAAGGACGGAAAGTAGCCCAGCTCAATTTCAAATGGTCTCAACAGACAACGGTGCCACGTGGAAGCGTCAGCAAACCAACATCGGCGATATCTACGCCTCCACCCCCAGCCTCATTCTCGACGCTGAAACGGGCTTGTTGAGCAACTACTACTACGAACGTGGCCGAGGCATCTTGCGGCGACGAGTGGTTGATCCAGACCTTGTTTTTGAAAACCCGCTGCACTGGCCCGCTTCAGAAGCAGTCGCCACCGGCAGTCCGCTTCCATGGGATTCGGGCAACGCCAATGCCACCGTCATCGGCGACACTCACTACGTCTCCTTTTACTCCGGCCAAGCTCCCGACACAGCTGTCATGCTTTCGAAACTTCCCAAACCAACCGTCGCCCCTTGAGCATTCACTTGCCCATTGGGTCAACCCGGCGATCACCCCAATCCCTGCAAGACGCTGTTGCTGTCGCCAAAACTGTCGGCGTTCGCGCCCATCTGCTTCATCATCCACAGATAAAGATTGCATAGCGGCGTTCCATTCTTGTACCGAACATGCTGGCCAGCACGAATCCGTCCTCCGCCGCCTCCGGCCAACAGAATCGGCAAGTCATCGTGATTGTGCCGGTCTCCGTCACTGATCCCGCTGCCATAAACAATCATGCAGTGATCCAGTAGCGATCCATCGCCCTCGCGAATCAGCTTCAATCGCGACAGCAGGTAATTGAATCGCTCCGCATGGAACGAATTGATCTTCGCAATCTCAGCCTGCTTGTGCTCGCTCTTGCCGTGGTGCGAAAGCTCATGGTGCCCTTCGTTGACGCCGATCTCTTTGTAAGCCCGATTGCTCCCCGCGTTGGTGAACATGAACGACAAAATCCGTGTGCTATCGGTTTGGTACGCGAGCGCGACCATGTCCATCATCAGATCGCTGTGCCGTGACAACTCCTGAGGCACGCCACTGGGTCGCGGATAATCCGGCACGCCTTCTTCTGTCAGCCCCAGCTTTTCCGCACCGTCCAATCGCTTCTCAACATCGCGAATGGAATACAGGTACTCGTCCAACTTGCGACGATCGACAATCGGCAGATGAGCATGCAAACGCTTCGCATCCTCCGAGACAAAATCCAAGATGCTCTTTCGATACTTCTCTCGCTCGCTTTTGGCCCGCCTTGTCTCCTTCACCGTTTGCCCCGCGAACAATCGATCGAACAAGGCCCGAGGATCAGTCTCTTTGGCCATCGGATTGGTCGGCCCACGCCATGACATGTTCGATGCGTAAGCGCAACTGTATCCGCTGTCACAATTGCCAGCCTGACTGCTCGCTTCCAAGCCCAATTCCAAAGAAGCAAACCGGGTTCGATCGCCGACATATTGGGCCGCAACCTGGTCGACCGAGACACCATTTTGAATGTCGGCCCCGTTGGTCTTCCGAGGGTGAGCGCCTGTCAGGAATGCTGCCACACTGCGTGCATGGTCACCGCCTCCATCGCCATGTGCCCGGGCTCCGTCCAAGGTCAACCCAGACAACACGCTGATCGAATCTTTGTTCTCAGCCAGCTTCTGCAACGTCGGCGTCAATTCAAATCCGCGGCCCTCTTTCTGTGGTGTCCATGCAGGCATGTGTATGCCGTTGGGCACATAGAAAAACCCCATTCGCAATGGTGGCGGTCCACCATTTGATGTGGCCGCCAACAACCGCGTGGGACTCATCACATCCAACAATGGCAATGCCACCGCGGTTCCCAACCCACGAAGAACAAAACGTCGCGACAAAGTACGAGGCGATTGACTCATGGTTCCCGATACCCTTGCTTCTGAAATGGATCGCTCTGGATGATCGCAGCGATCAAGTAAGCGAATTTGTAATCGTGCGCACGAACATCAGCCGTGATTTTATCCATTGCACACTTGTCATAATATTCCGTCCCACGCCCCAACGCGTAGATCAACATCTTCTCAGCCAAACATCGAACAAACTGCTCGCTTCGCTGCGACGTCAACAAATCTCGCAGTCCATTGATACCGTCAAACGAGGTCCCGTCGGGCATCGAACCACTGGCGTCAATCTCGTCACGTCCATCACGCGTTCGCCAACGCCCCACGGCATCAAAATTCTCGAGCGCAAACCCCAACGGATCCATCATGTTGTGACATGCCGCACAGGCTGGATTGGACCGATGCTGCTCCATGCGTTCCCGAAGCGAACCGACCAGCTTCCCCTTCTCGAGCTCCGGGATATTCGGCGGCGCCGGCGGAGGAGGAGTGTTGAGCAGATTGTCGAGGATCCATTTCCCTCGCTTCACGGGACTGGTTCGCGTTGGGTTGCTGGTCACGGTCAAAACGCTGGCGTGGGTTAGTAATCCTCCCCGGGGTGTTCCCGTCAAAGACACCTTTCGAAACTCATTGCCACGGACGTCATTGATGCCATAAAACTTCGCGAGCGTTTCGTTCATGTAAGTGAAGTTGGCACTCAGCAATTCCGTCACGGGCAAATTGTTTCGCATCACCTCCGAAAAGAACATCAACGTCTCCACCCGCATCGCTTCGCGAACTTCATCATCGAAACCACGATAAATCCGCGTATCAGGCTGGACGATTTCCAAGTTGCGAAGCTGCAACCACTGCGAGGCAAAGTTGTCGACGAAGCGACTCGCCTTGGGGCTCTTGATCATCCGCCCGACTTTCTCCAGCAGCATCCGGCGATCACGAAGCTGACCACGATGTGCCATCCGCAACAGCTCATCGTCCGGCATACTGCTCCATAAGAAGTACGAAATTCGGGTTGCCAATTCATACTGGTTGATCAGCGGCATCACACCATCTGGGCCTGGCTTCCGCGGGCGTTCGACTCGAAACAGGAAATACGGCGAAACCAGCACGGCTTGCATCGCAACCTGCATGCTCTCTTCAAACGAACCACCGTTTTCGTGAACCTGCGACGCCAAATCAACCAAACGCCCCAGCTCTGACTTGCCAATCGGCCGCCGATAAGCCCGGCTCGCAAATCGCCCCAACACCGCTTTCGCGGCATCTACGAATTCATCGTCGTTGCCCGGGGTTTCAAACAACAGCACCCGATGAGTGACCGGCAAGTCCGGGGAAGAAACAAATTGACTGCGTTGCTCAACGCCGCTCACCTTTACATGATGAACGTGCAGGTTGCGGTCGATCTTGTCTTTGACGTAATAGTCATTCAAAAACGATATGTCGATTTGGCGGGTGCCTTTCCCCAATCGAAACGCGACCGTCTTGTCCGTTGGCTCGCTCTCTTTCACCTCCACGGGAATCGCTCGCCGCCCGTCCGTGACTTCCACTCGAACCGGTTCATCGCCGCCTTGGTCTCCACTTAGACTCAGCACCAACGTGTAGGTCCCGCTGAACGGAGCATCAAACTGCAGCGTGACCGTGCCGTTGGATGACATCACCAAATGGCTCCGGACATTGAACTTGTCCGCCCCGATCAAAGTCGCCGGAGAACGTTCCAACTCAAACAGTTCAGGCGGTGGCGGCGTGTAGATCGCTTCGCCCATGATCGTCTCCGCCGCATCAAGGTACTTCTCCATCAGCAATGGAGGCAACGAGAGCACATCCCCAATGTTGTCGAATCCGTAGCCAACATCGTCGCCGGGAAAATCATCCGCGGGCGCGTAATCCACACCAACCAAGTCTCGAATCGTATTGCGATACTCAGCACGATTCAGACGCCGCAGAGTGACTTTGCCGGCGTTGGGATTTTGTACGCAATCGATCGCATTGGCCAACTCATCAATCAGTTCGATCATCCGAGTTCGACTGGCCGGATCCATCACTTCCGAATCCGCCGGTGGCATGGTACCTAAACGGACCTGCGCCAGAGCCCGCATCCAGTGGTCACGACCTTGGACCAACTTCGCCGCCGTGTCGTCCGCTTCCAATGAAACGCCGCCTTCACCGTCTTCGGCACCATGGCAGTCGTAGCAGTAAGTCCGCAACAACGGCAACAACTGCTCACGATACTTGACTTCATTGGCAAGCTCATCCGCCATCGAAGCGGCATTGCTCCCGAAACAAACGAACAGCCCAGCGACGAAGGCAAGCAAACCTCGTTGCTGGAAGCTGAGCGCATGCGGATAACACCCTCGATACCGTTGCGAGCCAGGGCGATCGACTCGATGAATGGACACAATTTGCATCCCGCTATTTTACCAAGCCGCAAGTCACGATCGGGTACAATCGAAGGCGAATTGCCCCCCGCTATCGGCAGAGTCGCGGCAACCCAACCATCCACTACAACCACCCCCGAACAACTGACCAGCCCCCGAAAAAGTGGCATAAGCTTCCAGCCTGTGGTTGCATTCAACACAGCTTCAAAGCCAATACCACTTGACTCATTTGACAACAGTGTCGATCGCGCCACGGACCGTCGCATCCGCAATGGCTGGTTTCGGTGGACGAGAGCGATGGCAACCTTATTTCACGACCGCCATAATCACGCAAACGCAGCAGACGGCAACGATGAGGACGAGTTCGATTGGACCGTTCATTTGAGGCACCCCCGAAGGCGTCTCTCTGTGACTTGACAGACCATTGACAGCCCCCTGCTTTCAACTCGCATAGAAACGCAATGAACCACACGCTACACACCGATAGGTGGTGATGGGTTTCAATTCATTGCGGTCGTGCTTGATTGCCCCACGACTCACCTGCAAGCCCATCAAGGTTTGATTCTCAGGCACACCAGGATGCCAACACGCAACCATAGCCGTCCCGTCGGAAAAGTCGGGAACGAACCCCTTCTCCATTTCCCCATTGCAATCTGGGCAGATTCGCTTTGTCATTCGAAGTCTCTAAGCACGTACACATGAAACGAACGCGGCTTCTTCGACTCGCTCCATCAGAAAAACCGACTTTGGCCGGACAAGTCTGGGACGTTGCCGAAATCGCACCATCGGCCGAAATGCTCTTCACCCAATCTATCCCATTGGTCGATAAACCGGTGGATCGCAATTCCGAACGCAAGGAACAGGCCGTGAAAATCCGCAAATCGCACTGCATCGCACTTGTTGCATCTTCTTTCGCCCTGGTCGTCGTCGCCGGGATTCGGGACGCTCGCGATGAAACTGCTTCCATGCAAATGGCGGCGGCGAGCACCACTGTCTCGCCCGCGGAACCTGCGACCTATTTCGTGACGCGGCCAGTCCGAGAACAGCGAGAGAAAACGGTCCACTACACCGTGACCAAGCCCGTTTACGAACAACGCACCAAGACCGTTCATTACACGCAAATGACGCCAGTGCATGAAACCCGAACCAAACGGGATGATGCGACGGGGAAAACCACCCAATACACAGTCTGCAAGATGGTGCCGCAACCCAGAGAAAAGACCGTCAACTTCACGGTCTGCAAAATGGTTCCCGAACAGAGAACCAAGCATATCTCGTACACGGTCACACGGATGGTGCGAGAAGAACGGATCCTGGACTAAGCAGGTATCTTCGGGCATTTGGACCTTTTGGTGTTCGCAACGGTTCCTTTGCGATCGCCGTGATCAGTGACAGGACTCGGCTGATTTTGTCGTGCGAGGCAAAGTCGTGGTCAGTCATGCGTGCGTCGCGTCTCTCCTAGCTCTTTCGCGTCTCTGAATGCGGCGGTCACACTCTGAGCAAACCTCAGAACGCGTGATCAACTAACGGGAACGGGCACGCCACTAGACGCGTCATTCCAACGATGGCCCGTCTCCGTCCGCTCCGATGGAATGGCATTGGCAAGGCGTCTCCCGCAAAGGTTGTTCGCTTTCAACCTTCCCACTACTTCCGCTGCTCCACTGATCACGCAGAAGCTTGCACGGCTGATCTTGCTGGCTCTACGATAGACAGCCGCGACGCGATGCCAGGGATCGATTGATTCTGCAAAAGTCACATGAGTCCAAGCTGCTAAGCGGTTACGAAGCAGCAACGCCCAACGAACGATACGATCCCCCGAAGCCGACGGATAAATCGCGATTCGTCATTCAACCTTGGACATTTTGCCACCGAAGACCTCGATTTCCTATATGCATTGCTTGTGACCCGATTTCAGAAAATGATCGCCGCCATCACAGTGCTGCTCGTCGCAGTCATGCTGCTCACCATTTTCTGCAATGTTTCGACTGGCTACGCTTACGCCGGAACTGCTGACTACGTCGGAAAACGAAACTTGGTCATCATTCCGGTCGGTAGCTCCAACGGGATCGTTGCAACGTCGCGAGACTCCTAAGCGTTTGATGTTTTTTGGGGCATTGTGATTCCGATATCGCTGGTCGGCATCGCTGCATTCATTGCCGCATCACCCCGCCAGTCTCATTCCTCTTAGAATGTGGCAAACCGGGACGATGCGGAGGAGTAACGCCACTCCGCCGCGTTTGTGGTGTTCCACAACCAGCATCGACAGCCATGAATTGCGAATCCCGAGGAGCAGAAACGACCTTCACGTCAAAATTCATGAACCCGATGGAAACGGTTGATCGAAGTGGCTTTGCGAATCTTGTGCAATTCAGGCCGGAGCCCCAATCTCGCCTGGTGAAACATCGCCCCGTGCCATCATTCCGCGACTCCGAAAGCTGCGTGACTTCATTTCGAAACACAGACGGTTTCCTCATGCCGAAGAGTTCGACTTTTCCGGAGCATTCCCTGTTCTCGATGACGCGGGAATTGCACCTACCGTTGCTTGCCGCTATTTCGACGAATTGATCAGTTTCATTTCGCAACACGATCGCATTCCCAATGACATCGAACTTCCCGATCCTTTCTGACAGTCATACTCGCCCCTGATGAGGCGGATACCGATTGCCTGCACATGGCCCCTGGTGTGCGTTTGCTGAATGTACAAGCCACCCCTTTTCTCCCAATTCCATACAACCTGGATACTACAATGGATGACAGTTTGCTTTTCGCATTCAAAATGCTTGGAGGGTTGGTAGGCTTTGCAATCGGCGCAGGGATTGGAAGCTTGTTAGGTGCGATCTGGCTCAGACTCGCTGCATCATGGCTCAATTTTTCAGACATACCTTACTGGAATGCCTTTCGTTGCTCGCTCGTTTCCGGTTTAGTCGTTGCGTCAATCAACCTGGCAGTGGGCTTCAACCATGGACTGTCATTCCGACTTCTGGCAGACGATTCTTTCCAGATGAACAGTTTACCATTTCAGTATGGCCCAACATTCTTCCTATACAGCATCATCTTTGGTTTGATGCTGACGGCAGTGATTTTTCGAAGAATCATTCAAGCAAAGAGCGACAATCAGCTCATGGCATTTGGTGACGCGGTATCGCTGGCTTCGTTGTACTACACGATCTCGTTCTTCGCTTTCGCCATTTGTGGTGCTGTTGTTTGCCTTGCAATCGCAATCCTTCTTTCGTTCATAGGTGCTTAGCTTCACGACGGACCAAGACAGATCATGATCGAGACTGGGCGTGTTTGCTCAGGCATCCCTTACACCACCATGCTCACGTGTCATTACGTAGAGACTCGGACCCAGGTGGCGAACCTGCTCCAAAACTCCTCCGGGCTTGCTAGCGATTATTGCCTTAGACATGCGATCGAAATCGCAACACTTCTGCGGCGGCCGAAGAGCGATCAAAAGGGATGGGTATCATCAGTCGACGCATGAACTCCTTCACGCTCCTGTCCCCTTCGATTTACCCGCAATGCTTTGCCGGGCGAGACAACCGTGCGAGTCCCGACTTTTTCTCAGCGTGTTGCGGGCTGTTACTTCCCTGGAGTTGCTTTCGTTTCGCGCTCTCTATCGTTCGAAATTGATTTGTTACACTGCCTACAAGAAAGAGACCGTAAAAGCAAAGGAGGTTTTCACCAAACAAGACCACGCCAAGATTAGGTGAACTGGGTTAGCTGCTGCTTGCGAGAATTTCAGTATTGGTTGACGGCACAATCCCGAGTCAATGACGCGGTACGCCATCCGACGGAGAAAGCTCAATCGCACGTCGCTGATACAGCAGTGTGTCATCGCACTACGCGGCACCAACCAACGCCTCGATTCAATGCTCGCACATCCGTACTGATGAACGCGAATCTAAAATCCAATCGAAATCGCTGGCTCTGGACCGTCATCGGGTCGATCGCTTTTGCAATTTTGTCCGGCCTCGGAATGTCGAACATGGATTACTACCCCGGGGCGTTCCTCTGGGGACTATCCGCATCGGGCTGGTCCGTCATCGGGTTTCCGATCCTAATGGCAATTGGATTTGTTTCAACGATGCCGTTCAATTGGTTGGCCGATCGAGGGAAACCACGTTTTGCACTCATCATTGGGGCAGGTGCTATGCCCTCTTCTTCGGGCTGGAATTGCATCATTCCACGCCATCAGCCCGTGCTTCATGGGCCTTGGGTCAAGAGCTTCCCGCCACCACAACGATTCTCGCTTTGAAACGACACGACACGTTCAACGATGGCTTTTTCGTTCACGCTAAACGTTCGATGTCACGAGCTGATATGGAACAAATCGTCAGTGGAGATGAATGGATTCGATCGATCACGAGCGACAGGTTTGCGTCACTCTTTCCCGACGACCGCTTTCCACAACTCACCAGTTCCGTCGATGATGAATACGTGAACCAGCTTGCGTTTCGTACTGATACCGCTCAACTGTTCTATGCCCCAGACGAGGATCTTCTGTACGTAACCCGACACTCGCGACGTTCTGAACCATAATACAGTCAATGATTGCAGCGATCGGTGCCACCAAAACTCCCCGCTACGATGTGGTGTTCACCTGCAATTCAAATGTTTCCGTTGCGGCTACTTTCGCGACTTTGCGATCAAAGGCGACCGGGGGGCCGTTAGCAAATGAGTGCGTTCAACAATGTCTCCGTCCACCTTCGATACGCCGAAGCATCAAGCGGTCCCTAAAAGCCGAGCGTGTCACCAGATCAAAACCATCGTCTTTGAATAGCGATAGGAGACGAGTCCTCAGGTCGTCTACAGTCGTCGAACAACGCATTTCCTGAATGGAACCAGTTTTCTATGATTTGCTGCGATTTAGACTAGGCTACGGTTCGCAAACGGCGAAGTAACCTCCCTAGCTTTCCAGCATGAATCCACTGAAACGGTTGAATCGGTCCCGAAATTCCCGGGTGCATCCCGATGCCCACATCACGTGGGCTTCGCGGAGCATTTCCGCAACGGTCACCCGAACCGGTCTGTACCTTCAAAAGCAGCTTTGGATCTGGCCAATCGTTGCCGTCGTCGTGCTGTCGACCATTGGCTATTTCATGGGCAATGCGATTGAATCAACGATCAAGGGCAACGTCAGCTCGGGGATGCAGACGCTGGTCGATCTGGAAGCTGAAATGCTGACCAAGTGGTTCAGCGTTCAAGAATCCGCGGCCGAGGCGTTGGCGAACGACGCCACCGTGCGACGAACGGTGTACCAGTTGTTCCAGACGGAGCAACCTGCTTCGTCCCCAGCATCGCCCGATGACCCACACAAAGAACTGGCGGCCGAGTTGGGCCCCGCGATGTCGGCTCACGACTTCGATAGCTATCTGTTGATCGACAAGTCCAAACGAATCGTCTCGGCAACCCACGCCGCTTTGGTCGGTGAGCAAGGGATTTCGGAATACGAACCATTCATTGATCGTGCACTGGCAGGCGAAGCGTTCGTCTCCCCTCCGTTCCCCAGCGTCGTGATGATGAAGGACGCGGATGGACGATCCCGAATGGGCGTTCCAACCATGTATGTCTGCGCCCCGATTCGCGATCCATCCTTTCAGGTCGTGGGAGTTCTTGCACTGCAGATTCGTCCCGAACGCGAGTTCATTCCGATCCTTCAGCTTGGCCGGACGGGTGAATCGGGTGAAACCTATGCCTTCAATGAAGACGGCATCATGATCAGCAACAGCCGCTTCGACGAAGAGCTCATCTTGATGGGTCTGTTGCCAGACCAACCCCATTCGCATTCCATTTTGCAGATGTCCGTGCGAGACCCCGGTGTTGACATGACGCGAGGTTTTCGCCCCAACCGTCGACGGTCTCAGTTGCCGCTGACAACCATGGCAGCCGATGCAATCGCAGGTAATTCTGGCCTGAATGTGGACGGCTATCGAGACTACCGCGGAAAGAACGTGATCGGTGCTTGGCGATGGTTGCCCAAGTATCAAATGGGCGTTGCGATTGAAGTCGATGCAGACCAAGCGTTTCGTCCGATTGTGATCTTGCAGCGAACGTTCTTGACGATCTTCATCCTATTGATGTTGTGCGCCATTGTGATTTTCGCGTTCACCCTGATCGTCGCGCGACTGCAACGTCAATCGCGGGAAGCGGTGATCGAAGCCCAGCAACTTGGCCAATACACGTTGGACCAAAAGCTTGGCGAGGGCGCGATGGGCGTTGTCTACAAAGGGCACCATTCGATGCTGCGGCGTCCCACCGCGATCAAGCTTTTGCATGCTGACAAAGTGAATGACACTTCGATCGCTCGGTTCGAACGAGAAGTACAGATCACGTGCCAGTTGAACCACTCCAATACGATCGCGATTTACGACTACGGTCGCACGCCCGAGGGAGTGTTCTACTATGCGATGGAATACTTAGACGGCATCGACCTTCAAGACCTCGTCAACAAGTATGGGACTCAGTCTGAGGCCCGAGTGATACACATTCTGCTTCAGATTTGCGGGTCTCTGTTCGAAGCTCATTCTCAAGGCCTGGTCCATCGCGACATCAAACCCGCCAATGTGATGTTGAATCGCCGCGGTTGTGAACCTGATGTTGTGAAGGTCCTGGACTTTGGTTTGGTCAAAGCCGTTGACCGCACTGAAGGATCGCCCGCGAACGAGGGGAGTTCGATGTCGGGAACGCCGTTGTACATGTCGCCAGAGTCCATCCAGGCACCGATGACCGTTGACGCTTGCAGCGACATCTACGCCGTCGGTGCCGTCGGCTACTTCCTGCTGACGGGCAAACCTGTGTTCGAAGCGGCCAATTTGGTCGATTTGTGCCAAAAACACATCGAAGAATCGCCAGTCCCTCCGTCCAAACGCGGCAACGTCAAAGTATCCAGTCAACTCGAAGACGCGATCATGGGATGCCTGGAGAAGTCACGGGCAAAGCGGCCACAAACCGCACGTGACCTTGGAATCCTCATCTCCAAATGTGCGGCCGCGAGCGATTGGACGATCGAAGAGGCCGATCGATGGTGGGGGCGACACGAACGCGGGTCAGAGAACAGAGACTCCACCACATCGACAGCTGGATCGTCGTCCACTGAGTCGGCTGCGATGGATGCCACAATGGACCAATCATTCAACGAGTCACCAAACGACAGCGACTAGTAGTTAAGATCCCACTGGAACGGCGGTGAATGGACGCCGGTGGTAGTAGGACAGACCGGGGCAGTGGGTCGCTGAGAGTCGCCGGTCAGTTCGTTGGTGCCTTTAAGCTCTTCAAAAACACATCCAGTAATCGTTTCTGTCCATCGCCCAACCTCACATAATTTCGCATGGATTGTGACGCTTCTCCACCATGCCACAAAATCGCATCCGTCAACGTTTTGGCTCGGCCATCGTGAAGGTAGGGTGCCGAATCAGCGACTCCCCATAGCGGCGGAGTCTTCCATTCCCGCTGCATCGCATCCCATGTGGATTGATACCGAAGTTTGAGGTCAAGTTCGCTGATTTCGCCACGAGGAAATTGTGGCTGATCTGGATAGGCCAAAGGAACGACCATGGGTGTTCCCACTAAAACGTCAGAGCTTCGCCCACGCGATTTGGATCGCCTGCGATTTCCCGGCGGCCCGTCGCGATCCCGATACAGCTGGCCATTCGCGTCTAGTGCAGCACCTCGGCCATGTCGTGCGGAATACACACTGGTCGCTTCGGCGAAGGAAGGGCTGCCCACTCGGAAAACAGACGCGGGAGACGGATCCTGCAGGCCAGCTCCCATGTCATGCAACAACAGGTCGCTGTAGATTCCTCTTGCCGGTTGCAAGTCTTCGATGTGACAGGCTACGCATCCAATCGAACTGAAGACCTTCTCACCGCGGCGAACCTGCTTGCGTTCTTCCAACGATAACGATTGTCTTTGCGGGGCGGGCAATCCAGCAACGTAGCTCGTTAGATCTGCCACTTCTCGCGGCGAAATATCCGCGGCGTAGCTGACGTAGCGAGGATCAGCCGGATCGCCGGCTTGCATAGCCGTGTCGCTCACGTTGAGTCCTAACTCCGTCGCGCAGGCTCCCGCAACAAAATCAGACAGCGTGCGGACCTGACCTCGCCAACCATACTTGCCGGCAACTTGTCCCGAGATCACACCTCTAGACGACCGATTCTGCGACTGCGCCAGCGCAATCAACCGATTCAATGGAACCAACTCGATCAGCCCCATTCCATACAGCGGTGTTGAGTTTCGTTGACTGAGGTAATAGTCGAGTGTCTCGTAACGACCGGCTATCACCGGTTGGCCCGCAATCGCGGCGACGTTCCGTTCTTGAGGGCTGAACCACTCTGGATGCAGACCATCAGGCACGCCCGACGCCAAACGCTGGCGGATGATTTGATATCCAGGACGAGTGGAAGCATCGTGAACGACAGCGGTGAACGACAGGGTGTTGCCTGACACCAGTCCTGGAAAGAAATCCATCACAGCCCCCTTCGTTCCGCCACGACCTTCATAACCAACCGGCTCTTCAAAGAATAGTGACCGCGGATCCGCTGTGATAAGAGTCACGTTGTGATCCACGTCCGATGCACCGCCGCCCGGGTGACACGACACGCAAGACTTCGCGTTGTGCATGGGTCCCAAACCATCGGCGATGAGAGGCTGTTTCTCGTCAACGCGGACGAACGGCACGATTCCGCCTTCGCCTCGATGCGGTCGACGGTGGCCGCGTCTCATCTCTCCATCTCGATCTCGCCTTGGTCGCAACGACCTCGGGGCCGCCGTCTCAAATTCGGCGAAGGTTTGTGGCCGGTCCACGAACTCCCATTCTCGTTCAAACAATTCGCGTCCGGCGATCGCGTCCTCTGCCATTCCTTTACGAGTTGCGAGCAACGCCAAAACTAGGCCCGCCACCAATCCGAACCGATGGTGAAACCCCATGAAACGCTCCTTCAAGAAAGTTGGGAAAGCGAGATCTGAACAGCGACAAAACAATTCCCTCCTTAAGAAGGACGAATGCCGAACATGTTTGTCACGTTCCCGAAGAAGCCTCCTTCTCTATCCGCATTTTTGTGATGCCATTGTGACGCCCGATCCCCTTCATGATGCGAACAAGCGTCAAGTCACACTCGTTCATCATCGAACACCAACATGGAAAGATGCCAGGAAACGTCGCTTCCACAACCGTCGTCGCCTGTTCATCCAAAACCTTGAAAACCGCCGTGCACTAGCCGGCTGCATGGGTGTGGAAGCGGCCACCGACGATCTCATCACCGAAGAAGTCGCAGAAGTCCACTACAACGATTGCGGCCGCAGCGGCAAAGGCACATGGCGTTTCCACAATTGCGAGCCACCTTCTTTTTCCAAGCTGATGGCGGGCGGGCGATATGGATCAGACATTCATCAGGCGATCCGGATCAAGGACCGAAGCGACGCTGCTGCGACGCACCGCCAGACCATCACGACACTTTGCTAAGACTGAGAGCGACGGCCGCGTAGCCGAGAGATGACCGATGGAAGCTTTGCTGCGAGCGATCTTCGCTGAGGTGGGTCAGGACGGTCTTCGAATGGTACCGGATCGGTGATCAATTCCTGATTCGAGTCCGGTTGATGCGTGACAAGATAAAACGGTTGTTCAGCCACGATCTCGCGACCGTCTGCCAAGAACACTCGCACGCGAATTTTCCAGTGGATTTGCATCAGGTGGCCCTGATAGCTGAGCGGCGAGGCCGGCAGCACACACTGGATTTCGTGACGATCGTTCAGCGGGAGTCGCTCAAGGTCCGAGCGGTCGTATCGCTGGAAATGGTGGACCCCGAGGTCCTCGTCGCCTTTACCCTCAGTGTGCCAGAGCACAGAGATTTCAACGCTTTGCAATTCTTCGAGCTCGACCCGACTGATTCGCCAGCCCGCCTTCAGCTGGCAGCCGGCCGCATACGATCCGTCATCACGACAGACCGACACATTCACCGCGGGCTGTCGGGGGGCGACATGAGCGGCGGATGGACGAGCAGCGGGAAACTTCGGCAGAACGATGGCCACGGACGGGACTCTCCGGAAACTAGCAGTCGCCACCTGACGACGTTGTTGGTTGCAGCAAATGAATGCATCACGTTTTCAGGCAGCTCGAATGACAATTGTTGCTCCCAGGGCCCGCGGGGGTCAACACGGACCGTTTTTTCCTTCAGCAATTCTTGCCGCAGTGCCACATGATGATCACTACGAACATCCGTGCCCTGGCGGAAAAACGACTCTTCTTCACAAACCAATTCGATTTTCAGCCATTTTAGGTGCATCTTGCCCATTTGCGAGACAAACAGCTCGTACTGCCCACCAGGCTGCAGCGGGTGGTCACTGATCTCCACCACCGTCGCACCGACCCCGGCGACTTGCCGGACCTGCTTCAAAAACACCCGCAAGGACCAAACCGCAACGCATGAAAACGGCACCATCAGCACCGCCAAAATGGGCCGCGGCATGTCATACCACCAACCGGATACAACCACCGCCAACAGCACCAAACACAGGCAATTCCAGCCCAATGCGAGTGCTGCCGAACCAAACACGCTCATCCGCCCGGTCGAGATCGAAGCCAACCGAAAGCGAAGCCGCTCACCGGGACTCTCATTCATTCCTTGGCGACGAGGAACCGTCGGTAATTCGGGAAATTCCTGGGGATCGAATTCCGGTTCGAACGATTGCGAAGACTCTTCCGCCGCTGAATCTCGTCCGGCCAACGATCGAGTCTCGTCGATGGCCCGTTTCCGACTGGCTGAAATACGCTCTTGGCTGAATCCAAGATGCAGCAATCGGTAGCCAAGCCCGAACACTCCGGACGCGATGGAAGCAACCGAAACGACCGCAACCATCCATCGCCCCCATCTTCCGCCACCCTGAGTCAGGTTGGATTCCAGAACCCGACGGGCCTCCTCAGGAAGATCAATGCCGATCCGAGACATCATCGCAGACGAGACGATGACCAATGCCAGCGCAAAAACGCCCAGCAAAATCAATCCAAGGTAGAAAGCGAGTTCACCCAGAATTCCACGCGTGGCCCCGGTTCGCGAACGGCGTCCCCGTTTCTTACTCCAGGGACGCAGAAGCGTTCTCGACCAGGATCGTCTCACAAAGGACTACCGTAGCAATCAGTTGGCGGTCGAAACGGCCTGACGGCCTGGGCGATAGAACCCAAGTTGCTCGAGAGCGTCGTAGACTTCTTCGAGAGTCTTTTCGCCAAAGTTGCTGATTTTCAGCAAACGTCGAGGCGTCGCGTTGAGAAGGTCACGAACGGTCAAAATACCGGTCTCTTCCAGGCAGTTTGTCGTTCGAACAGTCAAACCCATTTCCGCGATGCTCAGATCGAGACGTTCACGGCGCAGTCGGGCTTCTTCCTCAGCCTTGCTCAATGGAATGCGGGTCTTCATGAGAATCCTTTCACGAAAGGGTGCAATGGCGACAAAAAATGTGCAGATCGTCTTGTAAAGATAACCAATTCATACGCCCTGACAATGGCAACGTCTCGCAATCTTGGACACTCTTTCCACGACGGGCCGCGGCGTCGATCAACGTCGAACGTGCCATTCTGCGGTGCCATAACGTGTCTTTAACAATTCGTCGGTGGCTTCCTCGATGGATCGAACCACCGACGAGTCAGGAGTGGACAACGCACCGAATTGCTTGGCCAAATCCGAAGTCAGCTGAGAAACGTCGACGTCGATGTTTCCGATGAATTCGCGGTGACTTCTTTGCTCACGATAGTCCGGTTGTCTCGGTGCAAATTCCAGACACGACTGGATCAGATCCAGATCGGAATCGACCAAGACGGTGCCATGATAAAGCAGGTGATGCCGCGCCACACGCAGGCTGTTGCCTGAGAATTTTCGGTTTTCAAACGTCAGGTCGCAGATTCCCTTTCGTTCCGCGTTTGGCAACTGCGTCTGGACCGCCGCGAGAACGTGTTGCATCACATAATCGTGCGCAACGTCGATTTTGCGTATTGATGTTTCGTCGAGCAACCGAAGCACAACGCTGTACATCCAACACCCTGGTCCGCCAACCACCGAAGCGCCTCCGGTGCAACGTCGCAGCACCTCGATTCGATGCTCCTGACACCACGGGCGGTTCACTTCGTCATTGATCTTGGAACTGCGCCCCAAAACGACGGTCGGCTGATCAAACTGCCACATCCGCAACGATTCAGTATCAATCGTCGTGGACTCATTGTCGCCGACGACTTCGTCCGCCCACTGCAGCATCGCCTCATCGCGTGCGAGTTGCCTGCGGGCGAGGATCGATGGATCTTCGGCAGGGTCGTTTTCAAAGTTCAACAACTGCATTTTCGGCTCGCAACGATTCGATCAACGGCAGCGTCAACACTTTCCAAACGGCCACCAAACCGGCCAAGGTCCCAAACAACAAAATCGCTAGCAAGATCCCCAGCGGTTCCGCGATCGGCATGTTGGTTCCTGACAACCAAGCGTACGGCAAAACGGCCATCATCGCGGTCACCGCTCCGCAACCAATCCCGATGGCTAACAGAAACGTGTTCTCACCCAACACCAACGCAGCCAAACGTTGACGGGTGAATCCGACCGCTCGCATCACCGCCAACTCGCCGCGACGTTCCAAAACACTTCTCAACTGAGCCACCGCCAAACCAATCGTTCCTAGCAACAATCCCAACGCCCCCAAACTTTGGAAGGTCCGCAAATACGTGTTCTGAACCGCCAGCAAACCGGCCAACACGTGATCAGCCCGCTGCACATCCATGCCAGCGTCAACCAAACGCGACTCCAATACTTCAGCGATCTCATCAACTTCTTCGTCGCGGCTTGATCCTGTACTTCGTTCAGCCTCCGCTGCGTCATCTCCTTGCATTGAAAAAAGGAAATACTGGTATCCAGTTGAGCTCGGAAAAACGTTCTCAAAGGCTCGTTCGCCGATGATCAACTTCCCCTGCAACACTGACCCCGCCAACAGACCAACGACGCGAAAATGCACGTCACCGCTGCCGTAGTCGAATGCCTTGACCTCACCGAGACCACCACGCATTTGCAAACTCCACATGGCGGTGTTTTGGTCGATCACGACCGGCACCGGATCCTCGAGCGTTCCACTCGCTGAGACATTCAACAATTCCCATGTCGCCTCCGAGGTGTCCGCCTCCATGCTCGCCCAACCAAATCCGTCCAGCGAGTCTTGATCCGACAATCCGATCACCGTAGGACGCATCGCTTGATAAAGATTGTTGCAACTCGCATCGTCACCGCCCTTCATCCGAAACGGAACGACGCGAACGTCGTCTTTGGTGAATGATTCGGCATCTCGACCAAGCAACTCCGCACGCACGTCTTCCGCACGAAGATCTTGGTGAAGCGGCTGGGCCGTTTGGCCAATCAAGTCAAAGCCGCCGGTCCCTTCTCGCGTCGGTGAAAGCCGAAACACACTGATGGACAAAATCAAAAACGCCGCCGTCGCGACCAATCCAATCGCAAGCGTGCTGCGTAGGGGACTGCGACGAGCGTTGGCCATCGCCAAGGAGCTCAGCGAACCACCGCCCAGCCCCGGTGATCGCATCGCGTGACCCGTCGTTGGTTTCTCGCCACGAGCCGCACCAGAATCACTTCGTCTGCGAAGCGATCGGTGCACCCAAATCAAAATGGCCACCAACGACAACATTCCGGCTCCGACGAAACCGCCTGCCGCTTGTTGACCGCCGCCCATCGCTCCCGCAATCGCGGCAACAAAGGCCAGAGCCAACAACGCGATGGCAACCCATTTCGATGCATTGCCAACACCTGGCTTCTTCGCCTTGGCACCGCCGCTCAATGCATGCGATGAATCCATCGTGCGACCACCAACCAACGCCGCAGGGTTCAATCGCAATAAGAAACGCAACGTCCAAGCGGCTGTGAACATGCACACCAACCAGCCCAGGATTCCTCCGAGTGCGATTGACAGTGGCGTCGCGTAAAATTGCAAAAACGGAACCGTGACCGCTCCCACCCACCATGACTTCAGCGCCCACAACACCGCCCACGCGTACGCCACCCCGCCGGCGATTCCGATCAAGGTTCCAAACGCGGCGGTCACCGCCGTTTCGCCCAAAGCCAACTTCATGACTCGGCGAGGCGTGAAGCCGACAGCCAACAAGGTGCCGAATTCACTCAGCCGTTGAATCACGCCCAATCGCAACAACAAAGCGATCAACATCATCGCGGCCAAGATCACAAAGAACGACAAGGCCAAAAACAAACCGTCAAAGGGCGTGGTGCCTTTGGATGCCGCCAACTGTTCGGCACGAATGGATCGTGGTATCCAGCCAAGCTCACCCTGCACGCCGCGTGTGGCAGCCAAGATCTTCGCTCGCAAGGCGGGCATGTCTTTGGCCAAACTCGCATCAATCCGCAACCCAGTCGTTTGCCCAAAGCGGCTTCCAAAAATCGTCTGCCCGACGTCCAGCGGAACAAACGCTTTGGGAGTCAATCGTTGCTCGTTCCAATAAGCATCATCCTCTCGTTCGATCTTTCGGTCCAACTGAAAGGGCAAGTCCCAATCGCCAATTGAATCTTGATCGGTCACACCGGGAACATCGGGCGTCAACGCGGGGTCGTTGTAGGGTGTGATCGGCTCGTCGAAGACAGCTTCTCGGTTCCTACGGTAAGGCTTGCTGGGAATCGTCACCGGAACAATCTCGGTCACCACCGCATCAAACGACCGTTCAATTTCGCGTCCGTTTTCGACTTCCGGTTCGTAGAAGAACACTCGAACCTGATCGCCGACTGCAGCACCCAAACGGTTCGCCGTCCAATCGTTCAACACGATCGGAGTTTCACCCGATTCGGTCGTCGGCTGTTCCTGAAACGAATAGTCCAGCGGCAACGTGGGCCCGTCATCAATGGCGGACAACGTGCTGTAGGGAACCGAGTGAGATTGATCGTTGACGATGACTTCGCCCGTTTTGGGATCGACCTTTTCAATTGCGTTAGCCAAGTAAGTCATCACCGGCGTGACGGTGCCTTCGGGCAACGCGTCCATCACCGCATTCACCGCATCGTTCTTCAGCAACAAGTTCTCGCTGGTTAGCGATACGTAGTCGATGATCGGCTCGCCACCTTTTTCGCGACCTCGCTGAATGTGTTGTAGGTTCCATCCCAGCGTTTCTAGCGACCAACTCACGTCATCCGCAGAAATTTCGCGAGCCAGGAAAATGGCATTTGCTTGCCCATCGCGATCCAACACGTCTGCGATGACGGTGCGAGATGCAAAAACCGTCTTGGGTGCCGCTTGGTTGGGGCTCAGTGAAAACCGACCCAGTCCGGAATCAGGAACGATCGCGGCAACTTTCATGCGAGGCAAACCTTCGCTTTGGATCTCCCGACGGCCCAGCGGACTATCGGCCGGCACAGCACCCTCGACCGGCAATCGCAAAGTGACCTGATCGCCCACGGAAACTTTCAATTCGTCCGCGGCGGCTTGGTTCAAGACAACACTTTCTCCTCCCGGCATCGCCTCCGGTCGAATTCCAGTCACGTCCAAGTCCCAGAACGATTCGTCGACTCCAAGCACTTGAACGCCGCCGATGCGACGCTGGCGATCCGAACCTTCGACATCCGCCTCGATACTGCCACCGGGAAACAAAATGACCGGCGTTGCAAAGGAATCCTTCGCGGCGGTGCCTTTTGCTTTCGTTTCACCCTGACCGATCGATTCGCCTTCGATAGACAAATCCGCCAACGGGAAAAATGCACCAGGCGAAACAATCGATTCAATCTTCCCGAGACGTTCCACCGTCAGCGATCGCAAGCTGCCACGCATGGAATCGCCCACCAATAACGCCCCCGTGATCACCGCGGTCGCGGTTGCAACCCCGAGCGCCACCGCAACCGTCACAGCTTGACGATGACGAAGCGTCGAAAGGATCAGCGAGACCAAAGTGACGGAACGAGCGCGAGATGCCATTGGTTTCCGGGGGTCGGGGGGTGTCAACGGTCGTGACGGATGAACACGCGTCGCGGCCCAAAGTGCCTTGCGTGTTCGCTTTGCGACGATAACACGGTGGAGTTTGATTCCGAGTGCGTCCCACCAAGTTTGTAGGTTTCCTTACCGTCTGTCCACGTATGCCTTTGCAACGCAGTCATTCGCCGTTCTGCGATCGCCATTGTCATGGTGGCTGGGATGGTGCGTTGCAACGTTGGACTGTGGCGTTCGCACTGGCGTTCACGTCGATCGGATGCCGATCCAATCAACCGATGCCTGATCGCGTTCTCACCGCAACCAAGGTTTCCAGCGAGATCAACGTATCGAGCGAACTCAACGGGCGAACGAACCTAGCATCGGCCGTTCGCCTGGGAACCCCGACCGCCATGCAACAAGCCGGCGTCGTGCCCCACTTTTACAATGACCGCGTCGAGCCTGCCTCCACCGGCTCTCACGATCCGTTCGGCGGAAAGCAGGACACGCGACGTCTAATCGAATTGGCCTCCGCGAAACAAGCTGGCCAATTGGACATCTCCACGACGACTTCGTCGGTTCCGCCGTTGGGCGGATCGCAGTCACCGGAATTCTGGGATCTGACGGAATCCGAGATGATCACGTTGGCGTTGCAAAACAGCGACGTCATCCGATCGCTCGGCGTACGAGTCCTCGAAGCACCGGCCTCTGTCACGACGGCCTACGACACCGCGATTCAAGCGACCGACCCAATGTTTGGCCCTCAGGCGGCTTTGGCGGAATTCGACAGTCAACTCAGTGCCTCACTGACAACCCAAAACAACGACCGCGTCTTCAACAATGCCACGCTGGGCGGACAAGTCCAAGAGCTGGTGCAAGACTACGCCCAATTTCAATCCGGATGGACGAAGCGAAACACTTGGGGCACCCAGTGGGACGTGCAATCCATCCACCAGTACGACAGCAACAATCGAGCGGGCAACTCTTTCCCAAGTTATTGGGAGACCCAACTGGAATTGGGAGTGCGTCAACCGTTGCTGCAGGGTGCCGGACGCACGTTCAATCTCATCGCGGGGCCCAATGCTCGCCCAGGATTGAACTTCTCGAACGGAATTTGGATCGCTCGAATCAATTCGCAAATCAGCCAAGCGGATTTTGAGATTCAGTTGCGAGATTACTTCCTCGAACTCTACACCGCATATTGGCAACTCCAACGACTCTATCATTCGTACGACAGCATTCGTCAAGCTCGAGACGTCTCGTACGAAATCTGGCAAACGGTCCTGTCAAAGAAACAATCCGGACTGATTGGTGGCGAAGCCTACAAGGAAGCTCAAACGCGAGCCCAATACTATCGTTACCAGCGTGAAGCTGACCTTGCACTGGGCGGCAGCGAGGGCGAGACGGGAATCCGAAACGCCGAACGAACACTCCGGCGTATGATCGGTCTGCCCATCGCCGATGGCCGACTCCTGAGACCAGCCGATGGGTTCACGACCGCACCGTTCGAATTCGCAATTGACGACAGCGTTGCACGCGGGTTCCAACACCGAACCGAACTCAGGCGTCAACGTTTGCAGGTCCAGCAACAGAACCTCCGGCTAGTCGCCGCCAAAAACTTCTTGCTTCCACGACTGGACATGATCGGTCGCACACGAGTGAGAGGCTTTGGAGACGACCTGACAGGCGACGGACCACGTTTCAGCAGTGCAGCAGAGGACTTTTTCTCGTTCGATCACACCGAATGGGAATTCGGCGTCGAGATGGGTGTCGCTCCATTGCGGCGACAAGCCAAAGCCGCGGTGCGAAATGCCAAGCTGCAATTGCACCGCGAACGCTCTATCCTGGAAGAACAGCAACACGCGGTGACGTTTGAAATTCACGACGCGATTTCAAATAGCCAATCCAGCTTCGCCGCATTGCAGAATTCGCTCGCCCGCGTTGAAGCAGGGCAGGACCGCCTCGCTTCTTCACGAGCCCTCTACGATGCCGGAAAAATTCAGCTGGAATTCCTGATCGACGCGACGGAAGAGCTTCTCCAATCCCAACGCCAATTGCATGTTGATCAAACGAACTACAGCTTGTCGCTGGTTCGAATTAGTCGCGAGATGGGAACGCTATTGTCTGACGTCGGCGTTCACTCGTACCGCCGCTAAGATCGGTCTCGGGGTTCCGTACAATGGCCTTCCAAGGCCGTCGAAGTGAAAACCCGACGCGTGAGCGAGGCATTCCCCAGATTCCCGCCGCGAAAGTTTTAAAACTGCACTTTTGCAGTCGGTTTTGTTGGCCAACGGCCAACATCCACGTAAACGTTTTGAATTGAATTTGGCCGTTGGCCATTCGAAGAAAAACCCAACCTCAAAACTCACGCGGCAGTTTTCCAGATCAGCGAGCCGTCCAACCACCATCGACCGTCAACATGCTGCCTGTCATGTAGCTCGACGCATCGCTGGCCAGGAAAATCGCGGCTCCTTGGATCTCTTGCATCTGCCCCCAACGCTCTAGCGCCGTCGCCCCAACGATGAACCGCTTGGCCTCCTCGCTATCCGCGATGGGAACGTTCATCGGAGTCAAAAACGGACCCGGGCAAATCGCGTTGACGGTGACATTGTGTGGTGCCAACTCCAGTCCCAACGCGCGTGTCATCTGCACCACCGCTCCTTTGCTGGATGCATAGGGCGTTCGGTTGGCCAACCCGACCAAACCAAGCGTGCTGGCCAAGTTGATGATCCGGCCGGAACCGTTTTTCTTCATCACTGAACTGGCGTGTTTGCAACACAACCACATGCCGTCAACATTGGTGCTTTGAACCTGGCGAAACTGTTCCAGCGACAACTCGTCGATAGAACCTCGCACGTTGATTCCGGCACTGTTAATCAACACATCCAATCCGGATAGTTGATCAACGCATGCTTGAACCATGTTTGCAACGTCGGCTTCCACCGTCACGTCCGCTCCAATGCCAATCGATCGAACCGGATATTCACCAGCAATCTTTTCTGCGGCCGCGGACGCTTCTTGTTCATTGCGACTGACCAAACAGACATTCGCACCGGCGGAGGCGAGCCCGGCCGCCATCGCTTCGCCCAACCCTTTCGAACCTCCCGTAATCAAGGCGGTTCGGCCGGACAAATCAAAGAGCTTCACACCGGGCCATCGAGTCATATTTGTCACCAGAGATAAAACGTGGAACGAGACCGATGCCAACTACTCATTCAGTGACAGCACGCCGTCTCAAGAAATCGCGATGCGGCCGCCAATGTACCCGGCAAACAAGGCGATGAGAGAATAGAACCCGGTCAGACCAATGACGAGCCCCAACATTGAGTCCAGCCCCATTCCCTGAAGGTAAACCGCCACAGCAAATGACACTAACACCATTCCCGCGAAGACGGACGCGAGGAAGCACCAAAACAGGGTGGATAGAAACCCGAGAACCATGCCTTCCAAAGTTCCTGAGGCGGCCCTGCCGGCCAGTGGTCCAATCGTCGCCGGGCAAAGAGCGACCCAGAACACCATGTGAAATCGAACCAGTGAAAAAACAACCGCAGCCCACGTCAACGCCAAGATCAAATGCACGATGCGGAACTGCATGTCAGACTCACGTGGGTTCAGGTGAATTTTCCAATAGGCTGCTGATCAGCGGCAACAATTGCTTTTTACGGCTGACAACGTTCTCCAATTTATACAATCGATCTTCGAGCTGGGGGTAATTGATTTCCTCCCAGCCTTCCGGCTCGCTGCTCATCAGCAACAAGCTTCCGTTGCTGGAAATATCCGTCACCAACAGGGCTGAGAACTCAAGGTTCTCTTCTTCCGACAATCGAACCAAAGCCTGGCTGAGTTCGGCTTGGCGTTCCCAGAACAGATCGAGGCCGATCTCTTCGATTTGAGAGATCGAGAATCGTCGTCCGTTCTCTTCGAACTGTTTGCAATCTTCTCGAACAACCTTGTCCGGTGTGCAAGATCGGAGCGCCGAACCGATCTCGAAGAACTCGTTTGCGTACTCAGCCAACTCCACCTTGCAGTAACCCTGCAACCACTCCAGCAATTCGCGATCCACGTCGGTTGTCGTTGGCGATCGCAGATACAACGTGTCACTGATGATTCCCGATGCCATGCAAAGTGCGATGCCAGGTTCAGGCTCCAATCCTTCTTGCCGATACATGCGTGCCACCAATGTGCACGTGGACCCAACGGGATCCATGATGAACCGAATCGGTCCGGTGGATTTTAAAGAACCACCAAGCCGGTGGTGATCCAGAACCTCGACAATGTCGGAATCCTCCGCCCCTTCGACCGCTTGTCCAATTTCGTTGTGATCCACCAACACCAACTGAGGCCGAGGTGGGTGCACCATGTCCGACTTGCTCAACACGCCGATCAATTTCTGGTTGTCGACGACCGGGAACACGGTTTGAGCCGAACGATAAATTTGTTGCTTCGCCGCCGCCACAGGAAGCTTGGCGGACAACGCCAAGAAATCTCGATTGACAACCTCTTCGATCAACTGAGCAGCTTTGATCCGCATCGTCGTCGTGGCGGTATCGTACGGGCTGTTGATGACTGTCACGCCACGTCCCCGGGCAAGTTCCATCAAACCACTGGAGAGCTCATAGCCTCCGGTGACAACCAATCCTCGCACACCCATTTCAAGCGCCGGCAACTGGATCGTCGGCCGGTCACCGCTGACGACCAACAACCGGTCAGCCGGGAATTGCTTCATGCGTTCGCAGAAACCACCGGCGCTCATCGCACCGACGGTCAAGATCATGTCCTCATTGAGGCTGGAATCGACCGCGTGCTGGTACGATCCGCCCAAGACGGAAACGACTTTGTCGAGGTTGGTGCGAACTTCTCGAGATCGGTATGGATCGACACCACCTTGGAAGACCAGCTCCAACAGATCCAGCAGCGTGACCAATCCGATCAACTGATCGTTGTCGTCCAACACTGGAATGGACCGAAGCTCGTGCTCATCCATCCGTTCGTAAACTTCATAGAAGACGTCCGAGGTTCGAGCGACGATGACGTCTCGATTGCAGATATCCTCAAGCTCGGGCCGGACATCCATGATGATCTTGGGTGCCGTCAGTTTGGCTTTCCGAAGTGCAAATTCGGTCCGTTCGTTAGGCGGACCACAACAGGCCGCCACCGCGTCAGGTCGAGTGGTTCGACGAAGAAAATCAGCGTAGGCCAAAGCACTGCAAATCGCATCCGTGTCCGGATTGCGGTGACCAAAAACGTGGACCGTCATGAAAGCTATTCAATAACTCGATGGTGAAACGTGAGATGCAGTGCTTCTCGCGTGGATGATCCCAAGGCAGTCGTCATCACTGAACCGAGCCACCCGCGATTGCCCAAGTGAGCATCAGCCCACTTCAAACATGGATCGGTTTCAAATGCACGACCATTCAATCTTAGACCAAATGCCGGCACGAATTGTGCCAAAGATCTCACTCGCAATGTCACACCCAAATCGCCTTGCAACCGATTTCATTGGCGACGCATTGTCGCACGGTACGTCCGCTTTCAGTCGATTTGCGCTGCGCGATCGGTGAACAATGCTTCCAACGTCTTCAAAATGGTGACTGGTTCACTCATACGACCGGTACCTTTGACGCGGCAACTGAGCCAACCGTCCTCGGGTCCGACCAGATGGCAACCATCCTCCTGAAGCGTTTGCACATTTCGCTGAACCGCCACGTGGTTCCACATCGGATCGCTCATCGCGGGTGCCAGCAACACCGGACTGGTGTTCTGCAGATACAACGTGCTGATCAGATCCGACGCCATTCCCTGAGCGAACTGAGCCAGCAAATTCGCGGTCGCGGGTGCCACAACCATCGCGTCAATTTCGCGAGTCAGCTCGATGTGGCTGCCCAGCGGAAATCTCGCATCAAAGACTTCATGAACGACCGGACGGCCCGAAAGCGCCGCCAAGGTCGCATCACCGATGAATTCGGTGGCCGCTCGGGATGTGACCACCTGAACTTGATGGCCAGCCTGTGCCAATTTGCTGCACAGGTCGGCCGCTTTGTACGCGGCGATTCCACCACCAATCGCCAACAGAATCCGCCGCGTCTTGGGTTCCATTACAGGTCCGAAGGATCCAGTTCAGGAGCTTCGCTAGCGGCAACGATGGCATCGAGGTCGTCGACCGTTTCGATCTCGTTTTCCATGTTCAGAAAGATCTTGTCCTGGACAATTTCTTGCAACACGATCGACATTTTGTCGTGCGTGTCCACGCTGACCAACGCTCGGCTGCCCTGGTTGAGCTGGACGAGACGTTTCTGGATCAAGGTGCTGAGTTTGAAACGGCCACCGATCTTGTTGACGATTTCTTCTTCTTTCAGTTCTTCGAGCACGGCGTCGTTTTCCTTTGATCCAGTAAGATCTGGCAAATTTCGGTGACAGCGTTGTCGACCGATTCATTGATGATTTCGTATTGATAACGGCTCAAGCATTGCATCTCAGCCGCGGCGGTTTCGAGTCGAGCAGTCAGAGAAGATTCTGATTCGGTGCCACGGTTTCGCAACCGTCGTTCCAACTCTTCCATGCTGCCGGGATGCACAAAGATCGTCACGGGGCGGTAGTGAGGGTCATCCAGGACCGCCATCGCGCCTTGCACATCAATCTCTAAAATTACCCATTTCCCGGCATTCAGGCCAGTGGCAACTTGGTCCTTTAGTGTGCCATACCACTGTCCCATGCTGAAAACTTGCTTGCATTCGACAAAGTCATTCAGCTTTCGGCGGCGTTCGAATTCCTCGTGGGACAGGAAAAAGTAGTCTTGCCCGTGGATTTCGCCCGGACGAGGCTCGCGAGTCGTGGCGGAAACGCTGAGTTGCAACGGCACGTCGCAACGTTTCATCAATTGCTTCACAACCGTCGACTTTCCCGCACCGCTGGGCCCAGAAATGATGACCAGACGGCCAGGATGGGCAGTCTCGTCGGCGGATGAGCAAGAAGGATCGTTCATATTCGACGGTTACTCCAGATTCTGAACGAGTTCACGCATGCGTTCGATCGCGCACTTGATCTCCACCACGTGCTCAGCAATTTCCGCGTCGCCGGCTTTGCTGCCGATGGTGTTGGTTTCGCGATTGAGCTCCTGAATAATGAAATCAAGCTTTCGCCCGACCGCTTCCCCGCGACTGCCCGATTCGCTAGAAGCCGTCTCCGCCGAGTCGCCAGCCAAAACGCCTCTCATCAGTCCCAAATGACTTCCCAACCGCGTTAGTTCTTCGCTGATATCGGATCGGTCCGCGAAAAGTTGGACTTCTCGGATCAAATCCACCGGGTCGCCCACCGACAATCCGTTCTCAGACAATGCCTTTTCGATGCGTTCTCGCAAACGCTCTTGGTATCGAGCCACAACCTGAGGACTGCGTTTGGCGATTTCCTCGCAGCGAGCCTGAATCAGCGTCATGTCTTGCTCGATCGATTCGGCCATCGCGATGGCTTCATCCGATCGCATCTGCTTGAACCGATCCAGTGCCGATTCAATGCTTTCCTGAACCAGTGACCACTTGGCCGCCAAAGCTTGCTCATCGGACGATCGGTTCTGCGATCCGGCAGAAGGCGATTCCAGCACACCTGGCATCTGCATCAGGTGAGCCAAATCAATGTTGGTTGAGGTGACGGCATCACCCATCGCCAAAGAATCAGCGACTTGCGCCAGTTGTTCGGCGTACGAACGCACCACATCGGCATTGATGCGAGGCAGATCAGCTCCGGGTGGCGGCGTGAACCGCACCTGCACCGTGACGCTGCCACGATGCAAATGCTGACGGACCAATGCCTCCATTTTGGGCTCAAACTCCGAAACCGAATCACTGGTACGGAGAATGATCTTCAGCCCACGATTGTTGACCGAGCGAATCTCAGTGACGACCGAACCGGCGGCAGTGGAGGTTTCGCCCCGGCCCTGGCCGGTCATGCTGCGCAGCGAAGGGTAGGGCGACCCGCCGTGCGGTGAAGAGGAATTTACTTGCGTGCGAAGAGACGCCTGCGTCACGGAGTTTCCTCATCCGAAGTGGTTTCAGCTTCGGTCGTTTCAGCCGCTTCTGGTTCAGCTTCTTCGGCCGATTCAGCTGCATCGGAATCGCCCGAGGACAACGAACCAAATGAATCAATGGCAGCTTCCAGATCGCTGGCTTCATCGCGATCAGCCCCCGTCGGAACAACCAATCCGCTGGTGATGTCTTCGACGTCATCGCCAGGTCCCGACTGAATTTGCGAATCACTGGTGTCGGCGACGGCGGGAGTGTGAGCTCCCAATTGATACATGGCGAACGCACAAACCAGTGCCCACACGGCGGCGGTGCCGACGGTGATTGCGGTAAATGTGTCACCAGCCTTGCTGCCAAACGCGGACTGACCACCGGGTCCCCCCAGGGCTCCAGTCAATCCACCGCCTTTGCCGCGTTGGATCAAGATCAGCAAGATCAAGAACACCGACAAAAACGCCATCAACCAACCCAGCACGACGCTCATGAACGAGGCCAAGGGCAGGGCGGGAATCAGTTGATTGACCAACGACGCGGGTTGGAGCAAAGAATCGAAAGCGACACTCACGGCGAACAGTCCGTTGAAATGGAAAGGTTGTGGGAACGAATACGAAGTCAGATCAGGCGGAGGGAGCCGCTTTGATGATTCCAGCGAAATCATCCACTTTCAAGCTTGACCCGCCGACGAGAGCCCCGTCGATATTAGGTTGGGACAACAATTCTTCTGCGTTGCCCGGTTTCACACTGCCACCGTACTGAATTCGGATTTGTTCGGCGACTTCGGTCGAGAACATTTTTCCCAAAAGCTCACGAATGAAGGCGTGAACCGCTTCAGCTTGCTCTTTGCTAGCAGTTTTGCCAGTCCCGATCGCCCAAACGGGCTCGTAGGCGATGACAATATTCGCGGCGCGAGCTTCGTCCAAACCTTCCAGCGACCCGCGAATTTGCGTTTCGATGACCGATTCGGTGTCGTCCGCTTCGCGTTGTTCGAGGGTTTCGCCCACGCAAACGATCGGAACCAAGTTGCCAGCCAACGCGGCGTGCAGCTTTTTCGCGACACAAGCGTCCGTTTCGCCCATCAATTGGCGACGCTCGCTGTGCCCCAGAATCACAAATCGACAACCGACGTCGGTCAACATCGACGCGTTGACTTCACCGGTGAAGGCACCGTCTTCGGCGGCGTACAGGTTCTGTGCCCCCAATTCCACGGGAGTCCCAACGACCGCGTCCGCCACGCCACTCAGGTAAACCGACGGGGGGCACAAAACGACTTCGACAGCGGGCGACTTGCCAACCGCGTCGACAATGCCTTTGGCAAGCGACGCGCCGGACTCGGCACGCATGTTCATTTTCCAGTTACCAGCAATCAGAATGCGACGACTCACGCGAGGGCCTCGGTTGGCGGGGTGTGTTTAGTGGTTGAGTTCGGAAGAGGTGAGATCGTTTTGCCCAGTAGTTCAGCCATCGCGGCCATCTTCTGAACGATCTCGTTGTATTGTTCGGGCAACAAGGCTTGAGCCCCGTCGCTTTTGGCTTCTTCGGGACAATCATGGACTTCGATGTGCACGCCATCCGCACCCGCGGCTAATCCGGCCAACGCACACGGCGGAATCAAATCCGGCCGGCCCGTGGCGTGCGACGGATCAACAATGATCGGCAAATGCGTCAAACCTTGGACAGCCGGCACAGCAGCGACGTCGTAAAGGTTCCGAGTCGATGGATCGAAACTCTTGATGCCGCGTTCGCAGAGCACCACGTCAGGGTTGCCTTGTGAGAGCACGTACTCGGCGCTCATCAGCAAGTCTTGAATCGTCGCCGCCATCCCACGTTTGAGCAGGACGGGGCGTTTGGTTTTGCCGACCTCGGTCAGCAACACAAAGTTCTGCATGTTGCGAGCACCGACCTGCAGCATGTCGGAATACTCCGCCACCAACTCCACATTTCGTGGGTCGGTGATCTCGGTCACAACCGGCACACCAAACGCATCGCCGACTTCCCGCAGGATCTTCAGGCCGGCTTCGCCTAAACCTTGAAACGCGTAGGGGCTGGTTCGCGGCTTGTAAGCTCCACCGCGAAAAAGGTTGGCTCCTGATTTGACGACGCTCTCGCCGATCCGCATCATCCGGTCGCGATCTTCGACGCTGCACGGCCCAGCGATCATGGCCAGGTTGCCTCCACCGATCTCCACACCCGACACGTCGATGACGCTGGATTCAGGGTGAGCTTCTCGGGAGGCCAATTTGTAAGGGGGCAAAACGGGAACGACTTGATGCACGCCGGGGATCGATTGAAGCTGTTGTTCGGTGGTGAGACTCTCGTCACCAATCATGCCGATGATCGTGCGAAACGTCCCGCGGCTGAGGTGCGTCTGGAACCCCATCGACTCGACCTTTTGGAGCACATGGTCGATCTGATCGTCGGTCGCGCCGTTTTTCAGAATCAATATCACGTCAGAATCCGCGAAATGGCCGGTGGGTGGGGAGGCAGACTGCTAAAAGAGACCGCACACCATAGCAGTCGACCCGCTAAATCGTCGAGAGGAGCTGTTTTCAGGGTTGAGGGGCCTGGTGCCCCCGACAATGGCGAAGATTGAAATAGCCAAGTAGGCCGTACCGGAGCAACGCGGAGTTACGGCACCCCTGAATCTTCCCAATCTTTTTCTGCCATCCTCCTAAGAAATCCGCCCCCCACTCGTTGAGTACACGGAGGCGGCACGATTCGCCTCCCTTTTCTTCCTCTCGCAATGAACCGCCATGAGTCAACCGGCCTCCATGTCCGCGGCCGAGGACCTCGTCGATCCAGGTGCGTCCGAACCGGATTCGTCCGGACAGGATTCTTCTGGGACTCGGAATACCGAGTGGATCGCCGAGGTCGTCGACCAGTTCCAGCGTCCTTTGTTGGCATATGCCACCGGGATGTTGGCGGATCGCACCGCCGCCCAAGACGCCGTGCAAGAAACGTTTTTGCAATTGTGTCGCAAACGGCCGAACGATTTGGTCGACCGTTTGGCCCCATGGCTGTTCACCGTCTGCCGCTCACGAGTGATTGACATGCAACGCAAACGATCCCCTGACCGATTGGATCCTGACGCGGTCGCCGTCATCGATCCCGCCCCGCGTCCCGACGCGGTGGCCCAAGACCACGAGGCCCACGAACAAATCGCGGCTTCGATTGAAACGCTATCGCCCCGACAACGCGAAGTCATCCAGCTTCGAATGCAGGCTGGACTGAGTTACCGAGAAATCGCTGACGTCACCGGCATGACCGTCAGCAACGTCGGCTTTCATCTTCATCAAGCCGTCAAGTCGCTTCGCGATGGTCTGGCCGTCACCTGAAGCCTGACCACTTCTTCCAATTCATTCTTCCGTCATCGGATCATCGATCATGTCCAATTCATCCACTTCTCCTCCGTGGGACGACCCTCGCGTCACGGCATTCGTTCTGGGCGAACTGCCTGAGAACGAAGCCGCTCAGTTCACCGAAGAGATGAACGCCAACCCTGAACTCGCCACCGCCGTTGAAGAAGCTCGCGCGGTCACCGAGCAAGTCGAGTCGTTCTTCCACTCCGCCGCGGTCCCACCACTGGAATCCAACCGAGTCGAAAGCATCGTCCGCGAAAGCGAAACGGTTCCAGCGGCAGACGAGAAGGCTGCGACGGGTTTGACTGCTGGCACTGCTTGGTACCAAGCGAAATGGGTTCAGTGGGCAGTCGCGGCCAGCGTCGTTGGAATCCTTGTTGGACTTTCGATCCCAACGATCCAGAGTTCACGAGAAACAGCCTTCAATCACCAACCATCAACAGGCGATATCGCCACCGATCAATCGGGTCCCGAATTTTCGGACACGATGGTGATGGATGAAGAGATGCAACTCGAAGATGTCGAGATGGTTTACCAATCATTCGACGGTTCCGCTGCCAAATCAATGCCAACGGAAACGAAGGCCGAGGGCGAGTCCTTTGGCTTGCAAGCAGCCAGCCGAGTCTCAGGAATATCGCCTGCCGCCGAAGCCACTTCATCGGATGCGAGCCCACGAACCATTGCCGAGTCCTCGCTTTCTTCGGCGAACGAGCGAGCCGTAAGGTCGAGACGAGCCAAGCGAGCTGAGGACCCAGCGATGGACATGGGAATGGACTCCATGACGATGGGCGGCATGGCTATGGAGATGGACATGGACATGCAGATGGCTGGCCCGGCAATGGACGACATGGGCATGGGAATGATGGGCGGAGGAATGGGCGGTGCGTCGGTCGACAGCAGCGTGACTCCTCGCTTCGCTCGCGAAGACGGCTCATTGTCTGCCAATTCCCCCCTTTCGTTTACTGCCCCGAAAGACGAGGCGCCAACCGCCCCCCGCGAACCCTCAGCTGGAAAACCAGTGGTGGGCGACTTTGCAGTGGCTCCCGTTCCGGAACAGCTTGGGCGTCAGCAATTTGACTTCCGTGCTTCGCGGGGACGTACGCTCGAACGCCAACTGGGAGAAACCGAGGAACTGGCACCGACATCAGACCGACTGGCCATCTTGCCACCCACACCCGATGGCGAAGGCCAGGGGCCTGGCATGTCAGGTGACAAATTCGAACCGATCCAAGAAAACGAATTCCGACGCGTCGCCGATGATGCGCTCAGCACGTTTTCCATCGACGTTGACACCGCCAGCTACGCGAAAGTCCGCAGCTACCTGCAACGAGGCCAACTGCCACGTCCCGACTCGGTTCGCATCGAAGAACTGATCAACTATTTCGATTACCAGTACACGCCCCCATCGGCTGAAGATCCCGTTCCGTTCTCTTCCGCAATGGCGGTCGCCTCCTGCCCATGGAATGAAAACAATCGGTTGGTGCGAGTTGGCATCCAAGCCAAAGACATCGACCGCAAAGAACGCCCGCGTTGCAACTTGGTGTTCTTGATCGACACCAGCGGATCGATGAAGCGTCCCAATAAACTGCCGTTGGTCATCGAAGGCATGAAGGTGCTGCTCGACCAACTGAAAAACAGAGATCGTGTGGCGATCGTGGTCTACGCGGGCTCTTCGGGATTGGTGCTGGACTCGACCCCGGTCAAGCAAAAGAAGAAGATCATTCGCGCCCTGTCAGCTCTCTCGGCCGGTGGCAGCACCAACGGTGGTGCCGGTTTGCAACTCGCTTACCAAACCGCCCGAGAAAACTTCATCGAGGACGGCGTGAACCGAGTCATCCTGTGCAGCGATGGCGACTTCAATGTCGGAATGACGGGCACCGATCAATTGGTTGCCGAAGCGACTCGCCAATCCAAATCGGGCACCGAGTTGACCGTGCTGGGTTTCGGAATGGGTAACCACAACGACGCCATGATGGAACGCATCTCCAACTCCGGCGCAGGCAACTACGCTTTCGTCGACACCATCGCCGAAGCCAAAAAGGTCCTCGCGGATCAGGTCGCCGGAACGCTGTTCACGGTCGCCAAAGACGTGAAGATCCAAATCGAGTTCAATCCCGCGGTCGTCTCGGCCTACCGATTGATTGGTTACGAAAACCGGGTCTTGGCAAAGGAAGACTTCAACGACGACAAGGTCGACGCTGGTGAAATTGGAGCCGGGCACCGCGTGACGGCTCTGTACGAGATCGCTCCGGTCGGCAAGCTTCCCGATTCCATTGCACCCGATGTCGATCCACTGAAGTATCAACCCAGTGGCGAGGAAAATCCCGATTCTCAGGAGGCAAACGAACCTCGAGTTCCCAAGGACTCTGACGAGTCAGCGACAAAGGAAATTCTGACGCTGAAGATTCGTCACAAGCCACCGCAAGGCGACGTCAGCGAGAAGCTCGCATTTCCGCTGGTCAACGAAAGCGTGCCCTTCCAGGAAGCCGACACCGACTTCCAATTCGCCGTGGCGGTCGCCGTTTTCGGGATGCAACTTCGCAACAGCACCCACGCTGGAACATGGACGATGGACGACGTGATCGCCACCGCGACGAATGCCAAGGGCGATGACGAACACGGCCTCCGAGCTGAGTTCCTGGAACTGGCACGAACAGCGGAACGATTGATCGTCAACGACTGATCACTCGCCTGCACCATCAACTGTAGCTCGGTGGCCCCCCACCGAGACGAGCACTGAGAACCAGACCATCGTTCACGATGGAGACCATCGTGCTACAGGTTCACGGACTCGCACGTCTATTGATCAGAAGACGCTTCCGCACGCGACCAAATCGTGTGCATGACGACGCTGTAAACAACCAGCGCCACAATCATCAATGCACCGAAGATCATCACGCTTTGACGAAGCGCAAACGCAACGCCGTAGTCCGAATGCACGGCATACACCCACGACGCGTGAACCAACATCAACAAACACGCCACCGCCATCACCGACAGCGTGACCGAATCCGGGATACGCGTTCGCTTGGGTTCCGGACCGCCTTCGGGCTGCTTCCACAACCACCTCAGAGCGAACACGCCCATGGGTGGCAACAAGAACAGCGACGACAAGTGTTGAGCCACCGCGTACCAACGCACAATGCGCCCCGAGATCGAGAACGCTTCCGAAGATAAAAACGGTATCGCGATCATCGATCCCCATCGATGCTGGTGCGTGAACGAATCCCAAAGCACATGGGTCGACGCACCGACCAAAACGCAAACCGCAACCAACAAAATCGATTGCCACTCCACCGACACCGGACGATCCGCAATCGGCCGCACCTTGGTCCTCAACGGTCCCGGCAGCAACTCCACCACAGGCTGCTTGATCAGCAAGTGATAAACAAAGTACGCGGCGACGCCGACCGGAACGCAGTCGATGAACAGCCCACGAATGCTGTGAAACGATTCGTAGTCAAACAGCATCGGAAAGAAGACGCCCGCGTCGGGCACCATGCACCCGATCGCGAGAGCAGAGAACGGCAAACGCCACTTTGCCATCCACGCGATTGGAATTGCCGCTGCAACATGTGTCGGAGTGAACGGCATCGAATTTCAAATCGCGTGTTGGGCAGTCTCTACGAGCAAGCTCAGTTGGCTTGAATCAAAACATTCGCCGAGTTTGGCAAAACACTGACCGAAGCACCCGACTCAAGCAAATTCTCAGCCTCCATCACTTGAAGCACCGCTTCCAGGATTTCAGGATCTCGCTTGGCGATCTCGTTCAGTTTTTCACCCACGACGCTCGGACGCGCCGCAGCGGCTTCAGCCATCTTACTCGACACCTTCAGTGCGGTCTCACTCTTGATCAAACCCACACGGTTTTCGCCGTCTTGCTTCATCGCACTGGTCACCTGAACCAATCGTTTGACGACCTTTTCGGTGATGTTCTCGACCATATGGCGATCGGTAAAGGCAACCTTTCGGATGTAAACCGAACCCAACCGATAGCCCCACTTTTCTGACAGAGGCGACACCGCCTGCCGGACAGTTCGGGAAAGACTGTGCCGATCCTCGAGCATCTTTTCCATTTCCAAGTTGCTGAGCGTCGAGATCGTCGAACTGGTCACGTTGGCTTGCAACGAACCGTCTGGGTTCGCATTGGTGAATAAGAACGCAATCGGATCTTGCACCTGCATTTCGTACCAAATCCCCACGCCCATCGGCGTGCCTTCTTCCGAGTTGACCATTTGGCTGCGCAAGTAGTGCTGACGCAGCGCGGTGTCGACGACGTACTTCTTTCCAAAGAAAGGAATCAACATCGCCTTGGCACCAAAGTGAACCAAAGGGAATTGCAAACCGGGCGTTTTGATCTCGCCCAACACTTTGCCGAACAGAGTGAACACCTGCGACTCGCATTCAGCGACGCAGCAATACAAACCAAAGAAACGAGCGAATCCGAGCAGGATCGGAACCAACATCAACCCGAAAACAAAGCCGGGAACAAAACCAAGAACATCCATCTTATGCATTCCCTTCAATATTTGATTCGGTTTGATAAATACGTTCGGTGCGTTTGAACAACGGCACACGAAGGTTCCGCAAGTAAGCCTTCAAGCAATCCGATCCGCCCTCGGACTTGATGCTGATCAATGTCCCGGCGAGTTCATGAAGCGGTGCCACTTCGGCTTGGGCATTGTTCGTCGCAATCTCCACCGCGCGAGCACTCATCGTGATCTGCTGTTCCGAATCCGCACGCGCGGTGCTGATGTCAGCGGCGACTTGGTTGCGTGTGCTATTGATCGCGGACAACGCCCGGTCGACTTCGGCGGGCGGATCAATTTCGGTGATCAAAGCGGCATCCAGCTCAATGCCGTAGCGTCCCGTTGTCGAACGGCACTGTTCTTCCATGTACTGATTCAACAGCGGCAAATTCTTCCGCAAATCATTGATCGAAACGCCTTCTGAAAGCTCCACGGCACTCGTTTTGGATTCCACACCATCTTCACCGGTCCCGGCGATGGCTTCGGTTTCCGCCACCGCATCGGCCAACAAGCTTTGCCCCTTGGGATCAACAAAATTCGCGATCCGTTCTCGAAGCACTGAGACGAAGTATCCCATCACGTGCTCCAGCGGACTCTCCACGCCGAACAAGTACGGGTACAGATTGTTTTCACTGATCCGATAGCGAATCTGGCCGTTGACTCCCGTGGTGAGGTTGTCTTTTGTGACCGCCTCGATCGTGCTTTGAGCCTTGGATGGGTCCCAAGTCAAATCGACGGTTTGCGTCGCGACGCTGACCTTGTGAACTCGTTGCCAAGGCAACTTGAAGTAGGGACCACCGGGACCGATCACTTCGACCTGCGGGTACTCATAGCGTTCTCGCTCGTCGTCCGAGAGAGCTTGACCATCGGAACCTGCCCCGAGGCGTTTGACCGCCCCAAAGGTCGTGACCACCGCACGCTGGTCCGGCCGAACGGTGTACAAACACCCGACCAGGACTTTGAGCACGGCATAGAAGCCGACTCCCATCATCAACCCAACCAAGAAAAACACGCTGCTACCTCCAAGGGAAATGTTTCGTTCAACCTGACCTAAATGTCACCCGAACTCGACAGCGAAACGCTGCTTGAAACCCTAGCCCGCGAAGAAAGCCGGGGGGCAGTTTTCCAACAATTCATTCGCTTCCGGAGTGGATTGAATCGAATGTAGCGACTGAAAGAGGGTGACGCTCAGGAAAGAGGCAGGTTTGCCAGGAAGAGAGGGCGCGCCGGTTGGTTGGATGCTTGGCGGTGATCGTTTCGCGGCGATTCGGAGGCGAAGCTTCGAACGCGGAGATTGAAAAAGTCAAATTGACAATTTTAAATTGCAAATTGCAGACAGAGCTTCTGCCCCCAAGTAGGCCAGGTTATTACCTGGCACCCAGCCGATGCTTTGGAACAAAGCGAGGCGTCCGATCACCTCACCAGCAACCTCACAAACCTACCGGCCATTCACCTCGCCATGTCGAACATGGCCTACACAGGCGGCGGCTCGAACGCGGAGATTGAAAAAGTCAAACTGACAATTTTAAATTGCAGATAGAGCTTCCGCGCCAAGTAGGCCAGGTCATTACCTGGCACCCAGCCGATGCTTTGGAACAAAGCGAGGCGTCCAATCACCTCACCTGCAAGCTCCAAACTTGCCAGCCATTCACCACGCCATGTGAAACATGGCCTACATACGCGGCGGTTCGTGGGCGGAAATCAAAAAGCTAAATTGACAATTTCAAATTGCAAATTGCAGACAAACCTTCCGCGCCCAGGTAGGCCAGGTTATTACCTGGCACCCAGCCGATGCTTTGGAACAAAGCGAGGCGTCCAATCACCTCACCGGCAAGCTCCAAACCTGCCAGCCATTCACCACGCCATGTCAAACATGGCCTACGGAAATCTGAGAGCGATCTAGCGAAGCAATACGGCTTCGAGCTGTTTTTCGCAGGACGCGACCAACTCATTGATGATCGAATCGGCATCGCCGCCGCTGAGCGTCTCCGTCTGGCTCTGCAGTTCCATCGAGAACAACACGCGTTTCTTGTTCGGGCCGTCGACCTTTTCGTTGCGATACGTTTCGCGATAGGTCAGATCCGCTAAACGTTCCTTCGCCGCCTTGCGAACCAACCCGGCCAACTCGTTCCAACGCACCGATTCCGGCAACACCAAATTGAGGTCACGCTGAATCGATGGGAATGAACTGACCGCCTGCTGCTGCGGTACCAATCGCGATTGATTGACCAACACGTCAGCCGACAATTCCGCGGCGACAACACGGCCGGTCAACTTCCATTGCTTGACCAACTTGCCATCGACAAAACCCAGGAAGCCCAAACGCAACGGCTCTTTGGCATCGTCACCGACTAGCGTCAGCTCAACGGCACCACCCTTGGCAAAACCATCTCGCTGCACGGGACCGACGGTCAATTCACCAGGGATGCCCAAGCGATCGCAAAGCGTTTCAATGGTGCCTTTAAGAGCAAAGAAGTCTTCGCCGGCAATCAATCCAATGTGATAAGTCTCATCCGGCAGCAACGCGCTGTCGCTTCCCGCCGGTGCGGGCAAGTAAACGTGAGCGATCTCGAACAAGTCCGCGACCAAACTGGCCGAAGCCCAGTTCGCGGCGCGGCTTTGCAGCAAACTTGGAATCAACGATCGTCGCAATGTCCGGGCACCTTCTAACATCGACGTGCGAGTTTGCAGTGCAGGCAACTCCGTCCAAGGCGAGATCATCTGATCCAGCTTTTCGGTGACCACACTTGGCGTCATCGCTTCGCTGATTCCAGCCGCGGTCAACACACCACGAATGCGTTCCATCGCCGTGTCAAAACGACGCTTGCTGCTAGGAGCAACTGGAATCGGAGAGTCCTCCGGGATCTGATCGTAGCCGTGAATTCGTGCGACCTCTTCGATCAAATCGACCTCGCGAGTCAAATCATGACGCCAGCTTGGAGGGACGCACTGCAACCCATCAGCGAAGGCGGAAACCTCGCAACCGAGCGAACGCAAGATTTTGTCCAGCTCCGCGGTTTCGATTTCCAAACCCAACAATGCCGCCACTCTTTTGGGACGCAGCAACACGGTCTCGCGAGCGGGAATCTCCGGCGCGGTGTCGATGACGCCCGGTGCCACCGATCCACCAGCGATCTCGGTGATCAACTGACACGCTCGGCGACTGGCCCAATCAATCCCAACTGGATCCACGCGACGTTCAAACCGGAACGACGATGGACTGTGCAGCTTCAATCGACGCGCCGTTCGGCGAACTGACAGCGGCACAAACTCAGCAGCTTCCAAAACGATGTCGGCCGTCGCTTCGGTGACTTCCGAAGATGCTCCGCCCATCACACCGCCAACGGCCAACGCGGCGGACGAATCCGCGATCACGCAAGTCGAATCATTCAGGTCGTAATTGCGGTGATCGATGGCCTCGAGTTGTTCCTTCTCTTTGCCTGGGCGAACAACGATTTTGCCCTCGCCGACTTTCGCGAGATCGAACGCGTGAAGCGGTTGGCCACATTCCATCATCACGTAATTGGTCACGTCGACGACGTTGTTGACCACGCCAATGCCAACGGCCTTCAACGACTCCTGCAACCACTCGGGGCTGTCGCCGACCTTGACGCCGCGAATCACTCGAGCGGTGTAGCGAGGGCAGGCTTCGGGCATCTCATTGGTAACTGCAAGCGAATCATCCACCGCCGAGCCGGACTCTTGGTATTCGATCGTTGGGATCTTCAGCTTTTGATCCGTGAGTGCCGCTATCTCACGAGCCACACCAATGTGCCCCAGGCAATCACCGCGGTTGCTGGTGACTTCCAAATCGATTACGACATCGCCGTCGACGGTCTCGCTGCCTTCGTGATTCAACCCAGACAGACTGAGCCGATCAACCAACTCATCGTGGGACAGCGTCATGTCAACGTATCGCGACAACCATTTCCAAGAAACAAGCATGAGAGCGAAGTGGGCAGAAGTTGAAGTCGGAAGGGAATATGTTGCTAGGCATCACAGAACGTGGCGTCGACTGTGTCTTCACACGAGCGAAAGCCGGTAGCCGGATTCGCCAGAATTCGGACCGCGAGTTGCTTCTTCAAAGTCAGTCGACTGAAGCTAAACCCAGCTCGCGCCAACCACGTTCCGAATACTCAAAACTGTTTCAAGAATCGCAAGTCGCCGCTGTACAAGTCACGAATGTCGGTGATTCCGTGACGTCGCATGCACAGGCGTTCGACGCCGAGCCCGAAGGCGAATCCGCTGACCTTTTCTGGGTCATAACCAACGGCAGCGAACACGTTGGGATCGATCATCCCGGCACCGCCAAATTCAATCCACGTTCCGTTCCACAGGAAGTCGACTTCGACGCTGGGTTCGGTGAACGGGAAGAACGATGGGCGGAAGCGAATCTCAACGTCTTCGCCAAGATAGTTGTTCGCGAAAACACGCAGGACGGTCTTCAAGTTGGCCATCGTCACGTTCGTGTCGACCAGCAACCCTTCCATCTGATGGAACATCGGAAAGTGCGTCGCGTCCGGTGCGTCGGGTCGATAGACACGTCCGAGCGAAATGATTCGGATCGGCGGCTCAACCTGTTTCATCACGCGAATCTGAACCGTGCTGGTTTGGCTCCGCAGCAACTGAGAGCCTTCATCACCGGCACTCACTGAGCTTTTGCCCGACGGATCTTTCGCGGTCGCCAGATAGAAGTTGTCCAGTGGATCACGAGCGGGGTGATCTTCCGGGATGTTCAACGCGACGAAGTTGTGCCAGGGATCTTCGACTTCGGGACCTTCGGCAACCTCAAATCCCATCCGCCCCATGATCTCAGTCAGGTGACTGATCGTTTGGGTGATCGGGTGAATGTGCCCGAGCGACGGCCGAGTTCCAGGCAGGGTAGGGTCGAAGGTTGGGTCCGCCCCTGAATCATCCCCTCCGGAAAGGTTCTGCTGGGCGTCTTCGAACGCAGCGTTGATGGCCGACTTGACGGCATTCAGCTTCGCGCCGGCGGCAGGCTTGTCAGCCTTTTCGATCCCGCCGAGCATTTTTTGAATGTCTTTGAGCTGACCTTTCTTGGCACCCAAAAACGTCACGCGAGCTTCCTCGAGCGCTGCCGCATCGGAAGCCGAAGTGAACGCGGAATCAGCGTCCGACTGGAGTTGATCCAGCCGGGTGAGGAATTGATCGAGTGACATGATGGCGACTTAAGCTGCCAGAGTCTCTTTGACCTTGTCGCAAACCTGCTTGAAGCCGGCGGCGTCATGAATCGCCATTTCCGACAACGATTTGCGATCGAGTTGGATCCCGGCTTTGTTCAGGCCGTGGATGAACTCACTGTAGCGCAATCCGTGTTGCTTGACGGCGGCGTTGATCCGAATGATCCACAGCTTGCGGAATTCACGTTTACGGACGCGACGGTCGCGGAATGCGAATGCGCCCGAACGGAGCAGGGTTTCTTTGACGGTACGCGTCAGATTCCCGCGGCCACCGCGAAAACCTTTGGCTCGTTTAAAAAGACGCTTCTTAGATTGCCGGCGAGCGGCACCTTTGGTCGTACGCATCGAATTGAATTCCTAAATGCTGTGGTGATCTTTCGGGTCGTCCTGATTCAGGCCCCGGCAGAAAGAAAAGGTCAACGCGACCGTTCAATCTCCGAAGTTCCGCCCAACCAGGTGGCCGTAGGATTCCGTGGTGGAAATGAAGTGTAAGTCAGGTCGAATTAGTAGCTGTGGCCGTTCAGAGCTGCGTGAATGGTTGGTTCCATGCACTCAGCAACTGCGGTGGTTCCACGCAGGTTACGACGACGTTTTTTGCTCAAACCCTTGGCCAAGTGGCTGGTACCGCTTTGACGGTGCATCGCCTTGCCTTTGGCCGACAGACGGAACCGTTTTTTGGTCCCTTTGTGCGTTTTGATTTTGGTTCCCATGAGGGCATCAACACTGGTTGGATGGTGATTTTCGAAAAACGAAGCGGGGGAGCATATCGGATAGTCGTCAAAGCTGCTAGGGCGACCGCCCGGTTTCTGCACGGTTGGCAGTTTGCCGTTTCGTTGACCGGCCCCTGCTTCGGTGAGGGCGTGCAGGCTAGCACAAGGAACCGGCTGTTCGGGCAAAGATCGGCAGGAGCGACCGAATCGCTGCACAAAAGTGGCAACCAGCGGCCGTAATACCTGATCGGCTCCCCGCAGAATTCGCCCGACCCACAACAAATCGGATTCAACCCTCAGTTTTCTTGCCACGTGCAACCCTGCCATCTTCGCAAACACAGGATTGCGTAATTCTTCCCCAACGATGCCTCCCGACTAGCGGATTCGTCTATCATCGGAACCGATCGCTAAGATCCCTTCCCAAATCCCTCCTTGCAGAAGCACGTCCCCATGATTCTGAATTTGCCCGCTTTGACCGGCTCGTCCCAGACGACGACCGCGGCACTCCAGTTCCCAACCACTCGCCGAGCGTTCTTGCCGGTCATCGCCGCAACGCTGATTGGTTTTGCGATGCAAACCAGCCCCGTGTCGGCCGAAGAAACAACCGCTCAACACCGCGTGCTGCTGCACGGCAAGAAAGGTCTGGTCGTCGTCGAACCGGACGGTTCCATCGGATGGCAAATGGATTGGGGCGGCATTCACGATCTCCACCTGCTGCCAAACGGTCACATCCTGACTCGGCAAGGCCCGGCAACCGTGGTTGAAATCGACCCGAGCACAAAGTCAGTCGTATGGAGCTACGATTGCGGGAAACAGGGTGGCAACGCGGGTAAACAAATCGAAGTCCACGCGTTTGAGCCTCTCCCCAACGGCAATCTAATGATCGCCGAGTCCGGTGCTCAACGACTGATCGAGGTCGATCGTGACGGAAACATCGTTCATCAAATTGCCTTGCAGGTAGAAAAACCCAACGCACACACCGACACTCGTTTGGTACGTCGCCTCGACTCCGGCAACTACTTGGTCGCACACGAAGCTGATGGCAAGGCTCGCGAATACAATCGCGATGGCGACGTGGTGTGGGAATATGAAGTACCTTTGTTCGGCAAACAATCCGCTCGTGGTCACGGCCCAGAGGCATTCGGCAACCGGTTGTTTGCTGCGTTGCGAATGGACAACGGCAACACGCTGATCGCGTCCGGGAACGGGCACAGTGTCCTCGAGGTCACTCCGAACAAGAAGATTGCCTGGGAGATCCATCAAAACGATCTCCCCGGAATCCGCTTGGCTTGGGTCACGACGCTGCAGATTCTAGAAAATGGCAACTACGTGATCGGCAATTGCCACGCTGGCCCCGGACACCCCATTCTGATTGAGCTGGAACCCTCAACGAAGAAAGTTGTCTGGCAACTCGATCGATTCAAAGACTTTGGAAACGATGTTTCAAATTCCTTGATCATCGACGACGTTGAACTCGACTGGCTGAACTGAACCAGCCGCCCGGGCGAAGCAATCCGCCCAACCACGCTTGCGTGTTACGGAATCACAACGATCCGCCAATAGGATCGAATCAGATCGTGAAGATTCCGGCACGCATCACCGACGCGTGACTTCAAGATGTAGCCGGCAACGTTTTTCTTGTAGGCCGCGACCAAGTCCACTTCATGATCAGATGTCGTCAGCACGAAAACGACGGTCGAACAAAGTTCCGGGTCGCGGCGGATCTCCTCGAGAAACTCCACGCCGGTCATGATTGGCATGTTCAGATCAAGAAAGACCATCCGATGGGGCCCGATCGATTTGTCGGGATGCTCTCCTCGCAGAATATCTAGAGCTTCTTGACCGTTTTCTGCCACCGTCAGTGGATTGGGGACATCGTTTTTTTTGATTCCGCGTTGAAACGCCATCACATCGATTTCGTTGTCTTCCACCAGCAAAATGTGGACCTCATCCAAACTCGAAACCGTTGCATGCGACATATCAATCAGCCAAACGAAGGAAAAGTACTCGCGCGATAAAGAGAAAGAAGAAAGGGTCCGACAAACCGGCGGACAAAGACAAGCTGCGAGCAACTTGGAAGCATATCGAAATCCGCTTGTTGATCGAAACGCTCAAACCTCACAGTGCCAACGTATCATCACTGCGAACGACCGTACCGGCGTATTCTGAGGCCAACTCGCTCCCCCCACCGGGGGCGATTCGCTAATTACTGCGACTCATTGGACGACAAATAGCTGCTTTTGTGTCTGACGATGCCTCGATGCCGGTGTTGAATGAAAGATCCGTTGTGAACAATTGAACTGCAAAATTTGTGCACATTCGGAGAAACGTCCCACTACCCACCGGTCGCTCGAAGATCTAAAGTGGACGCAATCGAGAACCGTTCTCATTTACAGGTGATGACTTGATCGCTGAACTCGCCCTGGACCGTTGCGGGTCCAACAGTGCCGAAATCGTTCGTTTGGACTTGCCCGAAAACTGCGCTTCGCGTTTGAAAGCGTTGGGTTTGTTTGAAGGTCAGTTGGTCCAGTTGTCTCGCCGAGGCAATCCGCTGATCCTGAAAGCAGCAGGAAGTCGGATCGCCGTTGCTGGGGAGATCGCTCAACAGATCTTCGTTCGAGCCACTGACGGATGAGCGTTTCACCGGTTGCTCCGTGCAACTCTTCTGAAGATGCCTCCGCCCAACAGCTTTGCCAAGCTCGAGTGGTTGCCATGGTCGGCAACCCCAACGTCGGCAAAACATCTCTCTTCAACCGACTGACCAACCTGCTGGCGAAGACTTCCAACTTCGCAGGGACAACCGTGGACCGACGCACCGGCACCGCGGATTTGAACGAGGGTCAATCGTGCACGTTGGTTGACTTGCCCGGTCTGTATTCGCTGACGGCGTCATCTCCCGAAGAACAAATTGCTCGAGCATTCATCACCGGTGAATCCGAATGCCCTCCCGAGGGCGTGCTGGTCGTGGTCGACGCGACCAATCTCCAACGCAGCCTCGCCGTAGCCCGCGAAGCAATCCAATGCGGACGGCCGACGCTGGTCGCCGTCAACATGATCGAACTGGCTCGCAAGAGTGGCGTCGACGTCGACTTGGATGTCCTTTCACAAAAACTTGGCTGCCCCGTCATTGGTGTCTCGGCTCGTACCGGCGAAGGCCTGGACGAACTGAAATCCAACCTTCGGCAATTGCTGCACCCGCGAAAAATGGTTGTGCTGGGTGCTGAAGCCGAGCCGGCTGAAATTGAGTGCGGTGCATGCGGAGTTTGCCCGTTCGCCGATGGCCATCGCTGGGCGTCGACTCTCGCTCGCGAAAGCACTCGAACCGGATACGTCGCATCGGAAGAATGGACGGACCGGGTTGATCAGGTCACCACCCATCGCTTCCTCGGCCCGGTGATCTTTGTCGCCGTGATGGTTGCCGCGTTCGCGTCGGTGTTTTACCTCGCGCAGTATCCGATGGAATGGCTTGACGCCACGTTCGGATTGGTGACGGAGAAGGTCGGTGGCTGGTTACCCGAAGGCGACCTGAACAGCTTGATCACCGATGGAATTTTGGCTGGCATCGGCGGCGTGGTGATTTTCCTGCCGCAGATCTGCATTCTATTTTTCATGCTCGCCATCCTCGAGGACTCCGGTTATCTCTCGCGAGCTGTCGTCGTGATCGATCGCTGGATGCGACGCGTCGGATTGCCTGGCCAAGCGTTTGTGCCATTGCTCGCTGCCCATGCCTGCGCCATCCCGGCGATCATGTCCACCAAAGTCATCGCGAATCGACGAGACCGCTTGGCAGCGATCATGGTCATTCCGTTGATGACTTGCTCGGCCCGTCTTCCCGTCTACACGATGGTCGCCGCGCTGCTGTTTCCGTCTAGCCCTTGGTCAGCCGCGTTGTTGTTTGCATCGGCTTACGCACTCGGGATGGTCGCCGCCTTCTTCGTTGCTTGGTTGCTAAAGCGATCGATCCTGCCGGGTGAAGCTTCGCCACTGATCCTGGACTTACCTCCTTACCGCACACCTTCGCTCAGCAACGCACTTCGGCATGCTTATGAACGTGGATGGGGATTCCTGCGAGACGCGGGTGTCGTGATCCTGGCCATCAGCATTGGCATTTGGGTTCTGTCGACCTATCCCAAGCTTCCGGAAGAACGCTTCACTGAGCAGCTGCAAACAGCGGGCTTGAACGCGGAAACGCTCGAAGAGACCGACCTAGAAAATCGTCGAGCACTCGCCGCTCAGGAGTACGCGGTGATTGGACGGATGGGCAAGTTTGTTCAACCCGTTTTCGCGCCGCTTGGTTTCGACTGGAAGACCAGCGTTGGTGTGATGACCAGCTTCGCCGCTCGCGAAGTGGTCGTCTCAACGCTCAGCATTCTCTACGGCTTGGGACCTGAACCCGAGGACGAATCCTCGCTTCACGATCGACTGATGTCGGCCACCGACGCGGAAGGCAATCGAGTCTTCACGCCCGCGACATGTGTTAGCCTGCTGGTCTTCTTCGTTTTGGCAATGCAGTGCCTTCCAACACAAGCTGTCACCAAGAAAGAAACCGGCTCATGGGGATGGGCTGTGTTCCAGTTTGGCTACATGACCGTCTTGGCTTACGTCGCCGCCTTGATCGCCTACCAGACGATCTCACGGTTTACTTGAGACGCTCGATTGACCGCTTCTGAAAATCGGTCTACTTCAAACCCATTCCGTTGGGACGGTTGGTGATCGCACCGCGGACGCCCAATTGCCTTGGGTCACGAGCGATCTTGTCCGAGAAGACGCGAACGTCATCGAGAATCGGACGCAAACGTGCCGAGGCCGCTTCGATGTTCTGAACGGTACGCTGGACTTGGTAAAACAGCTCATCATCCTCGAGCAGACGACGTACGGTTCCATCACTGCTGTTGAGCGTTCGACCAAACGTATCCAACTGCACCAACGCATTGTCGACATTGGCCAAGCTCACCAATACCGCCTCGATCAACTCACCGCCGCGTTCACCCAGCGGTTCAGTGAAGGCCTCGATGTTCTCTGCCGTGCCCTCAAAACTCTTTGCTGTCGATCGAACACTGCGAAGCGTGGATTGCAATTCGTTCGCGGTTTGCGAAACGGCATCTTCGGCGACGATCCCAACTTGTTCGAACTGCCCGCCAACTTCTCGGAAGGTCTCGAACGTTTCGCGAGCGTCTTCGAGCGTGACTTTGACTTCGTCTAAAACACCTGGCAATCGATCAACCGTATCACTCACGTTTCGCTGGATTTGAGGGTCGCCAATGATTGACCGAATGTCGCGGACCAAGAAGCTAAACTCCTTGACCGCTTGTGATGCATCCCCGGCCAACTGAGTGATCGTTGGTGGAGTCTGCATGCCTGGCTGTGCGGGTAGTGGTGTCCCCAACTGAGTTCCAAACCCTTGGGGTGGCGTGAAGCCTTGCGGAGGAAGTGTTGGCTGCTGCATGCCTTGCTGTGGCAATGTTTGTTGCATCGCAACTTGTTGAATCACACCCTTCGACGCACCGTCCTGCCGACTCGAATGACTCGCCAGAACGATCGGCCGAGCCCACGCTGGTGCGGGTGCCATCGACTGAGGAAAGCCACCCATCGGAACCGATGGCGACGACACCGGTGCAGTTGGACTCAGCCCGATCACGCCTCGAACATCGCGAACCAACCCTTTGATATCACTGCCGATGTCTTGAATCGCATCGCCGGCACCACGAACGCTTCGAAAGGTGGAAACGAGTTCATCCTCCATCCCAAAAATCAACGAGAACGGGTCTTCCAACTTTTTCCCATAATCGAACAGTTCTCCATCGGTGTAGGGCTGTTCGATCAAGTCAGGATTGTCATCAAACAACCCAACCAATTCACGCCGGTCCGCTTTGCGAAACTCCAGCTTGGAGTCCCCGGTGATCAGCGACCCGATGCCAATTTGAGGAATGTATTGATGCGTCATCGAGACGCTCTCGTCCATTGAGAGGATGAGCCTCACGCCCCCTTCTTCCTGCAACCAAATGTCATCGACGCGTCCGATTTTGACGCCGTCGCGATACACCGGCGCATTGATGTTGATCCCATCGGCGGACGGGAAATAGACGTTCAATGTGTACTCGCGATTGAGAATCGCCGGGAACGCACCAAACAAGAACGTGAGGATCACCGCGATTCCAATCGCCGCGATCACGAGCACGCCCACACCAAAACGAAGTCTGCTGTCATCCATGGTTCAACCCATCCCCTGAGACATTTCGCGGATGCGATCCCCCGCTTCCCCTCGCACAAACTGACGTACACGACGATCTTCGGCGTGCTCGAGTTGGCTCGGTGGAGCGTCAAAAAGTACTTGCGATTGGTCGGGTTCAAGCCGACGTCGCGGATAAAACATCATCACTCGGTCAGCCACTTTGCGTGCGGTGTGCATGTCGTGAGTGACCACGATGCTTGTCACCGGATACATCCGGCGCGTATTCAAAATCAATTCGTTGATCACGTCGCTCATGATCGGATCCAACCCGGTGGTTGGTTCGTCATAAACAACCAATTCCGGACGCAGCACCAACGCGCGAGCCAACCCGACACGCTTTTGCATCCCACCCGACAACTCAGCCGGACGCTTGTAAATCACTTCCTCGGGCAATCCGACTTCGCCGATGTGCTGACGCACTCGATCGTTGATCTCGGCTTCATCGACACCCTCTTCGTTTTGTCGAATCGGAAATGCAACGTTGTCGAAGATGTTCATGCTGTCGAACAACGCGGCGTGTTGAAACACAAAACCAAATCTCCGACGAACAACCGCCAACTCCGCTGGGCTCAGTCCTGATAGGTCCTGACCGTCAAACTTCACTCGCCCGACGGTTGGTTGCACCAACGCCACGATCGTTTTCATGAATACGGTTTTGCCGCAACCACTTTCACCGATCACGGCGACGGTTTGCCCGCGTTCAATTTGGCAATCGATGTCCTTTAAGACCGTTTGGCCATCAAAGGTGACTTCCAGGTTTTCGACTTCGACCAATGGACGCTCCGCCACCGCGACGGCTGATTCTTCAGCTCGCGGTTCGGATGAGTCTTGCTCGAATGGATCGATCGGTGGGTTGGAATCGCTCACTAAAACAGACTCGTGCCTTCCGGGTAGAAACTGAAATACACCCAGTCCAAAACGATGTTCAAGAACAGGTCAATCGCGAGGATCATCACGAACGAATACACAAACGCTTCCGTTGCGGCTTTCCCAACGCCTTCCGCTCCGGGTTGGCAATTGAAACCGCGATAACAACTGATGATTGCGATCACGCCACCGAAGAAAATGCTCTTGAAAATTCCGTTGAACAAATCAAATGCCACCACGCCTTCACGCGAATGGTGCAGGTAGGCGGCACGGTCAATCCCGAGAATGATGACGCTGTAGAAGTACCCGCCGACGATTCCCATGAAGTCCGCCACGATGGTCAGTGCCGGGATCAACAGCAGACACGCCATGAATCGCGGCACGACCAAATAGTGAATGGGGTCGGCGCCCATCGTGGTCAACGCATCGATTTGTTCCGTCACACGCATCGTTCCCAGAACCGCCGCCATCGCGCCACCGACACGCCCGGCCAACATCGTCGCCGCTAACACCGGTCCGAGTTCACGAACCAACGAGGTGTTGATCACGACACCGAGATGCGTTTCCAATCCGATGGTGTGAAACTGGTAGTAACTCTGAACCGCCAGCACCATTCCGATGAACGATCCGGTGAGGGCCACCACTGGAAGGCTCAACACGCCAACCTGGTAGAAATTGACCAAGACCGTGTCGCGTCGTGGCATTCGCGTGAACATCCACACGAACATCTGCCATGTGAACATCGCCAAATCACCGACCGCGGTGACTCCACCAACCACAGCGGTTCCCCACTGCATGATCCATCGCCGCATCGGCGTATCGATCGGGAGCTCCGGTTTCGCAGTTTGAATGCGAAGAACGGATTCGGTCGTGGACTCTTGCTCCGACATAGCGGCGAAGACAAACCCGTGGCTGAAAGACGTGGAACATCTCGCGTCGGACCGGCTTGCCAGTCACTGCTGGTTTAACGGTCGTGCGAACATCGTCTTTATCGACCGGGTGAATGTTGCGGATCAGTCAAACTGCGCCGCGAAGTCAAACTTTGCCGGCTGCTAGAAAATCCTTCACGAATGACAAGCTAGCGACAAAGTCTGGTCGCCGACTGCCGACTTCGCTTGGCAGCGTACGAATGAAGCCAGGTGGCGAGACCAACGTCCGATCACCATCGCTTTAAGCCGCCCGGCCACCACGTTTGAGCTGTTTGCGAACGCGACGACGTTCCGCTTTGCTCATACCAGACCAATCGATGTCCTCTTCATTCATCTCGCTGTAATCAGTCTGGGAGTCGTCGTAGGAATCTTGGTTTGACGACGAATAGTCATTGGATCGCGAATCCGCGACCTCTTCAAAATCTGTCGCCGAGACCTCTTCCTGTGTTTCGGAGTCTTCTTCTGTCACATCCTTCTTCGCCTTGCGGCCCAGCGATGGAAACTTCAATCCAAATCGTCGCTTCTTAGGCGTTGCGTCTCCATCTTCGTTTTCCGAATCGTCCGCCTGAGTCGTCTCGGCTGGCTCTTCTTCCAAGTCCGAATCATCATCGACGTTCGTTTTCGGTTTGCGTTTCAACTTGGGGAACCAAGATCGCTTCGCCTTCGGTTCTGAATCATCGGCTTCGCGGTCGGCGGCTGACAATTCCTCTGGCTCGTCGTCAACGGAATCGTCCTCCAAGTCCACATCGTTTCGCTTGCGTCCCCAGAACTTCCACTTGGAAGCTCGCTTGCTGGACACCTCTCCATCGTCCTGGTCTGCATTGGGCGAAACTTCACTGGAAGCCTCATCCAACTCATCATCTTGTTTCGATACTCGATCTCGACGACTCGGTGATTCATCGTTCGTCGGCGACGCCTCAGCGCGTTGCCAGAACCGTCGTTTGCGAGCGGGCTTTTCATCCGCCCCCGTTGGCTTCTCTTGCTTTGCTTCAACCTGCTTCTCAGGCCGTTCGGGTTCCGGAGCCTTCTCGATTTTCGGTTCTGGAGCCTGTTTCGGTGGTTTGGGTTCGCGTTTAGTCCACCCGCGCATACTTTCCCATTGCTCGACCGATGCCTGTCGAACCCGGAATGCCAAAGTCGCCGGACGCTGAATCCCTCGGACATCCATGTAAAGCGTTCGCAGGTACATCACGGTCGCACAAAACCAGCACGATGACGCAACCAACATCGCGGAAGTGAACGCGGTCCAACGAAGCGGTGTATCAATCGCGAGCAAGTTCCAATTTTCAGCAACGGGCAACAACGCCGCCAACCATCCGGCGAACATCCATGATGCTGCGACACGGTGCTTCCAAATTTCGGCTGTGGTACGCAACAACATCACCGCCCCGCCGACAGTCAGCAGCAACTTGACCCAATCACTACCGGATAGAGCCACGCGTTTTCCCAAAGCCCACTCGGTCACTCCGCCCAACAGATCGATCAGCGGAACCATCGTCGCGACGCTGCCGAGCAATGCCATCGCGGTGACGAGTCGCCACAATCGATAGTGCCCTTGAAAATCGTCGTTGCGGTATCGTCGAAGCTGGTAAACCAACCATGACGCACCCGCGATTCCCAGCATCAACATGCTGGTGCAGTAGCGTCCCAGACTGCCCACGGCATCAATGCGAGTGACTGCCGTGACCGATGGACGTTCAGCCAACGCCGGCCAAGCGACCGAAACGTAGTGCAATCCGATCAGCACAATCGCGACGGACATCACCGTCGCCATCAAGCCGAAAACCGCGGACCGTTGGACGGGAACCAAAGAGAACCAACGTCCGCGCAAGCACCTTCGAACACGGGACCCGTAGGCGACAGCGGGCCGGCGAGCTTCTCGCCATTGCTGCTGGACCGCCTTCTGTTTGGCCGTCGTGTTCCCGGTGTCGCCGCCGGCGGTGGTGAGCATGACCCTTCGGCGGCGTTCGGTCGGACGTCGAGTGTGATTCATTGTGTCGGGCGTAACAAAACGCAGCCTCGCGGGACAAGCCAAATCGCCCCGCCGACCAAAACCCTGTGGCGACGACCAATGTTCTGGGGCGAAACGTCCGCCCAACACCTGTTCGGATGGCTACTGAATCGCTTCTCAGACGGTCATTCAGCTCGCAAAACCGGAATATTTGATTCGCGAATTGGCAGAACCATGAAACCTGTTTCCCATGGGTTTCACATTCCCCCCCAAGACGGCGTAGCGTTTTCCACTGCTCCACCACGCTCACCGCCCATCTCATCATGCAACTGCTCCGCTCACTCGCAATCTCCACCCGGCTGGCCGTCCAATCGCCATGGCGAAAAAAGCAAATCCAACGCATGTGCGAGCGTGGCGAAGCTCCGATGTCGGTGCTGTTCTACCACCGGGTTGCGGACGAACCAGCCAACCCGTGGACAATTTCAAAACGTGAATTCGAGCGGCACGTGGACTACTGCCGCGAAAATTTTGAATTGATCTCGCTGGAAGAAGTGCAGCGACGGCTAGAGTCGGGACATTCGCCGCGTCCTTCGGTCACCTTCACATTTGACGATGGGTACTCTGAGAATTGCGAACTCGCTCTGCCGCTGCTGATTCGTCATCGCATACCGTGCACCTACTTCGTCACCACTGAAAACGTGCGTCACGGACATCCATTCGAACATGACCTGCGTCTGAACCACCCCCTGCCAATTAACACCGTCGAGCAACTCAAAGCGGCCGCCGATGCTGGCATCGAGATCGGACTGCACACAGCCAACCACGTCGATTTCAACCGAGTTCACACGGCCGAAGAGCTCAACAAAGAAATCGTCGAAGCAAAATTCAATCTCGAAGAGATGATCGATCGACCCGTTCGCTATCTCGCCGTTCCATTTGGGTTACCCGAACAAATGCGTCCCGCAGTCATCGAAACGGCTCGTAAGTGTGGGCTGGTTGGTATCTGCAGTGCCTACGGTGCCTACAACCTCATCGGCGACGACTCGTTCCACATCCGCCGCTTTCACGGCGATCCAGAATTCAACCGTTTTCGCAATTGGCTGACTTACGACAACCGAAAAAACTTGCGGCGACCGACTCTGCCAACCGAAGACGTGCTGAACATCGCACCGGAAGTTGCCGCCAGAGTTCGTCAGCCCGAATTGGCTTTCTCATGAACACAAACATAAACTCTGCCCAGCGACCACTGAACTGCATGTTCATCATCACCAGCATGCCGGTCGGCGGTGCTGAAACGTTGCTGGTCAATTTGATGCGGCGAATGGATCCGAACCTGATCCGCCCGGAAGTGGTTTGCTTGAAAGAACCAGGCCCACTCGGAACTGAAATCGCCAACGAGTTTCCCATCCATAGTCACCTGATCGGCGGAAAGTACGATGTCGCGGTGCTACCTCGATTGGCGCGTTTGATGCGCAAACGGAAAGCCGACGCGGTAATCACCGTTGGTGCCGGAGATAAAATGTTCTGGGGACGCTTGGCGGCAAAAATGGCTGGCGTGCCCGTGATCGCATCAGCGCTGCATTCCACTGGTTGGCCGGACGGCGTCGGACGACTGAACCGCCTGCTCACTCACATCACCGATGCGTTCATTGGCGTTGCCGAATCACACGGAGAATTCCTCCGTACGTTTGAAAAGTTCCCCGCTAACAAAGTGAACGTGATCCGCAACGGGATCGATTGCGATCGCTTTCACCCATCCGCTGAATGCCGCACCTCACCCAACGTTCGCGAAGAACTCGGGCTGGCAGAAGAAACTCCATTGATTGGAATCGTGGCGGCACTGCGAAGCGAAAAGAATCACTCGATGCTCGTGCATGCGGCAGCCAAGCTTCGCGACCGACATCCTGATCTTCATACACTTGTTATCGGAGAAGGTCCTGAGCGAGCAACAATCGAACCATTGATCGAAGAGTTGGGTCTCACCGATCGAGTTCACCTGCTGGGCAATCGCGCAGACACTCCTCGTTTGCTCGGGGCCATGAATGTCTTCACGCTTTGCTCACTCAACGAAGCCTCCCCGGTTTCAATCTTGGAAGCTCTCGCGTGTGAGACCCCCGTTGTCGCAACGGATGTGGGATCGATCTCGGAAACCGTTCTGCCTGGCCAAACCGGCGAACTGGTCCCCAGCGAGGATGTGCAATCCTTCGTGGCAGCGATCGATATGTTGCTCAACGATGCTGACCAGAGTTCGCAATTGGGCCGAAACGGACGCGAATTGGTTCAAGCCACCGGATCGCTGCAATCGATGGTTGACGGCTACCAAACGCTCGTGCATCGAATATTTGCAGAGAAATCACGAGCCAGCCAACGAGTTTCCTCCGCCGAAACGGCACCTCGACCCCGATCCAACCCAGTCAAGGGTGCTTCGAGGGTAACGGTTGGCTGAGTAAACTGGTCGCATGACACTGACCAGCCATATCATCGTACTGCTCGCAAAGATGTTCAGCGGCTTCACCGTTCGATGGGTGGATTGCCAGCCGGACACGTGCCAACGAATCTACTTTGCCAATCACACCAGCCACCTCGATGCGGTGGTGCTTTGGTCGGCATTGCCACACGAAATACGCCTATTGACTCGGCCAGTCGCGGCAAAAGATTACTGGACCGGCAGCTGGTTCAAAGAACACATCGCACGCAGCTTCAATGCACTGTTGATTGATCGCAAAGAGATCAAGGTCCACAAAAGCCCGATCGACATCATGATCCGGCAAATGGGTGACCTGTATTCGTTGATTGTGTTCCCCGAAGGAAGCCGATCAGCTGGCGAAGAAATGAGCGACTTTAAAAGTGGCCTGTATTACTTAGGCAAGAAACGCCCCGACCTCGAATTGGTCCCCGTTTACATCGAAAATGTGAATCGCATTTTGCCACGTGGCGAAGTGCTGCCGGTTCCGTTGCTCTCCTGCATAACGATCGGCGCTCCGATCTTTTTGGAAACCGGCGAACCCAAAGCCGACTTTTTGCGCCGCGCTCGCCAAGCAGTGCTCCAACTCAAGGAAGTCTGAATATGTCGATGCATCCCACTGATCCATTTCAATCAGGTTCGCCGAACGATCCAAACGTAGTGGCGCAACCTGTCAAAAAATCAGGCTGGGGCTGTGTCATCTGGGGATGCTTGGGAACGCTCACTTTCGCGATCGTGCTGATGGTCGCCAGCGTCTTTGGTGCCTACTACTTCTTCACGGGCCAGGTCGAAAAGTACACCGACGATCGACCCGCCAATGTCCCAGTGGTCGAATGGGAACAAGAACAATTGGATGAGCTGCAGGCCCGGATTGATGCCTTCAGCGAACAAGTTAAATCAGGCTCTCAAGACGCTGAGACAAACGGCGATGGCGAGATCGTTGGCGATGACCTAGAGACGACTGACCCGTTGCCTGTTGCCGCCGACGCTCCTCGAGAGTTGCGTTTGACCAGCGACGAGATCAACGCATTGATCTCCGCCAACGATGAACTCCGAGGCAAAGCATATGTGCGAATTGAAGAAAGTCGACTGTACGGTCAAATCACTTTGCCGACCGACAAGATTCCCGGTGGCAAAGGACGCTACTTCAACGCCGATGCCGAGTTCGAAGTCTCGATGGACAACGGCGTTTTGGTCGTCCGTCTGACCAGTGCCAGCGTCAAAGGCGAGCCCATCCCTGAATCATTCATGGAAGGCTTCTCACAACAGAACCTTGCAAAAGACGTGTACGACGACGTCGAGACCGCGGAACTGCTGCGCAAGTTTGACAAGATCGAAGTGGTCGACGATGCAATCATCCTTCAATTGCGTGAACCCGACCCTGAGAACGATTCGGACGAAACAGGTGCATCAGAAGAGTCCGATGCACCAGTCGACGATGCTGACTCAGCAGAACCAGAATCACCGGCCGGAGACGCCGCCGAATCGATCGCGGAGTAATCTCGCGATCGGTGGTTCAAGGCACCAACCAGAACCGCTTTCCGGCTTTCTCAAACTCGTCCCGCCGTGTCCACCACTGTTCGTCCCGTTCACCCGTCCGCCGGTCGGATGCGGATTGGACCTTGCCGCGAACTCGGTTTTCGATACCGGACTGCTGGATGATTCGATCCGCTAGCGCCCATTGGTACCGAGCCTGAGGGACGGCGGGTACTCTTCGAACGACCAGCGACAATTGACCGAGATGAAAATCGTGCCATCGATCTGAGTCATCGTCGGCGGTGATCGCGGCCTGCCATTCTTCCGGCAATTGATCGATTGCTGACTCGTGAATCTGCACCGTGACTCGACTGCTGTGCGGTGAATACAGTGCCCACGCGAGCCAGTGATCCCAGTAGCCTGCACGTTCGAAGATCGGCATCACGAGAGCAATGATGACGACCGCCCAAGAAAGAGCTCCTGCGCGGCTCATGTCAGGCTTTGGTTCATCCTTCCCTTCAACAACGGATCCGGCGAACAACCACCAAGCTTGCATTGCCATCACAGCGTTCCAAACGATCACACCGGGACTGTGCCCCAATCCCATCGGTGACAAAACCGCGATCAACCCGAGATGCATTGCCGTCGCCATCCAGACGCCGATCATGCGTGTTCGCGGCCAGCTCAATGCAATCGCAACGCACAATTCAAAGGCCGGGAAGCTAGCCGCTGCGATCAACCTGGTTCTTGTTGGCCATGCCGAAACATCGACGCTGACCCATTGCAGCGGAGCCTTGAGGAAGTCCTGGCCAACGGTGTGCAGAAATTGAAAGTCAAACTTACCAATCGAACTGTACACGTACACGCTGATGGTAAGCAAGCGAATCAAACGGAAGGTTGATTCAGACAATCGTCCTGACTCGTCCCGTGGTGCCGCAGCGAACAAAATTGCGTATAGAAACGATTGATACGCCCATGGTTGCAATCGATGCTGATCCAACATCACTGCAGTCGCCAGCGACACGGCGATGATCGGCCACGTCCACCTTGATCGCCCCCATCCAATGGTTGCGAAACAAGCCACCACAATTGCCAGCGTCGCCGCAAACGAAATCAGACCAGCGCTGTGCTCCGACAATCCCATCTTTGCCAGATCAAACATTGGTACCGAAGGGTAACTCTCCGTTCCGGTCCAGCTAGCCGGCAACCACAATCGAAATGTTGCGGCCATCAAAGCCAACAACGCGAGCGACCAATAAGCTTCGTAACCGCCTCGCGTCCGCCTCATCGCTACCACTATTCACCGCCTTCTGCGGCGACCTTCTCGGCAACGGCGATCTGGCGATAGGTCGCCTGCGTGGTCTTGTCGTGACCTTGCACAATGATCGAACCGGGTTCCAGCCGAAGTCCGCGGCGAGGGTTTTCGTCCGCCTTGCGAGTGTCAACGATATCGGTCACTTGCAAACCGTTGACCCACGTCGCGAAGTGATTGCCTTCCGCGACGAGCAAGATTGAATTCCATCGCTTCGGTTCACCGGCGACCACGCGAGCGTCTTGACGACGAAAGATCCCGCCTGCACCGCAGTCGGCGGGCTGCAATGGGTTGCCATCGATCAACTCGTTGCTGACCTGGCACTCGTATCCCATCATTTCATCGCCGGGAATGGCGCGAAAGAACAAACCCGAGTTAGATTTCGGATCGTCCATTTTGTAGTCAGCCAACATGACAAAGTCGCCGAACACAGCCTTTGTCTCGAGCTGTTGCTTGCCACCATCGACAACCAAATGACCATCGTCATCGATTCGGTACTCGCCCTCCATTCCTTCCCGAACGGTCCAACCTTCCAGGCCATCGGCCAACAAATTCTTCAGTCCCAACGGACGCAACTGGATGTCTTTGAATGCGACTCGGCCGTCGCGGTGTTGCAAACCGATGTAGCCAGTGGTCGGCCGCGTTGCATCATCCAACTCGCAAGTGACGGTTCCATCGATCGTGACTCGCAACGTTGAACCATTGCACAGGATGTTCATCGTGTGCCATTTTTCAGGATCGGTGTCGAAGGTTTGGCCCTTCGTTCGCTGGACCACACCGCCGGTTGGAAATGGGTTGGATGGCGGTGCGATATTGACCTCGTAGCAATCCGTCGTGACGTCTTGTGGATCCAGCGTGGTGCGGACAAAGACGCCCGAATTGGTTTCTTCATCACACTGGAACTGCAATTCCAATTCGTAGTCGCTCCACTGCGTCGATGTGGTCAGCAGGCAGTTCTCGCCTTGGTCAGCCACGATGGTTTCATCTTCCACTCGGAAATTCGCGTTCCCGCCGATCACCCATCCAAACAAGGTGTGCCCGTCGAACAATCGAATCCAACCCTCCCGAGTCCGTTCGATCGGCAAACGACTGGCCAGCAACTTCTCTGCGTTGGCCTCAAAAACAGGCGGCTCAAAGGAGGCCTCTGGAGACTCCGGCGGCAATTCGTCGATCGCAGCAACCGAACCGGTTTTGGTTTCGGCTTCGTTGTCCGTCGACTCAGTTGTCGCTGAAGACGAGCAACCCGAAATGATCATGCTGGCGCACAAACAAGTTGCAATCGTGAACACATAGGACGAGCGAGAGAAGATTCGGTTCATCATTATCCAAACGATCCAGTGAATTCAAAGAAAGATCAACGGTATCCGTACCGGTCAAAATAGTCGCTCCAACGATCCAGCAAGAGCTTTTCTTGATCCGGATCCAATTGATGCTTGTTGGTTTTGTACTGCCGGTGTTCGTTGTCGGCCCAATCTTGGATGTCTTCGCTGACCGTATCGAAATCGCTCAACCGCAACGACTCGTAGATCGTTCGTAGAGTGCCGACCGGATCGGCGATCAGATTTTCGTAACGAATGTCGATGATGTGATGCTCATCGATTTCCGGACGATCCGCATGAAACGAGTCATACATCTTTGCCAGACACGTCAGCACGTATTCATCCAGACCTTCTTCATCGCTAGTTTGCAACGACTGCACCTCGTCCAAACTTCGCCACAGACGACAGGTGCTCGGAAATAGCGACCGCGGATCGCGAGTGATGTGAACGAACTTGGCCTGCGGGAACGCTCGAGCCAAATGACCGATTCGGCCGGTGTGGGTTGGACTTTTGATCACCAACGGCCGATTCGTTGACACGCTGACTCGCAGCAAAAACGAACGCAATGTCGACAACCAAGTTTCGCGGTCTTCGTTGGACACATCGATCAGGTCCAAATACTCCATGTCGACCTGCTTCCTTCGCGGAAAGGCAATTCTGCGATATGGCGAAGGCAGTCCCAAATTCATCAACGCGAATTCGTCTTCCTGCGGCCGTTCCCATCCCGCATCCATGTTGTCCATCGGACGTTTGCCCGGCAGCAACCAACTGGCGAATTTTCGAAAGAACCACTGGGTCACGAGAAAATGCGAGGGTGCAAAGCACTGAAACGTCGACGGACTGCTGAATCGCTCGTCTCGAACCATCAATTCGTGCAGCAACGTGGTGCCGCTTCGCCAGTGGCCGACGATAAAGACCGGAGGTCCATGCAATTCCGCTTCTCGAAGCCGTCGCGCGAACAAAACGTTCTGCAGCCACGTCAACAGCGTGTTGACGAATGTTGTCAGTGAAACGCTGATCACCATCGGGATTCGCGATGGACTGATTTCGAAACTGCCACTGCGCAGCAAACGCCACCATGCGGCTGGCCGCATCCCGTGCCAAAAACGCGGGCTGTAAAACGGGTACGAGTTCAGCTTGGCCGGTTTAATGTTTGCCGCTTTGGCTGAAGGCGTTGAGGGAACTTCGGATTTCGAAGTGGATTCCATGCGACTGGTTGCAAGTGTGCCGAAATTGGGCGGAACGGAAGGAGACAGCGTGACACAAGAGGGAGGCATGCCAAGGTGCCTCGCGGTTCCGATTCGGGTCGCTAGAATACGCCTCGCAGTCGAATTGGCCTATCATCCGAATCGATCGAATAAAGATTTTTTGCGTGTTTGACGCTTCAAAGTAGCCTGACCGGCAATCTCGAATCCAATCTTCCGCTCGGCCTTTGCCGAATTCCGCCTTCTCCGCCCGACTTCTTCATGACGTCTCCCAGCAAAGATCTCTCGATCGCGGATTTGCAAAAGCACATCCACCGCATGTATTACGACAAAGACGTCGCTCGCGGTGTGGATGGAACGTTCATGTGGTTGATGGAGGAAGTCGGCGAACTCGCCTCCGCCTTACGGGGGGATGACCGCGAAAATTTGGCGGAGGAATTTGCTGACGTGATTGCTTGGTTGTTCACGATCGCAAACGTCGCCGACATCGATTTGGCAGAAGCGTTGTCGAAGAAGTACGGCAACGGTTGCCCGGGTTGTGGACGATTTCAGTGCGAATGCAGTCTGAGCGAGAAGCCATGAGCAGTCGGAACGCATTTGCAAACATCTGCCGAAATCGAAGGCTCACGCCTTCGCTCATCTCGATTTTCGCAATTGCCGTGATGGCGACGGTTTCGATCGATTGGAAATCGACCGCCGCGGCGCAGGACGATTTGGCACCCGGCGTCCAAGCGAATTGGGCAGGGATCCAAGGTCACTACCGACCGGGCCAGTGGACCGCCATTCGATTGAAAACCGCCCAAGGCGAATCAACCTTCAGCGATGCGATTCCCGTTGAGCGACTCAGCGACTTGGTCATCGAAACCCTGGATGGCGATGGAGCGGTCGTCACTTACGAACAACCCAACCTTTCCGAGAACTCTCCGTTCGCGCTCGTTATTCCCGGCAGTGAAGCGGCCCCAATCGTCATTCGGGCTGGCGACCAAGTCTTGGCGAAAACGCGACTGCCTGAAAAAGGTGTTCCGGCGAACGGCGACGCGATGATTCCCTTGGGGATGCCTTGGGTCATGGTTTTTGGTGACACTCTGACCATCGACACGATCGGGGTGAACGAACTTCTCAACCGCGAAGCTTCGGTCGCGGTGACTCGCATCGAAGACCCGGCCGCCGTTCCGAACCATGCGTTGGCGTTGGATGGCATCGACTTGATGGTCATCAACGCGGCAGGCATTCCGATCCTGAAAGAGCTCAGTCCATCGCAGCGAACCGCGTTGGCACATTGGGTTCGCAACGGCGGGCAAGTCCTGCTGACGCTGGGCGAAAAAGCGGAAGCACTGCTGGACTCGGCTGACTGGTTGGCAGGTTTGCTGCCCGAATCGGTCGCGACCGCCACAACAACTCGAATGGACCCATCGGGATTGGAAACGTTCACGAGCAGTCAAACTCGACTTCCTGAGTTTGAAGGTCTTCAGCTTCCAAAAACCTTCGGCCGCAACGGCATCGGCGAGATGCTGATTTCCGGTCGAACCAGTCGCCGGGTGAGCCAACCGTTTGCGGTTCGGTATGTGTCCGGGTTCGGAAACATCACCGTGTTGGCGGCAGATTTAGAATCGCCTGAATTTGCGGATTGGCCGCAGCGGATGGATCTGGTCACGTTGTTGATCGGCGATTCGCTACGACATGCTGACGAAGACAACGTGAGCGAAAGCATTCGGCTCAGCGGCTTTGCTGATTTGGCTGGCCAAACCCGCGCGACGCTGGATCGCTTTGACCTCAAACGCCCATTCAGCTTCGCTGTTTTGGCAGTGATCATCGGCGTCCTGATCGCGTTAGTTGGACCACTCGACTACTTGCTGATGCGAAAGTTCAACCAAAGCAGTTGGATTGGCTGGCTAACATTTCCCACGGTCTCCGTCGCTCTGTCGATCGGACTGTGGATGGCGGCTCAACCTAGAAAGTCGGTGGATGCCAAATCAACCGACACATCGGCGGCCAGCCATTCCGCGGCGGACGACGCGTTGCTGCGAACCAACTCGATCGAATTTGTCGATATCGATGCCCAGTCCGGGTTCGGCCGACTGTTTCGATGGTCGTTCATTTACTCACACCCATCCAATCGCATTCGAATCGCCACTCGCACCACGGCAGAATCCAAAGCGGTGGCAGATAAGTTTCATCATCAGGTCCTGGCACCATTTGGCACGCCCAGCCTGGCGATGGGCGGGATCCAAATCGAGTCATCAGGAAAATCCTGCGGCGTTTTGCTGAAGCAAGCTGATCCTGCATCTCCGCTGAGCAGCCAAATCGGCGGAATGCGGCTTTCGCCACGGAGCAGCAAGTCGATCGCACTGCAGACACAGTTTTCGACGGACATGCCGGAACAAACACTTAAGCGTCGACGTGGCAGCGAACTACTCAATGGAGAACTGGTCAACACATTGCCGGTCGACTTGCTCGACGGCATGTTGATCTATCAAAACTGGGTTTACTTGCTGCCCACTCGCTTGCCCGCTGGTTCGCGAATTGACGAAGTCGACTCCCTTCGGCAAAAGAACTTTCGCTGGCAACTGTCGCGACAACGAGCGTTGGAAAGTGCTTCCGAAGGTGAATCTTGGGACGTGACGATGGTCGATCAACCGCGTCGTTTGGCAGAGATGCTGATGTTCCACGATGCCGTCGGCGGTCCTCGCTACACGGTGCTTCGCAACGAGGTCCTTGGTCATTTGGATTTCAGTTCTTTGTTGACCGCGGACCGATGCATTTTGATTGGACGTTGCAAAACACCTTGGTCGGAGTTGGTCGTGACCACGGAATCGTCCGACTCGGACGACACCTCCGAAGCCACCGAATCGCTCGCGACGCCCGAGCAATCCAATTCCTACGTCCGATTGGTTTTGCCGGTCGAAGAAGTCCGGCGTTGATCGATTTCCCCCGTTTGTTTCCCTTGTTCTGCATCGTGCCGGCTCGTGATCAAGACAGTTGACCTGACGAAAAAATACGGCGACGCATTCGCGATCCGCGCCATTGATTTGGACCTGGAAGCGGGCGATCTGTTCGGTTTCATTGGCCCCAACGGGGCAGGCAAAACAACGACGATGCGGATCATCGCCACGCTGCTGGAACCCAGCTGGGGCGAGGCTTACGTGTGCGGGCACAGCGTCCACACGCAGCCCAAGGAAATCCGCCGATTGGTCGGCTACATGCCCGACTTCTTTGGCGTGTACGACGACATGACCGTGGTCGAGTACCTGGAGTTCTTTGCCGCTTCGTACCGAATTGGTGGAACCGATCGTCGCAAACGCGTCAACGAAATGTTGGAAGTCGTCGACCTGGACTTCAAACGGGACGCCTACGCCAACACGCTCTCTCGCGGACAAACCCAACGTCTGGGACTCGCCAGAACGCTGCTGCACGATCCCCAAGTGCTGCTGCTCGACGAGCCGCTCTCAGGACTCGACCCGCGAGCCCGGATTGAGATGCGAAACCTGCTCCGCAGACTCGGTGAGATGGGCAAAACCGTGATCGTCAGCAGTCACATCCTGCCGGAATTGGCCGACGTTTGTAACAAGGTAGGAATCATCGACCGCGGCGAACTCAAGCAGAACGCTCGCGTCACCGAAGTGATCCGCATGGTTCGCGAACACACCGTGTTGATCATTCAACCGAGCCAACGCGAGCAGATGTCGCGAATCGCCGAGCTTTTCCAGGGCCATCCACTGGTCCAGTCGACTCAGCCGGGCGATGACGCCGTTCGGGTGATCCTCAATAGTGACACGGACGATTACAGCGAACTGCCCAAATTGCTGATCGAAAATGGCATCGGGCTGAAGCGATTTGCCGAGGAAGAACTCGACCTGGAATCGGCCTTTATGGCACTGACGAAGGGTACCAGCACCCGAATGTGAGCCTCTGCTGGGCAGAATTTGCCCAATTCGACCGCTTCGGTGCAATTCTGTGCCGATTCTATGGTTGAGGCGTTTTGGGCGGGGTACTAAGTTACGCGGCATGAAATACCGCCAAATCGACCGAATTACCGAACTGACCCCCGGCCAACGCTTGGTCGGCGAACGTACTTTGGCGGCAAACGAAGAATACTTAGCCGACCATTTCCCGCGGTTCCCCGTCATGCCCGGCGTGATGATGCTCGAAGCATTGCACCAAGCCGCCGTGTGGCTGATCCGAATGTCGCCCGATTTTGATTCTGCCTTGGTACTTCTTCGCGAAGCCAAGAGCGTCAAGTTTGGTGACTTTTTATCGCCTGGTGAGACGCTGACAGTGGAAGCGGAGATATTCAAACGCGACGGCGCGTTGACAATTGTCAAAGCCAAAGCCCGCAAGGGCGACCGAACGACCGTTTCGGCTCGTTTGGTCCTTGAGAGCTGCTCTAGTGGCGACCCAGAACATCTTGGTACCGACGCGGACGTTCAACGACTCTCTCGCGAGCAATTTTTTTCCTTGTTCAGCGACTCACCCGCCGCGATGGCCCTGCGCCGTCCCGGCGAGAACATATCGCCGACCATGACCCCTCACTCTGTTTGAAACACACTTAGGATTAGGAACGCACGATGGCGCTCTCAGAAGACGAAATTTTCACCAAGGTCCAAGAAGCTCTCGTTGACGCATTGGGTGTCGACGATGACGAAACCACTCGCGATGCCACTTTGGTGGGCGATCTCGGTGCCGAATCAATCGACTTCTTGGACATCGTGTTCAAGCTCGAGAAAGCTTTCGACATCCAAATTCCTCGCGAAGAACTGTCGCCTGAAGACATTCTGACGAACAGCCAATACGTTCAAGACGGTGTTGTCACCGCTGACGGGATGGCGGAACTTAAGAAGCGGATGCCTTGGGCCGACTTGTCGAAATTCCAAGAAAACCCACGGGTTCAAGACTTCGGCAACTTGTTAACCGTTGGCGACTTGTGCAATTACGTCGACAGCAAAGTCAACCAGTAAGCATCCGCGTAACAACCGAAGGCAGCCTGCCATGCGATGGTTTTGGGTGGATCGCTTCACCGAATTTGTGAGCGGTTCTCATGCGTCCGGCGTGAAGAACGTCGCGTTGGACGAAGAGGTCGTTGACGATTACTGCCTCGGCTACACGATGCTTCCGCCAACTCTCATCATCGAGGGTCTCGCTCAATTGGGCGGGATCCTGGTGCACGAGAAGTTTGGATTCACCAAACGGGTCGTTTTGGCCAAGGTCGGCAGTGCGAAGTACTATGCACCTGCGCGACCTGGCGATTCGTTGCAGTATCATGTCAAACTGGAACGCACCCAAGAAAGTGGTGCAACCGTCACCGGTACCAGCCACTGCGATGGTGAATTGCAAGCCGAAGTCGACCTGATGTTTGCCTTCCTCGAGGAAGGCCATTTAATCGATGGGCCGCTCTTCAATCCTGGCGATTTGCTGGCCATGATGCGGATGATGAACTTCTTTCACGTCGCCGTCACGGCTGACGGAGAACCGATTCCTTTTCACGAAAATCTGTAAACGTCCATGTCGTCGCGTCGCCGAGTCGTCGTCACCGGAATCGGTATGATCAACCCAATGGGTTGGGATGTCGCCACCGTTTGGTCTGGCCTGCAAGAAAGCGGCAGTGGCGTTGCGCCCACGACGCTGTTCAACGCCAGCGGTTTCCCCACGCGAATCAGTGCGGAAATCAAAAACTGGGACATCACCAAAGCGGTTGAAGACGGTGAAAAACACGTCCAACGCGGACGTCACACGCAATTTGCGATTGCGGCTGCCACTCAAGCGATGAAGGACAGCGGTGTCCTGTCGTCGATCAAGGATCCCACGCGAATCGGCGTTTATTTGGGCAGTGGTGAAGGCAACCAAGACTTCAACACGTTCAGCAAAATGATGGTTGCGGCACTGGCCGACGGAACCTACGACCCAACCAAGTTCATTGCCGCCGGATTGAGCCTGCTCGATCCAGCCAAAGAACTGGAACAAGAACCGAATATGCCCGCGGCGCACCTCGCCGCCCGCTTCAACGCACAGGGCCCAAACTTCAACTGCCTGACCGCATGTGCGGCCAGCAGCCAAGCCGTTGGCGAAGCCACCGAAATCATCCGTCGCGGCGAAGCCGATGCGATGTTGGCGGGCGGAACGCACAGCATGATTCACCCGTTTGGTGTGACCGGATTCAACTTGCTGACGGCGTTGAGCGAAAGCAACGACGATCCGACCAAGGCCAGTCGCCCCTTTGACGCGGGCCGCAACGGTTTTGTGCTGGGTGAAGGCTCCGCCATGGTCGTGCTGGAAGAACTCGAATCAGCCAAGAAACGTGGTGCAACGATCTACGGGGAAGTTGCCGGCTACGGCACAACCGCCGACGCCTATCGCATCACCGACATCCCGCCGGACGGTCACGGCGGCATCGGGTCCATGCGAATGGCAATCGCCGACGCGGGACTCAATCCGTCCGACATCGGTTACGTCAACGCTCACGGAACCAGCACCAAAGTCAACGACCGCGTTGAAACCAAAGCTTGTCGCGAGGTGTTTGGCGAGCATGCCGAACAGACTCCCGTTAGCAGCACCAAGAGCATGATGGGCCACCTGATCGCGGCCGCGGGTGTGACCGAGATGATCGTGTGCCTGATGGCGATTCGCGATTCGGTTTTGCCGCCGACGATCAACCAAGAGACACCGGACCCGGACTGCGATTTGGACTACGTGCCCAATGAAGCTCGCCCAGCCGAGATCAAACACGCACTGAACAACAGCTTCGGCTTTGGTGGCCAAAACGTGACGCTGTGCCTGAGCCGCTTCGACGGCTAAGCAATCAGCAGGAAACAAGCGTCAGGCACCGGCGGACTTGGAAGCCCGTCTTACGGCCGATCTGTTTTCCGGTCGATACCGAGGAGAGAATAAACGCGTTCAACGGCCTGAATGGCCGACGCAAATCCCCGCTGGTTCTAGAACCGGCGATCGACCGCGAAATCAGCGATCGTCTTCAATGATTCCAAGGCTGACGAAGGAGCGAATCCGCTGATCGCTTCAATGGCACTCCGACGATAGGACTCGGCAACCTTTCGCGTGTATTCTGCCGCATCGCTCTTTCGCAGCAACGGCATCACTCGCGCGAGCCGATCTTCCGGCGACAAACGCAACGCATCCAACGCAGCGGTCGCGACCGTGGTGTCTTCATGACGCAGCAGCCTGATCAACGGCAGCGTGATTTTACCCTGCTGCAGATCGGTTCCCAACGTTTTGCCCACGTCGTCGTCGTCACCCCACAAGTCGAGAAAATCGTCCGCGATTTGGAAGGCGATGCCCAGATCGTTGCCAAACCGAGCAAACGCTTCGACTTGGCTCTCATCGCCGCCACTGAGATCCGCACCAATCTGACATGATACGCGAGTCAACTCGGCCGTTTTACCGCGAATGATGTCGAGATAGGTTTCTTCATCGATATCCAGCCAATCGCGTCCGAGAACTTGACGCAGTTCGCCTTCGCAAACCTTCTGGGCCGCTTGGCCAACCAAACGACATGCCAGCGTCGACGGCAGCGTCGCGGCAAGATAGAAACTCTGAGCGAACAGATAATCGCCCAGCAAAATGCTGGTGTCGTCGTTCCAACGAGCATTGATCGTGGGGACATGTCGACGCGTTGCTGCTTTGTCCAAAACATCATCATGGATCAGCGTCGCGGTGTGAACCATTTCGACAACCGTCGCCATCACGATGTGATCTTCGGTCGTAGCCAATTCTTCAGTCGTCAAAGGGTTTTTCGACGTCCGATCGGCGTGCATCGCGGCCCCCGAAAGCAACAGCAACGCCGGACGCAGACGCTTTCCGCCCAACTGTGTTCCGTGACGCAGAACTGGCACCAGCGCTTCGTAGCGAGATTGCAATTCGCGATGCAGACGAGCGTCGACGGCGGCCAAAGATTCCACAATCGGTGCGTAGATCGATCGAAGCGGACTGACTTCCCCGCTCGTGCCATGCGCACTGGAGACTGCATCCGAAGAGGCAACGGATGAGTCAGAATCGGCCGTTCGCTTAGAGACGGTGGATTTCGAAGACGGAGGGACCACAGACCGATCCATGACGCGACCAGTGAAACTAGACAAAAACAGAAAACCGCCAATCATCAGGCGACAGGGCATTTCTGAATACCCCCGTACGACTTAAACCGAAGGCAAGCCCCGAGGACAACCTCGAATTCTCAGCTGAAAATGCATTCCGCTGATTCACCTGCGGCGAGCTCAGGCTTTGTCGCCTGTGTCTCGACGAAAGTCGCCGCTCTTCCCACCGGATTTCGACTCCAGCCGCACTTGGTCGATGACCATCGCTCGATCGACCGATTTCAGCATGTCGTACACGGTCAGAGCGGCGGTGCTGGCGGCGGTCAGACTTTCCATCTCGATGCCGGTTTTCGCCGTCGTGCGAGCCGTCGCGGTGCATCGAAGCGTCTGGTTCGCGACCGCATCATCATCAGAATCAGATTCATCCACCCAATCAAAGTCGATGGACACCGCTTCGATCGGAATCGCATGGC